>NZ_CP021382.1:2230000-2835414 GCF_002162135.1 Cellvibrio sp. PSBB006 | reverse complement strand
GATGAAGGTGCTGAACTGATTGCCGGTAACGAGCGCCCCGGCATTGGCCCGGTTGATCTGGATGGTCCACCGCTGCTCACCATTTATGGTGATGATCTGTTCGAAGGTTTGAAACTGCGCAGTTACAACCCGGAAGGTGTTGTTACTTACGCGGAAATTGAAGAAGACGGTCGCGGTGATGTGATCAACGTGGTTAAAACCGGCAACAGCGGTAACGCTTATATCAATGTTAATGGTGACCCGGCGGATTTGCGCAACTGGTCTCCAGACAGCAAATTGATGTTTGATTACAAGATAAACAGCATTGCTGATGGCAGCACCTTGCTTGTTAAGCTGGATAGCGGCTGGCCAAGTGTGAGCGATGTCGGCTTGCCCACTGACACCGTCGGTGAGTGGCAATCGTTCGAAATCACACTGGCTGCTTTGATCGCCAATGGTAACTCTTTACAGGCAGGCGGTAAGGCAAGCCTCGCTAGTATTGCCAATATATTTGTCATCGATTCTTCCGGTGAAATGGATGTATCTTTTGACAATATTCGTATTGAAGGTACGGAGAACGAAGGTGATTTTGCCGCACCACCGCTCTTCACTCTCTTTGATGATTCTGTCATCGATGGACTTCAGATCCAAAGCTACAATCCTACGGGTGCGATCGTCTCATCAGAACTTGCTGAAGCAGGTCGAGGCGACGTGTTTAGTGTGGTTAAAGGCGTAGGTGCTGGGAATATATCATTCAATATAATTAACGGTGCTACCGATTTGAGTGCTTGGGCGGCAGGCGGAGAGTTAGTTTTTGATGTGAAGGTAAATAGCAAAGATGCTGCTGCTAATCTGCTGGTGAAGATGGATAGTGGCTGGCCTCAAACTAGTGATGTAACAGCCACTCTCGGTGAAATCGGTGAATGGTCAGAAGTCCGTATTAATATTGCCACGCTGATAGCTAGTGGAAACTCGCTAGAATCGGGTATCGCTAACCTGAGCGCTATCACCAACATGTTTGTTATAGAACCAACCGGTCCGATGGATGTGTTGTTTGATAACATTCGTTTGGAAATGAGCGATGAAGTTGTGCTAACCGACACCTTTGACATTTATGTCGATGGAGAAGTTGGCAGTTATTGGGATTTTGGCCTGGGTAAATGGGATAACGATACTGGACATGTTGTAATTAGCGAGGCGAACGACGCTGAGCGTGGCGAAGTTATTGATGTGACATTCAGTAATTCAGGAAATAACGGCCTTGCTTTCATTCAATCTACTGCACCCAGAGATGTGTCTGCATTTGAAGACGCTGGCTACCTGGAGTTCGACATTAAGGTGGTCAGTTATGGGGATAACACTGGTGGAATAGTTGTTAAAGCCGAAAGCGGTCCGTCCACAGGCACTGGCGATTACATCATTAATCCAGCGGAAGGCGTATGGGAAACTGTTCAACTTAATATTGCGGATATGTTGGCCCATGCAGGTACCAACCCGGCATTCAATTTGGCTGCACTTAATACCCCGTTTGTTATTCTTCCAGCATGGGAAGATCAATCAGGTGTGCATATTCAAGTGGATAATATTCGTTGGGTAATGCCGTAATATCAATGATGTGTTGATGTAACGAAAAAGCCATACAGATTTGTATGGCTTTTTCGTTTTTGGTGATCAGAGATTATTCTTACATTTTTTTGTCGGATTACGCTTGCGCTAATCCGACCTACAAAAGCATCACCGTCGAATTAGCCAAAGGCGTAATCCGATAAGTTATCGATTAAGTAAAAACGCCAGGTGCTGCTTTATCCCCGTCCATTCGTTTTTAATCACGCTATAGATAACCGAATCCCGCACGCGCCCGTCCGGCATGACCATATGGCTGCGTAAAATCCCTTCTTCTTTAGCGCCCAAGCGCAGGATCGCTTTGCGTGATTGGGTATTGAGATAATCGGTCAGCAATTCCACGCGGTTCAAATGCATCTGCTCAAACGCATGGCTGAGTAGCAAAAATTTTGCTGCGGTATTTGTGCGTGTGCGCTGCCAGGATTGACCGAGAAAGGTATAGCCGATTTCTACGCGTTTATAGGCGAGGCTGGCCTTCATAAATCGTGTTGAACCGGCAACTCTATTGGTTTGCTTGTCAAGGATAGCGTAGGTGATGCCTTCACCATTGCGGAAAGATGTTTCGGCAAGATCAAAAAATTGCTCGATGTTATCGGGATGAGGAACCAGCGTTAAATGGAGTTTCCAAAGCTCACCGTCCGTGATGGCGGCACATAATCCGGAAAGGTGCTCGCGGGCGAGCGGTTCGAGCCGAACTAATTCTCCTTCCAGTACAGTCCGTTCAAATGTCATAACAAAATCCTTATGTGTCCGTGTAGGTCGGATTAGCCAACGGCGTAATCCGACAACCCATTCAGGTCAACGTATTACTCATTCGCCGCCTTCTTCAACGCCGCATCTGGTGCACCGTTTTTGCGAAACTCCGTCGGCGATACACCTACCAAACGATTAAAAAAGCGGTGAAATGCAGATTTACTGTTAAACCCGGATTGCAACAATACATCCAACACTGTCATATCCGCATGTTTCTCATCGCTTAATAACCGCTTGGCCTCTTCTACCCGGTAAGTATTCATAAACTCGAAGAAGTTGGTGCCGTAATGTTTGTTGATAACCGCAGACACTTCCTTCACTGGCAAATCAATACGTTTGGAAAATTCTTCAATATTCAGGTTGTGTTTGAGGTATAGCTTTTGTATTTCCATACCCTGTTGCACTTTTTCAATCGCACTGTCGGTGAGTTTCTCGTCGTGTTTATCTTTGATGGGTTCGTGCTTGGTGGTCAGCAATTTATGCGCATAGACCAAACTGTAGGTGAACAGTGCATTGATCAAAATAAACGTAACGTAATTGTCGGCAATGCCGAAGCTGTCGGAGACATCCGGTGAGGCGGTTTGCGCAATGATGTGTGCGATCCCGCTCAGACTCCAGCTCACCAGAAAGCCGATCGTTAAGACTTTTAACCAGCCGGGCTCAGTGGTGGAGAAATCGGAATATTGATCTTTCAGTTGTGACTGGTATTTTTTGGTTAACAACACCGCTGCAATACCGTAAATAAATGGCAGGGCTTTAACCACATGCCATACGCAATCCACGAGGCTGCGCGAAAAATCTGTGGCATCAATGGAACGGAAACTCAAGTCCAGGCTGTCTATGCGGAATATGGCCAGCCACAGCATGGCGGCGGCTACCGGTGTCAAATGCCATAAATGTCGTGGTTGCAGATGAAAGGATTCGCGAGTCAGCGAAGCGACGTAAAGGTACAGCGCCGGTCCTTTGAGGATCAACGCGGTGACCAGAAAGTAGGGCAGGAAATGACGATCAAAGACCGGGTGGATATGCACATCACCATTCCACAATACCAGGATGCACGCTGAGCCGACGGCTACGCAAAGCAGGAAGCAACTGAGGAGAATACTGGCGAGGCGATTGGTGACCGGTAATACTGCCTGGAAGATTGCCAACAAGAAACACTCTGCCACGGTCATCAATAAGACGACGTCGTGGATATTAAAAATTTGCGCTTTCATGAGAGTCCCACAGCTTGTCAGTGATCGTTATAGTTATACTCCGCGAATTATAGATCAAGCGCGTTCGACTGTCGTCAGTGTCATCAACGGCTTCCGCAGCGTAGGGTTGGCATCGCTCGGGTCGCGTTATGTTTATGAACCGGTTACAGTATGCGCTGCATCATCGCGGGGCATAAGTCAGGTAATCATTTTGTATCCCCGACAGAGGGGAATTTACCTCAGCCCTTTGCATCCAGGGAATTGCATCCAGAGGATCAAGTCTTACGTGGAAGCCCGGGCCTGTGATTTTGTTTAACACTACTTTACCCAGAGAGGCCTGAGTGTCCGATTCCATGATACTCGATAAAGAACTGCTGTTTCGCTTGGCAGAGGAATTACCGCCACTTCAGTTCGTGGCCGAACAGGATCGGCGATGGCCGCTGGAGGCTGATCCACAAACCTATCTCGACTACTACCACATTAATTTCGCACGCGAATTTCCTGAGGTTGTGCACGGGTTCGGGCGTGTCGACAGCAACAATTTCCGGGTGGCGACTCACTACTGGTTACCACCAAAACCCAAGGGCACCGTCGTCATTGTCCATGGTTATTACGATCACGTCGGGGTGTATCACCATCCCATTCAATTGGCGTTGCAACAAGGGTATGCCGTCCTGGCTTTTGATTTGCCCGGCCACGGACTCAGCAGCGGCATGACGGCATCAATTGATTCCTTCGATCACTACGCCGATGTGCTTGCCGATCTGTTAAATCGCTCCCGGGATCTCTTACCGCAACACCGTTTTGCGCTGGGGCAAAGCATGGGCGGCGCTGTGTTGCTCAACTATTGCTGGCGTTACTCACCGGATGATTTCGCTAAATTTGCGCTTTGTGCCCCGCTGATTTTGCCGCGTGGCTGGCGCTCCGGCCGTATGCTCTACCGCCTGCTCAAAGGTTTCGTCAGCCATGTGCCGCGGCGGTTTACCCCCAGCTCCCATGATCCGGAATTTGCTGACTTCATCGCGCGCCGCGATCCCTTGCAATCGCAATACCTGTCTGTGGTCTGGATTACAGCCATGAAAATCTGGGCTGAAGGTTTCCGCCACTTCAAACCGCTGGATAAAGCGATGCTGATTGTACAGGGAACTGGCGATCGAACTGTGGAATGGCGCTACAACCTTGAACAATTGCGCGAAAAATTACCCAACGCCGAGGTCAAGTTGATCGCCGATGCCGGGCATCATTTGGTTAACGAAAGCACAGAATATCGCGCGCAGGTCTTCACCTATATCCAAAGCTATTTCTTCAACGAGTGAAACCGGTAGAATGCCTTGCCTCTGTGAGTCCAGCGGAGGCACCTGCCGCTTGAATTCACTGACGTGAGGAAACTGTTTTGACGCAAGAACAGCGCAGTATCAAGGATTATCTGGTTATCTTTTTGAAAGGCATGTGCATGGGCGCGGCGGACGTAGTGCCCGGCGTATCAGGCGGCACCATCGCCTTTATCACCGGCGTTTATGATGAATGGTTAAACTCCCTCAAACGCTGCACCCCCGCCGTTTTACTGATGCTCAAGACAGACGGCCTCGCCAACACCTGGCGCTACATCAACGGCAACTTCCTTCTCGCCCTCTTCGGCGGCATCCTCGTCAGTCTGAAAACCTTCGCCGCCATCGTACTGATCGCCATGGAAACCTACCCCATCCTGGTATGGGCATTCTTCTCCGGCCTGGTGTTAGCTTCAATTTACCTGCTCGGTAAATCCCAAACCAGCTGGCGCTTGCCCCACTGGATTGCACTACTGATGGGCGCCGCCTTTATCTATGCCGTAGCGAATCTGGCCCCGGCCCAGCTACCGGGCTACGCCTGGATACTCTTCCTGGGCGGATTCGTCGCCATCTGCGCCATGATATTACCCGGCATTTCCGGCAGCTTTATCCTCTTACTCGTTGGCCTATACCCGGTCTTCCTCAACGCCATCCACAACCTCGAAATCGGCAAACTCCTCGCCTTCGGCCTGGGCTGCATCTGCGGCCTGATCATCTTCTCCCGCTTCCTCTCCTGGCTGCTGACGAGCTACCACCGCGCGACACTGGCGACCCTGATCGGCTTCCTCGTAGGCTCGCTCTACGTCACCTGGCCCTGGAAGCAGGTGCTGACCACGACGCTAGATAGCGATGGCAACATCGTTGTTTTGCAACAAGCTAATCTCAGCCCGTTTGAATACCTCTCAGTAACTGGCGTAGAGCCGATGTTGTTTGCAGCGTGTTTAAGTGCGTTGGCGGGAGTTTTGTTGGTAGTGGTAACCGAGTACGTGGCGCATCGGTTGAAGAGATAAGTACTAGCGTTGCTTTCTTTGGTAAATCGCAGATTAATCCGATGCGAGTTTGGCGTTAGGGTGTTGATTTCGAAACCCTCAAGTCAGGGACGACTTGAGGGAGCTACAGGGATGTATTCATGCGTTTTCGAAATCAACACCCTAATGACAAACGGTGTGCGAAGTAAATTCTAGCCGTAATTAAAACAACACCCGACACCGAATCGTCCCTTCCACATTACGCAACTTCTCCAACGCCTCCTCGCTATACGGCGAATTAATATCCACTACCACATAACCAACCTTCTCGTTAGTTTGCAGATATTGCGCGACGATGTTGATGTTGAAGTCGGAGAAGATTTTGTTGATGGATGACATCACGCCCGGCACGTTGGCATGGACGTGCAGCAAGCGATGCGCATCCGGATGACCAGGCAAAGCCACTTCCGGGAAATTGACCGAGCTGGTAGTGGTGCCGTTGTCGGAATATTTAATTAACTTCTCTGCCACTTCCACCCCAATATTCGCCTGGGCCTCCATGGTGGAACCGCCGATATGCGGGGTAAGGATGACGTTGTCCAGGCCGCGCAGGGGGCTGATAAATTCATCGTCATTGGCTTTGGGTTCTTCCGGGAAGACATCAATGGCGGCGCCCGACAAGTGGCCGATCCGGACTGCCTGGGCCAGAGCATCAATATCCACCACTGTCCCGCGCGAAGCGTTGAGCAGGATCGCGCCTTTCTTCATCAAACCGATTTCCCGCGCGCCGATCATGTTTTGTGTGGCATGGGTTTCCGGCACATGCAGGCTGACGATATCAGCTGTGCTCAGTAACTCATCCAGGCTACGCATCTGGGTTGCATTGCCCAGGGGCAACTTGGTGATTACGTCGTAAAAACAGACATTCATGCCCAGACCTTCCGCCAGCACGCTGGTCTGGCTGCCGATAGAGCCGTAACCGATCAGTCCCAGGGTTTTACCGCGAATTTCGTAAGAGCCGATAGCCGATTTATCCCAGCCGCCGCGATGACACACGGCATTTTTTGCGGGAATGTTGCGCAGCAACAGGATAGCTTCGGCGATCACCAGTTCGGCGACGGAGCGGGTGTTGGAGTAGGGTGCATTGAAAACCGCAACGCCGTGTTCCTGCGCCGCTTTCAGATCTACCTGATTGGTGCCGATACAGAAACAACCGGCGGCAATCAGCTTGGGCGCATTTTCGAATACGCGGCGGGTCAGTTGGGTGCGCGAGCGCAGGCCGACAAAATGGGCATCCTGAATCCGCTCGATCAATTCGTCTTCGCCCAGGGCGGTCTTCAGATATTCAATGTTGGTATAACCGGCGGCGTTAAGCGTATTGACCGCGGATTGGTGAACGCCTTCCAGCAACAGGAATTTGATCTTGCTTTTGTCTAACGACGTCTTGCTCATGAAAGTCTGACCTCTGGCAATACTGTGGCCCGCGCCTGACGGGAATCTCTGATCGGGAGTGGAAACGGGGGGATAAAAACGGGCGGCATGATAGCACAGCTCATCCTGTGGCTGCGCGCCGCCCGGCGCCAATTACTTGCTGAATACCGCACCGATGATGGCACTGCCGCGCTCAACCGGGTCCTTGCGGATCAGTTGTTCCTGGGTAGCTACTTCCTTGAATAACGCCGTCAGGCTCTGGTTTAACACATGCTGTTCGAGATCCAGGTCCGGCTTGTTGGCGATGGGGAGTTGCTTATAGGTACCAAGCAGCTGTTGGTACTGGTTGTAAAAACCGATCTGCCGCAGGTTCTGCTGGATGATGGGCAGGTAACGCTGGCGCAGGGTGGACTCGGTTTGCTGACGGAAATAGTCCGTGGCCGCCGTGTCGTGACCGCGAATAATCCCCAGTGCGTCCGTCACTGTCATATTGCGCACGGCACTGATAAAGACGTCCTTCGCTTCAACCGCTGCCTTCTCCGCGCCCTGGTTCATTAGCGTTTCGACCTTATCCAACTGGCCGCCCAAACCGAACTGGCGCAGGGTGCTGGCGATAGGCTGGACCGATTGCGGCAACTCAATGCGGTACAGCGGATTGTTACTGTAGCCGCCGGTTTGCGACAGGCTGGTCGCAGCGCGCCCGCTGCTCAGCTCCAGCGCATCCTTGATGCCGCGTACCAACTGCGCCTGATTGCCATATCCACTGGCACTGGCTACATCGGCACTGGTTTGCAAGATTTCCGGCATGCTGGCATTGCAGGCGGCGAGGGACAGGGGCACGGCGAGTAAAAAGAGTTTGAGGGCCTTCATGGTGATGTCCTTGTGATGGAACGAGTCGATGAAATTAAGAAACTGATAAAAGCGCCTGCCGACACGCTGTTAATGTTCAACCAGCTGCCGTGGCTTCACACCCATCAACGCCAGAATCTGCGTTTGCGCGGCGTTTAATATGGCGCAGCGTTCGGTTTCGTCCGGAAGCATACGGGCGAGGGTGATGGCGCCGACCAGCGAGGCGAGAACGGCGCGGGCGCGGTCGCTGATCAGGCTCGGGTTAATGTCGAGTTTTTGCAGACGGCTGATAGCGGTAATACGGTTTTCAAGCAGTTTGCGCAGGTGGTCGTAGGAGTTTTGTAACAGCGGGCGGATGCGTTCGTCGTGCTGGCCAATTTCATTGAACAGCAGGGTTTCCGGCGCCGGTTCCAGGTTTTCCTGCTGACGCAAATTGAGGTAGCTGGTTGCCAGGGCGATCAATTTTTTCACTGGCAGCGGCGCCTTGACCAGTCGCGCCCGTCCACGATCCTTAAGGGTTTCCAGAAAAGACGCAGAAAACAGTGCTTCCTTGGATTCGAAGTGCGCATAAAACGCCCCGTGGGTCATGCGCGCTTCTTTCATGATCTGGTTGATGGACACCTTCTGAAAACCGTAGCGAAAAAACAGCTCCGTGGCCGATTTAAGGATACGGGCACGGGATTTGATTTTCTGGTCTTTGGGATAGGGCATGGGCTGCTAGTGTCTGAATATGATCTTGATCATAAGGTGGTGGTGAGTAGAGTTATCTGTCTGATTTACGCGCAACACAACAGCGAATAGCGAGACATGAGGTATATCATGAATTCACCCATCGTAGTCACCGGTATGGGCATGGTCAGCCCTCTCGGTTGTAGTGTCAAGCCGGTCTGGCAACGGCTGATTGCCGGTCAGTCGGGTATCAGTTTTATTGATCGTTTTGATATCAGCGACTTCCCCATTCGCATCGCCGGTCTGGTGCCGGACATTTCCCGGGATGCTGAAGCCGGGTTCGATGCCGATGCGGTCATTGAGCCGAAAGAGCGTAAAAAGCTGGATCGGTTTTCACTTTATGCCCTGGCAGCGGCGCAGGAAGCTTTGGCCCAGGCCGGCTGGCATCCGCAAAGTCTGGCCGACCAGGAAGCCACAGCCACTATCATTGGCACTGGCATCGGCGGCTTTTCCATCATTACCCAGGCACAAAAAACACTGGATGAACGGGGCTATCGCAAGTTGTCGCCGTTTACGGTGCCGGCGTTCCTCGCCAACCTGGCGGCGGGTAATGTCTCTATCCGTTATGGTTTTAAAGGCCCATTGGGCACACCAGTAACTGCGTGCGCCGCCGGTGTTCAGGCGATTGGCGATGGCATGCGGCTGATTCGCAGCGGTGAAGCCAGAGTGGCTTTGGTCGGTGGTACAGAAGCCTGTGTTGATCCGCTGTCCCTGGCAGGCTTTCATGCACTGAAAGCGCTGTCGAGAGAGGCCGACACACCGCACACCGCATCGCGCCCCTTCGATGCGCAGCGCACCGGTTTTGTGATGGGCGAGGGCGCCGGTTTATTGGTGATCGAAACCCTGGAGCATGCACTGGCCCGCGGTGCGACACCGCTGGCGATATTGAGCGGTTATGGCACCAGTAGCGATGCACATCATATTACCTCGGGACCCGAAGACGGTGCCGGTGCGGCAGCGGCCATGCGGCGCGCCCTGGCGATGGCAAACTTGCAACCGGCGGATATTCATTATGTGAATGCTCACGCAACCTCCACCCCGGTGGGCGATCGCGCTGAAGTGGCCAGTTTGCGCGCGGTGTTTGGCGAGCACTTGCCGCAAGTGCCGGTGTCCTCCACCAAATCAGCCACCGGCCATTTGCTCGGAGCCGCCGGTGGAGTGGAGAGCATCTTTACGGTGATGGCGACGATAGAAGATCGGTTACCCGCCACGCTGAATCTGGAGCAAGTGGATGACGATTTGCAGGGTCTGGATTTCATCCCGCTGCACAGCAGAAAGCAGCGCGTTCAACATGCGCTTTGTAATGGATTTGGTTTTGGTGGGGTGAATGC
The DNA here is from genome assembly GCF_002162135.1 of Cellvibrio sp. PSBB006. NCBI lineage: Bacteria > Pseudomonadati > Pseudomonadota > Gammaproteobacteria > Cellvibrionales > Cellvibrionaceae > Cellvibrio > Cellvibrio sp. PSBB006. The sequence continues at coordinate 2,825,227 of NZ_CP021382.1, read as the reverse complement.
GGCGTTGCTAGTAAGCAAGTGGCCCAATGAATAACATGCTGATCAGCCAGTGACGACGACGTCCGTTACGAGGGCAAAAGATTCTGCGTTTTGTGCTGCGTAACGCCAGCGTATATCCAGATCCAGCAAGCGCATGCCATACACCCGGGCGGGATCGAGCGTCTGATACGAAGGGCGTGGGTCCTGTTGCAGGATTTGCGTCAGCAATGATTGAAGATCCAGCCCGTTGCTGCGGTGATAATCCGCGCAGAAATCCAGGGCCGTTGCAGAAAAGCGTACCGGCATTTGTGGGGGTGCTTCCGCCGCAAACCCGTTCACCGCATCCGCCACGCAATCCACATACGGCACGTAGGGTTTGATATCCAGGACCGGCGTGCCGTCGAGCAGATCAACCCCCGATAACGCCAGCCACAGCTTGCCCTCTTCCTGATGAATACCCTCCAGGCGCACCACGGACAAACCGATCGGAGACGGCCGAACCGGTGATCGGGTGGCGAAGACACCGAGGCTTTTATTGCCGCCGAGGCGCGGCGGTTTGACCCTGGGTTTCCACTCTTCGCGGCGGTTGGCGTGGAACACAAATTGAATCCACAGGTGGCTGCAAGTTTCCAAGCCGTCCAGCGCGGCGGGATCATCATAGGGAGGTAGCAATTCCAATTGCGCGCGCGCCAGCGGCACCAATCCCGGTTGACGGGGGATGCCAAACTTTTCCTTGAAGCAGGAATGGACGATTCCGATGGCGGGGAAGGTGAATTCCATGGGGTTATCCGCAGGTGAAAGCCGCAAGGCTACGGAATTCACCGAGCCTGCTCAAGTGAAAAATACGCAACGGGCCAAGGAAAAACTTTTAGCAATTTGGTTGGCGCCGCATCTCGCCCTAGCTGGTAGTATGGGCGTCCAACAGCAGGCAAATCCGGCGAATTTATTGTGCGCGTCCCCGGAAAAAAATCATAAAGCACATCTTTGGAGAACATTAAACATAACTATCTGCGTGAGTTTGCCCATGATCAAAACCCACACTGCTACTGCTAAATGGCTACCCTGTTTATTCACCCGTTGCTTTCTCGCCTTGGCGAGCTTGTTCATCCTCATCTCCTGCGCGGATTCCGACCCGGAGCACACGGCTAACGCTGTGTCTCTCGTGGACGCAAAAGCTACCGCACAAACCCGTGCGCTCTATCAGAATTTGCATCGATTAAGCCCCGAGCATGTGTTATTCGGCCATCAGGACGCCCTGGCTTATGGCGTGCTGTGGGAAGGCGACGAAGATCGTTCCGACGCGCGCGATGTGACCGACTCTCACCCCGCACTCTACGGTTGGGAGATCGGCAACCTGGAGCTGGATGCGCCGGAAAATCTCGACAAGGTTAACTTCGCGCGTATGCGCCGCTGGATTCAGGCGGCCTATCAACGCGGCGGGGTGATCACCATCAGCTGGCACATGAACAGCCCGGCCACCGGCGGCAATGCCTGGGATACCCGGCCCACTGTGGCCGAGATCATTCCCGGCGGCAGCAAGCATGATCAGCTCAAGGCGTATCTGGATGCTTTTGTTGCCTTTAACGAGCAGTTGGCGCTGACCGATGAGCAGGGCGAAAAGCATTACATTCCGCTCATCTTCCGCCCCTGGCACGAGCACAACGGCGACTGGTTCTGGTGGGGCAAGGGCCACGCCAGCGAAGCAGATTACATCGCGCTCTGGCGCTTCACTGTGGAATACCTGCGCGATGACAACAAGGTGCACAACCTGATCTACGCCTTCTCGCCCGACCGCAGCCGCACGGACATCAACCACTTCAAACGCGACTATCTCTACGGTTACCCCGGCGACGACTATGTCGACATCATCGGCCTGGACAACTACTGGGATCTCGGCCACCCCGCCAACGAGGCCCCGGCAGAACAACAAAAACAAGACTTCGCGCGCAGCCTGCAAGGGATTGTTGAGATCGCCAATGAGAAAGGCAAAATCGCCGCGTTGACGGAAGGCGGCCAGGATAAATTGCCCAACCCGAAGTTTTGGACGGAAACCGTCTTACCGGCGATCAAAGCCAACGCCACGACGCGACAACTGGCCTATATGATGGTCTGGCGCAACGCCAACCGCGAGCGTGAAGGGCGCGATCATTTTTATGTGCCTTACGAAGGCCACGAAGGCGCGGCGGATTTCCTGCATTTTTCCCGTCATGCCCTGGTGTTGTTTGAGAACGAATTGCCAGATATGTATGTGGCACCGTCGCTTTGACGCCGCTGTTGAGGGTACAAGGGGAGTTGAAAACGCGGTGAATACGTCCCTGTAGCTCCCTCACGTCGTCCTTGACGTGAGGGTTTCAACTCCCCTTGTACCCTCAACAGCTACCTTTGCAGTTGCTGATACTTCATATGCGACCAAGGTTTTCTCGCCCGTTAATACTGCTACTATCCCCTCTTTTGCTGACTGGCCCGGATATGCAATTGACCAACTCCCCATCCCTCACACTGCCGCCACAGGTTTCCTGGTTGTTGTGGCCCGTCGCCCTGTTGTTGGGGGTGGGCATTGCGGCCGGTTCGCTCAGTTACAGCCCGAGCGGGCGAATCAATGTGTTGTGGATCTGGTTGCTGTGGGCGGGTTTGCCTTTGTTGGGTTCTGTTGCGTCCTTATGGGCGATGTTCTTTGGGAGCGGCCGGCCCTGGTTATTCCAATGGCGCAATCGCACGGTGCATTGGCATCCGTCAAAACGCCAGCGGTTGGAGATGTTGGCGCTGCTGCAAAGTTTCTGGTTGCTGATAGGCGTGGGCATGCTTGTCGGTTATTGGTTGTTGTTGCTGTTTACGGACCTGGCGTTTGGCTGGAGTTCGACGCTGATTGATGAGCAACAGACGGTCCTCGCGCTGATTGAAACGATTGCGACACCCTGGCAGTGGCTTTGGCCGGCGGCAGTGCCGGATGCGAGCGTTATTGAGTCAACCCGCTATATAAGAATCGCGCCGAATGACAACATCACCGCCGCCGGTGAGTGGTGGCCGTTTTTGATGGCGAGCCTGTTGTGTTACAACCTGTTGCCGCGATTAGTGCTGCGCGGATTATTGGCTGTGCGGCTGCGTCACTTGCGTGGCCACGACGTAAATGTTAGGGCGCCGCAAATGACAGTGACGACAACGCCAGTAAGTGTCGCCAGCGAAGCGTCGCCGACCGACTGGCAAGACGCGACGGTTATCCACTGGGAAATTCGCAGCGATGCCGGCACCATGTTAGGCATTGCCGATTGGCAACACGATGAGGCCGCGTTCAAAGCGCTGCTCGTCGACAAACCGCACAGCCTGTTATGGCGGGTCAACGCCAGCCGCTCGCCGGTGGCAGAACTGAGCGATCTGATTCAGTTGGCGCGCACCGCCGGCATCACCCGGCAGGCATTGCAAGCCGTGTGTGATGCCACCACGGACCCGGCGCGTCATCTTGCCAGCTGGCGCGCCTTCGCCAATCAACAACAACTTGTCTGGCTTAAGGAAACCACCTGATGACTATTCCTCATTTATGTGTGGTGGGCCATCCCAACAAGGGCAAATCCTCCATCGTCTCCACGCTCACCGAAAATGACAGTGTGCGTATCGGTGCCGAATCGGGCACCACCACCAGCGCCGATACGTTTGAATTTCTGCTCGACCAACGCGTGTTGCTTAAATTGACTGACACACCCGGCTTCCAACGCGCACGCCAGGTGTTAAGTTGGCTGCAAAGCGAAGAAGTCAGCTCCGCAAATCGTTCCGAACGCGTAAAACAATTTTTGCGCGAACCGGGCCACGCACAAAAATTTCCTGATGAGGTTGCGTTGCTCACGCCCATCATGGCTGGCGCGGGCATCTTGTATGTTGTCGACGGCGCACAACCGGTCAGCCCCGCCGATGAAGCGGAGATGGAAATCCTGCGCTGGACCGGCCAGCCGCGCATGGCGGTAATAAACCCCATGGGCGAACCGCGCGCATTGGATGAATGGCAGCGCACGCTGACACAATTTTTCCAATGGGTGCGTATATTCAATCCGCTCACCGCCAGCGTGCCGGAACGTTTAACCTTATTTCGTGCCATGGGCGAACTGCTTCCGGAGTGGAGCAAATCCATTAGCGAATTATGCGCGGGCCTCGCCGAGCGCGATCAACAACGCTTGCAGGATGTCGGCTTTAATCTCGCCAATTATTGGTGCGAACAAATTAACCGACGCGAACCGGTAACGCTGTTAGATAAAAGTGGATTGAGCCAGGCCGAAGAACGTTTGCGGCGCGCGCTGGATGAACAGGAAAAACAATTTTTCAAACACATCAGCAGCGCCTGGGGACACAATCATTTCGTGTTTGAAAATGACGCACAGTGGGATCTCGGCAGCGACACATTAATGAATACCGAAACCTGGTATTTGTGGGGCTTAAAACAACGCGAATTATTATTGGTCAGCGGTGCCGCCGGCGCCGCAACCGGTTTAATTGTCGACGCCGGTTTAGGCGGCAGTTCATTTTTATTAGGTGCATTATCCGGCGGCGTTATCGGCTCCGTCGGGGGCTGGCTAGCCGCACGGCAACTCCCCGGAAAGCGCATCGGTTGGTTACCGCTCGCACAACAAAAAGAATTCGCCGGCCCGGTGCAACATCCCAATTTCCCCCTCGTCGTCATGGCCCGCGCCCTCACCGTCACCCGCCAACTCTGGCACCGCCCCCACGCCGAACGCGGCGCACTCACCCTCCGCACCAGCGCCACCGATTGGTCGCGCCAGGAACAAGTGCAGTTATTGCAATGGGCAAAATCCTTGCAACAGGATCAATGGAAAGCGAAGCAGCAGGATGCGTTGGTGAAGTGGGTGATGGGGGAGTTGCAGAAGGTTGTGGGGGAAGGTTAGTGATTTTTTGAGCGTGCCATTAGCTGGATTGCGGAGCGCTGTGCTGGACCATCACCGACATCCGTGTCGGTGATGGTCCAGCACAGCGCTCCGCAATCCGCTTTATCGAGTGTTGATAAATTGATGTTTAAAAAATTCAGCTGTGCTAGCCGTAAGGCATTGATAGAGTTTGGAGGCCCTGATGGGTGGTTCTTGTTGTGAAAACAATTGTGCAGTAGATGCACTTCGTGCGCGGCAGAAGAGTACCTTGATAAAGGTGCTTTGGGTCAATGCTGTTATGTTCTTTTTTATTGTCGGCGCAGCCTTTTATGGGCAATCGACGGCGCTGCTTTCGGACAGTTTGGATAACCTGGGCGATGCACTGACCTACGGGTTAAGTTTGTACGTCGTCGCGCACAGCGTGCAGGCTAAAGCAAGGGTTGCGCTGTTCAAAGGCTTTTTAATATTTCTCGGCGCATCAGTGGTTGTTGGGCAGGTGGTTTGGAAGTTATTTAATCCCGTCGTTCCTTCCTATGAGGTTATGGGTATCTTCAGCTTGGCCGGAGTGGCCGCCAACGGGCTGTGTTTGTGGCTGTTATGGCAGCATCGGAGCGAGGATATTAATATGAGCTCCGTCTTTGAATGTTCGCGCAATGACATCGCTTCCAATTTGTCTGTATTTATCGCGGCCGCTGGTGTCTGGCTATTTCAATCCGGGTGGCCCGATATCATTATCGCGTCTTTGCTGGCGTTATTATTATTGCGCTCTTCATTTCGCGTTATAAGTGGTGCTCTTCGGGAACTACGACGAAAAGCTTAAGGTTGATTAAGCACAATATAGTTATTTGGGAGCTTCGCAGGGCAATTCCTTGAAGCAATTTCGCGCACGAAACTCGGTAAGCTTATGTTTGGCAATTTCTTTCGTTATGGATGCATATCATTTTTATTCGTTGCTTTCCTCGTTTGTCTCCCCATAAAAGCTGATCAGGAACCGGCTTTCGAGTTACCGAGAACCCAGGTTGTAGAGATTCAGGATTCGAGCACCAAGCGAGTCTATGAACTTCATATACAGTTGCCGCACAATTACTCCGACGAGAAAAAATATTCAGTTGTGTATATGACTGACTCTCCTTATACATTTCCAATAACAACCGGTGCCGCACGTTACCCTGTGAATTTCAAACGCATGGAAAACGTGATGTTCGTGGGAATTTCCTGGCAGAAAGGTCATACGCCGAGTCTCAGTAGGCAGCGGGACTATACGCCTACGCCGAGTTCTCCGGGCTTTAAAGACCCTTCGGGTGAGGCAGCAAGGCATCTCGCTTTTATTCGCGATGATGTTATTCCTTATATCGAGCAGCGTGTTAGTACAGATGCTGAAAATCGGACTTATATCGGCAACTCGTTTGGCGGATTGTTTGGTATGTATATCTTTTTAACCGCGCCAGATATATTTAAAAACTACATCCTCGGCAGCCCATCGGTGTGGTGGGATAATAAATATATACTGACGCTGGAATCGAAAACCAAAATTCACCAGAATATCGAAGCCAATCTATTTATATCGGTTGGGGCGGATGAAATCCCGGCTAAAGACAGTCCTAAAAACGATATGGTTGGCGATGCCAAGGAGTTCTACACGCGCTTAGAAAACCGAAACCTGAAAAAATTGAACGTGGAGTTCCGCGTTATAGAAAATGCGACGCATGCAACGGCGTTCCCCACAACAGCGGTGCAAGGTTTATGGTGGTTATTTAATACAGATACCGGATTAGCCGTTAAAAAACAACACCAGATCTCTCCGACTAGCACATGAGGAGTTGCGAAGTGTCATGCGAGACCATCACCGACACGGATGTCGGTGATGAGCCTACAGGGATGTATTCATTCGCTACATCCCTGTAGCTCACCCTGCGGGCAGCTCTGCTGTGCAAACAGGCTGTCCTGCCTGTTTGTTACGGCGAGTCTCGAATGACACTTCGCAACTCCTATCTCACAAGAAAATCCCCTACATCTGCTGAAACAAATGCGAATGGTTCCGACTCACCTCAAGATGCTCAGGATGATTACGCACATGCACAATCTGGCGCCCGCGATAATCGCGGGTGACTTCGCTAATCGCATCCACGCGCACTAAAATCCCGCGATGAATCCGCCAGAACTCCTGCGGGTCCAGCTCCAGTGCCAGGTCTTTTAACGGCTTGCGAATCAGAAATTCCGCTTTCTCCGTTTGCACACGCGTGTATTTATCATCCGCACGAAAAAATAAAATTTCCTGGGTGCTGATCATGCGCAAGCTGTTACCTACGCTGGCCTGAATCCAGCGGAGATAATTCGGCGTTTGGCCTTCTTCAAACTGCAGCAGGTTTTTTAACAGGGCTTCGATATTTTCCGGTTGGCTCTGCAAGCGCGCGTTTAAGCGCTCGCAGGTGAGACGCAAGCGCTCGTCGTCCACGGGTTTAAGCAGATAATCAATCGCGCCTTGGTCGAACGCCTGCACGGCGTATTGGTCATAAGCGGTAACGAAGACGATATGGCATTTGTTGTACAACACTTTGGCTGTTTCGATGCCGCTGAGGCCGGGCATGCGGATGTCGAGAAAAATAATGTCCGGTTTGTGGCGCGTCACTAATTCAATCGCTTCAACGCCGCTGCTGGCTTCCGCTACGATCGCCAGCTGTGGCCATACATTTTTTAAATGGCGGTGCAGTTGGGCGCGCATGGGCGCTTCGTCGTCAACGATGATGGCGGTGGGCATCAGACGGAACTCCGGTTCATATTTTTATCAGGTTATTTATTTTTCATTGAGATGGTAGGGTACATGGATTGCCACCGCTGTGCCGCCCTGTGGCGGAACTTCAATCACCAGTTGCGCCTTGCCACTGTACAATATTTTCAATCGCTCGCGGATGTTGGCCAGACCGACACCGTCTTTTGCTCGGGGGTTAAAGCCGGCACCGTTGTCGATGACCTCCACCACTAAATCACCTTCTGCAAGGCGCGCGCGAATTTTAATTTCACCACCGGCCAGTTTGGGTTCGAGGCCGTGTTTGATGGCGTTTTCTACCACGCTTTGCAACATCATTGGCGGGAAGCGCGCCTCATTTAATGCTTCCGGCACGTCAATAGCTATACGCAACCGCTCTTTCATGCGCGCTTGCATGATATTGAGGTACGCGCGCGATAAATTAATTTGTTCCGCCAGTGTCGTGCCGCCGCCAGCGCGCATCTGCGGAACGGCCGCGCGCAGGTAATCAATCAGGTGTCGGTGAATCCGCGCGGCTTCCGGTGGATCAGTTTCAATGTATTGGCCGATCAAGGCCAATGTATTGAATAAAAAATGCGGCTCGACCTGGGCTTGCAGTACGGCCACCTGGGCCTCCAGTAACCGCCTTTCCAGCGCTTCCACATCGGCGCGTTCGGAGGCGGCGCTGGCGGCGATGTCGGCGCGCCGTTTACCGCCAGCCAAAATCTTCATCACGATGGTGGCGAGGATGGCCAGATAAAAAATCGACGGCAAATGCAAAATACCGGCGACGATAAATGCAAGGAAACAGAGCACCACCATCTTGGGCCAGGGAACCACTGCAACCCAGTCAAAGAATTGCCACCAAAGTTTGCTGAAATTGGTTTCCGGATTGTGGTCCGGTGTGGTCGGTTTGTGGTTCATCGGTTGATACTCCATTTCCTTGCGGCCATTGCGTTATTGATTGACAGCCTGGGGCTTATCATCGGTGTCAGTGACGTTGTTGTCTACGACCAGTCCGTTTTTTTCGGGCGGATTAGCCGGACTCATCAGCCAGCGGGCGAGCATGCAGAGAACAAACAATAACAACACCAGCGGCAATAACGTAATCGCTAATGCCACCGGAATGCACAGCAATAAAATCTCCAGCCAGTTGGCCTGGCGCAGCCATTGGCGGAATTCACCGGCAAAATCTTTTACTGCCTGTTCAGCCCGTTGGAGGCTGCTGGTGACTCCCTGAAAATGAACATGTTTCATATGACTCTCCTTTAACTGTAGTGAAACCCGATGTGGGTGAAGAGATAGGCTATCAACCCCTGACCAATGGGCCGAGTGGAAGCGGACGGAACGACAGAGCGGCGGGCGGAATTGCAGATAAGCGCGACGAATGGTGCGGTTAAATCCATCGCAACCAGGTAACACCTGGCATGCGTATGGCGTGTTTGTTTGCCATTTATTGTGAACTGGTGGGTTCTGTGGGTTCGACTTTCGGCAGTGTCGGTACGAGTTTGGGGCGCTGTATTGTTGGGGTTATGGGTGGGTGTTAGCGTGAACGGCGTGTTCATTCACAGCGACAATTTTCATCCTCATACCAAAAAAACTGTCAGGAGAAATTCATGTATTCGGTCAATCAAAAAGTATCAATCAGGCTCGCCCGGCATCTTGTCGGCGCGTTGCTTTTGGCGCTGTTGGCGCCACTGGTTCATGCGCAACAAGTGCTGTTCGATGATTTCAGTTATAGCAATACCGCGCAATTGACCGGGAATGGTTGGCGCATCCGCACCTGGAATGGCGGGCCGGGTCTGGCTAACGGCACCTGGAGCACGGCCAACGTGTCCTTCGTGAATGACCCGGCGTCCTCCGGCAATAAATTGATGCGGCTCAAGGCGAGCACCAATGTCAATCGCAACAATATCAATACGGCTACCAACCAATCCACCGCCGGTACCTCGTCGCAAACAGAAGTCGCACGGGTTGAGCAGGTTTACAAAAATGGCACCTGGGCCGCGCGTATGTTTTTTACAGATACGCCCTCTATCGGCCCGGACGGCGACACGGTGATTGAAACCTTTTTCGGCCTGACGGATTACATCGAAGGCGCAGAACCTTACAGCGAAATCGATTTTGAATATCTGGCCAATGGCGGTTGGTGGACGGGATCGGGTACTCCCGCGATGTGGATGAGCACTTATCGGATTGTCGATTTCAGCGATCCTACGAGTCGCGGTCATACCGTTCGCACCGGCAGTTTGGCAGGATGGCGCACGCTGGTGGCGCAGGTGATGGATGGCTATGTGTCTTTTTATATCGACGGTGTTTTCCAGGAAGGTTTCAGCGGTGCGGTTGCGCCGGATCATCCGATGTACCTGATGTTCCAGATCTGGTTCAGCAACGATTGTTTTGATCCGGCGTGTAATACGCGCGGTTACCTGAATACCTCAACCTACCGCGAATATTACGAAGATATCGACTGGGTGTATTTTGAGAAGGACAACATTGTGTCTCCGGCGCTCGTCAATCAGGCGGTGGCCAACCTGCGCGCTGCTGGTACGACTTATGTGCAAAGTCTTGATGGTAATGGCAGTTCGTCGTCCAGCAGTTCTTCGCCCGCGTTTTCGCAACTGATCCAGGCGGAGTCTTACAGCTATATGTCCGGTGTACAGACGGAGGCGACCCAGGATGTTGGTGGTGGTTTGAATGTCGGTTGGATCGATGCGGGAGATTGGATGAGTTACGCCAACGTTAATTTTCCGACAGCAGGTAGTTATCGCGTTGAGTTTCGGGTGGCGAGTCCCAGTGGGGCGCAGTTGTCGCTGGATTTGAATGGTGGTGCGACGCAGCTTGGGACGGTGACGATTCCGTCGACTGGTGGTTGGCAGAGCTGGACGACGGTGTATCGCGATGTGCAGTTGCCGGCGGGTACGCATAGTGTTGGTTTGTATGCGCCGCAAAGTGGCTGGAATATTAATTGGTTGAGAATTACCAAGTTGTAAACGCGTTACCAGCATTTTCTGATTGGTACTCCGCAAGCCGTTTGTCATTAGGGCATTGGTTTCGAAAACGCATGCATACATCCCTGTAGCTCCCTCAATTCATCCCTGAATTGAGGGTTTCGAAACCAATGCCCTAACGCCAAACTACCCCTGACATATGAACCTACCCATCCGGTTCGCTTGGTCCGCCAACGCACAGTGATTTATCTGCCAGATTGCTAAAGTTTGAATAACTTTGCTGATGCCTCGGGTGCATGAGGCTCGCTATAGCGGCACAATGGAATGATTACGCTATCAGGGATACTTATCATGTTATTCATCTTTGCCTTGCTCAACGGCCTGCTGTTGTTGGCGACTTTCATCACCTTGTGGCGTTATGAAGCCTGGTGGGTGCGCGGTTGGGATTTTCCGCGTTTGCAGGTTGCGGTTGTTGCGGCGGCGGTGTTGTTGTTGCAGTTGATGTTGCTGGATTTTTCAGAGAGCGCGAGTCTGGTGTTAGTGGGGCTGACGGTATTGTGTCTGGTTTATCAATTGTGGTGGATCGCCGCGTACACGCCATTCTTTCCTATTGAAGTGAAGCTGGCTCCGGGAGACGATGCGAATAACACCATCAGCATCATGACGGCCAATGTGCTCACGACCAATAAAAATGCCGCGGGTTTGTTACGCGAGGTGCATCAATGGCGGCCGGATATTCTGGTGACGCTGGAGACGAATGCCTGGTGGCAGCAGCAACTGGATGTCTTGGGCGCGGATTATCCTTACACCATCAAATGTCCATTGGAAAATCTTTACGGCATGCACGTATATTCACGCTTGCCGCTGGAAGACCCCGCCATACAATTTTTAATCGAACCCAATATTCCTTCCATGCATGCGCTGGCAATATTGCCGTCCGGCCAACAGGTGCGCGTGCATTTTTTGCATCCGGCGCCGCCCAGTCCGAGTGAAAATGAAGAGTCGACCGAGCGCGATGCGGAGTTATTGGTGGTGGCAAAAAGTGTGGTGGATGCTGAACTGCCGGTTATCGTGGCGGGGGACTTAAATGATGTGGCTTGGTCGGCAACCACCCGCTTGTTTCGCAAGATCAGCGGCTTGCTCGATCCGCGTGTCGGGCGCGGTATGTTTAACAGTTTTCATGCGGATTACTGGTGTGTTCGCTGGCCGTTGGATCACCTGTTTCACAGCGACCATTTTACGCTCAAGGATATTCGACGCTTGCCATCATTCGGTTCGGATCATTTTCCGATGTTGATTACGCTGGTGTATTCACCCGCGCAAAGCGTAAAGCAAGATGGGTCTGAATCGAGTGCGAGTGAAGAAGCCTGGGCCGACGAAAAAATTGCTGCGCAACCGGCCAGGGAAGTCCACCAGCCAAAAGCTTGAACAGCACCAACGACGCTAGGCAATTTTTAACAGGCGCGTAGCCTGAATCATGCGATGTGCTACCTGATGTTGTTGCTGTGCCGTGTTGGCAACACGAATAATTGATTGGTCTGTTTCATTCACCGCTTGCACCATAATCGCCAGGCGCTGGCGCATCTCTTCTGCCCGGGCACTTTCGAGTTCGGCTTGTTGGGTAATGGACTGGATGACATCGCTGGCTTGTTTTACCGCGCGATGAATCTCCAGCAAGGCCTGTTCAGCGGTTTCCGACTCCGTTACGCAACGTGCCGCACTTTCCTGTTCGGCGGCGAGCCCGCTGGCGGTCTGGTCGACGGTGCTGCGCAGGTGATTGATCAATTCCTGAATTTCGCCGGTGGCCGCTTGCGTGTCGAACGATAAGCGACGGACTTCTTCGGCAACGACGGCAAAACCGCGCCCGTGTTCACCCGCTCTGGCGGCTTCAATCGCCGCGTTTAACGCGAGCAAATTGGTTTGTTCCGCCACCCGCTGAATGGTGACTAACACGGTAACGATATTGTCGGCAGCGTTGCGTAACTCCACCATGCTGTCACCCGAATGCGCTACCTGGGTCGAGAGTGTACGCATTTGCACGGCAACGGCATTGACGCGTTGCTTGCCGTCATCGGCGGTACGGGTCGCCGCTTCAACCTCGCGCGTCATCTGCGTTAACGAATGCGACATTTCTCCCAGTGCATTCACCACTAGCGTTGCGGCGCCGTCCAGTGCATGAGCTTCGCGTCGTTGCCGCTCGGTTTCCTGCCGACATTGTTCGCTGGTTGCGGCATTTTCATTGGCCGCAGTGAACGAATGTTGTGTCGCATGAGCGACATCTTCCAGCGTTGTGCGCAGTACAGCGAAGAGCGAGTTAAGCGCACGGCTGATATCACCCAACTCGTCGGTACGTGTGCTGATAAATGTGGTACTCAGATCTTTGTCGTTTGCCGCCTGCTGAATCTGCTGTGTCAGCCGCGTCAGTGGTGCACCGAAGTAACGGGAAAACATAAATGCGGCGCACGCGGCAATGCCGGTGAGTAAAACAACGGCGAGTGCAACGCTGCTCCAGATATTGATCTGCATTTGCTCCAGCGCGTGAAACGCTTCATGTGCATCTTGTTGGGTAATCAACGCAAACTGTTGTTGCCCAATGTGCATCGGTCGCCAGGAGGTGAGCATCTCCCGATCCAGGTAATCGCGCTCGAAGGCGATCCCGGAATCGCCGCGCAAGGCGCGCTGGACCGGCGCTGAATTAATATTCAACCAACCACCGATGTGCTGCGTGCGTTGCATTGCCGCAAACGTATCGGACGAAACTGTTTGTTGCAGTTGCGCTAACAAGGTTTGCGGTGTTGTGTAAGCTTCGCGCAATTCCGTTACGAGGGTTCCGTGTTGGTCAACCAGATACGCTTCGCCAGTATTACCCAGTCCTAAAGATGCCCAGTTGCGTTGGGCGGTCATGATGTCATTGAAGCGTTGCACGGGAATCTCGGCGACCAAAAAGCCCAGCTTTTTATCCGGACTTTGAATGTCGTGATAAACCGGCACACCGACATAAATCACCTGTTGTCCAAAACGAAAGTTGCTGTGACTGAAAGGTGAAATAATGACATCCGTTTTTGTCGCCTGGCGCAATTGCCGGCTGATATCAGCCAGAGCACTGTCCTTGAACGGGCCGTTATCCAGCGAACTGCCAAGTATCGGACCCTTATTGACGGAATACATCACCGCCAGACTTTGGCTGTCGATCAACAACAAATCAGAAAAACCGAATCGTTCTACCAGATCGCGCAAACTGCTGTGATAACGCCGATGTTGTTGTCCATAGACAGTGGCATCAGCGCGATCCTCTAACGCCGCCAGCGCTGTCACGCCGTGCGGATTGTCGTGCAGGTAATAGCGTTGGATCAGCAGCGCCTCGTGGCTTAATTGATCCAGCCATTGTTGATAGGGTGCCTGTAATCCGTGAGTTTGTGCCTGATAAGCCGGCTGATATTGCGTGGCATACCATGCGTGCATTTGCGCGCGCAGTTCATCGGTAGTGATGGGTTCCACTTCATAGCGATAAGACACAAACGGCCGCACAAATCCGTACACGGCTTCCTGTAACAAGCGACCGTGGGAAAGCGACAGCAATAAATCACTGTAGCTTTGCATTTGCGCGTGTATCTGGTTTTCCCGACTGATGGCAACCGCTTGAAATTGTTGTTCGATGGATTCTTCGATGGCCGCAGAACTGTCTTGTAAGGCGAGCCATGCGGTGGTGCCGGCGGCGGAGATGACCGCGACAGCCGTCAGGGCAATCGCGCCCAGCATCAAGCGCGTGGAGATTTTCATGGATCTATACCGAAGGACGATGAACCTGAACTCTAGGTTCTTAATATGACAAAAAGATGACAAGAAAATAAATGCGCCAGCAAATTTTTTACCATACCACTGGCGTCCCTCTGCACAACGGCCTATTGTTATTTTTATTAAATTTTTGTGAATTTTTTGCTGAAGTTTTTCAGGTTGATGCCGACACGTGTGCTGCTCAAATCAATGTCTAACGTTTGGTTTTTATACAGCCTCATTGGAGTGCAATCATGATAGGTATAAACAGAAGTATGCAAACGCGCCTGATGGCGATCCTGGGCGGTGGGCTCGGCGGTTTGTTTCTGGCTGCCATCATCGCGATCACACAGCTGAATAAACATCTCGACGATTACGAAACGATTCTGATGCTCGATACAGCGCAGGAACGTAGCATCAGTGAGATCAATCTCAATTTCAAAACCCAGGTACAGGAATGGAAGAACGTACTCTTGCGCGGACACAACCCTGAGCAATATGAAAAATATTGGTCGCAGTTTGCACGGTTACAGGAGGATATTCAGGCTGACGGAAAATCGTTGCTGGCGTCCTTGCCTGAAGGTCAAAGTGCAACGCTGGTGCGCGATTTTCTGGCTGCGCATGCGGCGGCCTTTATAGAATATCAGCGCGGTGCGCAGGCATTCAGAGCGGCAAATTTTGATCATACCGCAGGCGATAGCGCGGTAACCGGTATTGACCGGGAACCGAGTCGGCTGCTATTGGAAGCCGCGCAGGAAATTGCCGCGCAAGTGCAACAACATGTCGCAGCAACCAGTGCCCGCAGTGAACAGATTTCTTTTTGGTCCACACTGGTCGTGATACTGGTAGCACTGCTGGTTATGGCGATTATCTGGTACACCTTGCGTGTCAGTTTTTTGCAGCCGATGAACAGCATCATGGCGCATCTGCAGCATCTGGCGGAAGGTAATTTCTCGCGCACCCTGACGCTAAAGCGTGAGGATGAGCTGGGCCAATTGGGCAACAACATCAACCATATGCAGAAGTCCGTGGTGCAGATTATCGCCGCGGTAAAAACATCGGCTGTGCAATTGGGCGAGGCGTCGGCAGATATCAATAAAACCGCATCGGAAATTGCCCGTTACTCCGGTGAAACCCAGGAGTCTACCGACCAGGTGGCGGCGGCGGTAAATGAAATGTCCTCCACGGTGCAGGAGGTCGCCGGCAATGCGTCCGGCGCTGCCAACGCCGCACAGGAAGCCGACAATAATGCCCGTGATGGATTGTCGATCATGGAGCAGACCATGAACTCCATGACCCAGTTATCGCACGAGGTGGATAACGTCGAGTCAGCCATGACGCAATTGGATGCAGAAACCAAGCGCGTCAGTAATGTGTTGGATGTGATTAAGAATGTCGCGGAGCAAACCAATCTACTGGCGTTAAACGCGGCGATTGAAGCGGCGCGTGCCGGTGAGCAGGGGCGTGGTTTTGCGGTGGTGGCCGATGAGGTCAGAGCGCTGGCCCGGCGCACCCAGGAGTCCACGGCGGAGATTCAGCAGATTATCCACGCCGTTCAAAGCGGTGCAGCGCAAGCCATGCAGGCGATGAAGGTAAGCCAGGACAAAACCCGCACCACGACGGTGTTTGCTTCGCGGGCCGGGCAATCCATCACCGACATCACGGCGGCGGTAAGTCGCATCCACGACATGAACACCCAGATCGCGACCGCCGCTGAGGAGCAGAGCTACGCCGCGGAAGAAATTAACAAAAATGTGATTCGGGTGGTGGGACTGGTGCAGAGCACCAACAAAAGCGCACAACATTCAACCTATATAGCCAGTAACCTTGATGATGCCGCGCGCCAGTTGTCGGTGCAGATTGCCAACTTCCAGGTTTAGTATTTGGGGTGCAATGTTTTAACGCCGGACTGCGTGCCGAGTAGTAACACATCCGCCGGGCGACGGGCGAATAAGCCATTGGTGACCACGCCGGTAATCTGGTTGATGGCGGTTTCCAGCTCCTTGGGATTGAGAATCTGTAAATGATGCACGTCGAGGATGACGTTGCCGTTGTCCGTCACCACGCCTTCGCGATACACCGGATCACCACCCAGCTTAACCAGTTCGCGCGCCACGTAGGAACGGGCCATGGGAATCACTTCCACCGGCAGCGGGAAGGCGCCGAGTACATCCACCCATTTGCTTTCATCGGCGATACACACAAATTCTTTGGCGGTGGCCACCACAATTTTTTCGCGGGTCAGGGCGGCGCCACCGCCTTTGATCAATTCCAGTTGTGCATTGCTTTCATCGGCACCGTCGACATATACCGCCAGTTGGTGAACGCTGTTGAGGTCGAATACCTCAATGCCGTGCTTTTTTAAACGGTCGGCGGAGGCATCGGAGCTGGCTACTGCGCCGGAAAAAGAATCCTTGATGTCCGCAAGATAGTCGATGAAGTAATTGGCGGTGGAGCCGGTGCCGACGCCGACAATGTCGTCAGCGTGGAGTTTGGGGGCTATGTAGTCGACCGCCGCGCGTGCGACGGCTTGTTTGAGTTCGTCTTGTGTCATAAAAATATCCCATCGCCGTGGTGAATCAGGTGGGGCGCATTATACGGATTTTCATCGCGCCTAATGCGGGCTGCGCCTAAATTGTTTACTATGCGGAACAGTTTTTCCTCTCCTTCGACAGTAAGTTTTTTAACTATGCCCGATTCCTACATCAAACGTATCCTGAATGCCCGTATCTATGATCTGGCGGTCGAGACGCCGCTGGATGAAGCGCGCCTTTTGTCCCAGCGTACCGGCAATAAAGTACTGCTCAAACGTGAAGATTTGCAGCCGGTGTTTTCGTTCAAATTGCGCGGCGCGTATAACAAACTGTTGCAGCTCACCGGCGAAGAGCGCGAGCGCGGCGTGATTTGCGCGTCTGCGGGAAATCACGCTCAGGGCGTGGCGCTGGGTTCGCAGCACCTGGGTATTAAAGCCACCATCGTGATGCCGCGCACGACGCCGCAGATCAAGGTGGATGCGGTCAAGGCGCGTGGCGCCAAGGTGGTATTGCACGGCGACAATTATGATGAAGCTTCCGCATACGCCAAAAAGCTGGTGGAAGAAAAAGGGCTGACTTACGTGCATCCTTTTGATGATCCCGATGTGATTGCCGGGCAGGGCACCATC
Organism: Cellvibrio sp. PSBB006; assembly: GCF_002162135.1. Lineage (NCBI taxonomy): Bacteria > Pseudomonadati > Pseudomonadota > Gammaproteobacteria > Cellvibrionales > Cellvibrionaceae > Cellvibrio > Cellvibrio sp. PSBB006. The sequence goes on along the minus strand of NZ_CP021382.1, from coordinate 2,807,746 downwards.
GGGCTGGAAATCCTGCGCCAATACCACGGCAAGATCGATGCGATCTTTGTGGCGGTGGGCGGCGGCGGCCTGTGCGCGGGTATTGCGTCTTACGTGAAATTTGTGCGCCCGGAGATCAAGATTATTGCGGTGGAGTCGGATCAGTCAGCATGTCTGAAGGCGGCGCTGGAAAAGAAAAAGCGTGTGGTTCTGCCCCATGTCGGCATCTTCGCGGACGGCATCGCAGTCGCGCAGATCGGTGAAGAAACCTTCCGTGTTCTGCGCAAGACGGTGGATGACGTTATTACCGTGAGTGACGATGAAATCTGCGCGGGTATCAAAGACATCTTTGAAGACACCCGCTCTATTGCCGAACCGGCCGGCGCGGTCAGTGTGGCGGGTATCAAGAAATATGTGGCGGAGCACAAGCTCAGTGGCCAGACGTTTGTGGCCATCGCCTGTGGTGCCAACATGAACTTTGATCGCTTGCGTTATATCTCCGAGCGCACCGAGATCGGTGAGCAGCGCGAAGCCATATTGGCGGTGACCATTCCGGAGCGCCCTGGTGCCTACAAGGAATTTTGTAAAACGCTGGGCAAACGCAACATCACCGAATTCAATTACCGTTACGCCGATAACCGCGAAGCCAAGATCTTTGTCGGTATTCAGGTCAGCAGTGGCGGACAGGACCGTCAGGAACTGGTAGCCGATCTGAAACAGCAGGGCTACGCCGTAGTGGATATGACGGATAACGAACTGGCCAAGCTGCACATCCGCCACATGGTGGGTGGTCATGCACCTAACGTCGGTGAGGAAGTGGTGTACCGGTTTGAGTTTCCCGAACGCCCCGGCGCGCTTTATACCTTCCTCAACCGGGTGGCGGGACACTGGAATATCTCCATGTTCCACTACCGCAACCACGGTGCGGCATCAGGGCGCGTCTTTGTGGGCATGCAGGTGCCCAAGGCAGAACGCAGTCAGGTGAAGAAATTCCTGAGTGAGCTGGGTTATCCCTTCTGGGACGAAACCGGCAACGAAGCCTATAAGTTTTTCCTCGGTTAAGCCCCTTGCATCCGCGCCCTCGATGGCGCGGATGCCCCTGTCGTCCGATTTACCTTTCTTTACCCCATCTGCTTTTTTCCAGCCAAAGCGCTTGATCGCTGATTTTTCGCGGGTTTTCGGCGTGCGTCGCCGAAATCTGGCCTATTGATTGTCGCTTTTCTGCACAGAACGCTATTGGTCGGAGCAAAAACTCGTGTAATCTGGACAACGTTGTCTATTCTTGGGTCTTAGGGTAGTTATTAGAGCAGTTATGGGGTGCCTGTTGAATCAGGCGAAGCACAACACGATTCCCGAGTGACTCAACATCAGGGTTACTCAATACACGGCGGGAGCATAACAATGAGATGGGCGGTTTTTTTATTCTTGGGTTTATTGAGCAATGTCGGGCTGGCGCAAAGCCTTAGCCAGCAGCAACTGGCGAATTTTGCCGATGCTACCGAATTTCGTTTTGGCGTCCTGAGCAATTATGGTGATGGTGGAGTAAGGGCGAGAATAACCCTGAATAACCAATCCACTGTTGCCTTGCCCAAAGGCGAAAGTGACTGGCGCATTTACTTCCATTCGGTGCGCAAGGTGGCGGATACCACCGTGGCAGGCTTGAAGCTCGTCCATGTCCAGGGTGACTTACATCAACTATCCCCCACCGCTGATTTCGCGGGTCTTGCCAGCAAAGCCAGCCTGGAAATTGCCTACTCACCCTCTTCCTCTATGGTGAGCTACACCGATTTTATGCCCCGCGCATTTATCTATCGGCCCGGTTTGCAGGCTGAAATCTTTGCCAATACCGACACTGAAGATACGAAGCAATTTGTTGATGCCTTTGAGCGCCCGGAGCAGTTGCTGCGGCACAACGAGCCGGATTTATTCCCGATTGCCACCGCACCCTCCCGTTATGAGGCGAACCGGGCGGTCAATGAGATTCCATTGAACAGCAACGAAGCGGCCTTGCGCATCATTCCAAAGCCACAGGAAATGAAAGTGCAGCGCGGTAGCGCAAATCTGAATGCCACCTGGCAGATTCGCCACGCTGGCCGCCTGATGGGCGAAGCTAAATATCTTCAGGCGCGTTTAAAAGAGGCGCTGGGCGTGGAGCTGGATACCAAAGCGGACCATGTGGCAGCGTCCGGCAAGGTTATTGAGTTGCAGGTGAATGCTGGCGATGCGAACAAAAACGGTGTTCCGCAAAAAGCTGAAAGTTACAGCCTCAGCATTACCGCTGACAAGATCATTATCAATGGCAGCGACAATGCCGGTGCCTTCTATGGCGTACAGAGTTTATTGAGCTTGCTGCCCGCAGAACCCGCCAAAAGCTATTCACTGCCGTTGGTGAGCGTCAGCGACAGTCCGCGCGCCCATTGGCGCGGTATGCATTACGACATGGGCCGTAACTTCCACGGCAAAGCGGTGACGCTGCGGCTGATTGAGCAGATGGCGCGTTACAAGCTGAATAAATTGCACCTGCATCTGACCGAAGATGAAGGCTGGCGGATCGAGATTCCGGGTTTGCCGGAGTTGACCGACATCGGCGCCTTCCGCTGTTTTGACCTGAGTGAACAGACGTGCCTGTTGACTCAATTGGGTACCGGGCCATCCAAAACCGGTTCCGGCAATGGCTACTACAGCACCGAAGATTTTATTGAGATCCTGAAATACGCCGCCGCGCGTCATATTGAAGTGATCCCCGAAATTGACATGCCCGGTCACGCCCGTGCAGCGGTGAAGGCGATGGATGCGCGCTACAAAAAGCTACTCGCTGCTGGCAAAAAAGCGCAAGCCGAGCAGTACCTGTTGTCTGATCCAAAAGACAAATCCGAATACATCACCGTGCAAAACTATACCGACAACTCCATCAACGTTTGCCTGCCCTCGACCTATGCTTTCGTGGATAAGGTGATGTACGAGCTGCAGCAGATGTATCGCAAAGCCGGCTTGAAACTGGAGACTTTCCACATGGGTGGCGACGAAGTGGGCGCAGGTTCCTGGACTGCCTCACCGGCTTGTGAAGCCCTGTTTGCCACCGAAACCGGCGTGGCCGGGGTGGCAGATTTGAAACCGTATTTCGTAAGCCGGGTGGCAGCGTTGAGCAGTCAGCGTGGCTTGGCACTGGCGGGTTGGGAAGACGGTTTAATGTACGACCCCAACAACACCTTCAACCGCGCGCAGTTCGATAACAAGCGGGTGATGGCCAATGCCTGGGACAACATCTGGGAATGGGGCGTAGCGGACCGCGCCTATCGTCTGGCAAATGCCGGTTACGAAGTGATTCTCTCCCACGCCACGCATTTGTACTTCGACCATCCTTACGAGGCTCACCCGGAAGAGCGCGGTTACTACTGGGCAGCGCGATACACCGATACCGCCAAGGTCTTCGGCTACATGCCGGACAACCTCTATGCGAATGCTGATAAGACTCGCGCCGGTGCGAATATCGACAACCTGGAAGCTCTGGTGGGTCGTGAACTGCCGGGCCTGGAAAAACCGGAGAATATCCTCGGCATCCAGGGGCAGGTATGGACCGAAACTATCCGGACTGCCGAGCAGGTGGAAACCATGATCTATCCGCGCCTGATCGCACTGGCTGAACGCGCCTGGCACAAGGCGGCATGGGAAAGCGATAAACCTGATTTGGTGCAGCGCCAACAGGAATGGGCCAAATTTGCCCAGACCCTGGCAATAAAAGAGCTGCCCAGGATGATCGCGGCTGGAGTGCAATTGCATTTACCGCCCCCGGGTGCGGTTATACAAAACGGTACGCTGCGGGCAAATACTGCATACCCCGGTTTGACAATCGAGTACAGCCTCGATGCAGGTGAAAGCTGGAAAGCCTATGAAAAACCGGTCGAAACAACGGCGGACATGGTATTACTCCGCTCCCGCAGTGGTGAAATTGTCAGTCGCAGTACAGGGCTTTAATAACCATTAGGCATCAATGTTGCGAAAGCCAGACAGAAATGTCTGGCTTTTTTGTTTTCGGAGGGTTTTCATCTGTGGAATGCTGCACAAATTAAAAAATAGTTGGAATTTTTTTGACTAAAAACTGTTGTTAAGCTAACCCTGTGTCTATGCTTCATATCCACGCACAATTTTTATTAATTGTGACGATGCGAGCGATAAGGACACACGCTATAAGACGAGGAGCTTGGTACGAGGACGCAACAAAAAAGCCATTTTTTTGCGTGAGTATGGATACACAGCATGGAGCTGATCTAAGTCCGCTGTAAAACCTGTCTCGCGGGATTTGCCGATTGACGGTCGGGTATAAGTCTTGCAGTGAAAAGAAAACTTTTTTATTGATAACTCAAACTATGAAAATCGATATTGTTAGTGGTGTGGTTCTTATCTTTTGTGTAGGTGTATTTGCGAGTGCCTTGGCATCGTCCGATCTGTTTAAGGGTTCTGATGCGCCTGCCGCGATTACGGCGCAACTCGAAGAATAAGTTGCCAGTTAACACATCCCCACCCAGCAAAGCCAGCTGATAAAGCCGGTAGCCTTCTTATTGCTCACGCATTGCCGCAGAGGATTAGCTCACGATCGGTGGCGATGCCGTGGAGCGGTACATCCCAACTCGCGGTTTCCAGTTGATCCACTTCCTGGCAGGCATGCGCCAAGCCGATCAGATAGGGTTTACCTTTGCTTTTTTGCTGCTTGAAGGCAAAGGTATAGTCATAAAACCCCGCTCCCATCCCCAGCCGCGCACCGCTGCGATCAAAACCTACCAGAGGCAATAAGACCATATCCAGTAAATTGGCTGGCAGACGGTGGTTATGAAAGGGGTCGGGCTCTGCAATACCGTAACGGTTTGGATTGAGGGGCGTGCTTGGGTCGTAACGCACAAACCACATCTGTTTGGCTTTGTCCGGGCGCAGCACCGGTAAATAACAGGTCTTGTTCATCTTCCATAGTTGTTGCGCAACCGGTGCCGGATCGATCTCGCCGTCTGCTGCGATATACAGCGCAACATGATAGCTACGCATAAATAATGGCTGTTTCATCAGTTGGCGAAGCAACCCAAGCGAAGCCTGGTGCTGTTGCGTTGGCGACAACGCCTGGCGACGTGCGCGAAGTTGTTGGCGTAATTCGGAGCGGGACGGAGCAGAGTGGGTCATCGGCGGCCTTGTCAAACAGATGTAACGCAGATGCTGGAAGAGATGCCCCGGAAATGCCGCTACCAAGCGGGCCTTGAACCCAACGGCTCAAGGTGGCGATACCTGTGGTTCTTTAGGCTTTCCGTCAGGCGGACATGCACACCGAACACAACGAGGTACTGCCGGTTACACATTTATCGGCTCAAGGACTTTGTCGGTTGGCAAACATCCCAGGGCAGAGGCAATTATAACCCGGCACCACCGGGCTACCGCAAATACATTTATGAATGAGAGTGATGAGTTTCGGTAAGTAAATGCAATGGAACTTTTCGAAGGGCAACAGGAGCGCGCATTCATCGCGCCGGCAAACACAATCCATCAACTGAGATTATTGAGCGCGCGTTCGACTTTTTCGCTAAGGCGTTGCAGGTCGGTCTTATCGGTGGTTGACGATGAGCCGCTTGTCGTGCGTGCTTGCAGGAGTTCGTGGCTCAGGTTGAGCGCAGCCATCACTGCGATACGCTCCAGACCGATAACGGCGCCGGTATTTTTGATGGCTTTCATGCGCTCATCCAGCATCTGCGCGGACTGTTGCAAAGCCTGACGCTCTTCGCGCGGGCAGGCGACCTGGTATTCCTTGTCGAGGATCTTCACAAAAACGGTTTCGTTGCTCACTGGGTAAATCTCCGCTTATGACGTACCGCTTATTCCGCATCCAGACTTTTCAGGTGGGCGATCATGGCTTCCACCCGGCTGCGGGCCAGTTCATTCTTCTCGATCAGTCGTTCGCGCTCACGCTGCCATTCACCTTCGCGCGCTTTCAGCTGTGCATTTTCCTGTTGCAGGCGGTTGCACAGCAGAATCAAGCGATCCAGCTTGGTTTCCAATGAGAGTAGAAGGTCGTCAGACATGATAAGTGGCCAATAATGATGCAGCGGCTACTATATTGCGCCCTCCGCAGGTGGTCAATGATTGCGGCCCGGTTATTCACAATTATTCAAGTAGTTTCGAGGAAACCGCGTTAACACATGAATAACAAGATAGTTTTTCATTTCATTGTGTGTCTGTTGATGGGCGCACACAAGAATGTCTCACCCGGTCCTCCGGTGAATCGTGATAGCATTTGGCGATTGTCCAAGAGAGCGTGTTATGACTGATTTATCCCCTTCGCATTTTGACGATTTATGCAACCTGTTACTGCCGCTAGGTGCGCTTAACAGCCCTGCTGAGTTACACGGTTTGTTGTGCGGCAAGTTATGCGGCGGTGAAGCCTTGAGTGAAACCCGCTGGTTACTGGATGCCGTGGAATTTCTTGATTTTACCCAGGCGCCGGATGAATCGGTCCGGGCAGCACTCAGCAAACTGTATCAGGAAGCCTCGGCGCAATTGCGTGGCGAAGCGTTTGAGCTGGTGTTGATCCTGCCCGACGATGAGAGCGATATCGAGCAGCGCCTGACAGGGGTGGGGCAGTGGTGTTATGGCTTTTTATCCGGCTTTGGCAGTGTCGCTGCTGTGGGGCAGCAAGAAATATCCGAAGAATCCGAAGAAATCTTGCGCGATCTGGCATCCATCGCGCAGATTGATGTCGATGTGGAAGAAGACGAAGAGAGCGAGGCAGATTACACAGAGTTGACTGAATATATTCGTATGGCCGCCACGTCGCTGTATCTGGAATTTGCTACGGCAGCCCCCGCGGCTGCCGAACAACAACCGCCTACCCTTCATTGAATCGCGTGAGACCGTCGTCGCTATGAGAATTACCAAGCAGGAGTTCGCTCGCCGTCGCAAAACCCTGATGGGGCTAATGGAACCCAACAGTATCGCCATTGTGGCTGCCGCACCGGAAAAACCGCGCAGCCGTGACACGGATTATCCTTACCGGCAGGACAGTGATCTGTTTTACCTGTCCGGGTTTTCCGAGCCGCAAACGGTTCTGGTTTTGATTCCGGGTCGCCCCCACGGGGAATATGTATTGTTTGTGCGTGAGCGCGATCGCGAACGGGAAATCTGGGACGGGTATCGCGCGGGTCCGGAAGGGGCGTGCAGCGAATACGAAGCCGATGATGCATTTCCTATCGACGACATAGATGACATTCTGCCCGGCTTGATCGAAGGCCGTGAGCGTGTCTATTACGCTATGGGCAAGGACAGCGAATTTGATAAACAGGTGATGGATTGGGTCAACACCATCCGCGCCAAGGTGCGCTCCGGCGCGACGCCGCCGGGTGAGTTTCTCGACCTGAGTCATTTTCTCCACGACATGCGTTTATTCAAAAGCGCAGCAGAATTACGTGTGATGCGCGAAGCCGGTGAAATTTCTGCCCGTGCCCATGTCCGCGCAATGAAACTGTGCAAGCCGGGCCTGATGGAGTATCAGCTTGAGGCCGAAATCCTGCACGAATTCGGCATGAACGGCGCCCGCGCCCCGGCATATAACAGCATCGTGGGTGGTGGTAAAAATGGCTGCATCCTGCATTACATTGAAAACAGCGCGTCGTTAAAAGGCGGCGACCTGGTGCTGATTGACGCAGGGTGCGAGTTGGAAAGTTACGCAGCCGACATCACCCGGACCTTTCCCGTTAACGGCAAATTCACCCCGGAACAAAAGGCGTTATACGAGATTGTGTTGCGCGCCCAGGAAGCCGCCATTGCCACGGTAAAACCGGGCAACCATTGGAATGATCCGCACAATGCTACTGTGCAGGTGATTACCGAGGGGCTGGTGGAGCTGGGGCTACTGGAAGGCAAGGTGGAGGAGCTGATCGCTGCCGAGGCTTACAAAGAATTCTACATGCACCGCGCCGGCCACTGGCTGGGTATGGATGTGCATGACGTGGGCGATTACAAGGTCGGTGGTGAATGGCGTGTGCTGGAGCCAGGCATGGTTCTGACCGTTGAGCCGGGCATTTATGTCGCGCCGGATAACGAACGCGTCGCCAAAAAGTGGCGCGGTATTGGCATTCGCATTGAAGATGACGTGGCCATCACCAAAGACGGGTATGAGATTCTCACCAAAGATGTGCCAAAACGTGTCGATGAAATTGAAGCGCTGATGGCGGGTTAACCCCGCCGCTCGCTCCGCTCCGATTAATAACACCAGCCGTTACGCATGACCTCAAACGAGCAATTTGATATCGCCATTATTGGCGGCGGCATGGTGGGTACCAGTCTCGCCAGTTTGCTGTCGGCCAGTGGCTGCGGCTGGCGGATTGCCTTGATCGAAGCCAACCCGTTTTTAGCTACCGATACCACCTCGAACTACACCTCCCATTTTGATGCGCGCTCTACAGCCTTGTCTCACGGCAGCGTCGAGATCTTCCGTGAGCTTGGAATCTGGAATCAGCTGCAACAACATGCAACGCCGATTCGCCAGGTACATGTGTCGGATCGCGGCCATTTTGCTGGCAGCGTTATTGACGCTCGCGAACAGGGTATTGATGCGGTTGGCCATGTGCTGGAAAACACCTGGCTGGGTCAGGTGCTGGCGAATCATGTGCAGCAACAAACCGACATTCATTGCTATTCGCCGGCGCGCGTACAGCAGTTGATCCCGCAGCAACAGGGGGCGCGCCTGCGACTGGATTACCAGGGCATAACCGTCGAGCTGCAATGCCGGTTGGCGATCATTGCCGACGGTGGCGACTCGCCCTTGCGACGCGCCCTGGGTATCGAAACTGACATAAAGGACTATCGGCAGACGGCATTGATTGCCAATGTTGAGTTTTCCGAATCCCATCGAGGTGTGGCTTACGAGCGTTTTACCGATCAGGGGCCGCTGGCGCTTTTACCTTTGGGTGAAACGGAGCAGGGGCAACGGGCAGCACTGGTGTGGACACTTCCACCGGCAAAAGCACAGCACCACATGAGCCTGGATGACGCAGCGTTTCTCGCGCAACTGCAACAAGTCTTCGGACATCGTCTGGGACGCTTTGTACGCCTGAGCCAGCGCCAGGCGTTTCCGTTACAACTGATTACGGCGTGTGAACAAATTCGTTCCGGTGTCGTGTTGGTGGGTAATGCCGCGCACTTTTTGCATCCAGTGGCGGGGCAGGGTTTTAATCTTGCATTGCGCGATGGTGTGGTATTAACCGAGATGTTGACGGAAGTGCACCGACTGCAAAAAGCGCCGGGTGAACTTGCGGGTTTACAAACTTATATTGAACGGCAGCAGCGCGACCAGGCGCTCACGATCACGTTCAGTGATCGCCTGGTACGTTTATTTTCATCGGACCATTTACCTTTAATTGCTTTGCGCCACTTGGGATTTATCAGCCTGGCGGCGCTGCCGATTGCCAAACATTATTTTGCTGAACACACCATGGGAACCGCCGGACGCAGTCCGCGCTGGCGCGCCTCCGGTTTTGAAACGGAATCCTCATGAACCATTCTCCGCACGACTATGATCTGATCCTGGTGGGTTCCGGCCTGGTCGGTGCCAGCCTGGCCTGTGCGCTGGCGATGCTGGAGACAGGAAGGCAATTGCGCATCGCCATGATTGAAGCTGGCGGCGATATGCCGCGCTACAGCGGTGGGCAATTTGATCCGCGCGTGGTCGCGCTCACACCGGCATCCCGGCATTGGCTTGAGCGGTTGCAGGTGTGGGAAGCGATCCGGCAAGCGCGTGCTTGCACCTATCGCGATATGCATGTGTGGGACGGCGAAGGCACGGCCGCGATCCATTTTTCCAGCGCGGATGTGCGGCAGGATTGCCTGGGTCACATTGTCGAAAACTCTATCGCTGTGCGTGCTTTGCGTGAACGATTAGCACAGTTGCCGCAGGTTGAGGTGATGCAGCCGGTCAGCATCGTCGAGTTGCGTGGACCGCAGCCTATGCAGCCCGGTGTGCAGGTTACCTTGAGTAATGGCGATACGCTGCAAGCGCCACTTTTGGTCGCGGCCGATGGTGCGCAATCTCGCGTGCGGGAAATGGCCGCGTTTCGCACGCGCGAGTGGGATTATCAACAACAGGCAATTGTGACCACCGTCCGAACCAGCCAATCCCATGAGCACACCGCCTGGCAACGATTTATGTATACCGGCCCACTGGCTTTTTTACCTTTGCAGGAAGCGGGTGATACGCATCATTGCTCCATTGTCTGGTCAGCGGATACGCCCTTGGCGGAAGAGTTGATGGCATTGGACGCGGCTGCCTTTTGTGAGCGACTGGGTTTTGCCTTTGAACATCGCCTGGGAAACATTGAGCACTGTGCAGAGCGTTTTTGTGTGCCTCTACGTCAGCGTCATGCGCAGCAATACTGTCAGCCGGGTATCGTGCTGGTGGGTGACGCCGCACACAATATTCATCCACTGGCCGGGCAGGGCGTAAACCTCGGCTTGTTGGATGCCGCGGCCTTAACCAATGAGATTGAACGCGCACTGGTGCGTAATATTCCCTTGGCCGACTATTCGATTTTGCGGCGCTACCAGCGTCAGCGTCTCGCGGGAAATCTCGGCATGATGAGTGCGATGGAAGGTTTCAAACGGTTGTTCGGCCATCGCTCGCTGGAAGTTACCCTGTTGCGCAATATCGGGCTGCAAACATTTAATGATTTACCGTTGTTGAAAAATTATCTGGTGAAACAGGTTATGGGGGTGTAAATGATGGGTATTAACCGCAAGGGTGCGTTATGACGATTGCTGACATTATCTCGATTGCACCTTTCCAATGGCACTCTATCGGTACGGCAGTGTTGTGTGGTTTTATCATCGGCCTTGAGCGGCAACTGCGCGGCAAGCCAGTGGGTATTCGCACCTCGACCCTGATCACCCTGGGAACCTATATTTTTATTTCATCGGCGACGCTGGTTCAGACAGATGCCACTGATCCATCGCGGATTATCGGGCAGGTGATTACCGGTATCGGTTTTCTCGGTGCAGGTGTTATGTTAGCCCGTGATGGTGTGGTGCTCGGCGTCACGTCTGCCGCTACCATCTGGGCGCTGGCTGCTATTGGTGTGTGTATCGCGGTTGGCTATGAACTAACGGCTATCAAGCTCTCCCTCATTGTTGTGTTTGTACTCACCGGTGTGGATTTGCTGGAGGATTACTCCCAGGCATTAACGCGTGGTGTGCATCGGAAATATCAAGGCTGGCGCGATCGTTCAAAGCACAGCTCGGATTAATCCCGGCGCTCTTCTTTTTCCCGTGTAAGGTTATGTTGAGTTGTCCTGCCAGGCAGCTCTTTCTATAACCAGCGCATCTCTCCTGCTAACCGGATTTATGTATGTCTAACAGATTGCGTGTAGCTTTGGCTGCTTATGGTATGTCCGGCCGTTTATTCCACGCTCCCTTCATTCAGGCGAATCCTGATTTCGAATTGACAACAATTCTGGAGCGCTCACGCACGGATTCCAAAGAGCAGTTCCCCACTGCCAGAATCGTGCGTGACTATGACGATATTTTGCAAGATGCCTCTATTGATATTGTCGTGGTCAATACGCCGAACTCCATGCACTACACCATGACAGAAGCTGCCTTGTTGGCAGGCAAGCATGTCATTGTTGAAAAACCTTTTACGCCAACAGTAGCGGAAGGTGAAGCGCTGGTGACGCTGGCGCAACAACAGGGCTTGATGCTATCGGTGTATCACAATCGTCGTTTTGCTTCTGGTTATCGTACGGCGCGTCAGTTATTGGCAGAGTCCGGCGTGGGTGAATTAAGAAGTTTTACCATGACCCTTGAGCGTTATCGGCCGCAACCCGGACCGAAAAAATGGAAAGAAGAACACAATCCGGCGGCGGGACTGTTTTATGACATGGGCATTCATCTGCTGGATGAATCCTTGTTGTTATTTGGTTTGCCGCAATCATTAACTGCCGACTTGCGCATCCAGCGACAAGCGAGTCAGGTCAATGATTACTTTGATGTACGGCTCGATTATCCTGGCTTTCATGTAAACCTCAAAGGTTCATTGCTGGCACGTGAGCCGGCGCCTGCTTATGTTATTCACGGCGAAAAAGGCACCTATATCAAACAGCAGCAGGATGTTCAGGAACCGCGACTGCTTGCCGGTGTGACACCCACCGCACCAGGATGGGCGGAGGAGAGCGAGAGTGAATGGGGTCTGCTGCACAACGATGAAGGCCGACAAAAATACCCGACCGTGACCGGCGATTATCAGGATTTTTATCGAAATGTTCATGCCCATTTATGCGTCAACGAGCAGTTGCTGACGCCGCCGCAACAGGCGTTATTGGCGCTGCGCATGCTTGAACTTGCATTATTGAGTTCACAACAGCAGCGCACATTGCCAGTGCATTTTTCTGAACGCTGACAGCAAATTGTGCAATTGGTGTAGATTGGTAACACATAAAAGTTTTAATGGTACTGATGATGGCAAAGGTGACAGTTGTAACAAAAATATTGAATGTTTTATTGCAGTTGATATTGCTGATATCCCTCATGGGATTTGTAAGCTTTGCCAATGTGTATGGTTTTTTTTGGGCAGCGGTTACCGGCGTGATCCTTTTTGGCGTTAACCGTCAACAACGTTGGGCTTACTTTGCGTGCGCAGCCTGGGCGCTGGCCTGTTATCAATTGGCAAAACAAGGTTATGAATTTGAAAGTGTTAAGCGCTGGGTGATGTTGCTGGGGTTTTTGGTTATCGGTTTGGCAATTTATCTTCATGAAACATTGGGCAAAAAGGCTGCGACAAATAACGCGCGTGAAAGTGATCAAGGTTAATTGCCTATGCAGCGTTTGATTTCCATTATAAAAAACGTCGAATATTGTCTAAATTCATCCATAATCTCTTGAACTCGCATAGGCGAAGTGCTTTAATTTTGAACTGCTACAGATTGAGATTCGTCCAAAGACTACGGCTTTTGTGAGGTTCCCTCCGCTTGCTCGGCCCCTTGGTACGCACCACGACCTTAGCAATAGCTTTATTAATAAGCTATTTCACCCTGGCTTTTAATAAAGTCGGTTTTAATGTTTGGTCAGCATCGCTGACTTTTATAATGCAAGACGAGGAAAGTATGTCAGATCTGGTCTCTGGTGTTGTTAAATGGTTTAACGACGACAAAGGTTACGGTTTTATTGAGCGTGAAGGTGGTTCAGACGTGTTTGTTCACTTCCGTGCTATCAACGGCACCGGTCGTAGAACGCTCAAAGAAGGTCAAAAAGTGACTTTCGAAGTGACTCAAGGTCAAAAAGGTCCGCAAGCGGAGAACGTAACTCCTCTCTAAGAGCAGTTATGTTTCAAGGGGATGACGATCATTTTCACCATCCCCTTTATCCTCACCTCTGACGTCGAGTCATTGGTGTTAATCCCTCTTTTGTGCTGAAGCCGGTAGTTCGGTAGTTGTTTCAGTTCCTTTCTGTGTTTAACCGCTCATGCTTGATATCACCGCAATCTTCTGGCTTATCCTGTTCGGTTTGATCCTGTACTACTGGTTTAATGCCCTGAGGATCAAAGATATTGCATTTGCTGCGGCGCAACGTCATTGCAGTGAGATGCAAGTGCAGATGCTCGACCAGAGTGTGTATCTGCGCCGTTTGTGGTTTAAGCGTGATAACCGCGGACAATTCCGTTTCTGGCGTGCGTTTTATTTTGAATTTACCGTGACTGGTGAAGATCGTTATACCGGGCGCGTATTAATGCTGGGTCCACATCTTAACTCTGTGCAATTGGACCCGCATCGCTTTCATTGATTTACCTTTTCAATTTCCCATCTTGCTATTTCCTCTCAAAAATACGGCTTGTTGGCATTAATGTTTGCAAGCGTACTGAATCCGCCAAGGCAGACGCGCAAGCTATTATCGTCTGTTTATTTCATGTCTGCGCCATGTCATGCAGCGAAAACCAATGGCTGTATTCATCACATGTCGTGCCATGAAGCAATATTTTTCAACCAGGATGGTCGGCACAATGAACCGTTTATTGATTCATAAACTGGCGGGTTTTTCTTTCGCCTTGATGTGTGTAGCGATGTGTTTAACTAAGGCAGTTCACGCGGTACCTTTTTCGTCATCGCCAGAGTATGAAGCCAATATGCAGCGTGCAGAAAAAGAGTATGTTGCCGCACGCAAATTATGCGATGCATTGAAAGATCATCCGCAGGATGTTTGTATCGCTGAGGCAAAAGCGGAAAGAAAACGGCAGGAAGCAGATGCGGAAGCCGCCGAAAAAAATACCCCTGAGGCTAAAACCAAGGCATTGATTACCTATGCAGACGCTGCGTTGGATGTGGCTAAAATCAAGTGCGAAGGTCATAAGGGCAATGAACAGGATATTTGTCTCAAACGTGCGCAGTTGGAATATCAGCAGCGTGTGAGCGTGGCAGAGGCAAATCAAAAAGTAAGGGATGCACATCAGGACGCATTGGATGAAATTAGCGAGGCGGATTATCAACTGGCGCTGGAAAAATGCGAGCGTCTGATGGGCGACGAAAAAAAATCCTGTGTTGATCAGGTAAAAGCGCGATTCAACAAATAACAGGTAAGTGTATTTTCTGAAAATAATCACTGACGAGAGTAAAGATGATGAATGAAAATTTCTCTTTCACAGATGTGGCGACCTTGCGCGAGCAGGCTCGTGCCCATACAGAAGACGGGGCCGTGACCGCCGGTTATCGGCTCGATCGTGAACGCTTACTGCAACTGTTAAATGAAGCGCTGGCGACCGAATTGGTTTGTACAATGCGCTATCGCCGGCACCACTTTGTTGCTCATGGTTTGCGTGCCCAGTCGGTGGCCGAAGAATTTATGGTTCACGCGAATCAGGAGCTGGCTCACGCCGATCAGATCGCTGCACGTATTGTTCAATTGGGTGGCGAACCGGATTTTTCTCCAGCTACATTACAGGCGCGCAGCCACGCGGAATATGTCGAAGGGGAAACCTTGCAGGATATGATTCGCGAGAATTTGGTTGCTGAACGGATTGCCATCGAAAGCTATCGGGAATTAATCCAATACATCGGTGACGCTGATCCGACCACGCGCCGTATGCTTGAAGATATCCTGGCGGTTGAAGAAGAGCATGCTGATGAACTGGCAGATTGGTTGCCGCCTAAGGGTTCTGCGCTCGACTGAGTATCGACGTTTCCCGTCTGTTCCCAACGCGCTATGATAGAGGCCTGTTGATCAACGGGCTTTATCATCATGTCAATTACCTACCGGGACGATGCCGTCCTCACGCCAGAAGAAGCCATCGCGCTATATCAAAAATCTACCTTGGGTGAACGACGCCCGGTTGATCGGCCCGATGTTTTTGCGGGCATGTTGAAGAACGCTAATTTAATCGTGACCGCTTGGGATGATTCTCGATTGGTTGGTATCGCCAGATCCTTGACCGATTTCACCTACGTTACTTACCTCGCAGACCTCGCCGTTGATGTGGACTACCAGCATCAAGGTATCGGCAAGCAATTAATTGCAGAAACACAACGCCGTGTAGAGCCTGAATGCATGATTGTATTGCTCGCTGCACCCAAGGCTAACGATTATTATCCCAAGCTGGGATTTACCCACAACCCGCGCGCATGGATGCTGAAAAGCGATTATTGAGAGAAATCAAACCATGGCAGATGAAACTGTTCTCACCACAAAAATCGGTGGATGGCGCGTCAGGTCATCTGCAACCGTTTACGAAAATCCCTGGATAAAAGTCTCCCATGAAAACGTCATCACACCCAGAGATACGCAAGGTATTTATGGCGTGGTGCATTTCAAAAACACCGCTGTTGGCGTGGTGCCTATTGATGACGAAGGTAATACCTGGTTGGTCAGACAAAGTCGTTACACGTTAAATCAATATACCTGGGAAATTCCGGAAGGCGGGTGTCCGGTGGATGAAGAACCTTTGGCCGCTGCGCAACGGGAGTTGGAGGAGGAGGTAGGGCTGCGCGCGCAGCGCTGGGATTTTTTAATGAACCTGCATCTGTCTAACTCTGTCACCGATGAAGTGGCGCAGGTATTTGTTGCGCGCGGCTTATTTTCCGGCCAACAAAATCTGGAAGCTTCTGAAGATATCGAGCTAAAAAAATTATCCTTGCAAGAGGCTATTGCCATGGTAAAACGCGGTGAGATTACTGATGCTATTTCAGTGGCCGCGTTGCTGCGTCTGGCGGCTGACAATATATCTTTCTGATTCACAGTCTTCTATTTTCCTTGCAGCATTTTTATCAACGCTTCCCGCATTTTCGGTGTAAAAGATCGGTCCACAACAAAGTCTGTTGATGCATCAGGATTCATTGGATCAATACGAATACCCCACATCGGTTCCACACTGTCAGGCAACATAGCGTAACGCAGATCACCGACAAAATTTTCGTGCTGCGGGTGGGTTACCAGCATACGATCTGCCAAGGCAAAAAAACGCGTGAGGTCGCGATAAGCACGGGAATCCGGCGGTAAATCTTTCCAGAAAGCTGGTTCAATTAAAGTAACCGATGTACCCTGGTAAATCTTCGCTTCACTGGACCAACAGACGCGAATCGCATCAGTCCAGGCCCTACCATCTTCTATTGTGATAGCGCGCCATAAAAATAAATTGGCTAAGGTTGGTTTAATGATAATTCGTGAAGGTGTAACGCCGCGTTGTGCAGCCAATGCTTCTGCAGTGTGATAAGCGCGTTGATGTTGCACGGCTCCTACTGAGAGATATACAACGGCACCAACTAATCCGAGCCAGCACCAGCGTTGTTGGTGGGTGTAGATCGCGCTACCCAGCGCGCCGATAAGTATCAGGCTGAACAGGGGATCAACCACGGCGATAATACTGAGTGATATGGGTTTATCCATCAGCGGCCATAGCAAATGGGTGCCATAACTGGTGCACACATCCAGCAGACACGCGGACACATAGCCAATCAAGGCATAGAGATATAATTGTCTTTTGTTCATATAACGACGAAACACGAACCACAGAAACAAGCTCGCCAGCAAAGCACCAATGGGCGCAAAAAATAATGAATGGCTGAAGTGACGGTGATAGGTGAGTGTCATCAGAACATCGTCTGCGCTGCGAATCAGTACGTCCAGATCTGGTAGCAACGCGGCAATAGCACCGACGCCACTAGCTGCCCGAGCATGCTGTCGTTGGCTGATTGACTGGGCGGCAACTGCGCCGAGTAACGCGTGGGTCACTATATCCATAATCGATTATTGCTGTTGATTGTCCGACCACTTTACTACAATTTGCTGGCCGCGCTGATAAGCAGCGGGCCTCCAGAAATTTATATGAGTCATTTTGTCATGCGTGTACCCCGATTATTTACCTCGCACTCGTTGGCCTGTGGCCAATTCCTCGAATTGGAAGAGGCTGCGTCCCATTATCTGGGTAAAGTCCTGCGCATGCAGCCGGGGCGGGAACTGGTGTTATTCAATGGGCAGGGCGGTGAATATCAGGCGCAGATTACCGGTATCAGTAAAAAGCAGGTGACAGTCGCAGTCGGTGAGTTTTCTGCGGATGATCGTCAATCGCCCTTGCAGTTGGAGTTAGCCATCGGCGTGTCGCGCGGTGAGCGTATGGATTGGGTTTTACAGAAGGCGACCGAGTTGGGTGTTACCCACATTACACCGCTGTTGACTGAGCGCACCGAAGTTAAATTGGCGGGTGACCGGCAGGATAAAAAATTACAGCATTGGCAGCAGATCCTGGTCAGTGCGTGTGAACAGTGCCAGCGTAATATCCTGCCGTTACTCAGTGAACCCCTCAGCCTGAATGATTGGTTGGCGAGCGTGAGTGCCCAGCACAAATTTGTCTTGCATCATCGCGATAGTCGCGGCTTATCCGACGATGAGGACGTATCCAGTGTCGCCCTGTTGATCGGCCCGGAGGGTGGTTTATCCGATCAGGAGATTGAGCAGGCGCGGGCAAAAGAGTTTGCGCCACTCACGCTGGGACCGCGCGTGTTGCGCACCGAGACTGCGCCGATAGCGGCGATCAGTCTGGTGCAATATCGATGGGGTGATCTCTGATCAAGCCGTCGGTGGAGAGGATGACGCCGACGAAGATGATGACGAAGAGGACGATGAAGAAGAGCTTGAGCTGGATGATGACGGCCACTGAATCTCTTCAGAGAAGATCAGCTTCTCGCGGCTCTCGACAAAAAAGAAACGAAAGGGCCTCTCATCGCAACTATTCGCAGTGTCGTCTTCACGATTTTCGAACTCCAGGGTAACTCTAACCACCGCATCGTTTTCTTCCTGTGCAGTGGCTCGGCGAAACACTAACCTATCGGTGCACGGATTGAGATCGCGCGAGCCCGCGTCATATAAGATAACCTGGCCGCGCTCAAAGTCCGGTTCATCGATAACTTCATTGGTGTATTTGTCGTATACCTCGTAGTACTCGGTCTCATCGCGCATGACTTGCAGGCGCCTGGTGCTGTCTTCTGGCAGAATCGGGTCATTACCCATCACCAATGAATCGATATCAACCGCTACAACATCCACATCATCCTCATCATCGCCATCGCCCGGATCAAACGGCTCATCACGAGAACCGCCACAGCCTTGAAGGCTGATCAAGCCAGCGAGCAAAAGTGTTGCGAAGGACAGTTTTTTTCCTGAAAACCTGAATGTCGACATGGGTAAGCGTAATCCGTGTGTTATGAGGTATGAGTGCGTCTGGCAGGCATCAATAAGAAACCGCGCCCGCGCGGTAATCAAGCAATGCTTGTTCCATCCGGCTGACGTCGGGGATAACAGCATCCTCTCCGGCCCATGAGACATACATCAATTCGAAAGGTTTCTTATCGCCTTCGCGCTCGCGAATCTCTTCTTCATTCACCCGCGCCAGACGGGGCAGGCCTTGGGTGACGATGGCAATGAAGGGTAAATCATCGCTGATGCCGGTACTGTTAAGTACCGCAAAACGCGCGCGACTGCTGGTGCCGCCTTTGGGGTCACCGTTGAGGGTTTCAAATGAAAGCACAGGCACTTTCTGCTCGCGCCATATGCAGTCGCCCAGATACCAGTTGGGTGCATCGCTGACCGGCAAAACCTGCGTGATAGGAACGATTTCCGCAACCGAAACGTTGGGAAGCAATAACAGACAGTCGTTCAGGGGTACCAGCAGACTGGCGACTTCCTGAATTTTCTTTTCTAGGCGTTGTGGGGCTCTCATGGGAGCGCTTTCCTTCAAAGGGTTAAGATTAAAAACTTGATAATGTAGTCGGTTGATAACGGCGATATTGCCGACTGAACCTGGCTAATTGCTGCGCTAATTCCTGTGGCGTTCCGCTGAAACCGACGCAGTTCGTTGCCAGGGCTGCCTCGGGCATGGAGGAGCTGGTACAGCTCGCCGGTGTTTGAACCCACACCTGGCCACCCTGTTGCTTGATTAGCCGGGCGCTGGCCGCGCCGTCATCGCCCATGCCGGTAAATACGATCAAGCCACTGCGTTCCCGATAGATTCTGGCCACGTTGGCAACCACTTGATCAATGGAAGGCGCATAACATCCCCCCCAGGGTTTTTCGCTCACCAACAAGGTGCCGTTTTCCAGAATATCCACGCGTCGTTCGGCACTGATCAGGGTAATTCCATCGGGCTGTAGCACGGCGCCCTGGCAAGCCAGCGCGGCGGGGTAATGCCCGGCCCCGCTCATCATGCGTATCAGGGTGGTCGAGTAATGGGCATCAATATGTTGCACATAAACAAAAGCGATACCCAGCTCCGCTGGCAAGTGGCTGATAAATTCCTTAACCGCCGCCGGACCGCCGGTGGACGCCGCCAAAACCCAGAGGCGTGGTGCGCGCTCGGTCTGTTGCAGGTTGATATCCCCGCTCAGGCGTTGAAGCCTTTCGGTCGTCCGGCGCAGCCAGGCCTTATGTTCGTCACTGCCTTCACTGTACTCGCTGCTGTCGCTGAGGATAACCGGAACAGTAGCGTTTTCTAACAAGTGCTCGACAAACTGATCATGTGCCAAGTGGGTTTCATTTTGTTCAGTGTTGGCGGAATGATCCGCCGTCACATCGACAATCCAGGCATCCACGGGCGTGTCCGGTGTAGCGGGGGCTGCATTCAATAAGATAGTGATGCAAGCAACCTGATGTCCCGCCTGTGTTACCAGACCGGTGAGATAGTGTTGTTTGACCGCAGAATCCACCAGGATGCCGACACGCAGTGCACACACGATTATCTCGCCGGTTTGCCCAAAAGTTCGTTGATGTTATTCAACAGCAAATCCTCCTGATAAGGTTTGCCCATGTACTTATTCACGCCCAGGCTGAACGCGCGCTCGCGGTGTTTATCGCCGGTGCGCGAGGTGATCATGATGATCGGGATATCTTTCAGGCGCGAACTGGTACGAATATTTTTGGCGACTTCGAAGCCGTCCATGCGCGGCATCTCGATGTCGAGCAGCATCACATCGGGGATGTGGTCCTGCAACAACAACAGTGCTTCGGCGCCGTCTTTAGCGGTAATGACAATGAAGCCTTCGCGCTCAAGGAAGCGGCTGGTTACCTTACGCACCGTTACTGAGTCGTCTACGACCATGACGGTTTGTTCGGCTTGATCTTCTTTCTTCGCTGGTGCCGCGCTGAGCGGTTCGAGCAGCAGGGATTTGCCCAAGCCAAGGGCCAGTTGCTCGCGGATCAACGCATGCAGGTCGAGAATGACCACCACGCTACCGTCACCCATTACGGTGGCGCCGGATACGCCGCGCACAGTACTGAACTGCACACCGAGCGTTTTTACCACGATTTCGCGGCTGCCCAAGAGGCGATCCACCTGTAACGCCACGGTATTTTCGGCACTGCGCACCAGGACAACGGGCAGGGGTAGTGATTGGCCGTCCAGTTTGGGCTGAGCCATACTGTCAAGCATCGTACCCAGGTAACGCACCAGATAATTTTCACCGGCATATTCAAAACGCGCTTGTTCGTCCTGGTAATAGTGCTCCAGTTCAAACGGGCTGACACGCACGATACCTTCGATGGTATTGAGCGGAATGGCGTAGAGGTCATCACCAATCTGGACCATCAGGGCGCGGTTGACCGATACGGTGAACGGCAAACGCACAATAAACTCGGTGCCTTGACCCCAGGTGGAGTCGATAAACATGGCGCCACCCAGTTGTTTGATCTCGGAGTGCACCACGTCCATACCCACGCCGCGTCCGGAAATCTGGGTAACTTTGTCAGCGGTACTAAAACCGGCGTGCAGAATAAACTGGATGATGTCCTGGTCACTTAACTGGGCGCCTTCGGCCATCAAGCCACGTTCAATGGCTTTTTCCCGCACGCGCTTCAGGTTGATTCCGCGCCCGTCATCCGCCAGGCGAAGCATGACGTCACCGCCTTCGCGGCCGAGGCTCAAGACGATCCGTCCGGCGGCTGGTTTGCCAGCGTTAATACGGTCTTCGGTTGATTCAATACCATGGTCTACGGCGTTACGCAGCATGTGTTCCAGCGGCGCCACCATGCGCTCCAATACCGTCCGGTCCAATTCGCCTTCGACGTTATCCAGTTCAAATTCAACTTCTTTGCCGAGCTCGGTGGCAGCTTGCCGCACGATACGGCGCAGACGCGGAACCAGCCGTGAGAAGGGCACCATGCGCGAGCGCATCAGACCTTCTTGCAAATCGGTATTAATGCGCGACTGTTGCAGCAACAGGGTTTCTGTATCGCGCGTTTTATCAGCCAGGGTGAACTTCAAGTCCATCAAGTCCGATGCGGATTCGATCAGCGAGCGCGATAACTGTTGCAGTTGGGAGTAGCGGTCCATCTCCAGCGGGTCGAACTCCTCGTGAGCAGACATCTGTTCCTGCCGGAATAACACCTGGGCCTCGGTTTCAATATCGAGGCGGCGTAACTGTTCCTGCAAGCGCTGGATCGTGGAGTCCATCTCGTCAATTGCTGTACTCAGGTCGCTAACCTGCTGCTCCATTCGGCCGCGGCTGATGGAGGTTTCACCCGCGAGGTTAACCAGTTCTTCGAGTAATTCTGCGGAAACTTTTACAACTTCCTGCGGCCCGCTGCGACGGGTTGCAAGGTGCTGAATGGGCGCTGGCGCTGCACCACCACTGGGGCCGGGGCGCATACCGGGCATGTCCACAGACGGGACCGAGGGTGCACTTGGTACCTGTTTGGGTTTGGGTGTGAACGGAATGACTTTTGATGTATCGACAAATTCATGGCTTTCGCTCGGGAAAGTCGGTTTTGTAGACAGATCATCGTCAGTTTCGTTTGAATGCATGGGCTGCATCGGTGCAAGCTTGTCCACAACATGGGATTCGGGCGCAGCCAGTACGCCTTCTTCCAGTGGCGGCAGGGCTTCGCCTGCCAGCTTGGCGCGCGCGCGATCAACCAATAAATGCAGGCGGTCCTGGTAATTATTGAGTTTCTTGAAGAAGCTCTGATCGATCTGGGCATCGGCACCCATCTCGATTAATACGCTTTCAAATTCGTGTGACAGATCGCCGATATCCATCATACCTGCCAGCCGCGCACCGCCTTTAAAGGTGTGCAGGCTACGCTTCAGATCCTCGACCGGCTCGGTGTTGTTCCAATCTTCCTGCCACTCGTGCAGGGCGCGCTCGATATCCTCCAGCAACTCGCTGGCTTCTTCGATAAAAATTTCGACGATTTCAGGATCAAAATCTTCATCTTGTGCGGATTCTTCTTGCACATCAAACGAGAAGACAACATCCTCTTCTGCTTCTGCTTCTGCTTCTGCTTCTGCTTCTGCTTCTGCTTCTGCTTCTGCTTCTGCTTCTGCTTCTACGTCCGACTCAGTCGGGTCGAAAAGAAGCGGCGAAGGCGCGGGGTTGATCAGGTTGTCGAGCGATTCATTGATATGCGGTGGAATCTCACCGAGATTCTGACCTGCGGCTACGGCATCAACCATGTCGAGTAGCGACAGGTGTGCGGCATTGAGTGTTGCGCACACGTCATCGCTACAGTTCAACTGGCCGCTGGTAATGCGTTGATACACCGCCTGCAATTTCTCGCCGAGGGTAGCCATTGGTGGCAGATAAGCGTGCGCCGCACCGTGAGTCAGATTGCGTAACTCATTGATCAGTGGATTGAGTTGTTGCAAGTCTTTAGGTGCTTCTCGCCACCGCTCAATGATTTGATCAGCATTGAGCAACAGATTCATCTCTTCTGCCATAAAGATGGACAGCAGTTCCGGATCAATCGGACGCTTCCCATTGGCATCGGCTTCCTGTTGGCGTGCCAGCGGCGCAACATGGATTTCACGCAATTCGTGTACGCGAGCAAGGAATTGCTGCAGGCGCGGAATTTCTATCGGTTCGTTGTGATGAATATTGTCCAGCGCAATGTGGGTGTAACTGACGGCATCGCGCAACAGTTGCAGGATGTCATCATTGATATTGACCTGATAGCTGCGCAATTCCTTAACAAATTTTTCCAGCGGCGTTGCCAACTCGGCAACGGGAGTGATCTCTGCCATATGCGCGCTGCCCTTGAGGGTGTGCAGGGCGCGTTGCATGTGTTCGCTGGGTGGGTCATAGAAGGGCGCTTGTTCTTCCATGCGTTGAATATAATTCTGCACGACTTCCAGATGACTCAAGGCCTCCGCACCGAAGATGTCCCACAGAGGATCGTCCACTTCGCTGCTGTCTTCCTCGATTAAGTAACCATCCAGCGCGTTAGTGCCGGGCGATGACAGCGAGTCATAATCAATGACTTCCTCATCGTCCATGTGATGCTCGGCGTTGTCTTCATCGGTTGTTGCATCGATGAAACTCGCATAGGTAATTTCTTCAGCTTGCGGCAGTTCCCCGTTTTCCGGCTCCAGTTCTGCGGCAATAGTCTCCAGCGTAATCTCGGCATCGTCGCTCTCGCCATCCATTGCTTCAGACATGTCAGCATCGTGACCAGTCTCCGCAGCGGCGGGTGCATCGCTTAATTCCGGTGGCACAATGCCTTTGGCCAACGCTTCAGCCTGTGCGCGATAAGCAGCGGTTAGCTCTGGTTCCGGGTTGGGTTGGTGCAAGCTGAACGCGTTGATCATGCCGGGCAATAACAGACGCACTTTTTCAATAATAGCTATGTGCGGCTGGGACGGCGTGACCGTGCCATCGATGATGCGATTCAGCATGTTTTCGATGGACCAGGCGAGCTCGCCTATGTCGTTTGCGCCAACCATTCGACCGCTGCCTTTCAGTGTGTGAAACGCACGACGGAATTCAGTCAGTGATTCGGCATCGTCAAAATTTTGCGCCCACTGCGGGAAATATTCACCAATGGTTTGAGTAACTTCACCGGCTTCTTCAACAAAGATATCGATGATTTCATCATCAAGATCGTCATCCTCATCATCGGCAATGTTTTCGGCGGTGGATGAGTAGTTGATAAACTCTTCAGCGGCGGGCTCTTGTTCGGCAACCGTTTCTGGAATTGGCGCTGACTCGGCCTGATCTTCTTTGGGTAGGGCCCATTCGTTTGCGGTAATGTCTTCCGGCTCAAGTTCAGCTGCCGGTTCTTCTGTCATGACGGAAGTGGAATGCGTGTCGGCATCTGGCTCAAGGGCAGCTTGATAAGCAGCAAGTAGGGCTGCGGTATCTTCGTCGCTCTCCTGGGTTATATCTGGTGAGCTTGCATCTGGAGCCGCATCCGCTAACGCTAACGGTATTTCACCCGTGTCGATAACAGATATGTGATCATCTTCCGCATCGAAAGGCTTGGGTTCGGGGCGCGGCATCTTGGCCACGGCATACCCCAGCGATGCCACGCTCTCTTCAGCAACGCTTAGCAATAAATCATTTTCTTCTTTGCGCGCGCCGCTGCTCAAACGCTCCAGATAATATTCAACACTGGTGATGGCATCAGCGAGGGTGTCGAGGTTGTTCCATTGGGGAACCTCGTCCTGTTGCAGCAGTTGTTCTTCAATGTAACGCGCACAGGCACCGAGAATTCGGGCCGGGCGGGGCAGCGGCATAATTTCGAGGCCGCCGCGAATTTCACGCAAGGTTTCAGGTACGGCTTGCAGGTGCGCACGATCCCATTGCGAGGCAATGTATTCGATGATGGCGTCTTTGGCATGCTCCAGGCCGTTGCGTGATTCCCTTAGCACCGATTCTTTGGCGCGATTGAGGGTAATATCGGCTTCTTCACCCGAACGGTTGGCTTGGCTGGACTGTGAAGCAAGGTGGTCCAGTGCATCTTCAATCTCGATAACCTTGCCCGCCACAGACATCAACTGATCGTTGGATAATTGGCTGTTGGCGTCAACCACCATCTCCAGCACGGCGCCCTGCTCCAACACTTGCTTGCGCAACTCACCAATACCGAGAACCGCCATGGTATCTGCCACGCGCTTGACCACGGGCAATGCATCACTTAATGCGCTGCGGGTATCGCCACCGGAGAGGCAAATATCCAATGCATGTTTGATAACATCCAGTTCACCTTTCAGCGCCTCGACAACAGAACGCATGGCTTCAGGGTCGGGTGCCGAGAGCATATTCTGCGCGTCATCACCCACTTCCTTACCTTCCACCAGTGCCGCTTCCAATTGGTAGCCCTGATAGATGCGTTGGAGATGTGAATTAGGTGGGAAACCCGGCGCATGTTTGCCGGAACGGGCAACGTAATAGAGCAGGTTTTTAATTAGCTCGTCCTGGGTAAATGCATCCAGGGCTTTAACGCCATGCACCGCAAGTACTTTGATTTCCTTGTCGAGTTGGCGCAGCAAGTTTTTGATGGAAACGCTGATCTCTATAGCATCGATTTGCAATGCTTCAGCCAGGGCGAGGCAGATGTCCCACAATGGCGCCCGCGCCGTGCCTTGTGTCAGTTTATGCAATCGACTGAATACTTTTTGCAGGTAACCCAGATTCTCATCCGGATTAACGCCACGAATAAAACCGGCAGCAGCGTATTGATACATCTGCCGCAGTTTCTTCACCATTTCCTGGAATTGTTGGTTGTCTTGCGTCACGGGCAAACGCGTACCACTGATGCGTTTGGCCGGAGCAAGATTCGGAACAAATAATTTGGTATCGGTCAGCAGACTTTCGCCGCGTACTGCGCGCAAGTCGTTGAGCAGCGGCAAGACCACCAGCGGATTATCGCGGCGGGTTGCTTTTACCTGGTCGAGATAAACCGGGAATTGCAGGATAGCGCGCATCAATACTTCCTGCGCTTCGGCAGGATTGGCCACGGTATTGTTGATCATGGCCTGGGTCAGCTTTTCCATTTCCTCGGCGAGCATGGCGGCCCCGTAAAACTCCACCATTTGTAAGCTGCCATGTACCTGATGAATGTGCGTCAGGCAGAAACGGATGCGCGCCGTATCTTTCGGATTTTCAACAAAGGCTTCGAGCGATTGACGAGCTTCTTTCAGTGTCTCGCCAATTTCGTGGATAAGCCAATCCAACGCGGCAAAATTTCGATTATCTGCCATGTGGAGCATTCCTCATTGTTCTTCTCGCTCATCGCGTAGATATGCTTGCACGTCGTCTACAGAAACGCGGTGCATTTTGGGATGCTCCCAGTCAACCGCTTCGCCTAACCCGATAATTAACAAACCACCGGGTTTCAGCCGATCAACTAAAGCATTCAGGATATCCCGCCGTAACCAGCGGCGAAAATAAACCAGTAAATTTTGACAAAAGATGACATCCACCTTGACGTGCGGCATGCAGTCGGGGCGAATGATATTGCCTTGGGTGAAACACACACGCTCCCGCAGTTTGCTGACGACTTCATAGCTGCCGTCATCGCAGTGTTGCAAGTAACGTTTGATTTCTTCGGGTTTGACTTCTTCGAGTTTGCGCGCGGAATAATGCGCTTCCCGGGCTTTGGTCAAGGCGGTGGTGCTGATGTCCACGGCGGTTATACCGTAATAAGGATTCAGCGCCGCGAGCTCGAAGCAATCGTTGATCACCATCGCCAGCGAATAAGCTTCTTCACCGGTAGCACAGCCGATGCTCCACACATCGAAACTGCCCGGCAATTGCTGGTTGTTGATCTTGTTTTGCAGATAACGACGGACATATTCCAATGACGGACGGTGACGGAAAAAACTGGTTTCCTTCACCGCGATGCGATCGACCAGCGTAGACCATTCCATCATGCCGGACACGCCGTGAGTGACCTCGACGTAATACCGATCATAGTCGTCGAGACCCAATTCGCGCATACGAATGGATACTTGTGACTCCAACAACGTCCGCTGTTGGCGCACCAGATGAATGCCGGTGCGCTCTTCCAGCAGCGTACTCCACTGAGCAAACTGCCTGTCGGAGAGCGTCGGTAATTTTCTCAGTGACCACGCCATATCTACACCCGCAAATCAATTACCGAGAGGGCAATTGATGAACTCATGCCTTCGCCGCTACGTGAGAGTAATCATCTTCATCACCGGGCAGAACTTCGTCATCCAGATCAATGATTTCGGTATCGTAGTCAACCGCAGCCGCCGCTGGTGCCGGTTTGTGGGCGTGACGTGCATCGATAATGACGTCCTCTTCCGGCAGTTTGAAGCCGGCAACGGACTCACGCAGATCGAGTGCCATTTCGGCGAGGTTACCAATCGATTGTGCGGTAGCAGAAGTACCGGCGGATGTTTGGGTCGTAATCTCCTGGATAACATTCATCGTGTTGGAGATATGACCTGCGGATGACGCTTGTTGGCGAGCTGCGTTAGAAATGTTTTGAATCAATTCCGCAAGGTTGCCGGATACGTTTTCAATCTCTTCCAGTGCCACACCCGCGTCCTGCGCGAGGCGCGCACCGCGCACTACTTCAGAGGTGGTTTGTTCCATCGAAATTACGGCTTCGTTGGTATCGTTCTGAATGGTTTTTACCAGCGCTTCGATCTGCTTGGTTGCTGCTGCGGAACGTTCCGCAAGGCGTTGAACTTCGTCCGCTACCACCGCGAAGCCGCGGCCCGCGTCACCGGCCATAGATGCCTGAATTGCCGCGTTAAGTGCGAGGATGTTCGTTTGGTCAGCAATGTCGTTAATCAAACTTACGATATCACCAATCTCTTGTGACGATTCACCGAGACGTTTAATACGTTTGGATGTGTCCTGAATCTGTTCGCGGATGGTATCCATCCCGTGAATAGTGTTCTGTACCACTTTAGCGCCGTTGCCCGCGATCGATACCGCGCGCTCCGCTACCGCTGCTGATTCAGCGGCGTTTGCCGATACCTGGTCAATGGTGACCGCCATTTCGTTTACCGCGGCAGATGCACCGGCGATTTCTTGCGCCTGGTGTTCAGATGCTTCAGCGAGGTGCAATGCAGTTTGCTGGGTTTCCTGTGCAGCCGCCGATACGTTTACCGCAGTTTCGTTGATTCGCGCTACCAGGATACGCAGCTGGTCGATAGTGAAGTTGATGGAGTCCGCAATCGCACCGGTGAAGTCCTCGGTTACCGTTGCTGTCGTTGTCAGGTCACCGTCCGCGAGGTCGGCCAGTTCGTCGAGCAGACGCAAAATCGCAGTCTGGTTACGTTCATTCGTTTCCGCAGTGTGAACCAGACGGCGGCGAGTGTTACGGAACAGGCTGATACCGATAAAGGCAGCGCAAAGTACCGCGATAGCGGCGAGGATCAGAATCAGTTGGTTGTTGATCGGACGTGCACTGGCCTGGATTGAGATTTTATCGGCGATAGCCGCCAATGCTTGCAATAACTGTGGGCTGTCTTCGAGCAGCGCGTCACTGGCCTGACGTGCGCGGAACAGGGTAGTGGAACCTTCAACCATCTCCTGGATGGATTGATTTACCGCAGCAAACATTTCAGAAATTTGTTCAAGGCTGGCACGCGCATTGGCATCAGACACGCGAGAAATCCGCATGGTTGGGTCGCCCTGTTGCATTGCCGTTAGTACACGACCGTAGATGTTGGCGTCGAGGTTGAATTGGTCAGCAGCGCTGCTTGCGTCAGTGTCACCACGCAGCATCTTGTCCACGTTCCGACCGATACGCTCCGCCCGCCAGGATTGCATTTGCGCCTGTGAGACCTGATCCGCCGGTGCATTGTTTTCCAGCAGGATTTCCACGATGTTGTTGTGCTGGGCCTGCAGGTTGGGCAGGTTGTCATTCAGGTTGTTACCAACATTGTTGAGGCTAACGATTAGTTCACGGTTGGTCACAATGGTCTGGGCATTGTCGCGGACACTTCCCCAGATGCCATTAAAAGCTGCAAACTCATTGTTCAATTCGCGGCGGGTTCGTTCATCGCTGGCACGCAGGGATTCCCAGGTGCTGGACATACTACTTAATACGCCGGTTAATTCAGTGAATGCCTCCTCGTCACCGGAGGTCGCATCACGGGACAATGCCGTAAGTCGATAGGCTTCCGCACGGAGATCCGCCACTTGTTGCAGATAGCGCTGATCGTTATCTGCGTCTTTCTGCACAATGAAGTAACTCACTGCAATTGCCGCGAAGCAGGCAATCAGCAATAGCACGGCAATCGAAATTCCCGGACTCGCCTTGACTGCCGCAAAAGGGCTTCTGGATTCAGTTTTCATCTACGTACTCCTACCGACTCTGCGTCTTATTTTTTATCCCCGGTAGCGGAGAACATCCCCGATACCATTGATTCCGTCTCCAGCTTGGTGTGGATACTCTTACTACCAGCTAGTTACTAACCTTTGGCCGCGTTGATGAAACGCGGATCTTCTGCCAGCAGCCCCGGTCGAAATAGCGACCATTGTTGGCCACCGAGTGAGTAGCTTCCGGTTACAAATGGCAAAATATTGCTGGCGATAGCACCAGCCTGTTCACTGTATTCATCCATGGGAAAATGCTGCATACCAAAGACCTGGTCTACCATCAAACCGCTGTACAGGTTTTCGGTTTCCAGGACCAGCACCCGGCGTTGTTTGCGGCCGCTGATCAGTCTGTCGCCAAAGAAGGTTGCCATGTCAAAGATGGGAAGCAGTCGCCCCCGCACATTGGCCACGCCTTTTACCCAGGGTTGAACGCCGGGCAAGTGAGTAAAGCTGGGCACTTCCAACATCTCGGAAACCTCACCCATAGGGGCTACAAAGTTGCTGCCCATGAGCGAAAAGCCGATGCCGCTCCACTGTGGGCGGATGTCGGTTTGTGCCGGCAGACCGCGTGCTGCTGCGCGACTGCGTTGTGCGAGATCGAGGAGCGCCTGAAAGGCTACCTGTGGTTCTGACATAGACCGATTTATTCCATTCTCACCAAGCGACCAACAGAGTTGTGTAACGAATAGTGCGGCTGTTGGGTGCATTTGTTATTGAGTTTTGATGGCGCTGGTCTGCCATGGCGTCTTGGTCACGCCCTTATCAGCGCATGACCTGAGCGATTGCTGCCATCAATACATCTGCTTCAATAGGTTTCGCCAGGTAATCCTTCGCACCCTGACGCATGCCCCACACACGATCAGTTTGTTGATCTTTGGTGGTCACAATAATGACCGGGATGTGCGAGGTTTCCGGGAGTTTTGACAGTTGGCGGGTTGCCTGGAACCCATTGAGGCCCGGCATCACGATGTCCATCAGAATAACGTCTGGCTGTTCTTTCTGAGCCAAGGCGATACCGTCTTCGCCATTCTCTGCAGTCAATACTGCATGTCCATGCTTTTCAAGCATGCTGGTCAATTTATACGTCTCAGTCGGTGAGTCGTCGATGATTAATACTCTGGCCATAGCTACCCCAAAATAATAGAACTTCTAGTTGAGCAATCCATTGGTTTAAACGTATCCGCCCGCCCTTCACGAGGCTTTGGCATGCTTGACGTGTGCCTGAATGGCATCGAGCAATTCGCTTTTGCTGAAGGGTTTGGTGAGATATTGGTCGGAACCGACAATCCGTCCTTTGGCTTTGTCGAACAATCCGTCTTTGCTGGATAACATGATGACCGGTGTGGTCTTGAATTCGCTGTTATTCTTGATCAGGGCACAGGTTTGATAGCCATCAAGGCGGGGCATCATAATATCGACAAAGATAATGTCGGGGCGGGTATCAGCTATTTTCGCCAGGGCATCAAAGCCGTCGGTGGCTGTTACTACCGTGCAACCTGCTTTTTTAAGCAAGGTTTCTGCTGTGCGGCGAATGGTTTTACTATCGTCGATTACCATCACCTTCAGGCTTTCCAAACTTACGTCCATAACTCTGACCTTTGCCTTTTATCTCGTTGTCATGACACTGCCAGACCTTGCGATCCGTGTCACACTTTATGTCTCTCAAACACGGAAAACGGCCTCGAAAGCCGTCGTAACAAGCGCCATGCAAACTTTTAACATAGTTTTTAAGGTTTATCTATAACTACTTGAATATATAAAGAATCTATTCGTTTTCGCAATTCTTTAGAGCTTAACATTATGGGATGTACTTAAGCCTCTTGCTTTAATAGCCCCGAGGACTTAACTTTAGTCCGCATAACGACTCCCGGCAAATCCAATGCCACCATGAGTGCAAAAGATTTTATGACCATCTCCCTCGGCGTTGTGATGGACCCCATCGCAAGCATCAAATATTACAAAGATACCACCCTCGCATTGCTGTTGGCTGCCCAGGAACGGGGATGGGATCTTTATTATATGGAGCAAAGTGATCTTTATTTATTACAGGGCGAAGCCCGTGCCAGTGTGCGGGCATTGTTCGTCGCGGACAATGCCGATACCTGGTATGAGCTGGGTCCCCGAGAGGATAAGTCGCTGGCAGAGATCAACGTTGTTCTGATGCGCAAGGATCCACCTTTCGATAATGAATATATATATAGCACTTATATTCTGGAAGCAGCTGAAAAACAGGGTACTTTGGTGCTGAATAAGCCACAAAGCCTGCGCGATTGTAATGAAAAGGTATTCGCCACCCAGTTTCCCCAGTGTTGCCCGCCGGTTTTGGTCAGCCGTAACGCCAGACAACTGCGTGATTTTCATCGGCAACATCAGGATGTGATCTTCAAGCCCCTGGATGGAATGGGAGGCAGTAGTATCTTCCGTTGTAGGGAAGATGATCCCAATGTAGGCGTTATTCTGGAAACACTGACGCAACATGGAACCCAATTGACTATGGCCCAGCGTTATATTCCAGAGATCAGCGCTGGCGATAAGCGCATTCTGGTTGTCGATGGCGAGCCTATTCCCTATTGTCTCGCGCGCATTCCGGCTCAGGGTGAAACCCGGGGCAACCTGGCGGCAGGTGGTACCGGTGTGGCTCAGCCTCTGAGTGAACGGGACCGCTGGATTGTGGCGCAGGTTGCGCCAACCTTGAAAGCAAAAGGGTTACTTTTTGTAGGACTGGATGTGATCGGGGATTACCTGACGGAAATCAATGTGACCAGTCCGACCTGTGCCAGGGAGATCGATAAAGCCTACAACACGCGTATTGGTGCACGGTTCATGGATGCTATTGCCGGCTACCTGGCGGCCAAGGGTATTCAGGAACGATGAATTCTGTTGCTATGTCACCAGCACTGGATGAGGCGCGAGTCGATACCGGCGATCGTTTGAGTTTTACGTTTTTTCTTGCCTTGGTCGTCCATGCCCTGATCATTTTGGGGGTGGGTTTTAACCTGCAGCAACCCAACCAGTCTCAGACACTGGAGATTACCCTCGCTACCCACAAGTCGGCCAAAACGCCGGAACAGGCCGACTTCATCGCGCAGCATAGCCAGGAGGCCAGCGGCACAGAAGACGAAGCCAGGCAGTTGACCACTGAGCGTCAGGCTGAGTTTGCCGACTCAGAGGTGCGTGACGTCAATCCTATGCCGCAAACCCAGGCCGCTTCACCCAATGAGCGTAAAGATGACCAGTTGATCAGTACGGTTGCCGATAACCAGCGGCAAGTGCAGGTTCAGACAGATCCGGAGCCCTTGGATGAGCAACAGCAGCGCGACGGCCTTTTGCAGGAGCAAACA
Source organism: Cellvibrio sp. PSBB006 (assembly GCF_002162135.1). Lineage (NCBI taxonomy): Bacteria > Pseudomonadati > Pseudomonadota > Gammaproteobacteria > Cellvibrionales > Cellvibrionaceae > Cellvibrio > Cellvibrio sp. PSBB006. The sequence continues at coordinate 2,774,853 of NZ_CP021382.1, read as the reverse complement.
TTTACTACGGAGATTGCCAGCTTGCAGGCCAAGTTGGATCGCCAGCGTCAGGAATATGCCAAGCGCCCGCGCATTCGCACCCTCACATCGGTATCTACGAAAGAATCCTTCGACGCCAAATATCTGCATGAATGGAGTACAAAGATCGAGCAGGTAGGCAACGAAAACTATCCGCAGGAAGCGCTAAGCCAACGCATTACCGGCCAGCTGCGCCTCTCCGTGGTCATTAACCCCGATGGCACCATCCACGAAATCGACATGTTGCAGTCCTCCGGGCAGCGTATCTTTGATGAAGCGGCGCGTCAGATTGTGCGTTTGGCGGCGCCCTTTGCAGTCTTCCCACCGGAGATTCGTCAACAAGCTGATCGCTTGCAAATCATCCGCACCTGGAATTTTGAGATTACCGGTCTGTCTACCTCAGCAGAGTAAGCGCGCGGGATAAATTTTTGCGATCAGCTTGTATTAGTCCACGAAGCCCCCAATACTGAAACCATGACAACACACGACGATCTCACCACTTCTGAACTCACGGCTGGCAGCCTCCGCGATCATTTCCTGATTGCTATGCCAGGTATGCGGGATTCCGCCTTCGCGCATTCGGTTACTTACATTTGTGAACATACAGATAAAGGTGCCATGGGTATTGTGATTAACAATGCGATGCCGTTGTTTATTCGCGATATTTTTGTGCAGATGGAATTGGCTGACGCGGCGGGCATCGGCAGTCGGGCGGTATTTGCCGGTGGGCCGGTACAGATTGAGCGCGGGTTTGTCTTGCATTCCAGCGAAAAAGAATGGCAATCCACACTCAAGATTTCTCCGCGAATTAGCCTGACAGCATCACGCGATATCATCGAAGCTCTGGCCGATGGGCGTGGGCCAGAAGAGTATTTAATTGCCTTGGGTTATGCCGGTTGGGGCGAAGGGCAATTGGAAGCCGAGGTCGCCGCCAATTCCTGGCTTACTGTGCCATCCGACGGCAATATCATCTTCCACACTCCGCATGAACAACGTTGGGCGGCAGCGGCGCAACCTTTAGGTATTGATTTGAATTTGATCTCCAGTGTCGCAGGGCACGCGTAAGTCGGATCAATATTCTTCTCGTCATTCATTCGTTTCAAAAATTCTTTCCATGATAAAAACGCTTCTGGCCTTTGATTACGGTACACGCAATATCGGCGTCGCCTCTGGCCAAACACTCACTCGTTCCGCTACTGAACAGTCCCCACTAAAGGCAAATGACGGTGTGCCCGACTGGGTGCAGGTAGAGAGGCTATTGCAGGAGTGGGAACCGGATCTGGTATTGGTTGGTTTGCCATTAAATATGGATGGCAGCGAAAGTGAACTCAGCGCCCGCGCACGTAAATTTGCCAATCGTCTGCACGGGCGTTTTGGTGTGAAGGTGGAGCTGGTTGATGAACGTCTCAGCAGTTTTGCTGCTAAAGGTGAAGTGATGGAACGCGGTGGCTCCCGTGACTACAAAAATAATCCCGTTGATTCTATTGCCGCACGCCTGATTCTCGAAACCTGGCTACAAAATCAAGTCATACCAGGTGGGTCGGATTAGCACAGCGTAATCCGCCACCAAGATCCAACAGTTTAAAAATTAAAACATCCGCCCGCGATCATTCTTATCATCGTCCTGAATAGATAAACCATCTGCCGCATGAGACAAATAGGTCGCATCGGTTTCTGAGCCCAGTTTGATCATCAAGCGCAGGTCGTTGGGCGAGTCAGCGTGAAGCAGCGCGTCCTCGTAAGTAATTTCACCATTGTCATACAGTTCATAGAGTGCCTGGTCGAAAGTCTGCATGCCCAGTTCGGTAGATTTTTTCATCAGCTCTTTCAAGTCCGAGACTTCGCCTTTGCGAATCAGATCCTGGGCGAGCGGTGTATTGATCAGCACCTCAAGACAGGCGCGTCGCCCTTGTCCATCCGGTGTCGGGATCAATTGCTGTGCAACAATCGCTTTCAGGTTGAGCGACAAGTCCATCCACAACTGGCGATGGCGGTCAGCGGGGAAGAAGTGAATGATACGGTCCAGCGCCTGGTTAGCGTTGTTGGCGTGCAGCGTACACAAACACAGGTGACCGGTTTCCGCAAACGCGATGGCGTGGTCCATGGTTTCCCGTGACCGCACCTCACCAATCAGGATCACATCCGGCGCCTGGCGCAGAGTATTTTTCAGGGCAATTTCAAAGGATTCAGTATCGATGCCCACTTCGCGTTGGGTGATGATGCAGCCTTCATGTTGGTGAATAAATTCGATCGGGTCTTCAATCGAAATAATGTGACCTTTACTGTTGCGGTTGCGGTGGCCGATCATCGATGCCAGCGATGTTGATTTACCGGTACCCGTGGCGCCTACAAAGATAATCAAACCGCGCTTGGTCATCGCCAGTTCTTTAATAATTTCTGGCAGGCCGAGATCGTCTATGCGCGGAATGTTGGTTTCAATCCGACGCAGCACCATGCCCGCCAGGTTGCGTTGGTAAAACGCGCTGGCACGAAACCGGCCGATACCGCGCGCGCTGACGGCGAAGTTCAGTTCCTTATTTTCAAGGAATTCCACACGTTGTTTTTCATTCATAACGCTCAGCACCAATTCGCGGACCTTTTCGGGGGCGAGTGGCGTGGCGGTAACGGGAACGATCTTGCCGTGCAACTTGATGGACGGCGGCACACCGGCGGTGACGAATAAATCCGACGCGCCTTTTTCCACCATCAACGCTAACAAACGATCAAAATCCATAACGGCTTACCTTCTGAGTTGCGCTCCAGAGCGCTAGTGAAAATTATTGCGTCTGAACGTTTTTAAAAGCAAAAAATTGTCCACTGTTTTCTCTGGATGACGCAGACAAATGAATTAAAAATTCTCCGGCATCTTCGCCTTGCTCTTGGCCGCTTCACGGCTGATGACACGTCGCGCCACCAGGTCCGCCAGGCATTGGTCCATAGTCTGCATGCCCAGCGATGCGCCGGTTTGAATGGCGGAATACATTTGGGCCACCTTATCTTCGCGAATCAGGTTACGAATTGCCGGGGTGCCGCGCATAATTTCGTGAGCTGCTACCCGGCCGCCGCCGTTTTTCTTCATCAGTGTTTGCGAAATAACCGCTTGCAATGACTCCGAGAGCATTGAACGCACCATGGATTTTTCGTTGGCCGGAAATACATCCACGATACGGTCAATGGTTTTTGCGGCGGAAGTGGTGTGCAGGGTACCGAACACCAGGTGGCCGGTTTCGGCGGCGGTCAAGGCGAGGCGAATGGTTTCCAGGTCACGCATCTCACCCACCAGGATAATGTCCGGGTCTTCCCGCAATGCTGAGCGCAGTGCTTCGGCGAAGCCGTGGGTGTCGCGGTGCACTTCCCGTTGGTTGACGAGGCACTTCTTACTTTCATGCACAAATTCGATCGGGTCTTCAATCGTCAGGACGTGTTCGTATTTGTTATCGTTGATGTAGTCAATCATAGCGGCGAGGGTGGTGGATTTACCGGAACCGGTTGGGCCGGTTACCAATACCAACCCGCGCGGTACGGCGCAGATATCGCGAAACACATTGCCCATGCCCAGCTCTTCCATGGTGAGTACCTTGGAAGGAATCGTCCGGAATACGGCGCCGGCGCCGCGGTTCTGATTAAAGGCATTAACCCGGAAGCGGGCGACGCCCGGCACCTCAAAAGAGAAGTCGGTTTCGAGGAATTCTTCGAAGTCCTTACGTTGCTTGTCATTCATGATCTCGTAGATCAAACTGTGCACCTGCTTGTGCTCCATGGGCGGCAGGTTAATACGCCGCACGTCGCCATCGACGCGAATCATCGGCGGCAGGCCAGCGGAAAGGTGTAAGTCGGACGCGCCCTGTTTGGCGCTGAAGGCGAGGAGTTCGGTAATATCCATACTGCTTGCTACCTTATTTCAATCAATTATTTTTTATCTCAGCCGCACAGGGAGCACAGGCTCCGGTGGTCGATCAACAGGCGGCACACTCTCATACTGGATATGCACAAGATAGACGACAATCTCGCCAAAGTCATGGCGCGCATTCAACGAGCTGCGCAGGAATCCGGCCGCGCTGCCGCTGATATTCACCTGCTCGCCGTTAGTAAAACCCAACCGGCAACGGCTGTTGAACGCGCCTGGCAATGGGGGCAGCGCCGGTTTGGTGAAAACTATGTGCAAGAAGCGCTGGAAAAAAAACAGGCTCTCGCACACCTGCCAGACATTGAATGGCATTTTATCGGCCCCATTCAGTCCAACAAAACCCGCGCCATCGCTGAAAATTTTGACTGGGTTCACAGTATAGACCGGCTCAAGACCGCGCAGCGTCTGAGCGCGCAACGGCCCTCTACACTGCCAGCACTGCAGGTCTGTGTGCAAGTGAATATTGATGATGAAGAAACCAAGGCCGGTGTGAGCCTTGCGGAGCTGCCGGTACTGGCCCAACAGGTCGCTGAGTTGCCCAATCTGCACCTGCGCGGCTTGATGAGCATACCGGCGCCCTGCGATGATCCCCGCCGCCTGCGCGCGACATTCTCTCGCTTACGCGATGCCATGGAGTCCCTGCAGCAGGCCGGCGTGCCGCTGGATACCCTGTCCATGGGGATGTCCGGTGATCTGGAAGCCGCCATCGCCAGTGGCTCAACGCTTGTGCGCGTCGGCACGGATATCTTCGGCGCGCGTGCTCCCAGGGATTAACCATTTTTTATTGCACAGGATGACGTTGTGAATAACACCAGACTTACATTTATCGGCGCGGGCAACATGGCGCGTGCCATCATCGGTGGGCTGTTGGCGAAGGGTTATCCCGCTGATCTCATCAGCGCCAGCGCCACTCGCCAGGAAACACTGGATACTGTCAGCAACCAATTCGGTATTGCCACGAGCACTGACAACCGCGCTCTGGCCCAGGCGGCTGATGTCGTGGTGCTGGCAGTCAAACCGCAGATGCTTAAAACCGTCGCGCTGGATTTGCAGCCGGCTCTTGGCCACAAGCCGCTGATTATTTCGGTGGCGGCCGGTATCACCACCCAGAGCATGGGCGAATGGCTGGGTGTGGATCAGGCCATCGTGCGCTCCATGCCCAATACTCCGTCGCAGGTGCAAACCGGTGCGGCCGGTCTTTTCGCCAACGCCAATACCTCTACTGAGCAACGCCAAACCGCCAGTCAAATTCTGGGCGCTGTGGGGGTGGTGCAATGGTTGGATGATGAGCCTTTGCTCAATGCGGTGACTGCCGTCTCGGGTTCCGGCCCGGCCTATTTCTTTCTGATGATGGAAGCGATGATTGATGCGGCGGTTGATCTGGGTTTGTCGCGCGACTGCGCGACTGACCTGACTCTGCAAACCGCTTTGGGTGCTGCCATGTTGGCCAAAAACAGCGATGTCGATGTTGCCGAGTTGCGCCGCCGGGTTACGTCCCCGAAAGGCACCACGGAACAGGCGATCAAGTCGTTTGAAGCGGATGGTATCCGCACGATGGTCAGCCGGGCGATGAAGGCTTGTGCTGATCGTTCGCTGGAGCTGTCTGAACAACTCGGGCGATAATTCCCGTATTTACCTGTTTATTGATCAACGAGGAGTCGCTATGTCCGTCCTGGCTGAGATTGCCATTTATGTGATCCGCACCATTGGATCGCTGTATCTGTTGTTGGTGTTGTTGCGTTTTCTGTTTCAGCTGGTTCGCGCTGATTTCTATAACCCTATCTCCCAAACCATCGCCAAAGCCACCAATCCGTTATTGTTGCCCATGCGCAAGGTGATCCCCGGCTTCTACGGGATTGATTTCGCCTCGCTGATATTGGGCCTGCTGGTACAGGCGCTGGTGATCCAGATCATCTTTTTTGTCGCCGGCTATGGCTTTATCGGCGTGCTTAACCTGATTGCCTGGTCGTTTGTCGGTGTCCTGGCTACCTTCGCCAGTATTTACTTCTGGGGTCTGATCATTGTGATCATTGCCAGCTGGATTGCGCCCTTTAGCCAGAATCCGGCGTTGGTGCTGGTGCGTCAGATTATCGAGCCGGCGATGGCGCCGCTGCGCAAGATTATCCCGCCGCTGGGGGTGATTGACCTGTCACCTATCGTGGCCTTCATGATCCTGCATGTGATCAACCGTTATCTGATCGCTGCCATCGCCGGTTCAGTGAATATGCCGTCGGGCCTGGTGCTTGGGCTTTAATGCCGGTGACCGGGACGGCAAACCACTATCGCTGGCAAGGGGAGGACCTGGTTCTTCATTGCCAGCTGCAACCCCGGGCCGCCCGCGATGAAATTGCCGGCTTGCATGGCGACCGCCTTAAATTACGCATCACGGCGCCGCCAGTAGATGGTAAAGCCAACGAGCACCTGATGAAGTGGTTGAGTAAATTGTTCAATGTCCCGCGCTCGGATATCACCCTTGTGCAGGGTGAGCTGGGCCGTCAGAAAACCCTGTTGATTCGCGCTCCCCGCCAGCTACCGCCGGAGATGCTTATTCTCTGATGCGGCCTTTATCCTTAATTCGCGCGCCTTTGATCCCGTTGGTTTGACCACTGGGTCAGGGTGGGACTATTCAGGTGTCAGCTTTTCGGCTTTAATCTAGTGTCAAAAAATGATCAGTGTGGTAATAGACGAAAGCGGTGTCGGCTAAGCCCCTGGATCAGCATTATCAACAAGCAAGATAGACAAAAAATAAAGGTCGGCTCCCATGGATGTTAAAGCGCTTCACCGTCAAATGACCAACTACAACCGCTGGAAGCACCAGTTGGATGATCGCCTGCAACGCTTTGAAAAGTGGGGCCAGAGCCACAACATGGTCAGTGCCGAGGTGCACAAGACCCTCAAACGCGCGCGCGAGTTGCTGCGTGGCGACTCCTTTACCATTGCCTGTGTCGGTGAGTTCTCCCGCGGCAAGACCGAATTGATCAATGCTCTGCTATACACCGAAGGTGGTCGCCGTTTACTGCCATCCCAGCCGGGCCGCACGACCATGTGCCCCACCGAGATTTACTGGGAGCCCAACCAGAAACATCGCAATTGCGTGCGCTTGCTGCCGATAGAAACCCGCCGTACCAACACCAGCCTGCAAAGTTTTAAACGCATTCCCCAAAACTGGGTGGCGATTCATTTTGACCCGCAGGACCCGGTGCAGACGCGCACCGCCATCAACCAGGTGTCTGCCAACAAGCTGGTGACGCCGGCTGAAGCCGCCCGGCTCGGCTTCTCTACGGATGAATTGGGTGAGCGCGACGCAAATGGGATGGTGGCCGTGCCTTGCTGGCGCCATGCGCTGATCAACCTTGATCATCCACTGCTGCGCCAAGGGCTGCGGATCGTCGATACCCCGGGCCTGAACGCGCTGGGAAATGAGCCTGAATTGACGCTCAGAACCCTGCCGGAGGCGCAGGCGATTCTGTTCCTGCTGGCCGCTGATGCGGGTGTGACAGCCAGTGATATGACGATCTGGCGCGAGCATATCCAGATCCTGCGCGACGACCATTGCACCGCAGTGCTGGCGTTGCTCAACAAGATCGACAGCTTGTGGGATGACCTGTCCGGCACCCAGGAAGTGGACAGCCAGGTTGAACAATTGCGCCAGCTGACGGCGCGCCAACTGGAGTTGTCGCCGGAACATGTGCTGACCTTGTCTGCCAAGCACGGTTTATTGGCCAAGGTTGGACGCAATGCGGCGCAATTGCAGCGCAGTAATTTCCCGGTGCTGGAGCGGATGCTGGCTGAATGCGTGATACGCAGCCAGCAGCAAATTGTGGGACATAGGCTTATCGGTGACAGCTACAGCATGATCATCAACACGCGCAACAGCCTGGCCCGGCGCTTGAAGGAATGCGAGGTGGAAGTGGGCGTGCTGCGTTCTGCGGCGAATCCGGATGCCATCGATACATTGCAACAACTGCGCGACACCATCCGCCAGACCCATCACCAATACCACAAACAAGCGCTCTCGCTACGCACCAGCCAGCGCCTGCTGGAAAATCAGCGCGCGGCGCTGTTAAGCCCGGTCAGTGCGAGCCAGTTGGAGAAGCAGGTGCAGGAGGCGCATCACAAGCTGGCCCAGAGTTGGACCACGCTCGGCTTGTCCCGCGCCATCGGTGAATTTTTTGATGCGGTGGACAGCAATATCCGCCATCTGGAACGCGAGATTGAGCGGGCCAACAAAGTACTGACCTCGATTTATGAGCGTCCGGAGCATAATCAGACCAACGGTGAGTTGCTTAACCGCCATCTGTTCCGCATGCACAAAGAGCGCCGTCAACTACGCCAGCTGCACACCCGTGCGGACGATTTCCGGCTCTCGCTGAACAGCTTACTGACCAGCAAAAGCACCCTTATCAGCCGCTTTATCAACACGCTGGTGCAGGAAGTGCGCAATACCTTCAAAGATATCAATCGTGCGATCGAGCACTGGTTACAGGAGGCGCTGTCACCGCTCTTCCACAACAACGAATACCAGAAACAACTGGTTGAACAGCACATGCTGCGCCTCACGCAAATGCAGAACCAGCGCAACACTCACGCGGAAAAAGTGGAAAGTCTGCAAACCAATATTTACCAAATGCAGGCGGCGCTGACCCAGTTGGAGCCGCTTTATCGTGAAGTCATGAAGTCGCCACTGGATGATGCCCTGGAGGCGAAACCCGCGGCGGATGCCGGTGCGACCATTGTCTCTCTCAGTGAAGCGCGGCAGGCTTCGCGCTCTTCCTGATCCATCCGCACCCTGATGAGCAGGGTGCACAACTCCCTTGCAGCCACCGAGTGGCGACCGTAGACTTGCGCCTTTGTCGCCGCGCCTGAGCGGCCTTCGCCACACGGCGATGTTCATTGTGTGCTGCCGAGATACGAGATCATCATGCCAATAACGCTACCCGCTGATTCAGTGGGTCTGGTTACGCCTCAGACCATTCATTTCAATGAACCCTTGCTGCTGGCCTGTGGCAAGACGCTGGACAATTATCAACTCATCTATGAAACCTACGGCCAGCTCAACGCCAGCAAATCCAATGCGGTGCTGATTTGTCACGCGTTGTCCGGCCATCATCATGCAGCGGGTTATCACACGGCGGAAGATCGCAAACCTGGCTGGTGGGATGCTTACATCGGCCCCGGCAAACCTATTGATACCAATAAATTTTTTGTGGTTGCACTGAATAACATTGGTGGCTGTCACGGCTCGACCGGCCCCACCAGTATCAACCCGGCAACCAATAAACCCTGGGGGCCGGATTTTCCCAAATTGCGCGTGCGCGATTGGGTGGCGAGCCAGGCGTGTCTGGCCGACAAATTGGGTATTGATACCTGGGCGGCCATCATCGGTGGCAGTCTGGGTGGAATGCAGGTTATGCGTTGGGCTCTGGAGTATCCGGAGCGGGTGCGTCATTGCGTGGTAATTGCGTCCGCGATGAAACTCACGGCCCAGAACATTGCGTTCAATGAAACCGCGCGCCAGGCGATCATGAGCGACCCGAATTTTTGTGAAGGTCGCTACCTCGAAGAGAATACTTTGCCGCGCAACGGATTGGCGGTCGCGCGGATGATCGGTCACATTACTTATTTGTCGGATTACGCCATGGGTGAGAAATTCGGCCGCGATCTACGCAAAGGCAGTTTTGAGCGCGGCACTGATGAGCCGGTGGAGTTCCAGATTGAAAGTTACCTGCGTTATCAGGGCGACACGTTTGCGAATAATTTTGATGCGAACAGTTATTTGCTGATTACCAAGGCGCTGGATTATTTTGACCTCGCGCGCGAGTACGACGATGATCCGGTTGCTGCCTTCAGTCACGCGCGCGCAAAATTTCTGGTGGTGTCCTTCAGTACCGACTGGCGTTTTGCGCCGGAGCGTTCGCGCGAAATTGTGAACGCACTGATGGGCGCACGCAAAGCAGTGACCTATGCCGACATTGAATCCAACTTCGGTCACGATGCGTTCCTGTTACCCAACCCGCGTTATCAGCAAGTGTTCGCCCGTTACCTCGCCGGGATTGCCACGGAGTAAGTTATGCGTATAGATCTTAATGAAATTCAACACTGGATCACGCAGGGCAGCCGGATTCTCGATCTGGGTTGCGGCGACGGCACGCTGCTGAAATTTTTGATCGACAACAAACAAGTGGAAGGCTACGGATTAGAGATAGACCCGGAACAAATTAATTTGTGTATCGATAAAGGGTTAAATGTTGTCGAACAAAACCTGGATCGCGGATTGGGCAATTTTTCCGATAAAAGTTTTGATACGGTACTGATGACCCAGGCGTTGCAAACCCTGCATTTTCCCCACCTGGTGCTGGATGAAATGTTGCGGGTCGGCAAGGAATGTATCGTGACCTTCCCGAACTTCGGTCATTGGAAGGCGCGTTTTTACCTCGCTACGCGCGGACGTATGCCGGTTTCCGACCTCTTGCCTTATGAGTGGTACGACACACCCAACATCCATTTTTGTACCTTTAAGGATTTCGAGGTGTTGTGTCGCGAAAAAAATATTCAGGTGATCAATCGCCAGGTTGTTAACGAAAAATCCCTGCAAACTCTGAAAGATATTGCGCCTAACCTGTTTGGTGAAACCGCCATTTATCACCTGCGCAAATCCGCCTGATTTTCACTTCGCTTGCACAGCGCTCTCCATTCGTGGAGCAGCGCTTTTTTTGTGTGTGTTAGGATGAAGCATCATTCACAAACACATGCCTGCCTATGTTTTTATTTAACCGAATCGCGTTTTACAACATACGCGCCGCCTTGCTGGTGTTTGTCTTATTGCCTTTCCTGATCACCATTGTCGCGACGGGTTGGTACGGTTTATACCGTCTGGAAGCCAGCGCCAAGGCGGCAATGGAAGAAGAAATTGAATTGTTGGCGCGCGCTATTCGTCTTCCGCTGAGTCATGCGCTGCAACATGGTCACTCCGGCACCTTACAGCGTAGCGTGACCTCCATCTTCGATATCGACAAAGTTTACGCCGTGTATGTGTATGACAAAGACGGCCGGCGTATTTCCACCAGTGGTTCATCCAAGGCGCGGGTGCAGGATCGCGAAGCGGTAGATCTGGCGAACAAGGGTGACGAGCAAGGTGAGTTTGACAAAGTGGGTGGCGAAGAAGTGTTTTCTTATTTTTTGCCGCTGACGGACAGTGGTGAAAACAGTATCGGGCTTTTGCAGGTCACCCGTCGCGGCAGTGATTTTTCTCGCCGTGTTGATGAATTTCGCGCGAATGCCATCGCTATGCTCGTGTTATCTACCTTACTGGTTACGGGGCTTATCTGGGTTGGTTACCAGCGAGCGGTGGGGCGCCATATTCATCGAATGCGCGAAGATATGGAGATGATCGCAGCGGGTGAACTACAACACCGGGTGGCGGTGGACGGCCCGTCTGAAATTCGTTTTCTGGCGCAGGGCTTTAATCAAATGCTCGACAGTATCGTGGCCTCCGAACAGGAATTACGCGAGCGGCGCGAACGGGAATACGAACTACAAAGCCGGTTACAGCAAACGGAAAAATTGGCCGCCATCGGTCGCTTTGCGGCGGGTGTGGCCCACGAATTAGGCACGCCGCTCAGCGTGGCGGACGGCAAAGCTCAGCGCGAGTTGCGCCGGGCGGACGAACAGAGCGCCGGTGTGCTGCATCAGATTCGCCAACAGTTGCAACGTATGGAACGCATCATTCGCCAACTGATGGATTTCGCCCGCCCGGTTAAACCGGTGGCCAGCGAGGTCCGGGTGGCCGACCTGCTGCATTCCACGCTGGCCCAGGTGGATATGGAGCGGCAGCAACAGCAAGTGCAGATGGTACTGGCGGGCCAGGATACGCCGCTCATTCTTCACGGCGATCGTTTGCGTCTGGAGCAGGCGTTGATCAACCTGCTGCGCAATGCCATTCAGGCAGCGCCGGGCGGGCGTGTCCGGCTGGATTGGTACACGACCGAACCGGGTTGGCTGGTATTCACTGTGGAAGATGACGGCCCCGGCATTGATGAAGTGGATCAGCGCCGATTACTGGAACCCTTCTTTACGACCAAAAGCAGCGGCACCGGTTTGGGATTGGCGGTGGTCGATGCGGTGGTCAGTGAACACGGCGGTCGAATCGACGTCGGTGATAGTGAGTGGGGTGGTGCCAAATTCAGTCTGCACTTGCCGATTAATCCACCTGACCAATCTGCCTGAACCAGGAGCTGAACATGACGAAGTCGCCGCCGGTTGATGTGTTGTTAGTCGAGGATGATCCCGACTTGCGTCAGCTCCTGTTGGAAGAGCTGGAGGACGCAGGCCACCGTTGCACCGCCTGCAGCGGTATTCAGGACGCGCGGGCATTTTTACAGGCGCAACTCCCCCAATTGATTGTCAGCGATCTGCGTCTGCCCGATGGCAACGGTCTGACGCTGCTGGAAAACGTAAAACAGCTGCCGCTCAAACCGGGATTTATCGCCATTACTGCCTTCGGCACCATTGATCAGGCAGTCGATGCGCTCAAACGCGGCGCCGATGATTTCCTTACCAAACCCCTGGATCTTGATCATCTGCGCCTGTGCGTCGAGCGGACTCTGCAACGCCAGCGGTTGCAGGAAGAGGTGGCCTACTATCGCCGGCTGCTGGATGAAGGCGAATTCCACGGCATGATTGGCGGCAGCAGTGCTATGCGTCAGTTATTTGCCCTCTTGCGTCAGATTGCCCAAGCCGAAGGGCCGGTGTTGATCACGGGGGAGAGCGGCGTGGGCAAAGAGTTGGTTGCGCGCGCCCTCCACAATGAAAGTCCCCGCCGCGACAAGCCTTTTGTCGCCATCAATTGCGGCGGCATTCCCGCCAGCCTGCTGGAGAGCGAACTGTTCGGCCATGCTGCGGGTGCCTTTACCGGCGCCGATAAAGCGCGGCAAGGATTATTCGCCGCCGCAAACGGCGGCACGGTGTTACTGGACGAGATCGGCGAGATGCCGCTGGAGATGCAGTCGAGTCTGTTGCGTACCTTGCAGGATGGCCGCGTGCGTCCGGTGGGCAGCAACCGGGAGCAGGAGCTGGATGTGCGGATTATCGCCGCCACCAACCGCCAACTGACGGAGGAAGTCAGCGCTGGCCGTTTTCGGGAAGACTTGTACTATCGACTCGAAACCTTTTCCGTGGAGGTGCCGCCTTTGCGACACAGGGCCGGGGATCTGGAGCGCTTGATCAGCCATCACCTCAAGCAACTAAACCTGCGCCGCGAGCAGCCAGTAGAAGGTATCTCCGCCGAGGCGCTGCTGCGTTTGAAAGCCTATCCCTTCCCCGGCAATGTGCGTGAGCTGGCCAATATGATCGAGCGGGCGGTCACCTTTTGTGCTGGCCAGCAAATCGAGGTGGAACACTTGCCTGAACGCGTGCAGTCCATCGCTATCACGCCGCTGGATACCTTTGAAAGCCGCTGGCAACCGCCGATGGCAGAGGGCCAGTTAGTGCCGCTGGAAACAATAGAGCAGGACTACATTCGCTATGTGCTGCAGCAGGTCGATGGCAATAAACGGCGCGCCGCTGAAATTCTCGGCATCGGGCGCCGCACCTTGTACCGTTGGTTGGATAGCGATGACGAATAAACCGTCAGACACATGTGTCAATCTGGCGCATGAGCGCTTGGGCACAGTAAGTTTTTTACATATAGATTAAAAAAGATTTATAAATCAATGCGTTAACGTTTTTTGTTGGCTGGCATAGCGATTGCAAAACTCCTTGTGTATTCACACTTTTCTGTTGAGTTAATGAGGAGAAAATTATGTTCAAGATGATCAAGCAACCACTGGCAATTCTTTCCGTGACGGCCGGTTTGTGCGTAGCACCTGTAGCCTTGGCTGAAACCGCTCCGCAAACTACCACGCCCACTGCGCCAGCGACCCAGGCGCAACCGCAGCTCAGTGAAGAGAAAGTGGATAAGTTCGTGACGGCCTACGTGGAAGTGCAGAAGATCAACCAGGAATACAGCGAGCAGTTGCAATCTACTGAAGTGCCTGAAAAGGCTACCGAGCTGCAGCAAGAGGCTCAAACCAAGATGCAGGAAGCGGTGACTGATACTGGGTTGACTATCCCTGAATATCAGCAGATCGCCAGCCGTGCGGGCCAAGACCAAAACCTGCGCTCTCGCATCCAGGAAAAAATGGCTAATTAATTTCAGCTGTTCTCATCACACTGGAGCCTAAGGCTCCGGTGTTTCGTTCTATCCCCACTTTCACCATTTATTTGCCGTGTAATCCTGTAAAATGCGGGCACTTTTGTCCGTTGGGAGATTCATGGCAATGTCACATCTTCGCGCTCTTCTTTTTCGTGCCCTTTCTTTTCGCCTCCATCTGTGGGTTTTCATGCTGTTGCTACCCGCTCTGGCAAGCCAGGCTCAAACCGACCAACTGAAACCCGTGGAAACCTCACAAAAATTTGGCAATTACACGGTCCATTTCAGCACGTTTAACAGCACGTTTATCAGCCCCGAGATTGCGCAGATTTACGGGCTGACACGCGCGAGCAATCAAACGTTGATTAACATTAGCCTCACCCAAACTGTCGACGGAAAAACCACCTTGGGTTTGCCCGCCAGGGTGAGCGGTACGGCGACCAATCTAATCCAACAACAACGCACGCTGGAATTCAAAACCATTGCTGAAGGTGATGCGACTTATTACCTTGCGCCGCTGCGTCACACCAACGAAGAAGTGATTAATTTTGCCGTGCAAGTGCAGGCTGAAACCGAGTCTGCGCCGTTTACCGTGCGTTTTACCCGTAACCTGCACACTGAAGAGTGATTGTGTTTTCTATGAGCCAAAAAATTATTCTCGCCAGCGGTAATGCCGGCAAGTTGCGTGAGTTCCAACAATTACTGGCTGACTGTGGGTTCGATGTAATACCGCAATCGGCTTACCAGATTGATAACGCAGACGAAACCGGATTGACCTTCGTTGAAAACGCCATTATTAAAGCGCGCCATGCGTGCCAACACACCGGCTTGCCAGCGATTGCTGATGACTCAGGCCTGGAGGTGGACGCGTTGAATGGTCGACCGGGAATTTATTCGGCGCGCTACGCCGGCACTCAGGCATCGGACTCAGCCAATAACACTAAACTCCTTCAGGAATTGAATGATGTAATGGAAGACCAGCGCACCGCGCGTTACCACTGCGTGCTGGCATTTATGTGGCATGCGGAAGACCCCACGCCGATTCTTTGCCATGGTGTTTGGGAAGGGCGCATCCTCAGTACGCCGCGCGGGGAGGGTGGTTTTGGTTATGATCCCTTGTTCTTTGTCCCGACCCACAATTGCGCTGCGGCTGAGTTGGATAAAGCTGAAAAAAATCGCATCAGTCATCGCGGCATTGCCATGGCACAATTGCTGGCCACATTGAAAGCTCGTTAGAACCGCGACGAAAGATTTTTCAGCCGTTGTTTAACGGCATTTTTTTACATTTTTATTGCTGTATCACCAGCAGGACTCGCCATGCTGCAACTTCCTCCCTTGGCTCTTTACGTTCATATTCCCTGGTGCATTCGCAAATGTCCCTATTGCGATTTTAATTCGCATCAAGCCAATGACGAGGCGCCGGAAGCAGATTATGTCGCAGCGTTGCGCGCTGATCTGGAACAGGATTTGCCTTTAGTGCAGGGCCGCAAATTAACCAGTATTTTTTTTGGTGGAGGCACGCCGAGTATTTTTTCCGCCAAAGCCATCGAACAAATCTTGCAGGACGCCGAGCAGTTGGTCGGGTTTGATGACGATATAGAAATTACCCTGGAAGCAAATCCCGGTACCTTTGAGCAGGAACGCTTTTGCGGTTTTCGCCAGGCCGGTGTGAATCGCTTGTCGATCGGTATCCAAAGTTTTAATGACACACAACTGACGTTACTTGGGCGTGTGCACGGGCGCAACGAAGCTTTGCGTGCAGTGGAGATGGCGCGCGCCGCCGGCTTCGATAATATCAACCTCGATTTAATGCACGGTTTACCCCAACAAT
Source organism: Cellvibrio sp. PSBB006 (assembly GCF_002162135.1). NCBI lineage: Bacteria > Pseudomonadati > Pseudomonadota > Gammaproteobacteria > Cellvibrionales > Cellvibrionaceae > Cellvibrio > Cellvibrio sp. PSBB006. The sequence continues at coordinate 2,758,908 of NZ_CP021382.1, read as the reverse complement.
CCGTGGCTGATGCACAGGCTGATTTGCAACAAGCAATTCTGTTAGCGCCGGAACATGTGTCCTGGTACCAGCTGACCATCGAGCAAAACACCGTTTTTTATTCGTCGCCGCCACGTTTACCGGATGAAGAAATTCTGGCGGATATTCAGGATGAAGGTATTGCGCTATTGGCGCAAGCCGGGTATCGACAGTATGAAGTTTCCGCCTATGCACAACCGGGCAGGCAAGCGCGACACAATATTAATTATTGGCAATTCGGCGACTATCTTGGCATCGGTGCCGGCGCCCACGGCAAGATCACCTTGCCGATACAAGCGCATATTATGCGATTGTGGAAAACGCGTTTGCCCAAGCATTACCTGCAAAGCCGCGACAGAATTACCCAGAGTATCTATGGGCATAGCAACGCTTATGCTGGCGGTGGAGAAATTCTGCAACAGACGTCATTGCCGCTGGAATTTTTGTTGAATGGACTGCGCCTGGTGGATGGCGTACCGGTAGATTATTTTCATCAGCGGACGGGCCTGCCGCTTAATGCGCTGGAGCCGCAGTGGTCTGAGTTGATGCAAAAGGGTTTGGTGCAGCTGGATCAAGGTGTAATAAAAACCACAGCACTTGGGCAGCGCTTTCTCAACAATGTACTTGAAGCCTACACTGAAAATTAAATGTTAATTACAGCAACCAGATCGCTGCGCCGCCAAGCATAATAAACGCGGCACTAAGTCCAACGAGGGTAAAGACACCATCGCGCGCCGTCAGGCCAAGACTGATAATAACAATGGACGATGAAGGGATGACATCGGCAAAAGGGATGATCTCCAGAAACGGCATAAACAAACACAGTACAATAATGACGGCACCGATAATGCGAGTCATCGGCTTTTTTGCGAAGCGTTTAAGTCGCGGCCGAAGCACATAATCGATTTTGCGCGTGACCGGTTTGAGTTTATTGGCCGCGCTACTGAATTTCGCTTTATCAAAACTGATGCTGCGCAGCTTGTTTGGCAGCCAGGGTGTGGAACGACCCCACGTGAGTTGTGCGGCAATAAAAATAATAATTACAGCGAGCAAGGTAGGAATACCCGGGATTCCACCGGTAGGCAACATGATGAACAGTGCGGCAATTAATAACAGAGGGCCATAACCCCGGTCTTCAAATTCATCGACGATCTTGCCGAATGTGATTTTATCACCGTCAATATTTTCTTCGATTTCATCCAGGACTGCGGTCAGATTCATTTCTTTCTCCATTCTCCCTCCCACGCTTTGTATTACCCGGAACGGCGGCGTGTTTGTTGGCAGGCAGTTTTATGTCTGGAATTCTAGACAAAGCAAAATAGAGCCGGTTCGGCTGACAGACACCGCCTTGTTGTGTGCCACACATAAAAAAACCGCTGCCGAAGCAGCGGTTATCAAGATGAACAAAAAAACAGAGGAGAAAAAGTTGTCAGGCTTCGTTGGAAGGCTTGCCAATGGTGGCGAGAATGCCACCATCAACATAGACGATTTGCCCGGTCACAAAGTCACTTGCTTTCGACGCCAGGAAGATGGTGGCACCTTGCAGGTCATCCGGATCACCCCATTTACCGGCCGGTGTGCGATTGATGATGAAATCATTAAACGGATGGCCATCCACACGAATCGGCGCGGTTTGGCTGGTCGCAAAATATCCTGGACCAATACCATTCACCTGCACGTTATATTTGGCCCATTCGGTCGCCATATTGCGCGTCAACATCTTCAAGCCACCTTTGGCGGCAGCGTAGGCGCCGACGGAATTGCGGCCGAGTTCGCTCATCATGGAGCAGATGTTGATGATCTTGCCGGAGCGACGTTCCACCATCTTGCGAGCCACCGGGCGCGTCATGGTGAATACACCGGTGAGATCAGTCTTGATGACTTCTTCAAATTCTTCCAGCGGCATATCGAGTAATGGAATGCGTTTAATGATGCCGGCGTTATTAACCAGAATATCGATCGGGCCGTGATCTTTTTCAATCTGATCAACAGCTGCTATCACTTGCGCTTCATCAGTTACATTAAATTTATAACCGAAAGCCTTAAAACCTTTCTCGCGATAAGCCGCCACCGCGTTGTCGATTTTTTCCTGTGACGAATTGCCATTGATAATTAATGTCGCACCGGCGCTGGCAAGCCCACAGGCCATGGACATGCCCAAGCCGTGAGTAGCGCCGGTGACCACCGCAATCTTGCCGGTTAAATCAAACAGAGGATGTGTCATGAGTCGATCCTTATTTCAAGTCGCTGGGCTTATGGAAATCCATATCGGTGTAATCCAGGTTCTCGCCGGCCATACCCCAAATGAATGTGTAATTGGCTGTGCCTGCGCCGGAGTGCATGGACCAGGGCGGTGAAACCACCGCTTGTTCGTTGCCCACCCAGATATGCCGGGTCTCATGGGCTGGGCCCATAAAATGACAAACGGCTTGGTCTTGCGGAATCTGGAAATAAAAATACGCTTCCATCCGACGACTGTGGGTATGCACCGGCATGGTGTTCCAGATACTGCCACTTTTCAGTTCGGTCATGCCCATCTGCAATTGGCAGGTGTCCACCACGCCGGCAATCATCAGCTGATAAATATTGCGTTCATTACAGGTTTCGGACGAGCCCATATTCAACACCTTGGCGTCTTCCTTGCCGACTTTTTTGGTCGGGTAAGCGTGATGTGCCGGCGTTGAATTCAAATAAAATTTTGCCGGGTTGCTGGCGTCGTCGCTACTGAAGCTGACATCCTGGGCGCCGCGACCAATGTACAAGGCTTCTTTGGTGTTAATCTTATACTCAGTGCCGTCGACAGTAATCTTGCCGCTACCACCGATATTGATAGCACCCAACTCTCGACGTTGTAAAAAGAAGTCGGCTTTTTGCTGATACACCGGGTCCAGTTTGATGACCTTGTTCACCGGCATAGCACCGCCGACCATCAGTCGCTCATAGTGTGTATAAGTAAAGAGTACTTCATCGGTTTCAAAAATTTTCTCGACCAAAAAATGCTTGCGCAATTTTTCAGTGTCGTAATGTTTGAAATCGTCCATATGAACGGCAAAGCGTTCTTCCACAATTTTCATAATAAAACCTTCAGCGTTACCAGGTTGATTGTTCAATAATACGGTTTACAGGTATGGCTTATTATTTATTGTGATGCGTTATCGCCAAGCAGCTTGTACATTTCTATGCCCGCGAGTATGAATGGCCCGTTACCTTTCGGATCATTCTCGTAGATACGCTCACTCATATAGTAATCGTAGCTACCATCGCGACCAAAGCCCAGGCCGGCAACCAGACATTGGTTGGTCATGCTGATCAAGCCATCCGGGTGCACGGTAACAAATTCCTTGATCAAACCGTCATAAGCCTGTTGCGCGGTGGCACGATATGAATCCGGAATATAGCCCTCATTAATTGCCTTGGCATAGAAATAGGTGAACATGGCGCTGGCTGAGGACTCGCGATAATTTCCGACGCGTTCCGGTTGATCCAGAATCTGAAACCAGGTGCCGGTGGCCGGGTCCTGATAGCGACGTAAATCCGCTGCCAGTTCAGTCACCATATCCAATAAGGGCTTGCGCAGCTCGGTATTGTTTTCCGGAATATAATCCAGCACATCAACCAAGGCCATGGTTAACCAGCCCAAACCTCTGCCCCAATAAAACTCGGACAAACCGGTTTCTTTGTTGGCCCAGTTCATTTGTTTGGATTCGTCCCAGGCATGGTAATAAAGCCCGGACTCCGGATTGCGCAGCTTTTCGTGCACCAGTTTAAACTCTTTGACAACTTCTTCCAGGCTTTCGCCATCTTCAAACATCACGCTGTAACGTGCCAGGAATGGCATGCCCATGTAGACACCGTCCAGCCAAACCTGATGAGGGTAGGACTGTTTATGCCAAAAGGCACCTTCGCTGGTACGTGGATGTTCCTTTAACTGCTTACGCAACAGGTCAGCGGCTTTGCGATATTTTTCATCTTTGGTTTTTTCATACAGACTCAACACCACCATGCCAGGCATAACGCTGTCGATGTTGTAATTTTTGATATCGTATTCGCGGATGTCACCTTCATCCGTAATAAAACTTCCCGTTACTTTTTCAGCAACATCATCATAACGAGCATCAGGTGAAACCTTGGCCAATTCTTCCAGCGCCAGAATCTGCAAGCCGTGAATATCATATTCAAATTTGGGCTTGCGACGACGATTTTCGTCCCAGCCATTGTAGTGATAATTCAAGGTTTTACGTTCCAGTTCCGAATCCACCAGACGCTTGCTCCAATTCAACGCCGCATCGGCAGTGATGGGAAATGATTTTGCCGATTCGCTCAGTTTGCTTTCAAAACGAACGCGCGGCGTGACGGTCAGGCGTTTCACTTCCTGTTCCAGATACGCCACAAATTCTTCTTCAGTTTTAATCCCGTCTTTTTCGCCATCCCATGCCGCAAGGAAGTAGTACTCAAGCTCGCCATCGGTAGGCTCCATAACAGAGACGTAACTGTTGGCATCTTCCGTTTGCTCTATGCGACTCTGGCGATGGAAAAGAATAGCCATGCCCAGATAATCGTCTTCACCACTTAAACTTTGTTTGCCCCAACTAGCGACATAAGTCCAGGCGTAACCACTGACTTCCTGGCTGCCTTGTAACAATTTCGTGCCGGGATGTTTCACCATGCCGATGGCAAGATTAGGTAATTCTTCTGACATACTTAAACGGGTATGCACCAAACGGCTGCCAGCAGTCATCGAAAGGTTGCTGACCAAATCCAGCTTCTGATTGTTGATTTCCCAGCCTTTGTAGGTCAGGTTCAGTGCGGAATAGAGCGGACCGTCTTCAACCACTTTAGCGGTCCATTGGTCAACCTTGGAGACCAGTTCGACTTCTTTGCCGTTCCAGAATCCGTAGCCACCGGCTCCCAGAGATTTACCCACTTTTAATAAATCCATGCCCCAGTCGGCAGGCTCATGGTAAGACTGATAACCATCTTGCCCGACATTTTGCAAAACCATATCGCTGGTTTTCTTGCCAAAAATATCGAAGCCGTTACGCCAGTCGAGATAAATCCGGTAGCCTACTTTATCGGATTCAATGCCCGGACCTTCGTAACGAATATATTCAGAGTGATCGGTGTACTGCGGTGGCGGGGTCAACTCTTTAACATTTTGAAATGTACCGCCGATATATTTTTTGTCCTGCCACTCGCCACCGACTTTATGGGAAATTTCGGCCTGGGTTTGCTTGGCAATTTCCAACGCATCGGCTTCGGTATCGGAAAGGATGGTGATGTTGCGTTCTTGTGCCGGTGAAAAATCCAGCGTAACCAGCAAATCATCCGGGGTGCCATCTGCATCGCGATCAACTAACTGCGTTGGCAGACGTTGCTCACCTTCTTTGGCAATAAGATGTTCTACCTGGGCGTCCTGTGCTTCCAGGCCGAGATCATAAAGACTGAAGTAAACAGGCTCCCGGGGGCGAGCAAAATCTGTTGAGTTAGCAATTTCTGCCTGCGCCAAAACCGCTGCACTGGCCGCGCTGCTGGATACTGTAGCGACGGATGTTTCCGTCGTCGGTTTACCCGAATCGCAACCTGCGATCAAAGCCAGCAATAAGCTGCCGGACACTAATCCGCCAATGTTTGCCATTTTTTTTCGTTTCAATGGATTCACCTTTTTCGGCTGGTCAATAATGTAATTTGAAATAGAAAATGAAGGTTAAATTTATCTCACCATCATGATAGTGGCGGCAAATACTGCCATGTGCAAGAGTGTCGGCTAACGCTTTCGTTAAGAAGAGTGGCGCTAACGACTAAAAAATTCGACAAGGTTTTGAATTGAACTTCCCCGCCATGAGCTACAAAAAAACTGGCCCGAAGAATCAAACAGGGATGCCGGAAAACCGGCATCCCTTTTCGGTCTAACAAAGTACTTTTAATTAGTACTTGTATTGTACGCCCAGATAATATTGAGTTCCGGTAGTGTGGTAGTAGGATAAACGATTACCGGAATAATCAACCCATTGGTCATCTGCTTCATCAGTCAAATTCAGAGCCTCAAATGTAAATTTGAGATTGTCATTGAGCTGGTATGAAGCGCTGAGGTCGATATTGGTTGTGGGATTGGTACCTTCGCGATCATTGTTGTTGCGTCCGGTGGCGTTAGTTAAATAGCCTGCACGATGGACCGCCGATACACGAGCACTGAATGCGTCGTTCTCGTAATATAAAGTACCGCTGGTGGTATCCTGCGAAAGGCCTAGCAAGGAGCGTGTTGCAACAACCTCACCGTCAGAGTTAAGGAAGTTCTGCTCAGCTTCAACATAAGTAAAGTTACCGATGAAACCGAAGTTGCTCCAGAACCCTGGCAGGAAGGTGAACGGGGTTTGATAGCTCAACTCAAAGCCATACAGATCGCCGCCTGGTGCATTGATTGGTGAGTTAACATCCCACTCAATATTTTCGTTACAGTCTGGACCATAACCGGGGCCGGCATTACATGCATCGATTGCGAGCTGTACAGGTAAACCGGTAGTAGTGAACGGACGAGTTTCCCTTACACCTTGAACAAAGGTCTCAATATCTTTGTAGAAGACTGCCAGTCCCAAGACGGACTCTTCGGACATGTACAGCTCAACCCCAAGGTCATATGCTGCAGCGCGAGTTGGTTCTAGCGCGGGGTTTCCAGAGCTTACGCTTCTGGAGCCGCCGGACACACTAATGTTGGTATTTGGCAGTAGGTTTCCTAATCCGGCCCGAGCTAGCACTTCAGAGTAACCTAAACGGATAAGTACATCTTCGATTGGTTCGAACACCAGATTCACAGAAGGGAGTGTGTCGCTGTAGTTGTGAGTTCCCGTTACTTGCTGGTCGTCGGATGTCCAGGCGGTAGACTCAACATCTGTCTCAACTTGGCGTATACCAATATCACCTCTTACAGGCGTTTCGCCAATTGTAGAATCAAAGCTCAATTGGATGTAGCCACCAATCGTTTCTTCGGCGATAGAGTAGTCCTCAACTTCTCTCAAAAAGACTTCAAAATCACCGCTGTTGCTGTAAATGCTGTAATCCGCTGCTATCAAATTCAGGTTAGGTACGGCCCACGGATTGTTGGAACCTAGTCCGGAGTTATACGGCATCATGTAACCATCAAGATCGAGACTTGCTCCATCTTCTGAGCCACGACGAGCCGCTGTCGTTTCAAACTCAAAGTTTTTATAGTTAATGCCACCTTTGATGGTGAGGCTGTCATTGATATCGTATTCAAGATTTACCTGTGCTGCATCGTAAGTGTTTTCGGCACTTAACGGACGCAAACGAACGCTATTGGAACTCCAGCCATCTAATTCAGATACTTCACTACCGAATTCCAGGATGGGATCTTCACGGTTGCTACCGCTGTAGTCGTAAGCAAAATCGATCCCGGTTTTTTGAGCCACAATAGTTGTCTGAACTGGATTATCAAATTCAGAGGTAACATTACCTACCATCCCGTCGATACGAAATGAGTCAGTAAACTCATGCTTCGCATGCAAGGTTATTTGAGTGAATTCGGTAGAGAGCTCATCAAATCGATTTTCAGAGCGAATAGTGGCATTTTCGAAAGAGGCTGCGGTTAAGGTATTGGTGTCATCTATCTGATAAGACAGGACATTCATGGCACCGGTTTGGCTGTTACCATTTAGAATGCCTTGCATGAAAACTTCATTTCGAGTTGCATCATATTTCGCGTACAGACCATCTAAACTGATTTCGGTAACGTCAGTTGGACGGAATTGTAAAGAACCACTAACGCCCAAACGCTCCATTTCATGAATATATGAATCATAGCGGGGAAGGCGTGGACGGAATGCCTCATTGATCTGGTCAATGGGTTCACCATCTACTGCAGGATTATCAGCGTTTCCTTGGTAGGTTGGGAAGTCATTAACATTATCCCAGCGGACAGTACTTGCTCCTTCATCCTGAATGTTGCGTTCGGAATAAGATACTGAAAGCAGAGCACCTATGGTGTCGTCGGCAAATGTATTACTGATTAAAAACGCTGCTTTAGGATCAGTTTCTTCTGAAAGGTCGTTGTATCCAACTTGACCTGAAGCTGTGAGAGTAAACTCTCCCAAATCGAAAGGTTTGGTGGTCTGCATATCTACAATGGCACCCAGAGAACCTTCTTCTTGGTCAGCGGATGCTGTTTTGCGCACTGTTAAATTGCTAAATAAATCTGCAGAGAATGTATTGAAGTCAAAGCTGCGGCTCCGGTTCGCGCCACCGGCAGCATCGGTTGAACCACCCGTAGCAATAGCTTCCATCCCATTGATCTTGGTGCGGGTAAAGTCACCACCCAAACCACGGACGGAGATTTGTCGGCCTTCGCCCGCTACACGAGAAATAGCCACACCAGGAATACGCTGTAACGATTCAGCGAGGTTTAAATCAGGAAAGTCTGCAATGTCTTCTGCAACGATTGCATCGACAGCACCGGCAGAATTTCTTTTCAGGTTTAACGCATTAGCCAAACTATCCCGGAAACTGCCAGTTACCACAACTTCTTCAATAGTTTCATTGGAATTATCTTGTGCGTGCACGGTTGCCGGCAGTACAACTGCCATAGCTAACACCAGCGGATTGATCTTGAACTGTCTCATTGTTTTTCCCCTGTATATTATTTTGATGTATCACATCGAGCGTTGTGATGCCTTATGTTTGGTGGTGAATGAATTCAACACCTAACAATTCCTTCGAGAACAAGGCTTGTTATACAGAAGCCAGATGACGTATTTATAAAAACTTCTTCGTCATGCCACTTCAGTTTTGTTTTAGGTCCCTTGTCTTTTGTTATTAATTGCGACAAAAAATGAAAAGTTAGCTTTGAAAGCGATGGAATAAATAGAAAGTTTTATTGCACTCTAGCCGACTTTAAAAGTTTTGCCTTCTATCGTAACGTTTTGAGCGACAAAATTTTCAACGTGTTCGATATCACCAATTTCATCGACGGAAACAAACGTGTTGTTAATCATGCGCAGGTTGCGGATGGGCGCGCGTTCAAAACCGCGTACCTGGAATACGCGCTCGGCCTTTTGGCAAACGAGATTGCGAATTTCAATGTTGCGTACCGTGGGATCGAAGTCACCAGCGTCACCTTCTTCATAATGAAAGTCGATGACCAACGCATTTTTCACTTCGCCGATTTCGATGTTGCGAATATAGAAGTTTTCGATGATGCCGCCGCGCATGGAATTGGTCTTGATGCGGATGCCGCGCTCAAGATCAGGGCTACTCATCTGGCAGTTTTCAACGAAAATGTTGCGCGCCCCACCGGAAATTTCGCTGCCGATGACAACGCCACCGTGACCGCTGCGCATCTTGCAGCCAGTAATAAGAATATTTTCCGCAGGAGTGTTCAGACGACGACCGTCGTTGTTGCGACCGGATTTGATGGCGATGCAATCATCGCCGGTATCGAAATAACAATCTTCAATCACAACGTTTTTGCAGGATTCCGGATCACAGCCGTCGGAGTTAGGTCCGAGGCTGGCGCAGGTGACACCCTTGACGGTGACGCTTTCACACAGCACAGGGTTGATCAGCCAGAAAGGTGCACCAGTAATGGTGACGCCTTCAATCAATACATTTTCGCAACGGTAAGGTTGGAAAAAAGGCGGGCGCAGGTGAGCGCCGTCGGCATAAAGACGCTGCTCCGGTGGTACACCTTGTTCGGCTTCGGCAAATAATTTCGTTCGCCCTTCATCTTGGGTGGGATATCCGGGAAGCCCCCAGTTGGTGCCGCCGACCCAGGCGCCGCCTTTCCAGGGCCACCAGGTAGTACGGTTGGCTTGGCCATCCAGTGTGCCGCTGCCGGTCACAGCAATATTCTTTTGTTCGTAAGCGTAGATCAGCGGGGAATAACCCATCAGTTCCACACCTTCCCAGCGGGTAAAGACGGCGGGGAGATAATCTTTTGGATCAGTGCTGAAGAGAATTCTGCTCTCGGGTTCAAGGTGCAGATTCACATTGGACTTCAAATGGATCGGGCCGGTCAGGAAACGTCCTGCCGGTACGACGACGCGACCACCGCCGGCTTCGTGACATGCAGCAATGGCTTGCGCAAAGGCGACGCTATTGTTGGTCTTGCCATCATCAATCGCGCCGTAATCGCGAACATTGAATTGGCGATCAGGAAATGTTGGAACAATGGTTTGCTGACGAATAGTGGACGCCATCTCCCAAGCCTGGTGGTGCTGGGCATCACCAGAAACTTGGGGGGCGCTGGACTGCTGATCAAGAACGGCGCAACCAATAGCACTACCTGCGGTAGCCACCAAAAATGTACGACGACTGATCTTTGCGGGACGAAGCTCTCTCACCTGTCTCTCTCTTTTATATATTCGTTGAGCGTTGCGTGTTCGCTAACTTTCGAGTCAGTAATGATCGTGTTCAGGCACAGACAACTAACACTGCATCAATGAAGAAAATTATGGTTGATTTCCGTTCTGCCAAAACACCCTGCGGGTCAATTAAATTGTTTTAGTAAGCCTGGTGCGTAAATCGATTATTGGCAGAAGCGGCTATCCGGTTGATGTATTCATTGATGCCGTTTTTTCATTGTGTATTCCGCTGCCAGGAAAATCAATATCTTTTTAGTGTGAAATTTCTATTTTGTCACCTTTTATTAGTTTCCCTGTCACTAATTTTAAGGTGTAATCGGTTTCATGTAATTATTTTTATTCTTGTAAACGGTTACATATTGCGCCGAGAAAATGTTTTACCGTTTTCTTTACAAAAAAAGAGAATTTTTTTTCAAAACTTAGCGAAATAATTTGCTCCTAATAAAGCGAGGCGAGCGCGGACTCTGGTTGCGCCAGAGTGAATGATTTTGAGATTGACAGCGCTGTCATGCTGGACATAGTTTGTTTAACCGGAAATCAGGGGTTGAGATAACGCTGGCGTTCGTTATTGCGGGACTATTCCCATCGGTGATAGATTGAAATTGGTATTGACCGAATACCATTGCCGATATTTAGGCGCCGCAAGGCGCCTGTTTTTTTCTCTACAGTCGGTAACACTTCTCCTATAACAAAAATCATCTGGCGAATTTGTACAATCGACCGAAAACTCACCGTAGGTTGCAATCTTGAGCAGTATTATTCATTTACACGAACAGGATAATGTCGGTGTCAGCAAAGCCGCTTTACCTGCCGGAATTACCCTGATCGAAAATAATCTCACCTTGCGTGCCGATATCCCGGCGATGCACAAAGTCGCTTTGATGCCAATTGCCAAGGGCGAAGCTATTCTGAAATATGGCCAGGTGATTGGCTTTGCCAGCACTGACATTGCTGCCGGCGACCATGTCCACACCCATAATTGTGTGATGGGCGACCTCGAAAAAGATTATGGTTTTTGCCGCAATGCGGTGCCCACTGAATTTGTGGCGCCAGAACAGCGTGCAACCTTTAAAGGCTACCGTCGCGCTAACGGCAAAGTCGGAACACGCAATTACATCGGTATTCTCACCACCGTAAATTGCTCTGCGACCGTTGCCCGCGCCATCGCCCAACATTTCACTTTCTCGGGCGAACTCAAATCATTTCCCAATATTGATGGTGTCGTGGCGTTTACCCATGAAACGGGCTGCGGTATGCGCTCGGATGGTGAGGGATATGAAACCCTGCGTCGCACGTTTGATGGTTATGCGCGTCATCCGAATTTCGGTGGTGTGATGATGGTTGGGCTTGGCTGCGAAACCATGCAGGTTCAGCGTGTTATGGAAGAAAGCGGCCTGGCGGATACCAAAACTTTTTTTGCTTACACCATTCAGGAAGTGGGCGGTACGCGCATCGCTATTGAGAAAGGTATTGAAACCCTGCGCGCGATGCTGCCGCTGGTTAACGAGGCCAGACGTGAACCTGTTCCTGCCAGCGAGCTAACCTTGGCGGTTCAATGTGGTGGTTCGGATGCTTTCTCTGGTATCACCGCCAACCCGGCATTGGGTATTGCTGGCGATATCCTTGTGCGTCACGGCGGCACCGTTATTTATTCGGAAACGCCGGAAATTTTCGGTGCGGAGCATTTGCTGACCCAGCGCGCAGCAACCCCTGAATTGGCAGAAAAATTATTGGAGCGAATTCGTTGGTGGGAAGATTACACCGAGCGCAACGGTTTTGAATTGAATAACAATCCTTCGCCTGGCAATAAGGTCGGTGGATTGACGACGATTTTAGAAAAATCACTCGGCGCTCAAGCCAAAAGTGGTTCGACCCAGATGACTGGTGTGTACTTGTACGCGGAAGAAGTGAAAGAAAAAGGGCTGGTGTTTATGGATAGCCCTGGCTTCGATCCGGTATCCGTCACTGGCCAGGTGGCTTCCGGTGCTAACGTGGTGTGTTTTACCACCGGGCGCGGATCTGCTTTTGGTTTCAAGCCGGTTCCCAGTATCAAGTTGGCCAGCAATTCGCAATTATTTGAGCGAATGAAAGAAGATGTGGATATCAACTGCGGTGGCATTCTGGATGGTGAGTACACCTTGCAGGAGTGTGGAGAAAAAATCTTTGCCGACGTGCTTGCCGTTGCATCCGGTGAATCCACCAAAAGCGAATTGCTGGGTTACGGGGATAACGAATTTAATCCCTGGAAAATTGGTGCCGTTGTATAAGTAACTTATGCAGGTGAGTTGTGCGTCTCAACCGCGTCGCGATAATCATCATGCAGGGTTAGAAGAAAGGTCTCCGGCTGCTGCGCGATGCTCGCATCGTGCATAAATACAACCAACGCAACTGGAGATTGCGTTTTAGTGTTTTGCATCCACTAAAGCGTATTTAAACGCCGCACTGACGGTGAGAGAGAAGAGTCAGACCTTGATGTCTGACCATCATGAAAAAGCACAGATTGAGAAGTCAGCCAAGCCATTCCTGCTTATAGTGAATTGTTCTGAGCTGGCCCAATTTAAGTGCCATATTATAAAGGCGTGCTTGCTACAGAAAACTTCTTGTGATTTAACAGTCGCGAGAGGTATTTGTTTGCAATCAAAAGACCTACTTAGAGGGAAGTGTCCTATGAAGATCTCCATACCCAGGGAGCGTCGTGCCCACGAGCGTCGTGTGGCCGCAACACCAGAGACGGTGAAAAAATTTGTTGCCTTAGGTATTGATGTAGCTGTAGAAGCAGGTGCCGGTGAAGCAAGCCGGATTACTGATGCGGCTTATGAAGCCGCCGGTGCAAAAATAATTGGTGATCTCGCGCAGTTGTTGGCGGATGCCGATGTTGTCCTGAAAGTCCAGCGTCCCCTTTTGGCGGGCGAGGATGGTCCCAATGAGTTGGCGCTGATGAAACGCGGCGCACTGCTCATCGCTATTTTATCTCCCTATGCTGACCCCGACGCTATTCAGCAATATGCCACTGCCGGTGTAACGGCAATGGCATTGGAATTTGTGCCGCGTATTACACGCGCGCAAAGTATGGACGTGCTCAGTTCTCAAAGTAACCTGGCCGGCTATCGCGCCGTGTTGGAAGCGGTGAATGTTTATGACCGCGCCATGCCGATGATGATGACGGCGGCGGGTACGATTGCGCCGGCGCGCGTGATGGTATTGGGTGCGGGCGTTGCCGGGTTGCAAGCTATCGCGACGGCGAAACGACTCGGCGCGATTGTCAGTGCAACCGATGTGCGTGCCGCATCGAAAGAGCAAGTGGAAAGTCTCGGTGGCAAATTCGTCATGGTGGAAAGTGAAGAAGTGGCCAATGCAGAAACCGCCGGCGGTTACGCCAAAGAAATGAGTGACGACTACAAGCGTCGCCAGGCCGAGTTGGTGGCAGAAACCCTGAAGAAACAGGACATCGCGATTTGTACAGCGCTGATTCCTGGCCGCAAAGCGCCTACATTGATCAACGACGAAATGGTGCACAGCATGCGCCCCGGATCGGTGATTGTGGATCTGGCGGCAGAGCAGGGTGGTAATTGCACGCTGACCAAACCCGGTGAAGTTATTGAAATTAATGGTGTAACCATCATTGGTTTGTTCAATATTCCCAGCCGTCTATCTGCCGATGCCAGTGCGCTTTATGCCAAGAACCTGTTGAATTTCCTCACGCCCCTGGTGAACGCTGAAGAGAAAGCGCTTAACATCAATTGGCAAGATGAAATTGTTGCAGCGGCGACCTTGACGCGTGACGGTCAGGTGGTTCATCCCAACTTTCAGCCGGCGAATGCCTAGGGGGATTTATGGAAGCGAATTTCATTTCTCAATTATCGATCTTTGTGTTGGCAATATTTGTCGGTTACTACGTGGTGTGGAGTGTGACACCGGCGCTGCATACGCCCTTGATGGCGGTAACGAATGCGATCTCCAGTGTGATTATTGTCGGAGCTTTGATTGCTGTCGGGCCAGCAGAGATGAGTCTGTCCAAAGTCCTTGGCTTTGGTGCAATGGTGTTAGCTGCAATTAATATTTTTGGCGGCTTTACCGTGACGCATCGCATGCTTGCCATGTACAAAAAGAAAAAATAAATCCGCACATCATCATTGGGGAACATCATGACAGAATTACATGCAAACCTTACCTCGCTCGCCTATCTGGTAGCGGCGGTGTTGTTCATCATGGCGCTGCGCGGATTGTCTTCACCGGAGTCTTCCCGCGCTGGAAATTTTTACGGAATGATCGGGATGTTCATTGCTGTTGTAACAACAGTGTTGAGTCCCGAAGTTGATTCATACGGCTGGATTGTTATTGCGCTGGCGATCGGTGCGGTGATCGGTGTGATTACCGCACGACGTATTGCCATGACCGCGATGCCGCAATTGGTCGCCGCCTTTCACAGTCTTGTCGGTATGGCGGCGGTGCTGGTAGCTGGCGCGGCCTTCAGTAATCCGGCAGCCTTCGGGCTGTTGGATTCTGCCGGTGAAATCTTTATTGCCAGCCGTATCGAAATGGGCCTGGGTGTGGTCATTGGTGCGATCACGTTTTCGGGCTCCGTTATCGCGTTTACCAAGTTGCAAGGTTTGGTTTCCGGTGCACCCGTTTCTTTCAGTGGACAACATATCCTGAACGCGATAATCGGTTTGGTAATTATTGGACTGATTGTGTTTTTCTGCTTTGAGCAGGCGCCCTGGGTGTTCTGGAGTATGACTGCATTGGCTTTTGTGATTGGTGTGTTGCTGATTATTCCGATCGGCGGCGCAGACATGCCAGTGGTGGTTTCCATGCTCAACTCCTACTCCGGTTGGGCAGCGGCCGGTATCGGTTTTACCTTGCATAATGATGCGTTAATTGTTACTGGTGCACTAGTCGGCTCTTCCGGCGCAATTCTGTCTTACATCATGTGTAAGGGTATGAATCGTTCCTTCTTCAATGTTATCCTCGGCGGCTTTGGTGGCGATTCGGCGGCGGCCGGTGCCAGCGGTGGTGTCGATGATCGCCCGGTAAAACAGGGTAGCGCTGAAGATGCGGCGTTCATTATGAAGAATGCCGGTTCCGTCATTATCGTACCCGGTTATGGCATGGCAGTAGCGCAGGCGCAACACGCGTTGCGTGAGATGTGTGATGAACTGAAAAAAGCCGGTGTCAAAATCAGTTACGCGATTCACCCGGTTGCCGGCCGTATGCCGGGCCATATGAACGTGTTATTGGCAGAAGCGAACGTGCCTTACGATGAAGTGTTTGAGCTGGAAGACATCAACAATGAATTCCAGACCGCCGATGTGGCGTTTGTGATTGGTGCCAACGATGTGACCAACCCCGCTGCCAAGAGTGATCCGGCCAGTCCGATCTTCGGTATGCCGATCCTCGATGTGGAAAAAGCGCGCACTGTGCTCTTCGTTAAACGCAGTATGGCATCGGGTTACGCCGGTGTGCAGAATGAGTTGTTCTACAAGGACAACACCATGATGTTATTCGGTGATGCGAAAAAAATGGTGGAGACTATCGTCAGAAACCTGGATTGATTTTTGTTGTTCCCTGCAAAGTGCCTCCTCACCCGAGGCACTTTTGCTATCTGCGAAAATCCCCAAGGACATAACATAACTCAATACATAACTACAACAGCTGTGAGAACCGTATTCTCTCGGGTAAAACAACACAAAAATATTATAAGACGGCCATGTGCGTTGCGCACCATGAGCCAGAAAAGCAGTCAACACGAGAAAAACGATTATGGAAACTTTGTATCAACATCAACCAAGATATCAACCAAAAAAACGTTTGTTGCGCACCCTGGGTATTGTTTGTTTAACCGGCTTACTGATGAGTTGCGGCGTGAAAGATAACGTCAAAATTCTCAAGCTGGGTCATAACCTCGATCAAACCACCTCCGTTCATAAAGCCATGGTATTTATGGGTGAGCGCCTGCATGAATTGTCTGGCGGTACCATGCGTGTCGATGTATATCCCAGTGGGCAGTTAGGTTCCGAGCGTGAATTAATTGAGCTGCTGCAAGTGGGCAGCCTTGCCATGACCAAAGTCTCTGCCAGCCCGATGGAAGGTTTTGTGCCGGAGATGCGCATCTTCAGTATTCCTTACGTGTTTCGCAATGAAGAACATCTGTGGCGTTTTCTGGAAAGCGATGTTGGTAAAGGCATGCTTGCCAAAGGGGAAGACAAACGTTTGCGCGGCATCGGCTATTACGATGCCGGTAGCCGCAGTTTTTACAGTCAATGTGGCACCGGCAAACCAATTCGCACACCGTCAGATCTTTCCGGATTAAAAGTTCGCGTACAGGAAAGCCAGACTTCCGTGCGTATGATTCAAGCCTTGGGTGGCTCTGCAACGCCTATTTCCTGGGGTGAGCTTTATACGGCCTTGCAACAAGGTGTAGTGGATGCCGCCGAAAATAACCCGCCAAGCTTTTATCTCTCCAAGCACTTTGAAGTATGCAAATTATTTACGATTGATGAGCACACCTCTGTGCCGGATGTGATGTTGATCAGCAGTTATGTCTGGAGCACCCTCAGTGAACAGCAACAGATCTGGCTGCAGCAGGCGATGGATGAATCAGTCGATTTTCAGCGTGAACTCTGGGCACGGGATACACAGGAAGCTCTGGCCGCTGTACAAGCTGCCGGTGTCGAAGTGGTTTATCCGGATAAAACCCTGTTTCAGGAGCAGGTTAAAAGCATGCACGAGTCCTATCGTGGCGAACCTATCTATGACTTGATGCAACGCATCAACGACATGTAAGACATTGAGGACCTCACAATGCAAAGCGTATTAAAAAAACTGGATAGCGTGTTGGCCTTTATCCTCATGATACTGATGGCCACCATTGTTATTGATGTGACATGGCAGGTGCTCTCGCGTTTTATCGTCGGCAATCCCAGCTCCGTTACCGAAGAAATTGCACGCTTCCTGTTGATCTGGATCGGGCTTCTGGGTGCTGCTTATGCCTTTCGCATGCACTCGCATTTGGGACTGGATTTATTTACGGCAAAGATGGAGCCATCCCGCAGACACGCGGCGGAAATTTTCTCGCAAGTCATGAGTTTTATCTTTGCCGCCTGGGTGATGGTGTACGGCGGTATCAGTCTGGTGAAGTTGCAATTTGATCTCGGCCAAACCTCGGCGGCGTTGGAGATCAACATGGGTTATGTGTACAGCGTGATTCCGATTGCCGGTGTGCTGATTTGTATTTATGCCCTCGACAATATGTTCAGCGCAAAGGTCCGTGTAGGCGCCAGCGCCGACGCCGGCCAAAACCCCATTGATTAATAACCAGAAGAATAACGAGGCGAGAGATCATGGAAATTTCAATTTTAGTGTTATTGCTCAGCTTTGCCATTTTATTGGCAATGAATGTTCCCATTTCTATCAGTATTGGTATTGCGACCTTGCTGACGATGTTGTTTACCATTGATGCCGGGCCGGCTGTTGTCACCATTGCGCAACGTATGGCGAGTGGTATCAACAGTTTTGCGCTGCTGGCTATTCCATTTTTTATTCTGTCGGGCATCCTGATGGGGCGCGGTGGTATCGCGCATCGCCTGATTGAATTTGCCAAGGTGATGTTTGGCATGCTGCCCGGCGGTTTGGCTTTCGTGAATATCATCAGCTGTACCTTGTTCGGCGCTATCTCCGGTTCAGCTGTGGCTGCGACGTCGGCTATCGGTGGATTTATGGTGCCGGTGATGGAGAAAGAAGGTTACGACCGTGCCTTCAGTGGCGCTGTGACTGTGACCGCATCGACCACCGGTTTGTTGATTCCGCCGAGCAATATTCTTATCGTTTATTCGTTGGCCAGTGGCGGTGTTTCTATTGCGGCTTTGTTTATTGCCGGTTACTTGCCGGGCATTTTGTTGATGCTGGGCTTGATGGCAGTGTGCGGTTTTTATGCCAAAGCCAAAGGTTATCCGGTGGGTGAGCGTGTTGGTTTGCGTGATGCGGTCAAGAAAACCCTTGATGCAATTCCCAGCCTGCTGCTTATCGTGATTGTGATTGGCGGTATCATCGGCGGTTATGTCACCGCGACTGAGGCCAGTGTGATTGCGGTGCTTTATTCTTTGTTGCTGGCAGTGGTTTTTTATCGCGAAGTCAGTGTTAAAGAATTGCCGGAGATTCTGGTGAAATCGGTAGAGACTACCGCTATCGTGATGTTGTTGATCGGTACCTCTTCCGCCATGTCGTGGATTCTGTCTTACGAAAATATCCCGCAAAGTATCAGCGACGGTTTGATTGCGCTGAGTGATAACCCGGTGATTATCCTGTTGATCATCAACGTGATTTTGTTGATTGTTGGCATTTTTATGGACATGACGCCGGCGGTATTAATTTTTACACCGATTTTCCTGCCTGTCGTTACGGAGCTGGGGATGTCGCCGCTGCATTTCGGGATCATGATGGTGTTGAACCTGTGCATCGGTTTGTGTACGCCGCCGGTGGGCAGTGTGTTATTTGTGGGTTGCGGTATCGCCAAAACAACCATTGCGCAAATGGTTCGTCCGTTGCTGCCCATGTACGTGGCGATGTTTGCCGTGTTGCTGCTGGTAACTTATGTCCCCGCCATCAGTGAATGGTTGCCGCGCGCGTTTGATTTATATTAATGAATGATTGATGAGAAGCTGGTGGGTATACCGATGAAGATAGAACATTTTGCGTTTAATGTAGCTGACCCGATTGCTGTCGCCGAGTGGTACGTAACGCACATGGGAATGACCATTGCGCGCAAGATGGACGGTGGTCCCAACACCCATTTTCTTGCCGACAACAGTGGTCAGGTGATGATTGAAATTTATAACAATCCACCTGATCAGGTGCCGGATTATGCGAACATGAATCCGTTGATCCTCCATCTGGCTTTTGTGTGTGAGAACCCGGAAGAAAAACGTGCGGAGCTTGAAAAGGTCGGTGCGACCTTTGCGGAAGAAGTGCGCATCAAAGATGGTTCGCATTTGGTAATGATGCGTGACCCCTGGGGGCTGGCAATTCAATTGTGCAAACGCGGCGTGTCGATGTTAAAGGCGTGATGTAGAAAGGCTGATGTTAAAGTAGGTCGGATTAGCCAAAGGCGTAATCCGACACCAAAAAAACTAAGCGCGCAGCTCCTGCTCAAAAACAGCCTTATCAATAACGCCGCCGCGATAACGAATGATGATACCCGCACAGCGAGTGCCTTGTTTTGCTGCATCCGCTGCCGAAGCACCGTTTAACCGGGCAGCCAGATAGCCGGCATTGAAAGTATCGCCAGCGCCGGTGGTATCGATAATATCTTTCACGAGTGGAACAGGTACACGAACTTCCTGTCCATCCTGAATGATGATAGTGTCACTGGCACCACGTTTTAAAATCAACTCGTTAACCGCCGTTGTTTTATAGCGATCCACACAGCCTTGAACGGAGTCGTCACCCCACAACAGCAACTCATCGTCAAGTGTCAGCAAGGCAATATCGGTGAGTTGTAAAATAGCCAGCATGGCTTGTTGGGCTTCACTTTTATCGCGCCATAAGCGTGGACGAAAGTTGCTGTCGAATGCAATCTTGACGCCCGCCGTGCGCAATTGTTGTAAAGCCGTGAGCAGTATCTTGCGCGATGCTTCGCCGATAATGGCCAGCGTAATGCCGCTGAGATACACACAATCACAGGACTTCAATTGTGCAACCAGGTGTTCGGCTTGCTCGGCTGTTGAAAACAACTCGCGTGCTGGCGCCTCTTTACGCCAGTAAAAAAATTCGCGTTCGCCATCCGGTGTGTTGCGGATGATGTACAGGCCCGGTGAGCGACCCGGCAACTGATTGATCATATCGGTACCGATTTTTTCGTCGCTCATGCGTTGCAGGATTTGTTTGCTGTAAGGGTCGTCACCCAGCAAGGTAACATAATCGGTTTGTAGGCCAAGTCGGGCCATATAAACCGAAGTGTTGTAAGTGTCGCCTGCGTAAGATAAGGCCATCACTTCGCGTTTGTCAGTTGTGTTATTTGTGAAGGGGGATAATTCCACCATCACTTCACCTATTGCTGCTATATGTGCCATAGACATGTGCCTGTAAGTCGGGTGTATGTGAAGATCACATTCCGGGTTGATTTTTTGATGTGTCTCTCAATAGAACAATAGAAATTCTAAGTAGAAATTTCTTTTTGGTTATTAAAAACGGGTGGTATTTTTAATTTATTAAAGGGTATAAAAAACCGGAAAAAATCCGCGAAAATATAGCATCTCCGTTGCACATTTACCAGTTTCCCGCTATCGAAGGCTTGCCCGGATTCGCTATAATTAACGGCGTTACACACGCAAAAAATGTTGGTTTGAGAGAGCCGGCAGCAGCACCGTTACAGTTAAAAAAACAAATCAACCACGCAGGTATTAAGATGAACAGGCTGAATTCAGGCAACACCGGGCAATTACCTTCCGATGTACAGTTACCCCGCTATGATCGTGCGGCACTTAAACCAGGCATCGTGCATCTCGGCATAGGTGCGTTTCACCGTGCGCATCAAGCCTATTACACCGAGGCCGTGTTAAATCAATTGGGTGGCGACTGGGGAATTGTCGGTTGCAGCTTACGCTCCGCAAATGTGCGTGAACAATTGGCGCCGCAGGATAATCTCTACACACTGGTAGAGCGTTCGGGTGACGGTGAAAAATTGCAACTGATTGGCGCGGTGTTAAAAACCCTGGTTGGACCGGAAGATCCCGCTGCTTTGGTTGCCTTGATGTCTGATCCAGCCATTCGCATCGTATCGCTCACCATTACTGAAAAAGGTTACTGCCATGATCCGGCTACCGGTGACCTGAATCTGGCGCACCCGGATGTTATTCACGACCTCGCTAATCTGGATCGTCCGGTGTCAGCGATTGGTTATCTGGTAGCGGCCTTGCAACAACGTTTTCAGGCAGGCCATAAAAGTTTTACGGCATTAAGTTGTGACAACCTGCCGAATAATGGTGAGGTTCTGGCGAAAGTCGTCTGGCAATTTGCTGCGCAGATCTCAGCGGAATTGGCCGACTGGATTAAAGCCAATACCGCCTTCCCTTGCACTATGATTGATAGAATTGTGCCTGCAACCACGGATGATGATCGTCACGAAATTGAAGCGCGCCTGGGCTTGCGTGATGAAGGTATGGTGGTTGCAGAACCCTTTACCCAATGGGTGGTTGAGGACAAGTTTTCTGATGGTCGCCCGCAATGGGAAAAAGTCGGTGTGCAGTTGGTTGACGATGTGCATGTTTTTGAAAAAATAAAATTGCGCCTGCTTAATGGTTCCCATTCCACACTGGCTTACACAGGTTATTTGTCCGGTTTCAGCTATATCAGCGAAGTTATGAGTGAGCCGGCGTTCGTTAACATGATCAAGTTGTACATGGCGCGCGAGGCCGGTGAGACGGTCACCGCACCGGATGGTTTTGATATTGAATTCTACAAACAGCAATTGCGCGATCGTTTTTTCAATAAAGCACTTAAGCATCGCACCTGGCAAATCGCGATGGACGGTTCGCAGAAACTGCCCCAACGCTTGTTGGAAACCCTGCGCGAACAGTTAGCCGGTAATGGACATATTGATATTATTTGTCTGGCGGTAGCGGCCTGGATTCGTTACGTGTCTGGTGTGGATGAACAAGGCAATGCTATTGAAGTCTCCGATCCCCTGGCGAAAACCTTACGTCAGCTATGCGATGACAATGCGGGTAATCCATTGGCCATGGTTAAGGCGGTTACGTCGTTGTCGCAAGTGTTCGGTACTGATCTGGCTAAGGATACGCGTTTTATCGAAACAACCGCACTCTGGTTAACGCGCTTTTATGAGAAAGGTGTGTTGGCAACGATCAAGCATTACTTCGCTTGAGCGGGTTATCACTGATGTAACGACATCTTAACGGCGGCGCCTATACAGGTGTCGCCGTTTTTATTTGTGGAGAAAGCAAATGAAAAGTATAAAAAATTTACTGTGGCTGTTGTTGGCGATGCAATTATTGGCTTGTGCTCACCATCCCGATTTACCTTACGACGCTGTGGTCACCCATGATGCAGTATTGGCTGGCAAGCTGAAGCATTTTGCCAGTGTTCAGGCAGCGCTTGATGCTGCGCCCATGGAATCAACCTTGCCTTATAAGGTGTTTATCCAGCCCGGCAATTATTACGAGAAAATAGTTATCAACAAACCCAATATCCAACTGATTGGTGCGGGTATGGATAAGACCCGCTTATATTTTGATGCCTATTCCGGCCAGGTTTCAGAGCCGGGAAAAACCTGGGGAACCCGCGGCTCAGGTACGATAATTGTGCGTGCGACGGATGTGCAGTTTCACCAGTTAACGATCGAAAATACCTTTGATTTCGTCGCGAATGATGCATTGGAAAATGACGACCCACAAAAAATTCGCCACAGTCAGGCTGTGGCATTACATCTGGATAAAGGTAGTGATCGTGTGCTGGTGCGCAAGGTAAAACTGCTCGGCTATCAGGATACCTTGTTCGTCGATGCCGGGCGGTCCTGGTTTGATCAGAATATTATTGCCGGCAATGTGGATTTTATCTTCGGCGCCGGTAATGCGTTGTTCACGGACTCGGAGATCATCACCCGAATCCGCGGGCGCGACAGTATTCCCCACGCTTATGTCACGGCCCCGTCAACGCAGATTGTGGATGAATTCGGGTTAACATTTATTCGCTGCACATTGACTCGTGAGCCGGGTGTACCGGATAACTCTACGCCACTCGGGCGGCCCTGGCATCCCACAACAGATTTTCCTGACGGTCGCTATGCTGACCCCAAAGCTATCGGAAAAGCCGTGTTTATCGATACAAAAATGGATGCGCACATTACCCGCGATGGCTGGTATTGGATGGGTGGCACGACTCGCGACGGTGGCAAGGAACCGTTTATGCCGGAGGATGCGCGTTTCTTCGAGTATCAAAGTGATGGACCGGGCGCACATAAAAACGACAAGCGTCGCCAGTTAACCGCAACAGAAGTGAAAGTCTACACCTGGGAAAATATAATGGGAGATTGGCAGACGCCGTAACAGTAAAACCGGAGCGCCAGGGTGCGCTCCCAATTTTTATTCATTAACTCTTCGCCAATTCCGCCGACGAATCCAGCACCACATTGCGCAGTTGTTGGTTTAGCAGCGCTTGATGCTGGATCAAAATATTAGACAGATTGCTTAATGCTGACACCTGCGCTTGCATCTGCGAATTGCGTTGTTCTACCGTGGCGGCATTGGCACTCATCTGCTGGCTCACCTGATCCTGCTCTTGTGTTGCCTGGGCGATGGATTGGTTGAGTTGATTGATCGACAACAAGGATGCCTTAAGCGTATCCAGCGATTGCGCTACGTCTATGCTGTTTGCTTCCGTCTCCCGGGCGATGCGTTGGCAATTTTTCATGATGTCCAGTGTTTCTTCCGAGCCTTTTTGCAGCGTTTGCACCAAGCCGAAAATCTCGCCGGTGGATTGTTGGGTGCGACCTGCCAAGGCGCGAACTTCTTCGGCGACCACCGCAAAACCACGCCCATCTTCACCAGCGCGGGCCGCTTCGATAGCAGCATTAAGCGCGAGTAAATTGGTTTGTTCTGCAATACCGGTAATCACGCTAACGACTTTATCAATCGTGTGGCAAGCCTGATTCAGGTTGCTCATCTTGTCTGACGCCAGTGTCAGGTACTCATTAATATCATGGCTGGATTTCACCACCATGCGTAACGAACGTTCATCTTTATAGGCATCTTCCACCGCGCTGGCCGCTGCAGCCGCGTTGTCGGCGATGTCATGCACGGCGCGCGACAGGGTGGTGACGGATTCGGCGAGGCTGTGAATATCCATTTGAATGGTTTCGCTGTCCTGGTGTAACTGTTCGCGTTTTACATCCAATTCCTGCGCGGAGGATTGCAATTCATCGGATACTTTATTGACCTGAAACAGCAATTTTTTCAGGCAGCAAAGCAAGCGGGAAAACTGTTGTAATTCGGTGCAGGAGCTTTCGATCTGGATGCGAAAATCAATGGTATCTTCGTCGCGCATCATCTTTTGTGTGGTGACCATTAGCACATCACCGACTTCAACTTCGCGACGGGCATTGCGCGTAAAGAAAATCAGGAATGCTGTCTCTGCAATCACATAGCCGGCGTGGATAAAGACGCGCAACCAATGATCAGTCATATCGCGAAATAACCA
Organism: Cellvibrio sp. PSBB006; assembly: GCF_002162135.1. Taxonomy (NCBI): domain Bacteria; kingdom Pseudomonadati; phylum Pseudomonadota; class Gammaproteobacteria; order Cellvibrionales; family Cellvibrionaceae; genus Cellvibrio; species Cellvibrio sp. PSBB006. The sequence continues at coordinate 2,734,312 of NZ_CP021382.1, read as the reverse complement.
CACACCCATATCGGAATGTTGCAGATAACAGAACACCAGATGATGCACCGCAACTAACGCAGCGGTGATCACCAGTGGTAACCAGTCGCGGTATACCGCGATAAATGCCAGCACAACAAAAACCCCGAAATGCATTTCTATCAAGCCGTGTGCCTGATGAATGTGCAGGGTGACGAATAGCATCGCAATGCTAGCCAACACGACGGAGCTTAATCGGGTGGCAGGTCGCACGGTGTAAATCATCACGGCAATAATTACCAATGGTATACCGACGATGAATGCCGCTTTCCAGGTGTCAAACCAGGGGGCAAGTGCAAGGGCGTAGGTGAATTCCAGGATGATGGTCAGGAGGAACATCTTGTCGGCGCGCAAAGCTCGGCTTTTGCGTAGCCCATCGAGCGTGGTGAGCGATGTCATGCTTAAAGTCCTGTTTAACTAACGATGAGAGTACCGTGAAGATAGATCCTGTTCAGGTATGGATAACTTTAGTTGATGTTTTTGGGGTGAGCAAAATTAAAGCAATATTTATATGTCTTTATAAATAATGTGCATAGGTTTTTATTTTTTTCTGTGAAAAGTTTAGTTTCTTAAAACGAATTTGCTTTGGAAACAGTTTAAATGAAGAAAAGGAGATATAAAAAAGCGATATTGCAACGCAATATCGCCCAAGCAAGGCTCTGGCTGGTTTTAAATCTTGAAGTTGTCTATCTGCTCTTTGAGCTCACTGCTTTCCTGGGTGAGGTGTCCGGCGCTGGCGCTGACGACATTGGCGTTTTGCGAGACTTTGCCGGACAAGTTGTGGATCGCAGAAATATTTTTGCTCACCTCATCCGCGACTGAACTTTGTTGATGTGAGGCGGTGGCAATCTGGTGGTTCATGTCGTTGATCACGGTGATATTCGCGCGAATTTTATCGAGCGCTTCACCGACGCGTGCGGCGGTGTCGATGGTTTCGCGTGCGGAGGCGGTGCTGGTGTTCATGGATTGATGGGCTTCGTCTGCCGCGCGTTGCAATTGCACAATGATCGATTCAATTTCTTCGGTGGAGTCGCGGGTTTTTTGCGCGAGGGAGCGAACTTCGTCAGCGACCACCGCAAATCCGCGCCCTTGTTCGCCGGCGCGCGCGGCTTCAATGGCGGCGTTGAGAGCGAGCAGGTTGGTTTGTTCGGCGATGGTACGAATCACTTCCATCACAGAGCCGATATTCACACTGTTTTCTTTCAATATCTGAATTTTCTTCGCTGTTGCATCAATCTGGTTGGTGAGGCTGTTGACGTTATTGAGTGACAGATTGACTACCTGGTGTCCTTCATCGGCCAGGATGCTGGTGGCGTTGGTTCGCTCAGCGGTATCGCCGGCGTGCTTGGCGATTTCGGTGGCTGAGGCCGACAGTTCTTCCACGGCGGTGGCAACCAATTCAATTTCTTTTAACTGTTGGCCGGTGGAGGTGACGGTGCTGTCAGTGGCAGCGGCCATATCGCGGACGTGGTCGCGCACTTTGTCATTGACCTGCACCACGTTGCGGATGATGTCGGCGATATGTTCCATCACGCGATTAAAGTTGTGGGCCAATGCGGCAATTTCATCGCGTCGGGCGGTGGACAAACGGCGGGTCAAATCGCCGCCGCCGTCAGCGATGGAGGCGAGGGATTGGGTCACTTCGGCTACCGGTGCCAGCACCAGTCGGCGGGTCAGCACGTACACTGTCCCCAGACTTGCCAACAGCAGCAAAACCACGACCAAAATATTGTTCTTAACCTGGCTGCTCAGTACCTGGTCGACTTCATGGGTGGAGAAAGTAATGTCGTAGCTGCCGATATTGCTGCCGTTGTACACAATCGGAATGGCGGTGTGGGGAACCTGGCCGTCGCCGAGCTGGGCATCCTGGGCTGTGGCCAGTGCTTTGCCACGATGATCCACAATGTTGATGCCAGTGATGAGCGAGGTATTGACCAGGGATTTGGCAATGGCTTCAATCTGCTGGAAATCATAGGCGAACACGGCTTCCAGTAAGGAGGAGTTAGTCAACTCGATCATGGTCTGGCTGTCGTGGGTAAATTTTTCCTGTAGTTCGTTGGCGGCAATGCGGTAGTTGGCAAAGGCCACGATCATGGCAATCAAAACCATGGCGGCGCTCAGCCAGCCCATCAATTTGGTGAGCAGAGAACGTTCAACCATCTTTTCATACTCCGATTTTTTATTATTCAGGTGTCCGCCGAGGTCTGGCGGGCCGGGATAAGGCAGACAAAAACAATCCCGTGCGGTGGTTTATAAGAATGTTTCCGGGTGCGCGAAAACCACTGTCGTTATTGATTAGCCTAGTTGGGTTAACGGCATAGTCAATAAAACATTAAGGGTTATAACCAAGTGTTTGGAAGATAAAGTTTAGGATGAGGAATGTTGTTAACAGCGACAAATCCCGTAGGTCGGATTAGCCGCAAGGCTTAATCCGACGCGTTATTCCTACGAAGAGATGCACGATACTTCGGCGAGAAACTGTCGGATTACGCCTGGCGGCTAATCCGACCTACGGAGGAAACGTTATTCTTCGGTACCGCCGGACATGCCCAGGTCTTTCAGTTTGCGGGTCAGGGTATTGCGGCCCCAGCCGAGCAGATTGGCAGCGTCGCGTTTGCGCCCGGCGGTGTATTTGAGTGCGGTTTCAATCAGTGCGCGCTCAAAGGTTGGTACCGCTTCGCTGAGCAACTGGTGGTGACCGCGTGCCAAAGCCTGATCGGCCCAGTGGCGTAAGGCTTTTTCCCAATCGTCCGCCGGTGTGCTGCCTTCTTTATGGTCCAGCAGTTCCGGCGGTAAGTCTTCAATATGCACTTCCCGGCCGGATGCCATCACGGTAATCCAGCGGCAGGTATTCTCCAATTGGCGCACGTTGCCTGGCCATTGCAGGGAACAGAAAAACTCTTCGGTTTCCGGCAGCAACACTTTCGGGTCCACATTCAATTCGGTAGCGGCTTTATGCAGGAAGAAGCGCGCCAGCTTGGGAATATCCTCGCGGCGATTGGCGAGCTTGGGGATATGAATCCGGATCACGTTCAGACGATGGAACAAGTCTTCACGGAAGCGGTTCTCCGCCACCAGATGTTCGAGGTTCTGGTGGGTGGCGGCGATGATGCGCACATCCACCTTGATCGGCGTATGACCACCAACGCGGTAGAACTCGCCATCGGCCAGCACGCGCAGTAAACGGGTCTGGGTTTCCGCCGGCATATCGCCAATTTCGTCGAGAAACAGCGAGCCGCCGTTAGCTTGCTCAAACCGCCCCTGGCGTTGCGAGGCAGCTCCGGTAAAGGCGCCTTTCTCATGGCCAAACAACTCGGATTCCATCAGATCTTTAGGGATCGCGGCCATGTTCAGCGCAATGAACGGACCGTTGCGGCGCGGGCTGTGGCGGTGCAGAGCGCGTGCCACCAGCTCTTTACCGGTACCGGACTGGCCATTGATCAATACGGTGATGTTGGATTGGGACAAGCGACCGATTGCACGGAAAACTTCCTGCATGGCCGGCGCTTCACCGATGATCTCGGTGTTGGCATCGATGCTCGCCACACTGGTGTGTTCGCTCTTCTGTTCCTGGGCATGAGCCAGGGCGCGCTGGGTCACAGCTACGGCGTCATCCACGTCGAAGGGCTTGGGCAGATACTCAAAAGCGCCACCCTGATAAGCCGCTACCGCACTGTCCAGATCCGAATGCGCCGTCATGATGATGATCGGCACCTGCGGATGATTGGAGTGCAGATTGGTCAGCAGCGCCAGACCATCCATCCCGGGCATGCGGATGTCGCTGATAATGGCATCGGGCACTTCGCGGTTCAGTTGGCTCAGCGCACTGTCACCCGAGTCAAATACCCGCGTGTCAATGTTGGCTTGTTGCAGGGCCTTTTCCAGCACCCAGCGGATGGAGCGATCATCATCAATAATCCAGACACGATTAGACTTCTGCATGTTGTACTTCCATTGGTAGGTAGAGAGTGAAACGGGTTTGGCCCGGCTCACTCTGGCACTCGATAAGGCCGTGGTGTTGATGGATAAGGTGTTGCGAAATCGTTAAGCCCAGTCCGGTGCCTTCAGCGCGCCCGGAGATCATGGGGTAGAAAATGTTTTCGATCATGTCCTGGGGAATACCGGGGCCGTTGTCCAGGATGTCGACGCGGCACACCAGCGGATGATGGCGGCGCCCGATAGTGAATTGCCGTTGGATGCGGGTACGCAGGCGAATCACCCCATCGATCATGCCCGCCTCAAGCAATGCCTGCATGGCGTTGCGCACGATGTTCAGGAACGCCTGAATCAGCAGCTCCTTGTCGCCCATGATGTCCGGAATACTGGGGTCGTAATCGCGCACGATCTTGACCGCATCGTTGCTTTCGGCGTGGATGATGGTTGCCACTCGCTCCAGCGCTTCGTGGATGTTGAGTTGCTTGTGCTGTGGCAGCTGGTTGGGGCCGAGCATACGATCAACGAGGTTACGCAGGCGATCTGCCTCGTCGATGATGATATTGGTGTACTCCTGCAAGCCGCTGTCCGGCAGTTCCCGCGCCAGCAATTGGGCGGCTCCGCGAATACCGCCCAGTGGATTCTTGATCTCATGGGCCATGCCGCGAATCAGGTTGCGCGTGGTCTCGTGGGATGAGGCCAGCATCTCCTCGCGGCTGATACGCAGCAGGCGGTCAATTGGCAGGATTTCGATGATCAGGCCTTCGTGGTCGCCAAAGGGCGTCACCGTGTAATCCACGGTGATATGGCCACCGCTGAGCAGCTGCCATTCAGCATGGCGCTTGGTGTAGTGATTAGCCTGAACGGCGGCGAGTTTGAGTTGTTTTTCGGTTTCGTTGGATTCGTGGAAGAAGTAGGTGATGGGCTCGCCGATATTGCGTTCACAGCTCATCGACAGTAAGGCTTCGGCAGCCGGATTCATATGGCGCAGGAGCAGATCGCCGTCCACCAGAATAATGGCTGTACTGAGGCTGTCGAGCAGCGGTTTGTGAAGATCGCGAGGGCTCACCGATTCATTAACTCCTGAATGCCTTGGCACTGGGCACATGCCCGCTCGTGTGCTTGGTCTGTGTGCATCACCTATGCAAAAAGCAAACCAAATTAAGAAGTGCTTGTTTTTAGGCGTTTTCAGTGGTGAGTCTAGTTGGTGTGAGCGGGTTTTGCACCAAGTTGGTGCTGCCCGCTTTTAGGGCTTGGGCATATGGCGCATTATGTCTTGGGCTTGGGTTTCGGCGTAGGGGCAGTTTGCTGTTTAACGGTGGGGCGAATGACATTGACGACGACCGGGGCAGACTTGCCCAGGGAGTTGCCATTGCTATCGATAACTTCGACTTCCAGCGTGTGGCTACCGCGAAAGACATCCTGCACCACAATGTTGCTATCGCGAGTCTCTTCCAGCAATTCACCGTTCATAAAGTAAAGCAGCCAGTGATCACCGGCCAGGGGCGGGTTGAGCGTGATAGCGATCCCCAAATCCCTTTGCCCTGGCGGAATAGTTACATTCTCGCGGGGGCTGATGATGTTTACCTGATAGTTGATGGCTTCCTGCTGATTATCTTGCCGGGGTTCTGGAAAATTGTCGGCGTTTTCGGGTGGCAGGGTGTTGATGGGTGGGAGATCCACCGCTTCTGCGGGTTGATCGCCGCGGGGCTTATCGGTGTAGATGACCTTGCCGTCCTTGTCGACGGTTTTATAGATTTGTGCACTGGCACTGGCGCTGGCGCTGGCGGTCAGGGCAAGAGCAAGGAGTAAACACAGGAACGGACGGACGGGCATAGGTGCTTCCTCAAACGATTTCAGCAAGATTACTCCCGCCGCCGCAAAAGAAAAAGCCCGTTCAGGTGACTGAACGGGCCTTACGTAATCCATTAACCAACTTGCATCACCTGCCGGAGCAGGTGATGCCGGCAGGTTTACACGCTGTAGTAGAGTTCGAATTCTACCGGGTGCGGAGTCATGTCAACACGTTGAATGTCGGCACGCTTCAGCGCGATGTAAGAATCGATGAAGTCTTTGGTGAACACGCCGCCAGCAGTCAGGTAGTCGTGGTCAGCTTCCAGAGACAGCAGTGCTTCTTCCAGGCTGGCACAAACGGTCGGGATTTCCGCTTCTTCTTCTGGCTCCAGGTCGTACAAATCTTTAGTCGCTGGGTCGCCAGGGTGAATCTTGTTCTGAACGCCGTCGATACCCGCCATCAACAGAGCAGCGAACGCCAGGTATGGGTTAGCTGTCGGGTCAGGGAAACGGGTTTCGATACGCTTGGCTTTGGCGCCAGATACGAACGGAACACGGATAGAAGCAGAACGGTTACGGGCAGAGTAAGCCAGCATTACCGGCGCTTCGAAGCCTGGAACCAGACGCTTGTAGGAGTTGGTAGACGCGTTACAGAAAGCATTCAGTGATTTAGCGTGCTTGATGATACCGCCGATGTAGTACAGGGCAGTTTCGCTCAGGCCAGCATAAGCATCACCGGCAAACTGGTTAACGCCAGCTTTAGAGAAAGACTGGTGAACGTGCATACCTGAACCGTTGTCGCCAATCAGCGGCTTCGGCATAAAAGTAGCGGTTTTACCGTACTGGTGAGCAACGTTGTGTACGCAGTACTTCAGGATCTGTACTTCGTCCGCTTTTTTCACCAGGGTGTTGGCGCCAACACCGATTTCACACTGACCGGCGTTAGCCACTTCGTGGTGGTGAACTTCGATTTCCAGGCCCATAGCTTCCATGGCATTACACATGGCGGCACGGATGTCGTGCAGAGAGTCGATCGGCGCAACCGGGAAGTAACCACCTTTTACGCGTGGTGCGTGGCCGGTTTTACCTTCGGTGTCAGCACCTGAGTCCCAGGCGGCTTCTTCAGATTTGATCTTGTAGAACGCGCCGCCCATGGTGCTGGCGTAGTGAACGCTGTCGAAGATGAAGAATTCAGGCTCCGGACCAAACAGGGCTTTGTCGCCCAGGCCGGTGGACTTCAGGTACTCTTCAGCGCGACGGCCGATAGAGCGTGGGTCGCGGTCGTAGCCTTGCATGGTGGCAGGTTCAACGATGTCGCAACGCACGATGATGGTTGCTTCGTCGTAGAAAGGGTCCAGCATAGCGGTAGAATCGTCCGGCATCAGGATCATGTCGGATTCGTTGATGCCTTTCCAGCCGGCGATAGATGAACCATCGAACATTTTGCCTTCTTCAAAGAAGGTGTCGTTTACGACGTTGGCGGGGTAGGTAACGTGTTGCTCTTTACCTTTGGTATCGGTAAAGCGCAGGTCGATCCAGCGCGCTTCGTGTTCTTTGATCAAGTCCAGAGTCTTAGACATTGAATGCCTCCAAGTAAATGAGTAGCCACCATAGCTACAAGTCAGTAATCATTTTTATCCCGCGCTCTTTCCACCTCGCCACCCCGGTAGCGAGCAGAGCGAGAACCAGGGTGTCCGAAAAGGGGCAAAATATATGCCATCTCGGAGAAATAGCAACGGGCTTGTAAAAATCAGGCTTTGCGGAAGATTGGGACCCAAGCTTTTTTATCAAAAGCACCAAAATATTGCACACGATTTTTGCTTTGCACTTTTTTGGTGCCAAATTGAGCGGCGGGGTAGATGGTATCCACCATCCCTTGCTTTAAAATCTCTCAACTTCTTTTTAGCGCGCCAACAGTAGGCTTTCCGGTGATTCATCGTCAAGCTCCCAGCACAAATAAATCCCTACTTTGGCACTTGGGGGCACTTGGGGTTGCGTTCCGGCGTCTGTGAGCACGTCCAGGCTATCGCGGGGATAGCTTTAAACAATTGACCGCCACCCGCCCGGCTTTGTAGAAAGGCGGCGCCATGCACGGTGGAGATTCGCTGCACGGTTTATCGGTTGTGATGTTCTGTCACTTTATTCCCCTAAAAAATAGCCTGGATTAGCCATGCCTCATGCCATGAACACCACGGAAATCTTCCTGATTGCCATGACGATTATCTTCACCGTGCCTTATTTCATCTGGCGCGTTGGAAAAACAGATTACTGGGCACCGCTGGTGGTGGTGCAGATTATCACCGGCATTTTGCTGGGGCCGGGCATTCTCGGTGCCTTCTTCCCTGACTACTACGCCTTTGTCTTTAACCCCTCGGTGGTCACCGCGCTTAACGGTATTGCCTGGTGGGCAGTGATGTTGTTTGTGTTTATCGCTGGTGTTGAATTGGATCTGAGCAAGGCCTGGCAATATAAACGCGAAAGCGGCATCACCGCCGGGTTGGCCCTGGGGATGCCCCTGGCCTTCGGCTGCGTGGCCGGCCTGGGCATGTTGATGTTTGAAGGCTGGTTGGGGCCGCAGGGTATGCCCTGGCAGTTTGTATTGGGTGTGGGGATGTCCTGTGCAGTGACTGCCTTGCCAATCCTGATTTTGTTGATGGAGAAGCTGAATATCCTGCGTCAGCCCATCGGTCAGCGCATCCTGCGCTACGCCAGCCTTGATGACATTGCGATCTGGGGCGTGCTGGCGCTGATCCTTCTGGATTGGGATCGCGTGGGGCGCCAGGGTATGTTCCTGGTTGGGTTTGCGGCGGCCAGTTATCTGTATCGCAAGTTGATGGTGGCGATTCCTGAGCGGGATCGCTGGTACGTGAGCCTGGTGTGGCTGGCAATTGGAGGTTTTGCCGGCGACTGGTCGGGATTGCATTTTATGGTCGGCGCGTTTCTGGCCGGCGCGGTGACGGACAGCCATTGGTTCAATCAGGAGGAGATGGACAAGCTGCGTCATCACGTGTTGCTGGTGATCATGCCGGTGTTTTTCCTCAGCACGGGGTTGCGGACCAACTGGGATGTGGGGGGCACCATGGTGTTTATTGCGGCGGCGGTGTTATTGGTGGCGTCGGTGAGCGGTAAGCTGGCGGGTGTGCATCTGGCGGGCAGGATTTTGAAATGGGAGAAGGGGGAGGCGTCGATCATTGGTTGGTTGTTGCAGACCAAGGCGTTGATCATGATTATTTTTGCGAATGTGTTGTTGGATAAACAGATTATTACGAGTGAGACGTTTACGGCGCTGTTGTTGATGGCGGTGGCGAGTACTATGTTGACGGTGCCGGTAGTGGCGCCGAAGCTGGAGAAGTTGCGGGACGTTATTTTTAGATCGAAATAAAGTCTTCTATTGGGCAAGAAGTACTCCATAAACGTTTGTTGTAAAGCACGGCATATCGAAAACGCGGTGAATACGTCCCTGTAGCTCCCTCACGTCATCCCTGACGCGAGGGTTTCGATATGCCGTGCTTTACAACAAACTCACTTCAGTGCGAATTTATGTCATTGATGCCTCAATCCCGGTCCAAGCGAACATAAGGTATAATCGCCGCCTTTTTCACCAGTCAGGCGCGGTTGTTCATGCATTTTATCGTCAAGGTTTTCCCCGAGATCATCATCAAAAGTCCGCCGGTGCGTAAGCGCTTTATCAAGCAGCTGCGCGATAACCTGCGGCGTTTGTTGGCGGATCTGGGGGTGGATATTGATGTGCAGCGCGATTGGGAGAAGATTGAGGTTGTAGCGCCCGGTGCGGATGCGAGGGTAACGGCGCAGGTGGCCGAGGTGTTGGCGCATACGCCGGGCATCGCGAATTTTTCGTTGATTCAGGCTTACCCGCTCGGTGACCTGGAGGATATCTTTCAAAAAACCCTGGCCCATTGGCGCGATGCGTTGGCTGGTAAAACGTTTTGTGTGCGCGTAAAGCGCCATGGTAAACATGACTTCGGTTCGGTCGATGTGGAGAAGTTTGTGGGTGGTGGGTTGTTGCATAACTCCCAGGCCAAAGGTGTGGATCTGCATAAACCGGACATTATCGTGCCGCTGGAAATCAAATGGGAGCGCCTGTTTGTTATCGCGAGCAAAACGCAAGGTCTGGGCGGTTTTCCGCTCGGTGCGCAGGACCCGGTTCTGTCACTGATTTCCGGCGGTTTTGATTCCACGGTGTCGACGTATTTGTGTATCAAGCGCGGTTTGCGCGCGCATTATTGTTTCTTCAATCTCGGCGGTCGTGCCCATGAGATTGGTGTAAAAGAAGTGGCTTATTATTTGTGGAATAAATACGGCGCTTCGCATCGCGTAAAATTCGTCACTGTGCCCTTTGAAGATGTGGTGCGTGAAATTCTCGAAAAAGTTGATAATTCCTATATGGGCGTGGTGCTCAAGCGCATGATGTTGCGCGCGGCGGAAAAAGTGGCGGACTCGCTGGAGATTCCCGCGTTGGTAACTGGCGAAAGTGTGGCGCAGGTGTCGAGCCAGACGCTGGTGAATTTAAATGTGATTGATCGCGCGACGGACATGATTGTGTTGCGCCCACTGGCCACCATGGATAAGGGCGAGATCATCGATATCTCGCGCAAGATCGGCACGGAAACCTTCGCCGCCAGCATGCCGGAATATTGTGGTGTTATTTCCGTAAACCCCACCACGCGCGCGAAATTGGCTCGCGCCGAGGCGGAAGAAGAAAACTTTGATATGGCGGTGTTGCAACGCGCTATTGACGAACGCATCGCGCAGAATATCGATGAAATTGTGGACGACCTGAATGCAGATCTGACCGTTCCGATTGTGGCGGATATCGTCGGTGCCGACCAGGTAGTGATCGATATTCGCCATCCCGATGAAGAAGAAGCGAACCCGCTGAAACTGATCGACGTCACCATCGAAAAGATTCCTTTTTATTCGCTTAACAAACAATTCCCGCAATTGGATGCCAGCAAACAATATTTGCTTTATTGCCAGAAAGGCGTCATGAGCCAACTGCATGCCGCCAACCTGAAAGATGCCGGACACACGAATGTTGGCGTCTATCGTCCGGAACCCAAGAGTGCATGCTCGATCTAGAAGCCGTCTCAAAATTCGATTGGCGAGACTCAGGCAAGGCGAAAAGTTGATGAGGAGCGGAGTTTACTTAAGTAAATGAGCACCGGAATCAGCTTTTCAACGCAGTATCAGGCCGCCAAGTGATTTTTGAGATGGCTTCTGGTTATCGTTGAAAATATTGGTTGGGCGTGACACCAACATTGCGTTTGAACATTGCCGAGAATGCACTGGGATTGGCGTACCCGAGGAAGTTGGCGATGCGTGCAATGCTTTCGCCTCGGCTAAGGCGGCAGAGTGCTTCGGCAAGCTGTACTTGCTGAACCCACTGGTGGTATTTCAGGCCGGTTTCTTTCGGAAATAAACGAATCAGGGTGCGAGCACTGGCACCCGCCATCTCGGCTAATTCATCGATGGTGTAAGTCACCCCGGGCGAATTCATAATCCGCTGGCACACGGTTTGTAAGCGCCGATCCTGTGGCCAGGGAATTTCCACCGGCTGGGTTGCAGCGCGGTCAATCTCCATCAAAATCAGCGCAACCAAATGTTCACCGCGTCCCGGCATTGGATACTCGGCCGGTTCTTGCAGTAAACCCAAAATCAATTCGCGTAGTAATCCCGACACAGAAATTGCCCGGCATTCCTTGCCGAGTGAAAGCCGGATATCGTCACTGACGTAAAGGGTGCGCATCTCCACCTCGGTCATCATAAACGAGTGATGTTCAACATTCGGCGGCACCCAAAGTGCGCGATGCGACGGGATTGTCCAGACGCTGTTGGGGGTTATCACCCGCATTACCCCTTCAACCGCATAAAGTAACTGCGCGCGCCGGTGCGTGTGGCTGGGAATCTCGTCGCCATTCGCATAATGCCCAGCCCAGGCCACTATGGGGCGCGGCACATGTTGAAGTTCTTCCGGGCTGCGCTGTTCAACAATACGCATGATCGTTCCCCCTTCTCCCATGGCTTGGCTGCGGTAAATGGACGGCTTTGATTTGTCACTTATTCGACATTTTATGTCATTTCTATTATTTCTGGCGCCTTATACTGGCCTGCCGAGCAATTACCGGCGTGATCGCCGCTTAATCCCTTTTTGAAGTCATGTTATGAGCCAGATGGAAACCCTTACTCCCGCTGGTGCGGTGCTGGGCGAGATACCGCCGGTTGTACCTGCTGCCAATACTTTTGATCCGACCAAAACGATCTTGCCGGTGATTGGCGCGGTCAGCTTTGTCCACCTGATCAATGATTTGATCCAATCTATCTTGCCGTCGATCTACCCCTTGCTGAAAACCGATTACGCGCTGAGCTTTACCCAGATCGGCATGATAACGCTCGCGTTCCAGATGACGGCGTCGCTACTGCAACCGGGCATTGGACTGTATACCGACAAACACCCCAAGCCTTATCTACTGCCCACCGGCATGCTGTTCACATTAGCCGGCCTGGTCATGCTGGCATTCGCCAACAATTTCACCTGGCTGTTGATTGCCTCTGCGATGATTGGTTTGGGTTCTTCGACTTTCCACCCGGAAGCCTCGCGTGTTGCACGTATGGCATCGGGCGGGCGTTTTGGTTTTGCGCAATCGTTCTTCCAGGTGGGCGGCAATGCCGGTTCTGCGTTTGGTCCCTTGTTGGCAGCGGCCATTATTCTTCCGCAGGGACAAGGTGCCATCGGATGGTTTACGTTGTTTGCGATTGTTGGTTTTGCCGTACTGTTTGGTGTTGCCCGCTGGACAATCCGTTCCCATGCATCACTTAAGAGTGTAAAAAAGCACGCGCACTTCGCACACCTGTCACGCGCTCAGGTTATCGGTGCATTAACGGTGTTGGCGCTGTTGGTATTTTCCAAATACATTTACATGGCGGCGTTTACCAATTACTACACGTTTTACCTGATCGAAAAATTCTCGACGTCCGTTGCCGACGCGCAATTGTTTTTATTTTTGTTTTTAGCCGCAGTGGCGCTGGGCACATTTGCCGGTGGTCCGATTGGCGATAAGGTTGGCCGCAAAGCCGTGATCTGGATTTCCATTCTCGGCGCCGCACCTTTCACGCTGCTCTTTCCCTACTGCAACCTGTTCTGGACGGCGGTGCTGTCGGTCGTGATCGGGCTGGTTTTATCCTCGGCGTTTTCCGCGATTGTGGTGCTCGCGCAGGAGTTGGTGCCCACTAAAATCGGCATGATTTCCGGGATATTTTTTGGTTTGATGTTTGGTATTAGCGGCGTCGCAGCGGCGGGATTGGGTGCTTTGGCCGACGCAACAACCATCGAACATGTGTTTGATTATTGTGCTTATTTACCCCTCATCGGCATGGTCACTATCTTATTGCCGCGTATGAGTCGCAGGTAATTGGCGGCGAGATCGCGTAACTTCTTCCGCTTCGCTGCCATTTTTCGACTAAAAAATCATCAATAAAACCCTATCTGTCATATCCCCGTCAGCCCGACATGGGTATAATGCGCGGCTTTTTACCGTCCTCCCTTGCCTCAGCTGGCGCCAAATCCAAGCCTCAGCTGGCGCCAAATCCAAGAGAAACAACACTGTGACAGATCAATCCGCTATCGAAAAACTGCGTAATATTGCCATCATCGCCCACGTTGACCACGGTAAAACCTCCATGGTTGACCAGTTGTTGCGTCAATCCGGCACCCTCGACCGTCGTGAGGATACCGGCGACCTGATCATGGATAGCAATGATCAGGAACGCGAACGCGGGATTACCATCCTCGCGAAAAACACCGCGATCAAATGGAACGATTACCGCATCAACATCGTGGACACCCCCGGACACGCCGACTTCGGTGGCGAGGTAGAGCGGGTTCTGTCGATGGTGGATTCTGTGTTGTTGATCGTGGATGCGGTAGGCGGACCTATGCCGCAGACCCGCTTTGTAACCTCCAAAGCCTTTGAACAAGGTTTGAACCCCATTGTGGTGATCAACAAGATCGACCGTCCGGGCGCTCGTCCGGAGTGGGTGATCGATCAGGTATTTGAGTTGTTCGACCGTCTGGGTGCTACCGAAGAGCAGCTGGATTTCCCGGTGGTCTACGCATCGGCATTGAACGGTGTCTCCGGTACCGATCTGAACGACATAAAAGACGACATGACACCCTTGTTCCAGATGATCGTCGACAAAGTTAAGCCGCCGGTCGTTGACCTGGACGGTCCCTTCCAGATGCAAATCTCTGCGCTGGATTACAGCAGCTATGTGGGTGTTATCGGGATCGGCCGTATCACGCGCGGCAGCCTGTCGCCCAACCAGCAGGTTGTGGTGGTGGACCATGAAGGTAATCAGCGCAAGGCCAAGGTATTGCAGGTGATGGGGTATCACGGCTTACAACGTATTGAAACTGGCAAGGCATATGCGGGCGACATCGTTTGTATTACCGGTGTGGACAAGTTGGGTATCTCCGATACCCTGTGTAGCCCCGATGCCGTTGAAGCACTGCCGGCACTGTCCATTGACGAGCCAACCGTCAGCATGACCTTCCAGGTAAACGACTCGCCCTTCGCCGGTAAAGAAGGCAAGTTCGTGACCAGCCGTAATATTAAAGATCGTCTTGAGCAAGAGCTGATTGCCAACGTGGCCTTGCGTGTTCAACAGGGCGACAGCCCGGACAAATTTATCGTCTCCGGTCGCGGCGAATTGCACCTTTCCGTATTGATTGAAAATATGCGTCGTGAAGGTTTTGAGCTGGGCGTATCGCGTCCGGAAGTGGTACAGAAAATTGTTGACGGCGAAGTGCACGAGCCCTACGAGCAAGTGGTTATCGACGTTGAAGAACATCACCAGGGTTCGGTGATGGAAGAACTCGGTCTGCGTAAAGGCGAGCTGACTAACATGGAGCCGGATGGCAAAGGCCGTATCAAGCTGGAATTCCTGTGTCCGTCGCGCGGCCTGATCGGTTTCCGTGGTCAGTTCCTGACCATGACCTCCGGTTCGGGCATCATGACCAGCATCTTCGACCATTACGGTCCGGTGAAAGAAGGTGAAGTGGCCAAGCGTCAGAACGGTGTGTTGGTGTCCATGGTGAAAGGTAAAACCCTCGCTTATGGTTTGCACCCGCTGCAAGACCGCGGCCGTTTGTTCCTCGGCGCCGGTGTGGAAGTATACGAAGGTCAGATCGTTGGTCTGCACTCACGCGGTAACGATTTGGTCGTTAACCCCACTAAAGCCAAGCAGTTGACCAACGTGCGCGCCTCCGGTACTGACGATGCCTTGACCTTGTCGCCGCCGGTTCGCCACACCCTGGAACAAGCGCTGGAGTTTATTGAAGACGATGAGCTGGTTGAAGTCACACCGCAAAGCATTCGTCTGCGCAAAAAGCTGTTAAGTGAAAACGATCGGAAGCGCTCCAAGAAATAACGCGCCACCTTTCAGGTAGTGAATACAATGCCCGTTTACGTCCGGCTATACCGGTGCGTAAATGGGCATTATTTTTTGCGGGCTTCCAGGTATTAAGACGCATTGATCACGAAAGCGCTTAGGCTGTTTTAATTCGCCCGTTATTAAATCTGTGTTTGATCATCATGCCTGAACTTTATTTTCTGTTATCGCTGTTGCTATTGGGGGCCGCCACCGGTTTGTTTGCCGGACTGTTCGGTATCGGTGGCGGTGGCATCATGGTGCCGATATTAACCCTGCTATTTATGGCGCAGGGTTTTCCTGAGCAGCATCTGGTGCATCTTGCGTTAGGAACTTCCATGGCAGCGATAGTGCCCACGGCCCTGGCCAGCGTCCGCGCACATCATGCGCGGGGCGCAGTATTGTGGCCGGTTGTGATAAAGATTGCGCCGGGTATTTTATGCGGCACCTTCGCGGCAACGTTTTTGGCCAGTTACCTTTCTGCCAAACCACTCGCACTGTTCTTCTCGTGTTTTATGGCCTTTGTTGCGCTGCAATTGATGATAGATCGCAAACCTCAGGCTGCACGTCAATTGCCAGGCGCAGTCAGTTTGTCGGCCGTGGGGGTGGGTATCGGGAGCATTTCGGCATTGGTGGCGATTGGCGGCGGCACGTTAACTGTGCCGTTTTTGACGTGGTGCAACGTTCGTTTACAAACGGCCATAGGCACCTCGGCAGCGGTCGGTTTTCCCATTGCGCTTGCTGGTGCCACGGGTTATCTGGTGAATGGATGGTCAGTAGATAATTTACCCGTTCACACGCTGGGCTTTATTTATTGGCCCGCCGTCATTGCAATGGCATTGATGAGTTTTATCACGGCACCGGTCGGCGCGAGGCTCGCGCATCGTTTACCCGTCGCGTTATTAAAAAAACTATTTGCCTTGTTGCTGATTGGTCTCTCCCTGCAAATGCTGTATTCACTGTTTGTTTAACCGATCCCGTAGGTCGCATTAGCCGCAAGGCGTAATCCGACACGCAAATGCAACCTTACGCGGCAACCCCGTTTCGATGGCTCGAACGAGTCAACAGTTTCTTAACAACATTTTTTGGCTTAACTCTCCGCACTAACAATTCCAATTGCTTTAATCCCTGCGGCCATACACCGATGTCGGAGTGGCTATTGATATGCCCCAGTTCTTTTATCCGCAAAAAATTCGCACCCCACAACAATGCCCAGTAGGCTGCCTTACTGTCCTTCATCCAGGGATCATTACTGCTCGCAATCAAATGCACGGGAACCGACAAGGGGCGGTCTGGCAGACGATCGGCGATCTGGAATTTATCGGGATCAGCAGGCGCCACCAACAACACCGCCGCGATCAGTTCCAGGTATTCCGCTGCGATAGATGCCGCCGCGAGTGCCCCAAAACTGTGTGCGATTAATACGCTGGGTCGATCAACCCCGGCCAGGGATTTCTTGATGGCATTGCGCCATTTATCCAGATCAGCTTCGTGCCAATTTTTTACCGCGATACGTTGCGCATTGGGCAGGCGATTTTGCCAGAGTGTCTGCCAATGATTGTCATCACTGTTATTCAATCCTGGCACAATCAACACCGGATGTTCTCCCACAACCTGCGCAGGATTAACTAACGCCTCGTCATCATGGGGCGCGTCAAAAAAGGGGGCATCAAAAAAAATCGGCTCGTGGCTCATGGTCGGCTCCGTTACCAATGTATGGTCGTTGTTCAATGGGTCGCGTTCATAGCGTTAGGGCGGAGCTTACTGGCTGGTTATATGAATGCGAAGGAATAATTTGTTCTGTGGTTATGCCTGAAATGTTTGCCGTTTTCCGGGTACGGCATATGCCAAAAAATGAGTCGCTTATGACTACGCATGTCATAAGCTAATAAAAAATAAATCTTTTGCGGCCAGATGAGCGTTGATTAGTATGGCGCCGTCGCTGAGCAATCAGTTGTTATTGAGATACCGTCATGGCAAGCCCAACGAATGAATCCATTGCTATCGATGAAGATGTGCTGAAGGAAATCAAGCAAATCCTGGCGCAAATTCAATACGGCTCGCTGGAAATATCTGTCCACAATGGCCGGATCGTGCAACTGGAACGTCGCGAGAAAAAGCGGTTTGATAAAAGCGAAAACGCTAAATAAATTACCGCGCATTCTAAAAGAACATACACACCATCAACACTGACCGGACCGCCGGAAGTGATAAGTTAATTCTGGAGATTAACATGTCATTTCAACACCTGCGGTCGTTGCGTCGATCGTTTTACACGCCCACACTTTTTTCATTAGCTGTGACTGCGGCCTTGGGGCTTAACGCTCAGCACGCGTTGGCTAATCCGCCGATTATTTACGGAAAACTGAATATTACTCTCGATCAATTTGATCACGAAGGCGCGGCTCGCGTCATTGCTCTCCAGGCTCCTGCTGTGGTTGACCAGTGGGAGCTTAATTCCAATGCTTCACGCTTGGGGATCAAAGGCGAACAGGCATTAGAGAATACCGGTTTGACGGTGGTGTATCTCGCGGAATACGAAACTGATGCGGACGACGGCGGTAGCAGTCCCTTTGTACAACGCAATATTTACGCCGGATTGCAAGGCAGCTTTGGTCGCGTGATTGGTGGAAAATTCGATACGCCGCTAAAAGTCATCGAAGGCAAAGTTGATCAGTTTAACGATCTGAAAGCAGACATTGATGTTCTGCTCGGCGGTCAGAATCGCGTGAACAATATCGTCCAATACTCCACACCCAGGCTCGCCAAATTATTCACCGCCAATCTTGCGTTTGTTACGCCGGAAGGTGCGGATGTAGATCTCGACGGCGAGGTAGACGATGGTTTGACCGATACCCTTTCCGCGTCGTTGGTTGCAGATAACGGCATTTTTTATGGCGCTATTGCCTACGACAGTAACCAACTGGCGCGTCGCAGTCTCGATGGTATTGTCCGTGCTGATGTAATCCGAGCGGTGGGCACGGCCAAACGGGGCTCATTTGAATTGGGAGCACTGGTGCAACAAGCCAGCGATGTTGTTGCCGGTAGCGAAGCAGAGGACACCAGCTATTTAATCTCCGGCGCCTGGAATATCGACAGGTTTAAAGTAAAAGCGCAATACGGCATCGCCGAAGCAAATGTCAGCGACGAAGAAGGCACGCTGGCAGCAGTGGGCCTGGACTATAGCCTGGGTAGCAAGACCAAGATATTTACCTACTATTCCGCGCTGGATGTGGATAACGCCGACCTGGCGGATAACACCTTTGCCGTTGGTTTTGATCACAGTTTTTAAGGGAAATCATGAAGTATTTTTCAAGCAATTACCGATGTTGCTGCGCATAGCCTGATTCACCATGCCAACACTTATTCGATTTATATACACGCTTTTTTTTGTAAGGAACCTGATCATGATTACTCGTTATCTGAAAAATACATTGCTGGTCCTGTCACTTGGCTTTGCCAGCGTTGCATACGCGCAGGATGTCAAACTATTAAACGTTTCCTATGACCCTACGCGCGAACTCTACGTGGAATTTAACAAAGCCTTCGCAGACCATTGGCAAAAAGCCAACAAACAAAAAGTCAGCATCAGCCAATCCCATGGCGGAGCTGGCAAGCAGGCGCGTGCCGTTATCGATGGCCTTGAGGCAGACGTTGTGACTCTGGCATTGGCCTACGATATTGATGCTATCCATGAAGAGCGTGGATTAATTCCCAAGGATTGGCAGTCACGTTTGCCGCACAACAGTTCGCCCTATACATCGACTATCGTGTTTCTGGTGCGTAAAGGTAATCCCAAAAATATCAAGGATTGGGATGATCTGGTAAAACCGGGCATTGAAGTCATTACGCCAAACCCGAAAACCTCGGGCGGCGCGCGCTGGAATTATCTGGCCGGTTGGGCCTACGCGAAAAAGAAATATAGTTCGGATGAAAAAGCGCAAGCGTTCATCGAAAAACTCTACAAAAACGTCCCGGTCCTGGACTCAGGTGCGCGGGGATCGACCACAACATTTGCACAACGCGGTATTGGTGACGTTTTTCTCTCATGGGAAAACGAAGCGTTTCTCGCTGAAAAGGAATTTGGCAAGGGCACCTTTGAAATTGTGGTTCCTTCGCTGTCGATTTTGGCTGAACCGCCCGTGACTATCGTGGATAAAAATGTCGACAAGCACGGTACGCGTAAAGTTGCACAAGCCTATCTGGAGTTTTTGTATAGCGAAACCGGCCAGAACCTTGCGGGTAAACATTTTTATCGTCCGCGTGATTCTGCGATTGCAGCCAGGTACGCAGCGCAATTTTTGAACGTTGACCTGATTACCGTGGATGAGGAATTTGGTGGTTGGCAGAAAGCCCAGAAAACCCATTTCAATGACGGCGGTGTGTTCGACAAGATCTACAAGCCTGGAACGAATTAACGTCTGCTGAGGGCAGCGCCCGCAATAAAACACAAATTCAGTGCGGGTTTTTTTTAAAGGTGTTTCATGAGTCGTCGATCTTCTGTTATTCCCGGTTTCGGGTTGTCCCTTGGCTACGCTGCATTTTATGCGAGTTTGATTGTGTTCATCCCGCTCGCCTTTTTATTTGCCAAAGCCATGACGCTTACCTGGTCGGAGTTTTGGGCAACGGTGCTCGATCCGCAAGCGGTAGCGAGTTATCGCTTGAGTCTCGGCGCTGCGTTTATTGGTGCGCTGATCAATTTAGTGTTTGGGTTTGTCGTAGCCTGGGTGCTGGTGCGCTACGATTTCTTTGGCAAAAAAATTGTTGATGCCTTGGTGGATTTACCTTTCGCCTTGCCCACCGCCGTGGCGGGTATTGCGCTCACTGCACTTTACGCACCGCAAGGCTGGATCGGCCAATGGCTCACGCCACTCGGCATTAAAGTGGCTTACACGCCGCTGGGCGTGATCGTCGCGTTGACTTTTATTGGTTTGCCCTTTGTCGTGCGCACCGTGCAGCCGGTGCTGGAAGAATTGGAACGAGAGATTGAAGAAGCCGCCGCGAGTTTAGGTGCAAATCGTTGGCATATCTTCCAGCGGATTTTATTGCCCGCGTTGTTACCCGCCTTGCTCACCGGCTTCGCGTTGGCATTTGCCCGCGCGGTGGGCGAATACGGTTCGGTGGTGTTTATCAGCGGCAATATGCCGTTTCGCACCGAGATCACGCCCTTATTAATTGTCTCCAAACTGGAGCAATACAATTACGCCGGTGCTGCTGCCCTGGCGGTGGTGTTGTTAACCTTTTCCTTTGTCCTGCTGTTGCTGATCAATTTCTTGCAACACTGGAGTAGCAAGCGGGCAGGAGCCTAGTATGAGCGGTGCTGTATCTTCCCTGGGCCGTCGCACCCGCAAAGCGACCGATGCCACCACAGAACCTTTATGGATGCAAATGACGTTAATCAGTATGGCATTGCTTTTTTTAGCGCTGTTTTTAGTGGTGCCATTAATCGCCGTATTTACCGAAGCCTTTTCGCGCGGTGCCGATGTGTATTGGGCGGCCATTACCGAACCCGATGCCTGGCATGCGATTACATTAACCTTGTTGGCGGCAGCCATCGCTGTGCCGCTCAATGTCATATTCGGTTTGGCCGCAGCCTGGTCGATCACCAAATTCCAGTTTCGTGGCAAGCAGGCATTGATCACCTTGATCGATTTGCCTTTTGCTGTCTCGCCGGTGGTGGCTGGTTTAATTTATGTGCTGCTCTTCGGCGCGCAGAGTTGGTTTGGCCCCTGGCTCTCCGACAACAACATACACATTATTTTTGCCGTGCCGGGCATTGTATTGGCCACCGTGTTTGTCACCTTTCCGTTTATCGCACGCGAATTAATTCCCTTGATGGAAGAGCAGGGCACATCCTATGAAGAAGCGTCGCTCACGTTGGGCGCCAGTGGTTGGCAAACTTTTTGGCGAGTGACGTTGCCGTCCATTAAATGGGGTTTGCTCTACGGCATTATCTTGTGTAACGCGCGTGCCATGGGTGAGTTTGGTGCAGTGAGTGTCGTTAGCGGCCATATTCGCGGCCAGACCAACACGCTGCCGTTGCATATTGAAATTTTATACAACGAATATCAATTTGCGGCGGCCTTTGCTGCTGCCTCGTTACTTGCCGGTTTGGCATTGATCACGCTATTGGTGAAATCTTTACTGGAATGGCAGCACACACGGGAGCGCGAAAAATCCATCCGCGCTGCCCAACAACAAACCTGACTGACCATCCGTAGGTCGGATTAGCCGCAAGACGTAATCCGACACCATGGTGGCCAAAGGCATTGTCCCTGACACCAGAGATTCCAAAAAAGTAGCACTCTATTTATTCACGCAACGAGAAACATCATGAGCATCCAGGTCAAAAAAATCCACAAAAACTTCGGCAGTTTTTCCGCGTTGAATAACGTTTCACTGGATTTCCCCACCGGTGAACTGGTCGCGCTGCTTGGCCCCTCCGGCTGCGGTAAAACCACACTCCTGCGCATTATTGCCGGTCTCGAACAACCGGATAGCGGCGTAGTGGAATTCCACGGCGAAGACGCCACTAACGTCCATGTGCGCCAGCGGCAAGTAGGTTTTGTGTTTCAACACTATGCACTGTTTCGTCATATGACGGTGTTTGATAACGTGGCCTTCGGGTTGACCGTGCGACCCAAACACACACGCCCGAATAAAAAAGACATTGCTGAGCGCGTTCATGAATTGTTGCGCCTCGTGCAACTGGACTGGCTCGCCGATCGTTATCCGGATCAGCTTTCCGGCGGTCAACGTCAACGTATTGCCTTGGCTCGTGCGCTCGCGGTAGAACCAAAAGTGTTATTGCTCGATGAACCCTTCGGTGCACTCGATGCAAAAGTCCGTAAAGACTTGCGTCGCTGGTTGCGTCGTTTGCACGATGACTTGCATATCACCTCGATCTTTGTCACCCACGATCAGGAAGAGGCCATGGAAGTAGCGGATCGCATTGTGGTGTTAAACAAAGGTAAGATCGAACAGATCGGTTCGCCGGATAAGGTTTACAATAATCCTGCCAGTCCATTTGTGTATGACTTTATCGGACAGGTGAATTTATTTCACAGTCGTGTCAGCGAAGGCTGGGCCCATATCGGCGATTACAAATTACCGGCCCCGGAACACGCGAGCGTTAAAGACAGTGCTGCTGTTGCTTATGTTCGGCCGCACGATATTGAACTACAAGCGGAACCCCAGGGGGAGGGTTTTATCGAAGCGACAGTGGACAGTATCAGTACGGCGGGTTCGGTGTTGCGCATTGAATTGCGCCATGCACTCAGCGAGGATATTTTTCATGTGGAATTGCCGCGCTCGCAGGAACGTTTAATTCATTTACAACCTGGCGCCAGGGTTTATGCCAAACCTGTTAATTCCAAGGTGTTTTTGCAATGATTGTCAGATTAGGCTTCTTGGTTCTCTGAATTAACCCCCCAGCAATGGTGGGCAAAAGATGAAACCCTCGATCAACGCATCCGCGAACGCTTCAGCGATATACACGCCCAAGCCACACGCTGTAGCCGGGATCAAGTTTTTAAGTTCTGAAATAAACCCGCCGGATGTATGGCAACTTCACCAACACCATGATGCCAAACACAGCCGCCGCTGCGCCGAGCAACCACTGCAAACTCACCCATTGTGCGCAAGCACCGAAGATAAACGCACCCAGTGCCGGGCCGGCGCGAAAGATCAAACCGTACAGTGCCATCACCCGGCCTTTCATGGCAGGTTCGCTCAGTGTTTGCGCCATGGTTTGCATACCGATATTGCACACCACATGAAAAACACCGGCAATGGCGATGATCAACACCACCCATTCTAGTTGCGTCGTGAATGAAAAAATCATCAGGGTTGCAGCAATACCGATGGCGGCACCGAAGGTGATTTTAATTAAATGATCGGCGGGCTTGGCTTTTAACATCCAGATTGCGCCGAGCAAAGCACCGAATCCTTGCGCGCTCATTAACCACGACAAGGTTTGCGGGCCACCGCGCAAAATATCCCCCGCGATAGCTGGAAATAATTCGCTGAACGGCCGCGCGAGTAACGCAAAACCCAGTGCCAGCGCAAACAGTGCCGCAATCACCGGTGTGTGACGGATATAGGAAAATCCTGAATGGATGTCGTGCAGAATATGCGCGGTGCGTGGCGATAAGCCCGGTCGGTTAATGTGATGGCGTACCCATACGATCACAGTCACCAGTGCGATAAACGAAAACGCATTGATCAGAAAAACCTGTTCGATATGGCCGGTCACCATCACCAGACCGGCAATCGCCGGGCCGAGACTGCGGGCCAGGTTCACAGCAATGGAATTGGTGGCGATGGCCTGCGACATGCGTTCCGGCGGCGCCAGTGAACCGATCACCACCATGCGCACCGGTTGATTAAAACCTTGCACGCTGGCATCGGTGATCGACCACGCGAGTAATAACCAGATGGTCAATACGCCGCTGGCCGTCATGGCCCAGAGGACCAGCGTCAGCAGAATCAGCAATGTTTGGGTGAGTAACATCAGACGAAAAGGATTGCTGCGATCAGTCACCGCGCCCGCCAGCGGTGCGACCCACAAGGCCGCGATCAAATCGCTCATGGCAATGGCGCCTACCCAGGCTGGCGAATGGGTCAGTTCCCAGGTCAACCAACCCACTGCCGTTTTTTGCATCCAACTGCCGAGCGACGATAAACCGTGCCCGGTGCTGAATATCACAAAGTAGGGAATGCCATGGCGGGTTGCTAAGGAATGCATGAATGTCTTGACCAGCAAACTCCTCCGTTTACGCCGCAAGTGTGGTGTCGGATTGCGCTACGCTAATTCGACAGTCATAGCTTCTTGCGGATAATGTCGACCAGCGCATTAATATGATCGGGGCGATCATTCAAGGCGGGAATATAGTGGTAGGACTCGCCACCGTGATGCAAAAAAATCTCGCGATTCTGTTCGGCCAATTCTTCCAACGTCTCCAGGCAATCAGCACTGAATGCCGGCGATACAATCGCAATATTTTTGACGCCTTTGGATGGTAACTCCTCCAGCGTTTTATCGGTATAAGGCTGCAACCATTCCGCGTAGCCAAAGCGCGACTGAAAAGTGGATAAACAGATGTCTTTATCGAGCCCCAATTTTTCCGCCACCAGGCGCGTGGTCTTCATACAAAAACAATAATAGGGATCACCTAAATCCAGGTTACGTTTCGGCATGCCGTGGTAAGAAAAAAGTATTTTTTGTGGTAAGCCCTGCGTATCAATATGCTCTTTGATGCTCTGCGCCAGAGAATCAATATACAGCGGGTTATCGGCATAACCATTGACAAAATCCAAGGCCGGTACCCAGCGCCAAGTCATCAACTCCCGCGCGATGGCATCGAATACAGAGCCGGTGGTGGGTGCGGCGTATTGCGGGTACAGCGGCAACACAATGATGCGGCGAATACCGGCTTCACGAAATTCCCGCAGCGCACTGGCGATGGATGGGTTGCCGTAACGCATGCCCAGTTTGACACTGACGTCGCTGCCCAGCTCTTGTTGAATGGCGGCCAGTTGACGTTGGCTGATAGCCAGTAAGGGTGAGCCTTCGTCGGTCCAGATGCTTTTATATAACGCCGCTGATTTTTTCGGGCGCACGCGCAGGATAATGCCGTGCAAAATCAGCTTCCACGCCAGAGGCGGAATTTCAATGACCCGCGGGTCGGAAAGAAATTCTGCAAGATAGGTGCGCACCGAGGGTGTGGTGGGCGCATCCGGCGTACCCAGGTTAACCAGCAAAACCCCGGTGGTGACGCGCGGCGCCGTCTCTTTTTTGTGGAATAACGCATCAGCAGGTTGTTGCAGCGAGCTATAAGTCATGAAGCCTCCTCGACAGGTTGCGAAAAAATAGCCGCTTATACCGGATAAATCCAGTAAAAGATCGCAATCGTGCTAATTGGTTGCAAGCAGGTTGCTTGCGTTTAGCTTGTGCTGGTCACGCGGGGAATTTTTGTCGCCTTGCCTTGATTTATATTCATGCCTGATCCAGCCTTATAGTAAGCGCGTATAGACCCAGTAACGCACAGCGATTCATTAACTGCGTAGCTATTCATTAACGCGTCAATGCTGTCCTTTTTTGAAGGTGACCGATCGTGCGCAACTCGCCTGTTGTCAATAAATCCTCTACTGAAATCGTTTCATTTGTGCTGGATAAAGCCACCCTGTTTTACGATGGCCAATGCCCCATCTGCCTGCGCGAAATGCACTGGCTCAATAAATTCAAAGCGACGGGATTGCAATTGATCAATGTGCATGACATGTTGAGTTTGTCGGCGGATGAACGCGAACGCTTGTTGCGCCGTTTGCATTTGAAACAGGCGGATGGACGCTGGTTGATGGATATGGATGCGAGCGTCGCCGCCTGGTCGTTCACGCCCTTCGGCTTTTTATTACAGCCCCTGCGGTGGCGTTTGTTCGCCCGGCTGGTAGATCATTTTTATGAACGCTGGGCTGATAAACGCTACTGCCGGGTATACGGTTGTTCCCTGCCGCCAAGCGCTGCTGAAAAATATTGAGTGGGATAGAAAGCGGAGGTAAGCGCCGGAAGCGTATTCCGGCGCAGGATGCCATAGACAACAATCCGTGGCAGTGTCACCCGTGGTAATTATTTTTTGACGGCGGGTTCAAGGCGAAAAATCTTGCCGTTGCTTTCATCAGAGATGAGATACACAAAACCATCCGGTCCTTGCACCACATCGCGCAAACGTTCGCCCACTTCCTCTTGCAGCAAACGTTCTTCGTGGGTGATCTTGTTGCCATCCAACACCAGTCGGGCCAGTGTTTGTCCGCGCAATGCACTCACCAACAAATTGCCTTTCCACTCGGGAAATTTATCACCGGTATAAAAGGTCATGCCGGCAATCGCGATAGATGGCACCCACTTGTGCAGCGGTTGTTCCATGCCTTCTTTATGCGTGCCGATACCGATCTTGCCGCCACCGTAATTTTCACCGTAGGTAATTACCGGCCAACCGTAATTGTTGCCTGGCTCGTCGAGGTTAATTTCATCACCGCCCTGTGGGCCATGCTCGCCGGTCCAGAGTTTGCCGGTGGTCGGATGCAACGCCGCGCCCTGCACATTGCGGTGGCCGTAAGACCAAATCTCGGGCAAGGCACCTTCGGTTTTTACAAACGGGTTATCTTCCGGCACGCTGCCGTCGGGTTTAATGCGCACGACCTTGCCGTGGTGGTTATCGAGAGTTTGGGCATCGTCCATACGCGCGTAGCGATCACCCAAGGTGATAAACATATTGCCGTCGGGTGTGAACACAATGCGCGAACCGAAATGCGCTGTGCTATCAAACTTGGGCTGTTGGCTGAAGACCACCGTAACATCTTCCAGCGCATCACCTTTCAACACGCCATAAGCAACAGCGGTGCTATTACCTTTACCTTCTTTGGCGGGTTCAGAAAACGCAAAGTACACGCGCTTGCTCGTCGCAAAATCCGGTGCCACGGTGACATCGAGCAAACCGCCCTGGCCGCGCACAATAATATCCGGTAAGCCTTTCAGCGCTGGCCCTTTGGTGCCATTGGCTTCAACGATGCGCATCTGACCGCTGCGCTCGGTGACAATCATCTTGCCGTCCGGCAGAAAATCCAGACCCCAGGGATTCTTTAACCCGTCCGTGACGGTGACGACGCGCAAGGGTGTGGTTTCCGTCTTGACGTTGATGGTTTTGCTGTGCGCCGCACCGGCACCCAGCAGCAGGCCCAATGCTATAGCGAGTAAAGAATAGGGGCGGGTTAGGGTTTTCATTTATCGTCTCCGATGACGGTTGCAGTGATCTGGCAGGTTAACAAAGGCGCGCCGCCGGTCGCAACGGGCGCTGGTTTAAGAAGTGTATAGATACGCATAAACCTCGCACGGCAGATATGCTAGGCTCGCTGTCTTCACCACTCACATGAAAGGAGAAACCAATGGCCCGCACACCGTCTACCATGGTCGCCCTCGGCAGCAATGCGGCTGACTTCCGTTTACTCAATCCTGCCAACAACCAGCAGGTCGCGCGCGACGATCTGTGTAAAAGCAAAGGCTTGCTGGTGATCTTCATGTGCAACCACTGCCCCTTCGTCAAACATATCCTTGATGGCCTGCGTGCATTAGGCCGTGACTACCAAAACAGTGACATCGGCCTTGTGGCCATCAGCTCTAACGACGCACAAAATTATCCCGAAGACGCGCCGGAAAAAATGCCGCAACTTAATCTCGGCATCACTTACCTCTATGACGAGACCCAACAGGTTGCCAAAGCTTACGACGCGGCCTGCACACCGGATTTTTTCTTATACGATGGTGATCTGCAATTGGTTTATCGCGGCCAGTTCGACGATTCGCGTCCGGGCAATGACATACCGGTAACCGGAAAAGATTTGCGTGCGGCGATGGATGCGTTGCTGGAAGGTAAAGACATTTCGGCTGATCAGGTGCCGAGTTTGGGATGTAATATCAAGTGGAAGTAAATGTTGTGATGTTAAAGCTGTATAGATACAGCTTTAACATCAACTGTTGATCTATTTTTTATTCGCTGATTTGCTGGTGAATAGCCGGGTAGTTAGCTTCAAACTCTTTCGCCCGTGTAGCCCACACGTCATCCCAGGAAAACCAGGTGTTGGCCCAAAACGCATCGCTACGCGGAGCGTTGTCATTGGCTTTGTTCAATACTTCCGCATCGTTACGTGTTTTAAAGGTTCCGCTGCCGAAGTTTGAGTTTTCCAATACCAATCGATATTGTCTGTTGGCGTTGTAACGAGTCCATTCATCGTTACTCCATGAAGCCACCGCGCGATAATGGCTCAGGATATTCGGCGCATAAAACTCGCCCCAATTGCCCTGGAATTCAACATTGTTTTTGTCGGTAGCGTTGGCAAAGCGAAATGCGTGAGTGCCCGCACCATCTTTATGGTAAACCACCAATGCATGCGAACCCTGGGTTTGAATCTGGTTCATCGCTCTGGTCGTAAAGTTGCCGTGTGCGCTCACTGACGTATGTGAAACAAATGGAGCCTGATTATTGATTTTTCCCGTCCAAACGATAACCGTTTCTACATCATGGCGATGACCGGCCAGGAAAGAGAAGCCGAGGGCTTGGTCTTTTTCGAAATAGAGTTCATAAAAATGTGCGCAACGTTGGATGGTATTTCCACCTTCGTTTGTTGTACGACACAACTGACGATGGATGGTGTTCGCGTAGTTTTCCCAGCCAGCATCCCGGCAAGCACCCCAGACAGTACCGGTTGCGCCTAGCCCCGGATTCTGCCGCAAATTTTCATAACGATGAAACGGCGTTGCTGCGTAACACCCGTCTGAGTCAAAGTCGAATTTGGGGTGAAAGTTTTGCACCTGCACTTCATTGTATTTGGTAATGGCTGCATCCCAGCGTGGGAACTCATCTGCTTGCACCTGACCGATACCGCAGGTGAGTGCCATGAACAAAATACAACCTGTTGACCGAGAAGTTATTGCTTTTTTTACGCCTGATATAAAAGACATCACACTTTCCTTTTAAAGGTTATGGAATTGGTGACGGCATTCTACAAACGTAATCATGACAACTTGTTGACGGTTGGTTGCGGTTCAGAAGATTGGTATTGCGGAGAAAATTAAGGGAGGGCTCGGCAGTTCAACCGCCGAGTTTTAGAAGTCTTGCGTAAATAAAAAGCGTAATAATTTTTACATCAGCTGTTCATTATAATGTGATAAGTACCGATGACGCACAACGTAGGTCGAATTAGCGCAGCGTAATCCGACAAAACCCCGCCAACCCGAATACCGGGCCAAGCAATAATATAAACGCAGAATCCAATCCGATTTCTTCAAACAAATACGTCGTGATCGTGATCGAAATAATCGTGATAGCAAAACCAATCGAGTTTTGCAGTGCCAACGCACTGCCGACAAAGCGAGGCGGACAAGCTTTTGCGGAGAGCGCTGAAAAATGCGGTGAGTCTGCAATGACAATTGCGCCCCACAGTAGCAGCACAACCAATAACACCCACGCTGGTAAAAATCGCCATCCAAAAAGAAATACTACACCGCACAGGCCAGACAAGGTCAGTGCGCTCGCAGCAACTTTAGCGCTGCCAAAACGCTGTGAAAGCTCTCCGCCGATAATACAGCCAACCGCCCCCATCGCCATAATAAAAAAGGTCAATCCCGCTACGCCGACGAGCCCGAAGGATTCATGCAATTTCAAACTGGAAACATATAGCGGCACAATGGTCCAGAACGCATAAAGCTCCCACATGTGCCCGAAGTAACCGGTCGCCGCGGCTCTGAAATTGTGAATGTTGAATAAGCGATAGGCGTTGAAACGAGAATGATCTGTTACATCAGTTTGTAAATGTTGCTGTTGAGCAACCCGTGGCTTATCACCTAGTAATGCAATTAGCAACGCGCTGATCACCGCGAGTAGGGACGATACTGTAATGATTTCCCGCCAGGGAAGTTCGGCGGCTAACTCGCGCAGCCCATAGGGCAATGCAGTTCCCAGCGTTAGCATCGCGACGAGTAGAGATAGTGCCCATCCAGCTCGCTCCGGTGCCCATTGCACCATGAGCTTCATTCCAATCGGATAGACGCCGGCTAGTGTAATGCCAACAAGGAAACGATAAATAATTCCCTCGGTTAAATCCGCTGCCAACCAGGCAAAGCCCGCATTAAAACCAGCACCCACT
Source organism: Cellvibrio sp. PSBB006 (assembly GCF_002162135.1). Lineage (NCBI taxonomy): Bacteria > Pseudomonadati > Pseudomonadota > Gammaproteobacteria > Cellvibrionales > Cellvibrionaceae > Cellvibrio > Cellvibrio sp. PSBB006. The sequence goes on along the minus strand of NZ_CP021382.1, from coordinate 2,704,420 downwards.
AATGCTGAAACCGTAAAGATCACACTGGCTCGAAAACGATCAGCCAGCCCCGACACAGAAATCACTAAGGTGCCGATAATAAATCCCAGTTGCACAGCACTGGTCAGCCAACCTATATCCGTCGGGCTGGCTTGCCACTCTCGCATGAGATCCAGCGCGGCACTGTTCGCGCTGAACCATAAAGAAGTCCCAAATAATTGCGCAAGCGTGATCACAGCAACGGCGTATAAACCAAAACGGTTACGCAGCTGAGCTATAAAACCAGAAGGAGGCAGGTGGTGCTTCATATCTTTTACGGTCACTAATACCACTTCGGCGGGACTTACCCCAGAAGATACCCGGATGAATCTTTCAGCTTACCTATTTTTCCGATACTTCGTTTCGTTCACGCTGATACTCTTCATAAGATTTGTTCGTGCGTTCAATGCATTCATCATAGGCGGGCGGTGGCTCTTTAATACACTCATTGCGCTGATTGATGCGTATATTGTCGTACACCGCTTTGTTGCTACACCCGACCGCGCCCAATATGAGCAATACCATTAATAACTTACTCATGATTGCAGCCTCCACGTTCCTCAAAGTATCGGATCAACACCAGCATGGCATTGTCGCTGCGGTATTGTTCACTCCGTTGCTCCATAAACCGGATAATGGCCGGTACATCAAATAATTCTTTCGGCGCTTTGCAATATACCTTTTGTAGATAGTCCGTCCGTTCATCGAGTGTGGCCAGCAAATCCAGCGCGCCGCCAACATAGGCCTGAACGGTGGGGTGGTCGCTGCATTTCACAGGAGATGATTTACAGATATTGGAAAATTGCTCCATCGTCAGCGCTGTGGCAAGCGGCACGTGCAAAGATAGTAATAGGGTGGCAATGATAGTGAGCAAACGAATAGTCACAGGAAAATCCTCTTGACAAAATTGCTGTAAAACAATAATTTATTATTGCATTGCAATAATGTCAAGCGGAGGATATATGACTCGCCATTTTTCACGCTTAATCGCTCTGGGCTGCATGGCCATACTTATTGCAGCCCCTGTGGCTGCGCTGTATTTCCTGATCGACATAGAACAATTTGCCGTAATGGCCAAAAGCAACCTGAATCTGCCGATACAATGGCAGACAGTCTCTAACATACAGTGGTACGGCTTATGGCTGTTGACCATCTTATATATTGCCACTGGCTTGGCTGGTCTCTTTTTCTTACGTCGTGCGTTCGCCAACTTCGCTAGAGGAGAGCTCTTTAATTACAGCAACAGCCGTGACTTGCGCCTGTTTTCCGTTTTTCTATTCGTGCAGGCACTTGCCAAACCCTTGCATTTTTCGCTCGCCAGTATGTTGTTATCAATGAATCATCCCGCGGGCCAAAAGATGCTTTCGATTTCTTTGGGAAGTGGTGAAATTAACGTGATCGCACTGGCCATGATTCTGTGGGTGATGAGCGACCTGCTGGTAAGCGCCAGCAAGCTCGAAAACGAAAACAAGCAATTCATCTAGGAGTTCGCAGTGCCTATTGTCGTTAACCTGGATGTCATGTTGGCCAAACGCAAAATTCGTGGCAAAGAACTTGCCACGGAGATCGGCATTACCGAACAGAACTTATCGCTGCTGCGTACCGGTAAAGTGAAAGGTGTGCGCTTTTCAACGCTCGAGCAAATTTGCCAAATTCTGGAGTGCCAACCGGGGGATATTCTTGAATATGTTCCGGATGAATAGATAAGTGAAAACGGAAATTATTTTGATGATAGACTTTTTGTTGGTTTTGTTATCCAATCCCACCTCTTCGAAATGCTGCCTCAAGTACTTGGGGCTACGGCATAGTCAATAAACGCCTCACGCTTAACTCATAAAGCGAAATCAAATTAAGAGCCGGTATTCGACCATCGGCAAGAAAGGAGATGTGTATGTATAAAGTTCACCTGGGATTGATGCTTTGCCTGTTCGCGCTTGCAGGTTGCGGGGGTGGTGGTGGCTCTGGCGGTAATGGTGGCGAATCGAGAACAAGCGCATCAGTATCCTCCCTATTAGTGGGTAGTTCATCGTCCAATTTTCCCTCAAGCGCAAATTCATCTATTACCAGTTCTTTGCAAGCTAGCTCGATACCGGCTTCATCCCTGTCGGGGAGTTCGAAAAATTCATCAACCTCGTCATCCAGCGAGCCTGCGAGTTCTACCAGCTCCAGCTCATCATCAATGCCTCTTGTCGATACTCCAGCAAGCGTCAATTTCACCGCATGGATAGGTGAGCAAGATACCATTTTTGAGTTCGATGCTTCTGCTAACGGTATGGAATTTATTGGTACAACGGATGGCGGTTGCGATTACTTGTTTTATCAGGATTGCGATCCCGTAACCCACAGCTGGATACTCGGCAATAAAGCGCGTGATTCCACGCTTGCCATAGGCGGCTATGCGTATTACGCCATCAAAAATGGAACAGAAACATCTGAAGTAGTCCTGCGAACAGACGACCTCCCTGTGCGTCGCGGAGCAGAATCTTTCGCTTTTAATGATAAATTGTGGATTATAGGTGGATATGAAAGTGGAGCGCGGAATGACATCTGGTCTTCTGTCGATGGCGCTAACTGGAAGATCGAATTGGAGCAGGGCGCTTTCTCTGGCCGAGAGTATCATCGGGTTGCTCATTTTAATAATCAATTGTGGCTGATTGGCGGCGATAGCAGCAAAGGACCCACTAATGATGTCTGGTCATCCTCGGATGGCATTAACTGGACATTGCGAAATGCGAATTCGCCGTTCAGTCCGCGATACGGACATGCACTAGTGGCTTTTAATGGAAAGCTGTGGTTAATCGGCGGAGAAGATGATGAGAGCTGGTTTGGCGATATATGGTCTTCATCAAACGGGATCAACTGGGTTCAGGAAACAGATCTCGCTGTATTCGGCGCGCGCACGAGCTTTGAAGTCATTGAATTTGAGGGACAACTTTTACTATCGGGTGGTTATGGAGAGAGTGGCAGAACAAATGATATCTGGACCTCTCTCGATGGCGTCAACTGGTCGCTCGCAATTGAATACGCAAATTTTTCCCGCCGTTATGGCCATGCCATCCACGAAGTTGATGGGAGGTTATGGTTAACAGGTGGTTCTACAGATGATCTTTCCGTGGATGAAATTTGGTGGTCGGACGATGGCGTTATTTGGGAGCAATCAATGGCAACACTTCCTGATACCTATTTCGAGCACAGGGTTCTTACCTTGAATGATCAGCTGTATATGGTTGGGGGATTTCTCCGTAATACCATCTGGAACTCTACCGACAGCCTGACCTGGGAAAATTTGACTTCCCGTACGGTTGTTCCTGATGCATGTCGTTTCTACACCTTCAATGACCAGCTTTATGCAGCTTCTCGTGGCCTTCTTTGGCGAGCAAACGATATAAAAGATTGGGAGCTATTGCCCGCGACAACGCCTTTACCCGCGCAAGGAATCTGTAGTCTCGTTGCTCACGGTGAAAAGCTATATGTCGTCGGTGGCTTTGCGGGACCTGGCGATTTCAGAAGGGATGTATGGTCATCCACAGATGGCGAGACATGGGAACAAATTTTATCGCCCGCACCCTTCTCCTCCCGCGCAAATCAAACCATGGTATCGTTTAACGGCAAGATATGGATGATTGGAGGAAACGACCTCTTTACTACTTTTGAAGAGGTATGGGCCTCAACTGACGGAATTGAGTGGGAGCAAGTTGATTTGCTTGGCCTACCAACATCGAGGATATTTCATAAACAATTTTTTGTTTTCAACGATAAATTATGGTTCATCGGCATTTACGGGACTGCCGAGCAGGAGCTCGTCGCCTATTCAACGGCTGATGGAGTGACCTGGCAACCAGAAGTTTTGAATGATCTGGTCATAACTGGTAATTTTGCAATTACGTTCTATAATCAAAAGCTTTGGTTGTTTAATAGAGGCACAACGCACCGTGCAATTTATTCATCAGTTGACGGAAGCAATTGGACAGCCGAATACGAGAATGTGCCCTTCTGGTTAAGTCATCTCTTTGTTTGGAACGATCAACTGACTGTCATTGGCCAAACGCTGCAACCAGGCGGGAGTTGGCTCTCCGGCGTAAATGATTTATGGATGCAAGACAATGATCTGGAATGGCGTCGTGCATCTGTAGGAAAATTTATCTTTAGGGTAACTGATTAGAATCCGGTCTTGTTGTTGCATTATCCCGTATCTTCCAGGTAGCTATACGTCTCAGAAGATACGGGATCTTGCCGAAGCTCCGCTAATTTTTCCACCCTTCAATACCTGCTCAATCTCATCAATAATTTCCCAGCGCGGCACATCACTACTGTTCGTCAATAAAATAATAGCGTTGTTAGCACTGGGCTCCATCACAAGAACGGATTCATAGCCGCGTATACCACCCATATGGTAAACATAGTCGATCTGATGACGGCGAGTTATGAACCAACCCAAACCAATGCGGGTTTCTTCCCAGGATGTTTTTTCTAAAGGCGTGGTCATTTGTTTATAGGATTTTTTTGACAGAAGTTTAGATGACCTGGTCAAAACTGCCTGGACCCACAAACTTAAATCGTTAACGTTGCTAATTAACCCTTCACTGGGAAAAAACTGTGGATCAAAAGGCCATTGCTGGTCGTGAGGGATAAGCTGCCCGTTCTTAAAAGGTTCCACATCTGGTTGTACGCCGGTCGATCCAGAATAATAACCAGAGCTTTCCATTAACACAGGCTTCAGAATATTGCGTTCGATGTAAATGTGATAGGGCAGCCCGGAAACCTTGGTAATAACCTGGCCGAGCAAATTAAAACCGGTATCGGAATATTGAAATTGAATGCCCGGTTTAGTATCCGGATTCACGGCCAGCACATTTTTAAGATAAGCATTGAACCCGCTGTCCTCACTGAAGGGCTCGGGCCAAACTTTATCCTGCAAGCCGCCGTGATGGGTGAGTAGATGCTGGATGGTAATGTGGTCGTTTTTAAATTCAGGAATATACACAGCAACGTCGTCATCGAGCCTTAGCTTATCTTTTTCCACCAACTGCATGATTGCTTGAGCGGTAAACAGCTTGGTGATAGACGCAATTCTAAAGCGTGTAATGCCGGTTTCAGTTTGCAGAATTTTATCGTTCCGCTGATGTAAGTCAGCGATATACACGATCTTCCCTGACCGTATGACACTGACCGATAAATCGGGAATCTTGTGCTGGTGCATGATGCTTTTTAAAGCCTCTTGCATGGTGTCCGTTTTATCCGCAAATGCCGATGCCGATACACACATAAACACCAGAACTATCGAAACGAGCTTCCGTACTTTCATTGATCCACCTGCCCTTCATATTATGAAGGGCAGATTGTCTCATCCATTATCCGAAATGTCAGGCTCAACCAGTTTGATCAGTTGCTCCAGCGATTCCTGCCAACCCAGATAACACATTTCTGTTGGAATGACGTCGGGGATACCCGCCTGAACAATACTGATTTCCGTCCCACACAAGACTGTTTTGAGGGTAATGGAAACTGTCATTTCTCCGGGCAGATTCTCATCATCAAAACGATCTTTGTGTTGAATGTATTCATTGGGCACCAGTTCAGTATATTCCACCGTAAACGAGTGGCTGCTGCCGGTGCCGAAATTGGTGAACGACATTTTATAGCCGCCGCCGACGCGGACATCCATGGTGTGGATCGTACCGGTAAACCCATAGGGCGGCAGCCAGCGCTCAATAGCACTTTTATCGGTAAACGCCTTATACACGCGCTCGGCGGGCGCCCGCAGCACGCGGTGTAATCGCACAGTGTTTGCTTCATTAGACATAGTAGCCTCCTTAATTTAATGGAATGGTTTCTGGTGTTTTCAGAATAGTTACCAGGATAGTCGAACAGGAAAGCTGGAAATCGACAGGTTACTGGTCCTTGCATAGTTTTTATTTGCTGAATGCCTGATCTATTTCGCGAGATGTGGCGTATAAATCATCATTATTCTTCCCGGGCACGCTTCAAATGTGTTCCGTTAGAAAGCCGCGACGAATAACTCATTGATTTATATGGCCTTTCATTATCTACGGGTAGATCTATGTTCTTTTCGAAAAAGCGAAAGCTTGAGCTGGAAGCCTTGGCTCAGAAGGCCGCTAACACCCAGGATCGGTTAGATAGCATTTCTCGCTGCTGCGCGACCATCAACTTCACCACAGCGGGCGAGGTGTTGGATGCCAGCGAGTCATTCCTCAGCGTGATTGGATATTCACTGAGTGAGGTTAAAGGTCGGCACCATCGCCTCTTTTGTCCACAGGCAATTATTGATTCAAAAGAGTATTCCCTGTTCTGGCAAGATCTCTCAAAAGGCATTGCCAAACGCGGCATCTTTTTGCGGAAGCATAAGAACGGTAAGGATATCTGGCTGGAAGCGACTTACATCCCCATCTATGAAGATGGTGTTTTGGTGCACATCATGAAGATTGCCTACGATGTTACCAGTGTGCAAATGCAGTCAATGGAAAGTAAGGCGCTTATTGACGCTATCCACCGGTCCAGCGCCATCATCGAATTCACGCCCGACGGCACAGTGGCCAACGCCAACGCCAATTTTTTGCAAACAATGGGCTACCGCGATCTCAATGCGATAAAAGACAAACATCACAAAATATTTTGTCCTACGGATTTTTATAACGAGAATCCCAACTTCTGGCGGGAATTAGCCAACGGTAAAATTAAAAATGGCCTTTTCCAGCGGTTAGACAGTCGCGGCAATACCGTGTGGCTGGAAGCAACCTATAACCCGGTGTACAACCACGCGGGAAACATCGTAAAAATTATTAAAGTCGCGAGTGATGTCACGGAGCGTATTGAAAAACAATTGAAGATTCAGAAGGCTGCTGAAGTAGCTTACAGCACCGCCGTAGAAACGGCCCAGGTATCTGAACACGGCGCACAAATTCTGAAAGAAAACCTCAGGAATTCAGAAAAAATATCGGTGGATATAAAACAATCCGCCGAGCGGGTGGAGGATTTAAATAAACAATCGCGCGAAATATCCAAGATAGTCACCACGATAAAATCCATTGCCGATCAGACCAACCTGCTCGCATTAAATGCGGCAATTGAAGCCGCAAGGGCTGGCGACCATGGGCGGGGATTTGCAGTCGTGGCCGACGAAGTCAGAACACTGGCGGCCAGAACCAGCAAATCCACGGAAGAAATTAATCAAATGGTGGACACTAACAGCAACCTGGTTGTGCAAGCGCGCGATAGCATGATTGAAGTCATCACCCAGGCAAACAAAAACGCGGATCTGGTGAACGAAGCCACAGCCATCATCGACGAAATTCTGCGCGGTGCCGAACACGTTTCACAAGTTGCGGTTAACCTGGTAAATAATTCGAGCAGTTAGTTAAACGCACTATGCCGCGTCGCGCGCAGCGCGCGGTATGTGTGCGTGTGGCTGGCTTCAAACCCTACCGCGCATTCACATCCCATTGCACTATGGTTTCGGAAATTAATTTCGCCGCAATCTTGGGATTTTTGTCCTGGTCAAACAAATAGGGATCATTAGGCGTTGCAAACATCCACGGCAAATCTTTGTGCCACGCGTCCTGGTCGTGCAAACCCCAGAACGTAACGCCTTTGCAGGCTTTGATGTCGAGGCAGGCGGTCATGATATCCCGGTAATATTCCGCCTGGGCCAGATGCGGATTTTCTCCATCAGCAAACAGACGAAGGCGCGCATCCAGTTCGGTAATTTCAACATCAACGCCCAAGGCTGACAACCGTTGAATAAACGCTTTGGTTTCTTCACGCGGCGCGAGCGTGAACAACATATGATGCTCCAGGCCCACACCGTGTATCGGCACTCCCTGTGCCTTTAAGCGTTTGACTAACGCGATAAATGCATCGGCTCTGGGCCCGGTGTAGCGATCAAATTGTTCGTTTAAAAATAACCTTGCCTGATTGTCAGCGAGGTGCGCCCGTTTAAACGCATTGGCAATATAATCAGGTCCCAGATTTCGCAAAAACACGTTATCTTCCAGCTCGCCTTGCCCAAACAGCCCCAGGGGCTCGTTCACCACATCCCACTGCGTGATCCTGCCCTGGTAGCGCGTCACCATAGTATCAATATGATGATCCACCAATTCTTGCAACGCCTGACGCTTGTTTGCGTCATCGCGATAGTATGTATCCAGCCAGGTTTGCAAATTTGGTTCTTCATAAATATCACTCAGTTTGCCGAAAACAAGGGCATGGCCGCGGATACGTAAACCTTGATGCAAGGCTTCATCAATAAAGCGATCCGCTTGCGTGAAGTCATAGATTTTCTGATTAATCTCTGTGAGCACAGCGCCAATCTTCAGCGCATTGATCGCGGTATAGGAATTAAATAAATCCGTGAAGGCGTGGTGCTTTATATCGTCAACCGTATAGGTGCCTGCACCCAGATAAAAATCCAATGCCGTTAATGCCGCGCGGGTCTCGGGTGCGATGACTTGAGCTTCCAGTGCAGGTGCCGGCGGTATATTGATGGGCCGCATAAAATAGCCATAAACCACCGCTGCAATAAATAACGCGGCCCCGCCTGCATAACCCAGGTATTTGCCGATGGTGCGGCTGCGTCTAAAACTGATAAGCAGCGCGATCAGAATAACAAGGGCAAGAAAAATTAATGCAATAGTCTGCAACATAGCGTACGTCCAATGTATAAATTTTGAAAAGTCAGGTTAAAAAACCGATGTGTATTAATTGGCTTTTCCAGTGAATAAGCCGTAACAAGTGCGTCCGCACAGGGTCAGCACCAGGACTACTGCCATCACTAACGCCCAGAGATATGTGAGAGCAAATAAAAGGAATTTAATCACCGCAAAGCTGCTATAGGGATAAACCAGAAAATCAGGAAAACTCACCGGCTGTAGCAACAGAATAAAAGACAATAAATTTTCAATCGCATCCGCGACGGCGGCCAAGGGGGCGATAAAACACATCCACGCCGCCACGTTTCGCCAGCGCAGGGCGTTGGGAAATACCCGCACCATGCTATGAAAAATACTTTGGCTTAACGCGAAGAACGCCAGGTAGGTGCAGGCGATAAAGACAAAATCAATGCACTGGGTTGACCAGTAAACCGGCATAGTCCCTTTGTCCAACATCACCTGGTAATAACTTTTTAATTCGGCAGCATCAAACGTCATCTGGCCGACATAAAAAGGTACAGGATATTGCGACGCAACATAGGATGGGTCGAGCCACAGTGTCTGGACTAAACGGGCAACAACGAGCCCGATGAGTGCCATCAGCCACCAGTACCCGACATTGAATTGGCTGGTGAGGCTGCGGTTAACGAAACGGGTGTGGGGGTTAACTATGTCCATATAAGCTCCTAAGGTGTATTCTATGGAATGTATTATTGTATTCCATGGAATATATTGTCAAGAGTCGCTATGAAAATTCCACCATCCTTGCTCGGAGCCGGCGTGCAATGCTTGTCGATTGTTTATCAACAATTGGCCGCCCGCCTCAATCGTCAGCTCGAACCGCTGGGTCTGAATATGACCCAGATTTCATTATTAACTCATCTGGTTCACGCCAATCGCGAAGAAACGGTATTGGGCCTTGCGCAGACCATGCAGATGAATCAACCCGCTGTTACCAAGGCGATTCAGGCAATGGATGTGCGGGGGTGGGTGCAGAAACGAAAGTGTAAAAAAGATGCGCGCGTGAGTTACGTGACCGTCACTGCCGATGGCAAGGATCACCTGAATCGAGCGCAGCAGGCATGCGTGCCGCTGTTGCAGAAAACCTTCAGCGGGTTGGAAGAACAGGAACTGCGGCAGTTGATTGATCTTTTGCAGAAGATCAACAACACGGCCTGGAAGAGTGATCAGCCGTCGGCAGAATAACAAGGCACAAAGCTAATCACCGCGCGCCTGCTTAAGCCACGCCTTCGGCGAAACACCGCATTGCGATTTAAACGCCCGCGAGAGCGCGGACTCGCTGCCGTACCCCGCTTCTTCCGCAATCAACTTAAGCGATTGCCCATTCTTCAACCATTTTTGTACCAGGCCGATGCGCCAGCGTTGCAGATAACTCGCGGGCGTTTCTCCTACGGCTTCGCGAAACAGGTTTGAAAAAACACTGCGCGACATACCCGCAACCGTGGCGAGTGATTCAACGGTCCACTCTTTTTCCGGTTCCTGATGTATCGCCACAATCGCGCGGCGCAATTGCGGATGCGCAAAACCCGCGAGCAGGCCGACCTGGGCGCTGCCGTTTTCCATCAGTTGCCGCAAGAGTTGAATCAATACCACTTCAAACAGCCGATCCAGCAGCGCTTGTCGGCCGCAATTCCTGGCCTCGGCTTCGGCAAACAACAGCGTCAGTACCGACACGCTGTCGGGCAATTGTGACAGCGGGATGCACACGCAGGCGGGCAGGGCATTGGCGAGGGGATTCGCCGCACCGCCCTCAAACGCGATGTGCGCACACACAAAATCGGCACCCTGTTCGGCATGGGTCACAAACCGGTGTGCGGTGGGGCGCGGATAAAACAACAAGGTCGGCTCCTGAAGGTCATGGGCTTTGGTGTTGCCATGCCAGACCTCTGCCTTTCCCTCCTTCAACAGATGCAACTGACCATAGGGATCTGTCCCGTCCAGCGTGTTAACTCCGCACAGCGGGCCGGATTGGAAGGTGCGGGCACTGACTGAAAAGTGGCCCAGCAAGGCAGCGAGTCGATCAACCATAAAATACGATCCGTCAAAAATTGAAGACAAACTGTATCAATTCGTATGGGGGATTGCTAGACAATGCTCCTCGTCAACACAAAACAGCGTGTACCCAAACCCAACATTTAACTCACTGATAGGAAGCAAAGTCATGAATAAATTTACGCGTACCCTCATCGCCACCTTAGCCGTTGCCGCGTTGCCGCTCGTCTCTATCGCCGCCGAGGCATCAAGCAAGGTTGTCCATACCGCCAGCACCGTCACCACGCAAGACGGCGTAGAGCTGTACTACAAAGACTGGGGCCCCAAAAATGGCCAGGTCGTGATGTTCAGCCACGGTTGGCCGCTTAACTCCGACAGCTGGGAGTCGCAGATGCAATTCCTCGCCGAGAAAGGCTACCGCGTCATCGCCCACGACCGCCGTGGTCATGGCCGCTCAAGCCAGCCCTGGGACGGTAACGACATGGACCATTATGCCGACGATTTATCTGCCGTGATCAAAGCCCTCAAGGTAAAAGATGTAACTCTGGTAGGCTTCTCCACCGGCGGCGGCGAAGTGGCACGTTACATCGGTCGGCACGGCACCAAACTCGTGAAAAAAGCTGCACTGATCAGCGCCGTACCGCCGATCATGGTGAAGACCGAGTGGAATCCCAATGGCGTGCCTATGTCGGTGTTTGATGGCATCCGTGAAGCATCAAACAAAGACCGCTCGCAACTGTATCTGGACATCGCCTCCGGCCCCTTCTTTGGTTTTAACCGCGAAGGCGCGAAACCTTCACAAGGCATGATCCAATCCTTCTGGAGACAAGGCATGATGGCCGGTGCAAAAAATACCTACGACTCCATCGCCGCCTTCTCAGCAACGGATTTCAGAGAAGATTTAGCAAAATTTGATGTGCCAACCCTGGTAGTACACGGCGACGACGATCAACTCGTACCGATTGAAACCACCGGCAAAGCCTCAGCCGCGTTGATCAAGAATTCAAAACTGATCATCTACAAAGGCGCCCCGCACGGATTGGCAGATACGCATAAGGAACAGTTGAATCAGGACTTGTTGAATTTTTTGCAAGCCAAATAAGTCGATAGGTGTAAACGAAAAAGCCGGGGCGAAAGCTCCGGCTTTTTCAATTCTCCTGCGTGATCATGGCGATTGGACATCACACCTTCAGGGATAAAACATGTAAACGATTTTTGGGTAAGATGCTTCATACCACCGTGAAGTGATATGTTTCTGCCTTATGCAGAGGCTTCTCAGGATATCGAATAATGAAAACACCAGTTGTCAGTCTTGTCAGTGCGTTGATGTTATGTGGCATGACTCTACAAGCCGCAAGTCAAAACGCAGACGCTGCTTTGAGTATTAATGTTGCCAACTATGGTGCGATAGGCGATGACGAGAAAGATGATACGGTGGCTATTCAAACGGCGATCAACACCGCCAATGCCGGTGATACGATATTTATCCCGAATGGCATATATAAAATCTCCCGCGCTATAACGTCCAGGTCAAACATTAAAATTCAAGGTGAGTCTCAAGCAGGAACGGTTGTTGAGTTTTCAGGAGAGAAAAGCTTCACGATGATTGACCTGGCGAATCTCTCCAATGTAGAGATAACAACACTCACCCTTGATGGAAAGCTGAAAAACCTGGCGAATGGCATTTTTGCCACAAATGGCGGCGGCCATAAAATACATTTCATGACGATACGAAATTTGGCTTATAACGGCTTTGGACCTCACGGGATTTTATTTGAAGGTAATGCGAAATGGAAACAGGCTGTTAATCATAGTCTGCTATCGGATAACACATTTTCACATATTGGTGTGAAGTCAGAATGGGGCGCGGCCATACGATTTGCCAATGGCTCCTCGCACAATCAGGCGCTCAGAAACACCATCACAGATACAGGGCGCGGCGGAATACTTGCCAATAATGGTGCGACAGATTTAACGATTAGTGGGAACTCAATTACCGGAATAGGCAAGGTCGCTGAGGGTTTATCGATTGAAGTGCACACCGAGTGCAATCGCGCGCTCATTGAGGACAACACCGTTGAGCATTGGATAAGCCTGGACAAAACAAATAACAGTGCAATCCGCAGAAACAGTGTTAGCTCCAACAAAGTGGATGACTGGAAATACGCTGGCCTTGAACTGGCGGGAGGATCAAATAATATCTTTACCGACAACCAGGTTAATCAAGGTGCAAAACTGGGTATCTCTATATCCGTTGATTACCCCAAAGAATATGTGTTTTGGGGGCGCAACACCATCAGCGGTATGGCTGATTGGGGTGCACAATTACAAGGCGAAGCAACCGGATTGGGTTATCACTATTTTTATAAAAATAGCTTTTCCAACACCTACAGAAATCACACGCAATCTACCTATAAAAACCAGGGCCATGGATTTCGTATCAACGGTAATTCCCACCACGTCACTCTGGAAGAAAATGCTATTAAAGGAAATGAAGGCTTTGGCGTGGAGTTTAGTGGAAAGGGTATCGATCAATTTACGTTTATCAATAATGTCCTAACCGATAACAAGCAAGGTGCAATAACAACCTACCAGGGCACTGATTTACAGTGGAGCGGCAATCATGTTGCCAGTAATAAAAGTAATGTTGTACCAAGCTCCTCAGGATTCAATAACAGCGCCATACCCAGCGCTGATTTTAAAGTTAACAAGCGCATTAAGGAGCATCAGCCCGTTGAATTTATAAATCTTTCGCGCTCAAGCAATGCGGACGGCTCCATCGCACATGTGCTATGGGATCTCGGCCAAGGGTTGCCCAGCACAGAAAAAAATCCAACCCATACCTACACAGCACCAGGTACATACCGGGTCACACTGATTGTATGGGATGAAAAAGGCAGAGCTGCGCGTAAAGAGCAATTGATTAAGGTGGCGGCGGCTTCAGGCCGCTAAAGGGCAATTTCTGTCAGATCATAAAAGGCAACATCTGATCCAAAGCCTTTCTCCAGAAGCGCATCACGCAAGGATTCATGCACAAGAATGGCGTTAGTGGATTCCGCCAGCCGAAACATCTTGATGCCCCGCGTTTTATTTTCATCGATAACCAACGAATTAAAATCCACATCAATCAGTGGAATGCCATCGTGAACGGTGGCTTCGGATTTCGCCATATCGGCGGCAGCAACGAGTCCGAGAACATTAACGGCTTTATAATTGGTAAACACGGCCCCAGGCTTGGGATCGATCCACTCCCCGAGTTCCTGATAACCGATATCGCGAAGATACTGATCCACATCATCGACGCCGGCATCGCGCATTTCCTGATAAAACGCATCAATGATCGGCTTGTTGTCCGGGTTTGAGATAGCAACATCGTAGGTATCAAAGTTATGCACGCCGCAGTCGCGGAGCGCCTGGATGAAATCATCACGCCAAAGCGGCGGGTTAGTTTCCATAATGGCTCCCATATACTGATCCTCGTCTTCCGAAAACGGGCGATACGGGTGCAACGAAAAGGGTAGTGGTTTCGGGAGCGGTGCCGTGATCACAGCACCCCGCCACCAACTGACGTTCTCTATAAACGGCGTTTCAGCAATGCGGCGGCGAGGACGGCTATTGGCGGATAACAGATAATACATAGGTAGCTCCGAACATTAATCCTGGTGTGACTTATCAGTCATGTACATTTCGACAAAGCGGGATGTATAGATGTTACGTTTCCAGTTGCGGGTAGGGAAGGTCAGCATCTTTTTCATACGGGAAGAGATGGTATTCAACCGCTGAACCAGCGCGTAAATAGGCTCTTTTTCCTCAGGCTTTTTCTCTTCTTTCTTTTTGGCCTCAGGGCACCATATGTCTTTCTTGGCTTCGAGTTTTTCAAACACCTTATCCAGGCTGTCCTTCACAAAAGAACTGTAATCCGCATGTGCATCATGAAATTGAGTGCGCCATTTGTCCATGGCGGCAAAAGCAAAGTCTTTTGGCTCCAACGTCGGATTGCCCAACTTAAACGCGGCCCCACCGGGGCCCCAAGGGCGGACGCCATAGTTGCCCGGCGACCAGACGCCATTTTCGCCGGCATTGATGTTGTAACCGATATTGCCTTTGGCTTTACCGTCCTTCCAAAGGTATTTTTCCGACTTGAATAATTGGCTTTCTTTAAGGGCCGCGTTACCCGGAATCAAATGGTGCGCTGCTACCGAGGCTTCAAAGTCTTTATTCGCTAGCGCGACGATCTTTGCATCCGGCTTGCCGCCGAGCGCGGTACCCAACTTTCCCGCATCGTTCTTGAATTTATAAGTGGGCATGTTATCGCCGAGCTTGGCTTCGGCGTCTTCATCGTGCTCATCGGTTAGATCATTGACGACGTCTTTCGGCGGTTCGGTTGAGCTACAGAAAGCGCACGTCTCTTCGTCGTGCATTTCGCTCGCAATCATGTCTACGCTGACTTTTTCACCAAGATCCATAACCCGAACTCCTCGACTTGTTCATTGCTAACACATCCATTCGCAAGGCATGCCCGATTCTGCGAGAGCTGGCGTAGGTGGATGGTGCCATAGCTAAATTTATAGCATACCGCTTGTGGATTACACCACCTTCCTTATGTAACCTCGGGGAATCAGCGGTGGTTCACATCAGGCTGGCCTGAAGACTGTATCAGTTTGGGGTGGGGCTGCGAGCCGGGAGGAAGGCCAGCTTTTTATTATTTTAGAATTTCATCGTAAGGCACATGGTTGCTGCCTTCTTGCCAATTGCTTTCATAAAGTGCTTTAAGCTTTCCAGCTATCTCACCCACCTGAACTGAAAGATCCGCGGCATCGTCGGCTATCTCATCGTTATCAGAATTAATCTGTTCGTGCAGTTCCTCCAACTCCTTGTCAACGAGGCGAATCAAAGTAGCCAGTTCGGATAAAGAGAAATTCATTTACGCCTGCACAGCTAATTTTATGAAGGGTTGATCGAGTAGCTATCTTCCTTTTCATCAGCATTCTTCACGCGTTGCTCCTTATCTACGGCGGAATAGTAAAAGCCGGTAATACTATTTTTCGAAAGGCGTTAATAAATAGGCCGGGGTCACATCCAGAGCGATAGACAATCGCTCGATGTTATAAATTGTGACGTTCTTCTCTCCCCGTTCCAGCATTCCGATATAAGTGCGATGCACCCCGGCATATTCCGCAAGCTCTTCCTGGGAAAGCCCGAGCTCCAGCCGTTTGCGTCGAACATTGGCCGCGAATACGTTAACAAGTTGGCATTGATTGGGTTGTGTAGGCATTCGCCAACTTTGCTAATTTGCATACTATAGTTCTACATACTATGATTAGCAAATAATATGTATATGGACGGCTTTAATATGTTGGATATAGAGACAAAAAGGAAGATTGACGGGCAGGAGCTATCGCTCAGGCAGGAATTTCTGAACCTTTGCGATGAGTTTTCCGAGTTTAATGACTATTGTACTTTTTTTTGCGAATCGGTAAGTCTTCATATCGCCCAATGTGATTCGGCAGATAAGGCATATGCGCAAGGAATGAAGCGTATGTCTCGGTCGATCAGCGATAAAGCGCAACTGTTTGATGAGTGGTTGCAACGAATTAATAGTCGCGTATAAATACTATATCGAAAGAGACTTGATGGCAGCTTTCGGCCAAAAGCGGAAGTTATCGATTGTATCAGCCTGGTGTCGGCCCTCTCAATATTCTCATTTGCCAATTGCAATAGTTAATATTTCCCTTAAGAAATATCTTTCCAGAGTTCTTTCAAATCTACATCTCCGCTATCAGGTTGGTGATCCTTAGCCAGTTGTTTAAACTGCACAACCATAGGAATATCAAATGATGTCCCTGTTATCACCGCACAGCCTTTGGGCAAGTTGGGTATCATTGAGCGAGAAAGAAAGTCCAGCGTGCTAATGGAGTTTTCCAGTAACAATAAGTCCCTATCGTTAACCAGCCGGTGAATAAAGAAATTATGAATTTGAGACATGATGGTTGGTGATATATCAGCAGGACGCTGACTGGAAAGCGTCAAGTAGAAGCCAAATTTCCTCCCTTCTTTAATAATTTCCTCAAACAGCTCCAATCGATAATCTTTCCAGCTTTCACTTTCACGATTCGATTGCATCGACAAAATGTTGTGTGCTTCATCGATTATCATATGGAATGTTTGTTTTGGAGGACTTTGGTTGATTACAATTTCCTTATGAGAGTTGTAATAATATTTTGCTAAAAGCAACGGGATGACTTTCTTAACTTCTTGATTTGACCTCCTTAGAGAAATCACCGTCAGGAGGTTGTTGACAGGGTTTTTACCAATTGAAAACACGCGCTCTAAAGATTTTAGTGAAGCCTCGACGCGTTTCAAAAGTGGTTGTATATGTTCAAACTGGACATACTCATCAGTTAGATCTGCCAGCAATTGAAGATTGATTCGAAGTTTTAGCTCTCCAAAATGATCCAGTTGTCCCACCGTTATATTGTCAATGTGTGGCTTGAAATAATTTCGATATGTCGCATCATTTTCACCACCATTGAGAAAATTTCCTCCGACGATATAGAACTTCCCATCTTTACTGTACCAACTCATCTTTCTGGCTAAATCCTTGAGTTCATCTGCTAAAACTACTCCTGCAATAGTCCTTATCAGTTCGGCATACTCTTTTTTGGGTGATGTGCTGATTAGTGCTTTAGTTATAGTTTTCCTTGTATAGGTAACAAGGCTGTCCTCAGTATCTTTAAATCGCTCCCTGCCAGCCACGATACGTCTTAAGAATGGTTTCTGCGTATTCTCCGTCGCTTTAAATAGAATACCGAAAACCTCTTCGTCCCAAAACACGCTCTCACTCAACGGAAACTTGTCGCCATCATCCGAACGAGTATCCAATTCGTGAACTTTTTTGTATTCTGGATTGGCAATTAATTGATTGCCTGTATACTCACCATTGAAATCAATTACAACAAAATGGCTGTTGCCATTTAGTTGCTCAAACTTGTTTAGAAAAAGAGTCGTGTATAAATTTGTAAGAGTATTAGATTTGCCGCTACCAGTATTTCCAAATACTCCTATATGTGTATTGAAAAGACTTGCCCAAGGTAATGATATCGGAAGTTCTTCTTTTAAAATCTCACCAACAACAAAGTTTTCATCTGGCTCACCATAAATCTGTCTCACTTGCTCATCATTCATCAAGTAAGCTACGTCCCGAATCATCGGTAAATGCTTTATGCCCTCGAAGAATTCTTCCTGATGATAAAATCCAATAGGTTTCAACTCTACTTTTCGGACATAGTTGCCACTATCTTCAGAATGTAGCCGCGCATCCAAGTACTCGCCTTGTACGCGTGCAACTATGTCTTTAAATCCTCGTTTAATCAGGACATGCTCTTGAATGGAAACACCTTTAAACTTCTTGCCATCGTAGAATAGCGTTTCTTTATTCGATTCCTCATACAGCTCGATAACAATGTTGATTCCTTTTACGGATACGACCTCTCCGATGGCAATGCTCATTTACTCACCATCCTTTTTAAGAGTGAATACACGCTTGTTAAAGCGAGTAAAAGTCAGGTCATCATCTATGGCAATATATTTGACATTTGCATACCCTTGAAGTGGTCTAATTAGACCGGACACCAAGTTAAGCGGATAATACCGTAAAACATCAAGGTGTCCTATGACCAAGCAAACACGAAAGAAATATACGCCTGAATACAAACTTGAAGCCATCGCCCTGGTTCGCGATCAAGGCTTCAGTATAGGTGAGGCAGCGGCCCATCTGGATATCAATCACAATATGCTACGCCGCTGGCTAAAAGAGCATGAAGCTCAGCCTTTTAGTGATTACCAGGGAAAAGCCGGGATGACCCCCGAGCAAAAACGTATCCGTGAACTTGAAAAACAAGTGCGCGAGCTACAGTTGGATAATGATATTTTAAAAAAAGCCAGCAGCTACTTCGCGAAGCATATGCGGTGAGATTTGCGTTTATCCGAGAGCATGCTTCGCGCTGCCGGGTAAAACACTTGTGTCGCATGCTAAGTGTCAGTCGCAGTCGTTATTACGAGTGGCTGGGACAGCAACAGGATAAGCCTGATCCGGAACAGCAGAGGTTTGAAACCTGCATGCGCGCATTGTTTGTTGAATCCAACAGCAGCATGGGCAGCAGACGCATGGCGCGGCGATTACAGGCACAAGGTTTTGCGGCGGGGCGGTATCGGGTACGACGACTGATGAAAAAGCTGGGGCTGGTAGTTAAACAGAAGCGTAAGTTTCGTATTACCACCAACAGCAACCATAAATTGCCGGTAGCGGAGAATATACTTGATCGGCAGTTCAATCCGGTTACACCGAATCAAGCCTGGGCTGCAGACATTACTTATATTTGGACAGCAGAAGGATGGCTGTACCTGGCGGTGGTGATTGACCTGTATTCGCGGCGGGTTGTTGGCTGGTGCATGGATAAACGGCAAACGAAATCGCTGGTGATTCGCGCATTGATGATGGCGGTGAATATGCGCAAGCCATCGGCGGGACTCATTCACCATTCGGATCGTGGTTCGCAATATGCGAGCCTGAAGTATCAGACTTCATTGAAGCAGCACGGTATTGTGTGTTCCATGAGCCGCAAGGGAAATTGTTGGGACAATGCTGTTGTGGAGCGCTTCTTTAGCAGCCTGAAACGGGAGTGGATCAGGGATAATTTGTATCGCCATCGAGAAGATGCAATTCGGGATGTGCGAGCTTATATTGTGACCTGGTATAACTCGCGAAGACCACATTCAACTCTGGGCTACAAAAGCCCGATTGAATTTGAAAAGTGTGCTTAACTTTTTGTCCGGTTTTTGTTGACCATTACACCTTTAAATTTATTCTGCATCTCACGCTTTTCACCTTCGTTAAAACAGGAGACGTAAACGGTTAAGCTGGGATTAGACAGGGACCTCTGCACTAAGTGCAAAATGTGTTCATCTGCGAAAGAGAAACCAAAGGTTATCAAAACCGAATTTGGGCGCTCCAGCTCAAAGCTTAAGTGACGCAGAATCTGGTAGTAGGCTTCTTCGAAAACAGTTTCATGAAATTTCCACTTTGTGGGATTAACTATAGGAATTTCTTTATATTTCTCCCAAAAGGTATCAGCTTGCAGGGTACTCCAATCCCATAAGCCAAGCTCATCCTTCTCGAATTCAATCAGATCATTTATATTCCTGTTTTTGTCGTCAAGTAACTCTTCAAATGCCTTCAGGAGCTTCTCTTGCTCTGAATCAAAAATAATGTCATATGGTGAATGGCCATAATTGACCGCAATATTTTTATCAATTTTATGCCAGTAGACAGAGCCATGCGGATGAAGGATATTAATTTGCGGAATATATTCGGCGTGTTTATCAAATATACCTTTTTGTAAGACGCGATTGTTGAAGTTCTTTGTATGAAATTTCCGCTGTTGAAATCCGGAACTTCCGTCATTGATTGCACAGTTCAAAGCTTGTTCGGTCATTAGTGAGTCAGCAGACAGCTCAAAGCAATTGTCGTAGTTAGTCGTGTATATATTGCACTTTTTATCATTTCGGTTTTGCTTTTCTAATACTGATAATAGAGTTTTTAGGAAAATTTTGTACTCTTTAAGAACTTTTGCACGATACGGTGGATGTGGTGCCATTGGTAGTCGTGGTAATCCGGTATTGATGCATTTCTTAAAGTAGTACATAAAGAGCAGAGTATATAGATCGCGGGTACTGCCCTTATCCAGCTCTTTTGCCAAAGTCTCAAAAGTATAATGCGTTCCTTCACGATCTTTAATATTTAACGCCAATGTTGGGAGAAATCCATAAGACGCACCAGCGCCAAACAAAAAATTTAAGTTCTGTTCGTAAACATCATATAGGTTAAATTTATCTGGCATAAAAATCTCTGGTTTGTGCTGTTGACTAATTAAGGATTTAACTTTCGCTTCGGGCACAACTGGGTAAGCCGCATATATTGAGAATCGGAACAGGTTATTACATCGCATACCGGCCGAAAGCGGAGAATGATACAACTCCACTTAGACTCGAAAATAGCTGGCCTAGGGGTTAAACAAAAAATGTTTCTAAACGTAGTCACTTTTTAGAGTTTTTCCACTTACCATTAAAATCTTCGTATGGATATACTGAAATATCTTTTTCACTTGGAAGGAGCATAAAATATATGTGGCAAACGGTTTGGATTGAACACTGAAAAAATTCGCTAAACTCACAGGAATAGCTCCCTTCATGCATGAATTCGTTCCTTGCGCTTTTTAGTAAAACCAATCTTTTAATGGCGGTTTTTGTGATTTTTCTCTCTGCAACTGAAAACGATTTGGCAAACCCTTTCTTCGCTTTATCTACAGTTTTTTCATCTGAAATATTTAAGTCACCGTGCACACCGTAATGCCATGCTTGTCGATTTTTTAAACCGCCCGGATTTACATTTTCAGATATCTCATTACCAAAGTTCTCTAGCAGGGTATAAATATAAGCTGATGATGCGGCCTCCAATGGATAATAGGATAGCTCGGGAGCAACATGTGCTGGACTCAACGGTTCCTGACTATGAAGAAAGCCACCCCAATCCTCGTCGGGTTCATCTAAATTTTTACGTGTCGCTTTTATGCCTATTCCTTTTATGGGGTAGTCCATGTGAAGAAAATCTTCGAATTCTCTCCAGTTCTCCTGGGCATTATTATGAAGTAATTGAGCTGCTTGATATGCAACATGAAATGACAATAAGTTTTCAAAAAAACTTATTGTTCTTTCTTTAATAAACTCTTTTTGTCCTTTTGTGAGACGAGCCACGCACTCTCCCTCAATAGTTATTTAGACAGCCAAATCATAAATTATCATAGCGCCTATTACCAAATATCATCTGCTTGTAAAAGGCGCCTGTTTCCAATTTCATTTTTCGAGTTCAGAACAGGTGATATACAGCTTTTAGCCGGACCTGTGTTTATACAGTCCCAGCGTCCGCTTTGGGCACAAAGCAGCCCCTAAAACTCATCCATAAGCCAACAATCAGCGAGGCCTTATGGGCCACTGATCATCTAGCCTCGCTGACATATAAACTTCGGGGAATACAATCGTGGGGAAGGCGGCATAAAGAAGTAACAAACCTATCATTCCCTTTTTCCCTGTTACGCATTATTGCTTGAGAAAGTCTTGCTGTAGCGCCCGGCAATAATTCCTGTATTAAAGCCCATGGAAGACTCTTGTGCCAGCTCGGGGACGTGTTTTTTCAGAATTCTTTTGCATGGGTTTATTGGTTTTAATGCGGGATATTGGGGCGGAAAGTCAATTACGCGGTATTACACGGTTTTTGTTTTGTCGGATTACGCCTTTGGCTAATTCAACCTACGGGTTATTGGAGTTTTGAAATTGCGCAATCAATAAAGTCACGAAGTGATTGCTTTTAAATACTGCCGGGAATATTGGCTTGGTGGTTCGCCGGCGTAGCGCGTGAACGCGGTACTGAAAGCGCTGGCTGAGCCGTAGCCGACGCGTTCGGCGATTTTTGTGAGTCCTGCATCGGGTTGGCGGAGCAGGCGTTTTGCGACGGCCATGCGCCAGGCTAATAGATATTCCATCGGTGGTATGCCTACGGCGTGTGAGAAGCGTTCGAAAAATGCGGAGCGCGAGAGTGTGGCGTGTTTCGCGAGTTCGGCTACGGTCCACGGGTGCGCCGGGTCGCGGTGCATGTTGCGCAGGGCGAGTGCGAGCCGTGGGTCGGCTAAGCCGCGTAGTAAACCGGGTGGTGTTTTTTCGCCGGGGGTTGCGCGCAGGGCTTCAATTAATAACACGTCTATTAATCGCGTCAGGATCGAGTCCCGGCCCGGTCTTTGTGCTTTGCATTCATCACTCACGAGTCGTACCAGCGTCGCAAGTCGTTCCTCGCCGCGTACATGCACCAGCGTCGGTAGCAGCGAGACGAGCAAGGCTGCGTCGGGTGAATCGAAAGCAAAATAGCCACCTAACAAGCGCACGTCGGGTTCTGCATTCGGGTCGCCGTGGCGAACTTCATCCATGTCACCCGCGCTGGCGAGTGGATCTGTCTGTATGGGCGTCACCGGCTCGAAGCCCGACATGGTGAAGCCGGGTGTTGATGACAGCAACACAAAATCGCCTGCCTCCAGTGTCAGCATCGCTTCGCCATCCACGGCCAACAGGCAGCTTCCTTCAAGCACGACACAAAAGCTCGGGTGGCCGAAGGATGAATAGCGCACGCCCCAACGCCCGGCGCCGCTGATGGCTTTGGAGAACACCTGGCTGGGCCGGAGCAGGGCGATGACATCGGAGAGAGGGTTATGCATCATGGCTTAACTTCAAGACTATTGATAATGTTTTATGGATTATCCGTTATAGAGGGTATTGGTTGCGGAGCTTATCATGGCCACATCTTAACCAACACCATCATTAAGGAGATTCCTATGAAAACAGTTCTTATCACCGGTTGCTCGTCAGGTTACGGCCTGGAAACCGCTCGCTATTTTCTCGCCCAGGGCTGGCAGGTGATCGCCACCATGCGCAGTCCGCGTGAAGATATCTTGCCGGCGTCGCCACGGTTGCGCGTGTTGCCGTTGGATGTGACAAACCCCGAAAGTATCGCCGCCGTGCTCGATGCCAGCGGGCATATCGATGTGCTCGTGAATAACGCGGGCATTGGTTTGTTCGGCGCCTTTGAAGTCACGCCCATGGCGACGATTCGTGAAATTTTTGAAACCAATACCTTCGGGGTGATGGCGATGACGCAAGCGGTGTTGCCACAATTTCGCGCGCGCCGTGCGGGGATGATTGTGAATGTGACCTCCAGTGCGACCCTCGCACCCATGCCATTGGTCGCGGTTTACACCGCAAGTAAGACCGCCATTCAGGGTTTTACCGGATCGCTCGCGCACGAGCTGGCAGAGTTTACTATCGGGGTAAAACTGGTGGAGCCCGGCTATGGGCCATCGACCCGTTTTGCGGAAAATGGTGGCGAGCGCATGGCGGGATTAATCCCGGAAAGTTATGCCGCTTACGCGCAGTCCGTGTTTACGTTGTTTGCGCAGCAGGCGGCGTTTACCAGGGAATCGGATGTGGCCGAGGTGGTGTGGCGAGCAGCGAATGACAGCTCAAAGCAATTGCATTTTCCAGCGGGTGCAGATGCGCTTGCCTTGGTTTCTGCAACATAAAAACAAACGCGACTGCTTAAAAAAATGTCGACTCTTGGCGCAAAACCAGCAAGGTACCTTATGTGCCTTGCACCACATTGTTCTTAAATGGCTTTTTTTAGTTTGTTTTTTAAAAAATTGCAAAGCGCAAGCGGGCACAGCATCTGCGCGCGCGTTTGGGCAATAACAGACGGAACCGCTCACACAAAAGATGAATAATAGTAAGACTGGTGAAGCGTCGGTTGGTCTTCGCTTGAACCTTTCAAACTAAAACATCTCCATTGAAGTAATTGATCCGGAATTCACTCGCATGACGTAAAAAAGTAATTCCATCTGCTGACAATAGGGATGAACCGAGATCTGTTTGCGAGGCTTTCTGCGGTTTTAGCCTCGTAGGATTTATGAGGGAAAACACATGGCTACGCAAAATACCGTGAGCAAAGATTTTATCTCCTCGGGTGTTCCTGGGCTCGACCTTGTATTGGGAGGCGGGTTAACGAAAGAACGGCTTTATCTCGTCGAAGGTGATCCGGGCTCGGGCAAGACCACCATGGCGCTGCAATTTCTGATTGAGGGTGCGCGGCAAGGTGAAAAAGTGTTGTATGTCACGCTTGCCGAAAATGAAGTAGAGCTGCGAGCCGTTGCTGATTCACACGGTTTTTCAATGGATGGTGTGACAGTGCATGAGGTGATTCCGGAAGAAGGTTTGCTTGATCCGGCTGAGCAGTACACGGCGCTTCATCCGTCAGAGGTGGAGCTGAGTGAAACGAATAATCTCATCCTTGAAATGATAGAGAAGCTGCGCCCCACACGTGTTGTGCTGGACTCTTTGTCGGAGCTACAACTGTTGTCCGGCGATGCGTTGCGGTATCGCCGGCATGTGCTCGGCCTTAAGCAATACTTTGCACGACGTTCATGCACAGCGCTGTTACTTGATGACAAGTCATCCATTCGCCGGGATTTACAAGTGCGCAGTATTACCCACGGTGTGATTTCACTGCAGCATTTTGATTCTGAATACGGAGCCGAACGGCGCGTTGTGCGGATACTGAAATATCGCGGCATTGCCTACCGTCGTGGACCGCATGATTACAGCATTATCACCGGTGGGATTGTTGTGTACCCCAACGTTATCGCTGCTGAATCACGCGAGTTGGCAGAGCGGGGGCAAATTAAAAGCGGACTGGATGCATTCGATGCGTTGCTGGGCGGCGGAATCGAAGAAGGTTCCAGCACACTGATTTCCGGACCACCCGGTACGGGAAAATCCAGTTTGGCTAATCAATTTGTAAAAGCGGTAACAGAGAGCGGCGACAAAGCCTCCATGTTTCTGTTCGAAGAATCGTTCAACACACTTCTCAATCGCAGCAAAGGCATCGGCCTGGATTTACGCGCACCTTTTGAGTCCGGCTTGCTCAGTGTGCATCAAATTGATCCTGCTGAAATGTCGCCGGGAGAATTTTCACACGCTGTGTGTAAGTCGGCGGATGACGGAGCGAAAGTGATTGTGATTGATAGCTTGAACGGCTATCTGAATGCCATGCCCCATGCGCGTTTTCTTTCGACGCATTTGCATGAGGTTTTAACTTATCTTGGCCAGCGTGGCGTGGCGACGTTTCTTATTGGTGTCCAACAGGGTATGGTTGGGACAATGACCACCGGAATCGATGTGAGCTATATGGCAGATAACGTTTTGATTCTGCGTTATTTCGAAGCGCGTGGTTCGGTAGAAAAAGCGATATCGGTTTTCAAAAAACGTGGCAGTGCTCACGAAACGACACTACGCCGACTCTGTATTACCAAGAATGGAATTGAAGTTGGAGCAGTGCTCAATAATTTTCAGGGCGTGCTGACCGGTGTGCCATCCGTTGTAAGTCCTCTCGATGATATTAGGTCACAGGAAATAACCAAGTAGATGAGCGATTGGACTGCAGATTTCAGGTGTTGTAAATGATTATGGAAAGCCGTCTACTGATTTATGCACCTACCGGCAAGGACGGTAGGCTATTGGCTGGCGTTCTCGAACGCGCGCAGATGGATTGCTATGTGTGCACCCGATTCGATGAAGCGTTTGAAGAAATGGGGAAGGGGGCTGGTGCCATTATCCTGGCGGATGAAGCGCTGACTGTAGAATTCCTGAAAGTGGTTCGCCCATTTCTTGATAATCAACCTACCTGGTCTGATTTTCCTTTTTTGGTGCTGCGGCAAACTGCCCCCGACACACCGGACATGCGCAGTCGCTATCTCAAGTTGGGCAATGTTACCTTGCTGGACCGGCCCGTCAGGAGCGTAACGCTCGTCAGCGCCGCCACGTCGGTATTGCGTGCGCGTAAACGGCAATACGAGATGCGTGAAATTGATCGGCGCAAAGATGAGTTCCTCGCGATGCTCGCGCATGAATTGCGCAACCCTCTGGCGCCGATCAGTGCGGCGTCTGAATTGCTCAGTGTGCCAACCTTGGATCGCGAAAGAATTCAACAAACCAGCGAAATTATTTCGCGGCAAGTGCGCCACATGACCGGTCTTATTGATGACTTGCTGGATGTGTCCAGAGTATCGCGCGGGCTGGTTACGCTCGACCAGGGCATTCAGGACGCATGGCAAATTGTGGCCAGCGCCGTGGAGCAGGTTCGCCCGATCATGGATTCGCGACAACATCACTTAAGCGTGCGCGACGCACCGGTTGCTGCCTCAATCTTTGGTGATCAAAAAAGATTGGTGCAGATCATTGCCAACATTTTGAATAACGCGGCGAAATATACGCCTTCGGGCGGTGATATTTCTCTCAGTGTCGAAGTCGATGATGCGAGTGTTATTTTTACGGTTGAGGATAATGGTATCGGAATGGAACCGAGTGTCCTTAATCGTGTATTTGATATGTTCGCCCAAGGCGAAAGAAATTCAGATCGCACCCAGGGCGGTTTGGGAATAGGGCTCGCTATCGTCAAGAGTCTTGTCAGCTTGCACGGCGGCAGCGTGGCGGCGCACAGTGCCGGGCTTGGGAGAGGCAGCACGTTTACATTAACCTTGCCCCGCGTTGCGCATCAGAACATGCCCGCGCGAACCCCGCTTCCTGAATTACCGCCGGTGCAATCATCCCCTCGCGTATTGGTGGTGGATGACAATGTCGATGCGGCGACGACACTGGGAACTATTCTGGAAATTGCCGGCTATGAGGTTTCTATTGAACACAGCGCCAGGGCCGCCCTTGATCGGGTTGCGACTGAATCGCCAAAAGCCTGTTTGCTCGATATTGGATTGCCCGACATGGATGGCATCACCCTCGCGCGACAACTGCGCAATCGCCCTGACACAGCATCCTCCCTGATGATTGCCATTACCGGCTACGGTCAGAACAGTGATCGGCAAAAGTCGCTTCACGCAGGCTTTGATCACCATCTGGTAAAACCGGTCGACCTTCCGCAATTGCTTAAGATATTGTCGTCGCTCTAGCAACGTTTGCGTGATTAAAGTTTAACTTTTCCTTCTATCGAATCGTCCAGCGTTTTACTGGTTAGCGCGCCAATCACCATCTTGATACCCGCTACAGCGAAGCCGTGTTTAGTATCCCAGTAGTAGCCTTCCGTTGGGGCAACTTTAATCACGGAAATACGCGGATCATTTTCGCCTTCGGTGAACCAGGTTTTAAAAATCGGCTGCCAGAGTGCTTTAATTTTCTTCTCATCGCGCGACGCTGTGGCAGTACCTTTTAGTACCAGGAAATCAGAATGTGCTGACCCCTGAAAATACAAAGTCACGTTCGGGTTAATCGCAATCTCCTGATCTTTATGGCTATCGTTAGCACTCAGAAACCACAGGTTTCCTTCGTCGTCCACCTCCTGTGCGCCCATCGGACGCGTGCCAGAAGATCCAGCAACGTGAAACGAGGTACTAAAAAAGCAGCTCTCTGCTTTATCAACAATGTGTTTGATCTTCTCGACAGCCGCTGTGCCGTTTAAATCTTCATGATTGTGTTCGGGTTGGTTTTTGTTGATCGAATCCATAATGACCTCATTTGCTATAGCGTTAAAAGAGAATGTTGCGCCTGCAACATGAACCTCATCACCCTATAGCAACGCTGTATGATCAACCGTGTGGTAAATAACCTAATGGACTCCTCAGAAAGTTCCCTGTTTTTGTAACAATTAGCGTGCTTGTGAGTCTCTGCCATTCACATCATCGTAAAAGACAAAAAACAGGCCATTTTATGGTTACGGAGCATCCGGCTATGTCTCAAGAAACGTCAGCGTGGCTATTGCATGTACTAAAAGTAGAGTTCACTGTTTATATCAGTTTAATTGTCGCTAATTTTCTCTTCGGGGTGCTTCATCCTGAAAATAAACTGATTGCTATCGGCGGGGTCGTCTTTTTTACCCTTGCACTGCTGCGTCAGTTTTACGTCGAACACCCCTTCAACGTTCGTTAGCGCTTTTGTTCGGGTAGTTACTTATGCTCCCTTGGGTATAAACCACCGTGCTTTTATTCGGGTCGAGTTCGCTTTGAACTGTAATGTGGAGTTAACTCGTTTGGCACCACAATATCCCAATCACCAATTGAAAACTGTTTTCCGTTAACAAAAACCCTGTGGTGTGAGCGTTGATATATGTAAAACCTATGCGTCACTCTGCTATCTTAAAGCGCCCTTTGTATTCATAAACCTTTCCCCACCAGGGATGGGTGATATGGGTTTGCATATCAAACGTATTGTCATCAATAGGATGTTCTTCCGCATATCCGGCGCCCAAGAGTATTGTTAGCGGTAGCGGAATCAAGTGGCCGAAGAGTTGCAAGGCGTAACCTTTATGCGACAAAACAACTTTTTCACCATCCCATGCATACCGCATTTTCCAGCCAAAACCGAATCGCATAATCTCAACAACCTCGTCACCTTTTATCTGGAGCATGCGAGATTGGAATGTGTATGGTTTTCCGTTGGCGAAGTGAAAAACACGATTGAAATAAAAATATTTGTAGTTTGCATCGCTCTGAAAATTAACGCTCACTGGTACATTATTATCATTGCGCGTTGGAATTTGTCCCAGAAGCGACATCAGTGGCGACATGTATAACAAGGGTGGCTTGCACATGATATTTAACACGCCGTTAACGGTTGTTGTGTCCTGCGTGTAAGGTCGATTGGCATAATGCCGCTTCATCACCAACGGTAATTCTTCCCAGCTGTTTCCAAAGATAGATTTAAAAATGGGTTCGCTTTTTAGAGCAAGGTTATCGATACGATGAACCTTCTTTCGTCTTAAAAACCAATTGCGCGCACCACGCATCCACGGATACATCAATCTGGAAAGGTGATCCGACCAGAAAAATCCTTTGGCAGCAGCCATGAAAGTATTCTTGCTCTCCCCGTATTGGGCGATAAATTTTAATGCGTCCTTACCGTGAAAAAACTCACCACGGGTGTAAATCACCATGCCTTCATCCAGGTCGAGGCCCAGCTGGTTTATTTCCTTTATCAGTGGTTCATCTTCACTCACGTCACGAGCATTAACGGTGTGTAACGTCCCGTAATCTTCTTTTATACGTAAGGCTTTAGCCGCGTGCTGACAGATCGGGCACTCACCATCGTGGACAAACCACACGCCTTCTTTTTCTTTCAATGCATTCATGTACGGGTCCATACGATCTGTTTTAAGTCGAGGGAGATTGCACCGGCAGACTATAAACCAAACCCGTCGGGGCCGCCCCTTGGACGTTAAGCTTCACTTTTTAATTGTTGACAGCCTACCTACTAGTAGGTAAAATCGCATCCATGAAAACATCCTCCATGACATCCGAAAAAATCCTCGACGCCGCCCGCACGTTAATCCTTGCGGGAGGGTATAACGCGTTTAGCTACGCGGATGTAGCCGAAGCCGTGGGTATCCGCAAGGCGAGCATCCACCATCACTTCCCAGGCAAGGTTGATTTGGTGCGTACGCTTCTAATCACCTATCGACATCAGATGGCGTCGGGCATTGCAGACATTGATCTCCAGATACCAGATCCTCTCGAAAGACTCCGCGCTTATGCTGGGTATTGGGAAAAATGCATTCTGGATGCACGTGCGCCGTTCTGTATTTGTGCACTTTTGGCGAGTGAATTGCCTGTACTGCCAGAGGCGTTGCAATCGGAAATCAAAACATTTTTTACGACGTTATCGGGATGGCTGACATCCGTTTTTGAGCAAGGTGTGCAGCAGAAATCGATTCGAATTGTTAACGCACCCTACGTGGAAGCCGAATCGTTTATGGCAACGATTCACGGCGCAATGCTATCCGCTCGCGCTTATGGCGATCCAAAACTATTTGGAATTATTGTTAGTCCGCTTTTAGCACGATTGTCCGTCAATTCGTAATGTATGAGGAATTTTTATGTTTGGAATCTCGCCACTCGGTTGGTTGCATACACTTGGCAGTCTCCCGGCTATCCCCTTAGCGCTTTACATGCTCGTGCGTTATGGTCGAATAATGCCCCGATCAACACCGGGCATGATTTACCTGATATCAATGCTTCTGGGCAGCGTCACTATTTTTTTAATTGCACAGCAAGCTGTCAGCTATGGCATTGCCATCGCAACAATAACGTTGTTATTGATCGGTTATGGGGTTGCGTATCTACCGATATTGAAAAACAAAAGCGTGTATATCGAAACGATATGTTTAACGTTAACCGTTTTTTTATTAATGGTTCCCACCGTGTCTGAAACCCTGCGGCGCGTTCCCGATGGTAATCCGATTGTAACTGACCTGAAATCGCCCATTCTTTTGGGAGCACAAGCCGGTTTATTGGTTGCGCTTATTGTTGGGCTTACGTTGCAGATTATTTACTTGCGTAGGAATAAAGCATCATTAGCGGCGTAAAAAGTGCCAGATTGGTGGGCGATTTTACCAGGAAAAATCTCTCTGCTTCCTCTTGACCTAAAGCTAACTTGAGGTTTTATAGTGCTTCCCAATCTAATCAGTCGCGATGAGGAGGCACCAATGGAACGCCAATTGAAGAATATCGCCGCATACCTGGACCAGATCCAATATGGCGGCGTACTCACAACCACTTTCGATACGCTTTACCAACTGCACCTCCGGCATACGCAATCTATTCCCTTTGAAAACCTGTCTCCCTTTACGGGAACGCAAGTGCACCTGGACATTCCTGCCTTGCTGGAAAAATTTACGGTCGCTAAACGCGGCGGATACTGTTACGAACAAAACACTGTATTCCAGTATGTGTTGGAGCAGATCGGCTTCAGAACCACCGGCCTTGCCGCGCGCGTGCGGTTAAATATGGCGGATGATGTGATAACGCCGCGCAGTCATATGCTATTGCTGGTGGAGGCCGACGGCGAACAATGGATTGCCGACACCGGTTTCGGCGGCATGACCCTCACCGTGCCCATACGGTTCGCCGTTGATGAAATTCAAAACACGCCACATGGACAATATCGCCTCACACGCGACCGCGAGCATTACCGCCTTGAAACACGCATCAAAAATGAATGGACGGTGCTTTACGTTTTCGATTTGACCGCGCATTACGCGGCGGACTATGAGGTGTGCAATTGGTATGTGTCGACGCATCCCGGCTCCCAATTCGTCACCAGCCTGGTCGCCGCTCGACCTGAACAGGCGGGGCGGCATGTGCTGCACGGCACGCAGTATTCTTTCTATCCCCTGGTGGGCGAAGCGGAAAAAAAGCAACTCGGCTCTGTTAGTGAAATCAAGGGTCTGCTTGAAGGTGTATTCCGCATTCGCACTGCCGAGGTGGTGGGGCTGGATGCGCGATTGGGTAAGCTGATCACTGAATTTTTTTAGAATATGTCAGGCGGGGAAACGTGGCGGCAAGCCAATCAAAAAAACGGCCAAGGGAAGTCCGTTTCCCTTGGCCGTTTATGTAAAACGCTTATCGATAATGCAAGCGCTTAGCGGTTCAGATACTCCATCAACCACTGCATGGCGGGACGTTGCTGGCCATTGCTTTGGATCAGGCCGGTGCCGTCACGCCAGGTGGCGCCCACAACATAACCCCACAGGGTAATGCCAGCCACATTGGGGTGGTTGTAGAAGATCGGGAAGTGCATCTGCATGTACTGCAACTGAGTCTGATCATTCGTCGCTTCGATGTCATACTCGGAAATGTACAGCGGCAGGCCCAACTCGGAAATCTGATCCAGCTTGTTCTGGATTTGCTGAGCGGTCCAGATTTGCGGGGAATACAAGCTGTGCGCCTGAAGGCCCAGCGCATCGACATAACCGGAGTTCACGGCTGGGCGAATCATGTTGATGATGGCATCGGTATCCCAGGTCATGAAGTTATAGTCGTTGTAGATCAGAACGGCATTCGGACAATGCTGGCGCGCCAAACGGAACGACTCAGTGATCCAGTTGCTGCCAAACGCATTGGCCGCATAGTTTGCCGGGGCGTGCGAAGGCAGCGCTTCGTTCACCACGTCAATCATCGCTGTATCCGGGTAGCGTGTGCAGTAATCGCGAATCCACTCTTCAATTTCCGCGCGTTGCTCCGCGGCACTCAAGCCATCAATCCAGCCAGGACGCTGACTACCCCACACCAGGGTATGCGCTTTGACAGGAATACCGTTCGCGCGAGCGTAGTTGTAGATGGCGTCCAGCGGACCCCAGTTATACTGGTCGCGCGTACCTTCTACCGAGCCCCACTTACCTTCGTTTTCCGGCGTAATCTGATCCCAGTACTGGGTGAAATCAGAGCGAACCGCGCCGCTAGTGGTGATATTACCCACGAAGAAATCGGGGAAATTCGGGTTGCCCGGGTTGGGGTTAGAGCTGCTGGAGCTTGATGTGCTGCTGGAACTGGACGATGGGTTGCCGCCATTGAACGGATTGCCAAAGCCGATGGAACCGTTGCAATGCAGCATCTGCGAGAAGGACCCCGCACCACACTCTCCGTCCCAGGCGCCGGTGTTATCTTCCTGATCTTCGGCCTGATAGGTCACACCATTGACGATGATGTAATCCACTTCGACATCGCGATCACCCGCGTCGTTGGTAAACGCAACACGCAGCTCGCCAGTAGCGTTGGTCTGTACGGTGTAGTCGAGCATGCCGACGCTCAGGGTCCACGTCTGGATGGTCTGGCCACCGATTTGCAAGCTGACACTTTCATCGCCGGTGACGCCGCTCATGCGCACGGTGACGCTGTGGTTACCGCCAGGAGCCGAACTGCTGGAGCTGCTCGAACTGATAGAGCTAACGGAACTGCTCGAATTAATAGAACTGCTTGAACTGCTGATTGGGCCTCCGCCGCCTTGAACGGAAAACGTCGCCAGTGCGGGTGTCGCGCTACCGTTGGCACAAAAACCAAAACTGGTGTTGCTGCCCGGCGCCACGTTTGCATTGTACGGGGCGGGCGTTACCGTAACGCCACTGAGGTTGCCGCTCCAGAGATTGCTGATGGTCGTGCCATTAAGGTTCAGGCCAACCGTCCAGGACGTAATGGCCTGGTTGCCATTGTTGGCAATGGTGACATTGGCGCAATAACCTGAACCCCAATTGTTATTGACGTTCAGAGTGGCTTCGGCCGAGCCGGAAGTCAGCGCATGCGCTGCTTGGGCTGACGTTAGTATTGCTGCTGCAAAGAGCAGATTTTTGGGTAAATGGATGGTCATTTTTTCGAACTCCTGTTTAAGTTATTGGCATGGGAGCATTGCTGATTACTACACCGAGACGCCTGAACATCGGAAGGTTCGATACATAACAACAAAAGTGAATAGCGAGGCCTACTGCTTATTTGAACCTATTATTAAACGTTATTGGTCGTATCGCCGACATCGGGCGCCGTCGGAGAGTAAACAACTGATCGAGGATATTGTCAATTTGAAATTAAGGTGTGGCGCATGTCACTTTCTCTAATTATGTGGATTGCGTATCGCATCACGAATCATCAAAACCTGATGACAAATAGCACTACAATTCCCCACCAGCATCAGCAATGATTGCGAGCTATCTACCAGAATAATCAAAACCAGGAGCGTTTATGGATTTTAAGAAAACTGTCTTTTTCGTCGGTGCTGTCAGCTATTTCATCACCTATTCTTCGTTCGCATGGTCGGCAGAATTAACGCTTGCCAAGACACTGAGTTTATTTGGTGTGACCGGGGTGATTATTCTTGGGCTTTCGGTTATGGCTGTGGGGGTCGTGTTCGAGCGCTTCGCGGGGTTGCGCAAGAAATTCATTATTCCCGACGGGCTGACACAACAGGTACGCGAGTTGTGGCAGGCGGGACATCACGACGCCATTGCCGAGCTTTGCAAATCGCGTGGCAGTACGCTGGGTAAAGTGTTGGGGTTTATCAATCAGCACCGACATCAAAGCCTGCAAGCCATTTCGACGGGTGCGGGCGATATTGCTTCAATGGATTTACGTCGCCATCTTCAGCGCGCTTATCCCTTAGCCGTGGTAGCAACGATTGCGCCACTGGCCGGATTGCTCGGCACGGTGCTGGGTATGATTGAAGCCTTTTACGTGGTGGCGGCAACGGGTTCGATTGGTGATCCGGCTATTCTCGCCGATGGTATTTCCAAAGCCTTGCTGACCACGGCTGCAGGTTTAAGCGCAGCCATACCCGCCCTGGGTTTTCATCACTACTTTAAAAGCCGCACGGTGATGTACGGTATTTCGCTTGAGGAAGTCATCAACGAATTAACGGCTGAATGGTTTTCTGCCAGGGAGTAACACAATGCGTATTAATCTCGATGACGACGAAAACATGGAACCGAGCATGGCGCCTTTGCTCGATTGTATTTTCCTGCTGCTTATTTTTTTCCTGGTTGCCACATCATTTCAGCAGCAAAAAATTGACGAGAATCCAGAGCTCCAGCAACTCTCAATTAAATTACCGGAATCAGCCGCTGCGATGTCGGTCGCTGACGGTTTACCAGAACCCCTGGTTATTGCGATTGATTACAAAGGGCATTTGTACATGAATCACAACCGACTGAGCGTGACGGAGTTGCATCAGGTGCTCAAAGAGCAAGCCGCTGCAAATCCCGATCGACGCATTCGGATTGATGGCGACCGCAACACACCCTTACAGCATATTGTTCATTTGATGGATTTATGCGAGTTCGAGGGGCTTACCAATATTGGTTTGCGAGCAGCGTCCCGTGCCGAATACTAAACCCACGCACACCGGGCCAGACAAAACCAGCGCGAAGCCTAAACCCTCGGGCCTGGAGGCTTTTCTGGGTAGCAATCCTTTTCTTGGCTTGTCGGTATGGGCGCATATCGCGATCATTCTTTTTCTGCTTCAGAGTCCAGATCTTTTTACGCCGGAAATACCCGAAACACCCGCACATGACATAGCACGGGAATATACCCGCGAAAGTCGCCAGCACGCGATGCGTGAACGTGTGGATGACATGGAAGCCGTAAAGAAAATGGTGGACGCCCTGTCGCGCACAGAAGAGTCGCGCACGCCAGAACAGTCGCCTTCTGATTCAAATTCGACGACTGAATCCGATTCGGAACGACCACCAGAATCCATGCAAGAGTTGCTAGCTCGCTCAGAACAGTTACTGCAAGAGATCCGCGCTGCAAGTGATGAAGTACTGGAGGAAAAGTTATCTGCATTAGCCGAAAAAGCGGAAACGGAAAGGGAAACAGAAACAGAGACCGACACACCTGAGCAGGCCTCAGCAGAAGATTCTGTTGAGCCGCTGTCCGATGAAGAGCTTGTACAGGCTGTTTCAAAAAACCAACGGGAAGCGCGCGAGCTGTTAAGTAAAATGATGCGCAGCGAAGCCGCCAAACAACAAGGCAACAGCGCTGAACTTCAACAGGGCGAGAGCGAAAGCAATGGTGGAAATGGTAATGGCGGCCAGGGCCTTGATCCCAACAACCCGCTCTCGGTTGAACATTACTTTAGCGGCATGGCCCGAGGTTCTGTTCAAGATGTAAGCCAGGCCATGAGATCGCTCGCTAGCGGTCAGGCAAGCGAACTCTATGCTATTGATGATGGCGAAAAGAAACGCTTAAATGCGCCTCACATTAATCAGCGGCAAAAACTGGTTTATTCACGCAAGCTCGCCGCATCTGGAGAAAAAGCTGAATGGGTTGTACTCAACGCCTGGTATTTTATTGGTCCGTTTCCCAACCCCGGTCGGGCAAATATCCACACCCGTTTTCCACCGGAAATCAGTATTGATTTAGATGCGCTTTATATCGGCGACAGTAACCGCTTGCTCCAATGGCAACATATACAATTTGATCACCTGCCGATCATCCCGCCAGATTTTACCGACTATGCGATTTACTACGCCTACACCGAAGTGTTCTCAGAACACGCGCAGGATTTATGGCTAGCGATAGGCAGCGACGATCAATCCAAGCTGTGGGTTAACGACATGCTGGTCTGGCAAAGCACCGACCACGAGCGGGTTTGGTCGCCAGCGCAAGGGCACCGTAAGGTACACCTGCAACAAGGGCGCAATAAATTTTTATTTCGATTGGAAAACGGCATTGAGCGCGCTGCGTTTTCGGTGGCATTGGCGCCAGCCATTGAGTAGTGGCTGGTTGGAAGGTCCGGTCATTTCTGGATCTACTGTAGCTTTCACATTTCAGCGACTTTTTAGTCACATTGCCGTTGTTAACCTCCCGGCGTTCATCAAACAATACGGTCGATTCTTGGAGGAAGAGCAATATGAGCAGGCAATTGAGCAAAATGAGCAGGTATTTGGGGCAGATATCATGGTTGATTCTGTCGGCGCTCCTGATCAGCTTTCCACTTTCTACCTTTCCACTTCTTGCCAGCGCAGCAGAGGCGCCCGGTGCGCTGACTGTCATTGTCAAAGATCAGAATACTGACCGGCCACTCTCAACCGTGCAGGTCACGATCACGAAACGGGAAACCAATGCCACGCGATCGGTAGAAACCGACGCACAAGGTCGCGTTGTCGTTGAACAGCTCGACCCCGGTCTCTATTCGGTGAACCTGACCAAAGGCGGGTTCGCTTCATCGTATGAGCCAAGCGTGCGTGTGATTACGCGCAAAAATATCAAGATTGAATTCGAACTTAGGGCGCAGGTCATTGAGGAAATGGTGGTTCTCGGACAGGAAGCTGAAGCCATTGCCTCTGTCAACGGCACCTATCTCGATAGAGAAGCGTTGCGAAGTTCTGTTGGCGGTGGCGCAGATCCGCTTCTCTCGCTGGACGGTTTACCTGGCCTGGCATCCACCGGGGAATTCGCGAACTTTAGCGTGCGCGGCCGTGGCCCACGAGATAATTTGTTATTCGTTGATGATTTCCCCTTTGATAAAGCGGTGCACTTTGATGCGTCACTCGGTGAACAGGAAGATGTCGGTGGCGGCGGCCGTTTCTCGATCTTCGCACCGAATGTTATCAGTGGTGCAGAGTTTTCACCGGGCGGGTGGGGTGCGGCTTATGGCGGCAAGGCGGCATCGCTACTTAAGCTGGACGTCGCCGATGGCAACCCAAGCCCCTCAGCGAGTCTGCGCCTCGACCTTGCGGGTTATGAAGTGGGCTACGACGGACCTGCCGGTATCACTGAAGACTCAACAATGCTCGTTTCTGCTCGACGCCTTGATTTCGGCGCGTTATTTGAAACGATCGAAGAACTCGACATTGGCGAGCCTGTGTTAAGAGACATCATCGTAAAGTCGGTCACACCCATCAACGAGAACAACACGCTTGAAGTTCTACTGATCGATACACACGAAGACTATACTCGCGGCGTGACGCACGTTTTTGCGTCGCCCAATTTCGAAGATGTTGCACTTCAGGATTCTGAACAAGATAGTGATTTGTATGGGCTGACATTGCGATCATTGGTCGGTGAAGACGCTGTCTGGACCAACAAGGTTTACTACCGCACAAGCGACAAAATTAGCTCAGAGGGTGAAGCATTTCCTGATCTCGTCCCTGAGGGATCGCCCGCGTCCAGTTTTCCGGTACGGGAAAACATTATTACCATCGGTGAAGAGGAAACAGAGATTGGCTGGCGAAGCGACTTTGAGACACTGAATCAATGGGGCGTGTTCAGTGCCGGTGTTCGCGTAACGCAACTTGAACTGGACTACAACACGGTCCTGGATGGCGATTGGATTCGATTTACCTACGACGAAGATGATTTTAGACCAGACCCCGATCAGCGTTATATTGTGCTGACTCCCGCCGACACCAACGCTTCACTCAGTCAGAAAGAAACAAGCTACGCAAGTTACGTAGAACAAATTTTTGAACGCGGCGATTGGGAATTTGGCACAGGCGTGCGGTTCGAACGGGACGGCTTTGCAGACGAAAGCTTCGCGTCGCCCCGGTTCAGTGTCAATTGGCGGCCGAGTACTACGGTTAGGTATTTTGCGACAGCAGGGCTCTTTCATCAGTCACCACGATTTTTAGATCTTGCCGCTAACCCGGAGAACAACCTCAAGAACGAAGAAATCACACACGGTAGTGTCGGTTTTGAAGTTTTCCCGAGCAGCAACTGGTCGGTGTTGACTGAAGCCTATTATCAAAACCTCGACAACCTGGTGGTAGACCTTGATCGCGTTAGCGGAACATTTGCTAACATTGGTGACGGCACATCCTACGGTGTCGATATCGTGGCCAGGGGTACGATTACCGAAGGCCTTTACGCTACCGCAACCTACTCTTACAACGATGCCGTCATCGACCGGAAGGACGGTCGCGGTGACCTGGCTGCCGACTTCAGCCGCGAGCATGTCGCGACCTTCGGCCTGACCTGGGAAATCAACGACCGCTGGAAGATCGCCGGGCGCTACAAATATCTGTCCGGCAGGCCAGACGAAGAATTTATTATTCATTCAGATGTGCTGGGCCCCGGACAACCACTGCGCTACTCGAAAGAAATCACAGAGCGCAATGTCGGTCGTAAAAGCGCTTACAGCCTGGTGAACATTCGCGTTGACTATCGGCGCGCATTTGGCCCCATCGATGTAACAACCTTTCTCGATGTCATCAACGTAACGGCAGCATCGTCGAGCGACGACACCGAGTTTGACTACCGCCGCGGCATTAACGTGGAAGACGAAAACGAAGCCGAGCCACTTATTGGTTTGCGGCTGGACTACGCATGGTAATGGGCCTGGTAATGGGCTTGGTAAATCGTGCATGGTAAGAGGAGCAACGAATGGTACATATGCTGGGTGCAGCGCCGATTAGAGTGTTGATTGTCGAAGACAACCGCGATATTTGCGAGAACATTGCTGCGTATCTTGAGAAGCACAGCTATGTTCTGGATTTTGCCTACGACGGTATAAGCGCGATGCACCTGGCGTTGACGAATCGGTTCGACGTTATTGTTCTGGACCTGATGCTACCGAGGATGGATGGCTTGAGTTTCTGTCAAAAGCTGCGAACTGATGCCGACGTAGAAACGCCCGTGCTGATGCTAACGGCGAGAGACACGCTTGACGATAAACTGAAAGGATTTGCGGCGGGAGCCGACGACTATCTGGTCAAGCCATTCGCACTACAAGAGCTACATGCGCGACTGCAGGCGCTGTACAAACGTAGTCATGGAAAAACCGAAAATCTGTTAACGGTTGGTGATCTGACGATGAATAAATCCACGCTGCAAGTGCATCGCGCGGGGCGGCGCATCGATCTCACCCCGGCGGGCATGAGACTACTTCAACGATTGATGGAAGCGTCGCCGTCTGTTGTGGCTCGCGAAGATCTCGAAACGCTGTTGTGGGCTGACGAGCGCCCCGATGGCGACGCGCTTCGCTCGCACTTGTACAAGCTGCGGCAGGCTATCGACAGGTCGTTTGATAATCCGCTAATTCATACGGTGCATCGCATCGGATACCGAATTGCAGAGCCTGATATCACAGAGGATAGTCAATAATGTACCGGCACAGTTTGCGCACGCGTGTCGCCATTGCCTTTGCGCTTTGTGTTGCTGTGCTCAGCGTCGCCTGGGGGCTCGCTTTCTTCGGGGCGATCAGGTTCAGCGAAGACCGTGTGCTGGTGCATCAGCTACAGCGTGCCGCCGAAAGCTATCCCGCACTGACGACGAACCTTCGCGGATACGATGAGGTCGGTAGCCTGCCGGAATCACTCAGGGAATGGGCGCAGACAAATCCCGATGAGGGAATATACGAATTCGAAGCCGAAGAGTTGCATGTCGCAGTGCTATCTACCGGGAATGAAGAGCCGTCAGCCGGTAATAAACAGCCGCGCGCATTTGTGGTTTTCGATGTTGCCGGGATTGAGGCTGCGTCGTCAGAGGATTGGTGGTGGCTGCTCCTTATCACCGGAGTCGTAGGTACGCTCGGTGCTCTTGGATTCGGGCTGGGCGTTGTTGTGATGCGTAGAGCGATTTTCCCTGTCGTGCAACTCGCCAACGTGGTCGCGGACATCGACGTAGAACATCTATCGGCTGAGGATCATAAGCGCATCGAGTCCAGCCGGTTCGGCGACGACGAGGTTGGCGTGCTTGCTGGAACCATTGAAAAAACCCTTGAGCGTATCAGCGCATTCGTTGCGCGAGAGCGATACTTTACCGATTCAGCCAGTCATGAATTGCGCACGCCGATCACCGTGATAACAGGCGCACTTGAACTGCTGGAGCAAAGCGATCTGTCGGCGGCCGATGAGAAGGTGGTAGATCGAATCAGGCGCGCGACGCTCGACATGAAAACCACGATTGAAATGTTCTTATGCCTCGCTCGCGAAACCGACGACGGTTTGTATGACAAGCAATTTTTGGTGATGCCGCTGGTGAGCCAGGCAATAGAACAGCAACGCCACTTACTGAACGGCAAGTTGGTCGATGTTGAAATCGACCAACTCGCAAAACCTAAAGTCTGCGGGCATCCACAAGCTTTCTCTATCGCGGTCAATAATCTGGTGCGAAACGCGTTCGAACACACACTCGCCGGGCAGGGACCGATCACGATTCTCATCAAAGAGCACGAGCTGCTAGTCACAAATCAGGTGAGCGCTTTAGTCACCAACCAAGAGGGCGCTGACGAGCAGCCCACGCCGGCCGAGGCGTCGTCGTTTCACGGATATGGCCTGGGCCTGGGTATCGTTCAACGGCTGTGTGAGCGCAATGGCTGGTCGTTTTCATTGCACGCTGATGAGGCGCGTGTAGCAACTCGTCTTTCATGGTGATGCCGTTAGTTATGTGCGGAATTCTATCTCGTAATCTAACATTATTGATGCCCTGCGCTTTCGCGCACCATGGAAAGCTGAACAAGCGTCTTTCCACGCTCTTAAATTATTACCTCTTTCTTTGTAGGTGGCGTGAACATTTCGGTGAAGCCGATCTATCTCCTCGGCTTCCGATTCAATCATGCATCGAAATTCTCTCATCTCCGAAAAATAGGAGCACAGCGAGTATTTTGTCCGGTGCAGCTACTTGTTAACCGCTTTTGAGAAATCACTTAGTAGCCTCTTAAAGTCTTCCCACTCTGCATCCTGATAGAAATTAATTTCAATAGGATAGTGTGGATGATCACTTAGCGCGTCGTTAAAAACTTCTAAGAATACATCTCGGTCGTTTATATGATAAACCAGCTCTTTGAGATTGTTGCCCGTTCGGCTATAAACATGACGAAGCACTTGATCATTCTCAATATGATCCTGGATTGCATCCTCTAAGGTGATCATTCTTTGATTGTCATCGTTTAAAGGCATCCCATTATTGGATGAGCCATCGTATTTCCAAGATATTACCGTTAACCATGGTAGGTTTGATCTGATAGTGTCCTGCGGAAGTTCATCAACGAACTTATATATTACGGGAGCACCATCTTCGTATACTCGGCCAATTATCCCTTTTTCTTCTTCAGCATTTGCTGTCATGGTAAATAATATTCCTATAAGTGTGGTGATTACTCTATTCGTGCGGCTAACAGTTCAATAGTGCGGCCCCTCTGGTCCGCGAATTAGTTTTTAGGTATCACTTGTCGAATTTAGAATCAACGGAAAACTGATCGGCGCGACTAACTTATCGCCCATTCGGCAGCAATCTTTCCCACTTCAGCGAGGACAGCGTCATGCCTCTCCTCTATCTTTTCCGTGTACTCGCCGCTGTCGAAATAGGCCGCAATGATGATTGGGTTCTTGCTGGGCGGAAAAGTAATAGCGACGTCATTGCACTTGTTGGTCGTCCCCTCGTCACGCCCAGTCCCGGTCTTGT
The DNA here is from genome assembly GCF_002162135.1 of Cellvibrio sp. PSBB006. Classification (NCBI taxonomy): domain Bacteria; kingdom Pseudomonadati; phylum Pseudomonadota; class Gammaproteobacteria; order Cellvibrionales; family Cellvibrionaceae; genus Cellvibrio; species Cellvibrio sp. PSBB006. The sequence goes on along the minus strand of NZ_CP021382.1, from coordinate 2,662,404 downwards.
TCCCAGTACGCCATTCGGGGGGAAGGCCGGCTCGCAACCGTCTAGCACCCGTGGCTGTATTTCGCGTCCACTCCAGAAGTTGTTCGCGCGAATCGCGCCGTAAAATACTGCCAGTCAGAATTTGCCTGACAAGCTCCGCATAAGCAAGAGGTGAGGTGGTGTCGCGAGTATCGGCAGAAAGAACCAAGCCTAGATCCGGCTCATAGCGATCAAGGCGGGTCACCGTATCACCCATTTCTCTGAACTTCGTGGTGACTGCGTTAGGACCGCCTAGGCGCTTAACCAAAAGGTTGGCGGCAACGCCATCGCTCATTTCTTGAGCCGCTTGCGCCAAAGTGGCAATACTCAGCCCGCCCTTGGCGAGATGCTTTCTCGTGACCGGTGCCCAGGGTAGAAGATCTGCCTCTGAATAGGGCAGTATCTCCTCCAGGTTCAAGCGCCCGTTGTCTGCCTCGCGCAGGCAGGCGGCAACCATTGCCAGCTTGAACGTCGAACACATAGCAAAGCGTTCCTCAATGCGGTTACCGCTGATTTCACCGGTAACTGTGTCAAGGAAACAAACGCCGAGGCGCGCGTGTCCCACTTCTAACGCCCGAAGCCGCTCGGCGGCATCAAAGCGACGTGTAGCTGGCTCTGCGGCAGCAGGCATAGCTAGAAGTGAGCTCGCTGCCATGGATGTGATCAAAAAGTCGCGTCTTGTGAACATTCAGTTAATCCTATTGTTTGGTAGACAAGGGTTTATCACGTGCAACCTAATGAGCTCCAGAAAAGCGATTAGTATCAATCGCCACCCTTCAGTCCTAATAGGCTTTATTAATTGGCCACTACTTAACAAGAACCGGTTGAAACAAATGCCCGTTATACAAGGCAGACCTACGTTATTTGGCGATTATGCTGTTGCTGCATTTCGACTGGCACATAACGGCCGAGGCTGTGTGAAAACTAAGAATACTAGCTTTTAGTGAAAAGCGTATCCACAGATATTTTTCATTCATTTGAATTCTTAAATAGGTATTCTTTCACTAAAAATTATTCTTAAGATAGAAATATATATATTTCAAAAAAACCTAAGCCTCAATGGCCGAAATCAGTGCTTTAACACCAAGAATTTTTATCATTCTCTTAATGTTATATGAAAGCACATGCAAACTCATTTCAGTTTTCACATTAGGTAACGTTTTTGTTAAAAAGTGCGTAGATCCCATCCATGCTTTTAATGTACCAAAAGTGTGTTCCACCGTTGACCGACGCACCTTCATTTTATCTGGATCACGTTCTAGCCTTAGCTGAACTGCTTCCAATACGGATTCGTGCTCCCAGCGCCTTATGCGTCGATGTTTCCCTGTAGTGCATTGTTTTTTTAGTTCGCAGCTTTGACAGTTGGAACTCCAATAACAATGAAGAATCTGACCTCTTTCTTCCGAGGTGAATCGCCAAATTAGGCGCTCACCAGCCGGACAACGGTATTCGTTTACTGATTCCAAATAATTAAACTCTTCTCTACCAAATAACCCTTTTATAGGATTTGGGGATGTTTGAGGCTTGGGGAGAAATACTTTTATTTTATCTTTCTCGCAAGCGACAATTTCTTCTCCATTAAAATAACCACGGTCAGCAACAACCTCTATCTTTTTCCTCCCTATTTCATTGCGTGCTTTTACTGCCATAGAATGCAGCTGGCTTCTATCACTACCATTGTTGGTAACTTCATGCGCAATTATTAGGTGGTTTTCACTATCTACGGCAGCTTGAACATTGTAACCGACTATCCCGGTTCCCCTTGTTTTCATAGACCGAGCATCCGGATCGGTAAGGGATACTTGTTTTTCATCGGAATGTTGTAGTTGCAGCTCAACGCCTTTTATTTTTCGTGCAGCCTCTTTCAGGGCTTCAATTTTGCCCCGAAGCCTTATTTTTCTGAGGGCAGAAGCTTCAGGCTCGGCTCGATCAGCAGCATCCATTTGCAAAAGATAGCGTGAAATATTCTGTTCTATTTCTTCAATTCGATGCTTTATTTTGGCTTCAGTGAAGTTCTTATCCCGGCTATTCACTGCTTTAAACTTGCTACCATCAATCGCAACTGTTGATTTGGTGAACAGCTTTAACTTTCTACATAACACAATAAACTCACGACAAGCAGCACGTACTGCCGAGCCATTGTCTTTTCGGAAATCTGCAATAGTTTTGAAATCTGGAGCTAGTCGGCCAGTTAGCCACATCAATTCAACATTACGCTGTGCTTCTCTTTCCAATCTTCGACTGGATTGGATTTGATTCAGATAACCATACACATAGATTTTTAACAATATTGCAGGATCGTAGCCAGGGCGACCAGTGGTGTGAGGCTTGGTTCTTTGAAATCCAAGCTGGGAGAGATCTAGTCCTTCAATAAAAGCTTCAATTATCCGGACAGGATTTTCTTCTTCAATATAATCATCAAGCGTTTCGGGAAACAGAATACTTTGAAATCGATCCGCACTTTTTATAAACCGACTCATTGCTTTTCTCCGCTGAAGAGACTAGTTTATTTTAACTTATTATGAGTTTTCACACAGTCTCGGCCAAGAGCGGACCTTTTGCCAATTTTACTCTGCTCCCTATTATTTTTTACTCCAATGTCTTTATTCAACTAACTCGAAAACAGTTTTTATTCCCTGGAATCGCTTATAAAAGATGTAATATAAGCGCCATCTTTTTACTTTTTGACCTCAATATATTGGCTTAAACGTTATTCATTACGTCAAGTTGTTCGCGGGGGCAAAGCTACCTCTATAGTTCAGTCTATACAGTGCTCGCTGGCACTTTAAGTTTTTAATATATGGTGTATCATCCGGCTTCAATTCACCATGATTTGCTAACATTCCATGTCTCATGAACTTGCGTTGCTCCAGCTTTTCATTAACTTCTTTGCAGCACTATTTTTGCTGAGCATTCGCTCTGGAAATCTGATCAGCAACCGCATCCTGGCTTTTTACTTTGTTATCTTTAACCTCGATATCAGCAACTTCGTTTTTATCAATTTTTATAATGAGCATCTTAATCTTGAGATGCTTCGATGTAATCTATCGGCATTGCTGGCGCCGACGCTTTACTTTTATGTGCGCTCTGTTTTACATACTGATTTTCGTTTTAAGGCGAAAGATTGGGCGCATACACTGCCATTTATAATAATTGTTCTTACATTTATGCCTCGTTTTTATGTGGTCGAGGATACGGCTTTAAAATTACAGATTAATAATAATTTGCAGCCTTCATTCGAGCTGCTTTTTGTCCATATATTTCAATATATTCAGATGGCAATATATCTTGCGTTAATTTTCATCGTGATTAGACGCAATAAGCTCACTATTCTCAACAGCTATTCAGATGAATTGAAACTCAACAAACAATGGCTGAGCCATTTTATGGCCTTTTTCCTGGTGAGCTTTGCGCTGGCCTTAATTCGGAATGTGGTTAAATTTACAGAGTTCCAGAATGCGCTTAACGTAATAACACCAATCATGATGCTAGCGGGGCTGGGCTTTTCATGCTGGATCTTGTGGCAAGCACTTCACAAGCCAGAGTTGTTTAAGGGGATTAGCTCGCAGCTAGAGAAGGTTAGATTTCCCGCAGACAATAAAAAAATCCCGATCGGGCAGGCATCAGAGATACTGGCAAAACTTGAGCTTCACATGCAATCACAAAAACCCTATTTAAATCCAACGCTGAATATTGATACTTTGGCGGAGGCAGTGGGTATTGTTGCTCAAGACATCTCATCGGCACTTAATCATCATTTGGGTCGCCACTTCTTTGACTTTATCAATGGCTACCGAATTGCAGCGGCCTGTGAAATGTTGGCTTCTCCAGATTGTAGTGAGAAAACGGTTTTGGATATATTGCTGAAATCAGGTTTCAATTCGAAGTCTTCATTTAATACTGCCTTCAAAAAGCATATGCAGATGACTCCATCTCAATATCGCCAACAAAAATTACCCGCAATTTTTCAACAATCCTAAGTTATTGATTTATATGGCGACCGACTTTTTTATTCGGTCGAACACATCACCAAAACTCCCTAATATCATCACCTTTACAACAAGTCTAGAGTTTCAAGAACCAACACAAAGGTGAATATATAATGCATAAATTATTCAGTATCGCGTGCTTTTTAATCAGCTTGTCTTGCAATACTTATGCGATAGGCACTCAAGAGAACATTGAATTGGCGATCAAAAAGCAAGCTGAACACTTGTTGCAAGACAAGCGTTTTACTTCCGTTTCCATTGGTGTCGTTAGTGATGGGAACAGCGTTACGGGACACTATGGAGAGCTGACAAAAAAACAAGGTAATAAACCGATCGATCAAACCATTTATGAGCTTGGCTCTGTAAGTAAAACCATGGTGGGGCTACTCGCAGCTTATGCCGTTGAGGAAGGTAAGCTATCGCTGAATGAAAATGTTAATTTTTATATTAATAATCAGTTAGATAAAGTTAGTACTGCCTCACAGCCAATTACCATCCGGCAACTGTTAACTCACACATCGGGATTACCAAAAGATATCGAACAATTAGGCCTTGCGGAGAAAACCGTGAGCAAACAATCATTCATCACAGCAATAGATAAATTTGATACGTCTACTTTAAAGGGGCAGTTCCATTATTCTGGTGTCGGTGCAGAACTCTTAAGTTATATTTTAACGCAGGTCTATCACAAATCATTCGATACGCTTCTTAAACAAACCCTGAGAGAAAAAGCGGGCATGTTGAATACCCAGGTTAATTTATCTAAAGCACAAATCCCTTTTTTTGCCTACGGATATGACGACAAAAATGAGGTCGCAAAGCCCCATGTGGTTCCCAATAAACTCTGGGGAGGTAGAGGTTTCGTAAAGTCAACCATGGCTGACTTGATTAACTATATGAAGCTGCAGTTACAGGAAGACCTGCCGGTAATTGCCTTGTCACACAAACGACTATTTGATGTAACAGACAGCGAATATTTAGCTTTTTTTTGGATAGTCGCGAAGGATGAGAGACTCGGTACTTACATCATTCACCATGGAGGTGTTGAGAGCACTCAAAATTGGATGATAATTTTCCCAACACATAACTTGGCTATTTCTGTGGTTTCAAATAGTAGTTTTCCTGATGCTGCTCAATTACTACGTGATGTCGGAATGAAGATTGCCACTTCTCTAATAGACTAACTGGCCGGTGAGGTGACACTACCGTAGGTGTGTTGGTTTTGCTGTAAAAATGGAGGCAGGCTCGGGACTGTCGGCCAAAAGTCACGTGCATGAATAGAATTGGTGGGACACAATCCCCTCAATTTGATTCAGGAAATGAGTCTCCACATTCTCGTTTAAATTCATATGTCGCGAAATGGCTTAGGATTGTTCACTAGAGCTAGGGAAGGCTAAATTGCATAACAGCTCATTCAAATTTCTATCTCTAATAAATATCCGCTTGTGGCCGCGCGGTAGCGAAAGCCGAAGCTTTCGCTATGCTGCAAACTTAAAGCAGAATTTTTGCTGCCCAATCGCGGCTGGCAATTTTTTCATTTTGCGGAAAACCCGGTATATCGATATTGCCTTCGCTGTCTGCCGTGATTGAAATGGTTTTTTGCCATTGACCATTTATCGGGTCAAACCAGGTTAAGGTGTAGGTCTTGCCGGGGGAGAAGCCTTTTAATCTGGGTGCGACGGATTTGTTTTCAAAATACAGCAGCGCAAAATCTTTTTCTATTGTGCGCATCATGTAAGACCAGCCATCGAGCCCGTTTTCCGGGCTGCCTGGCGCTTTACGCGGTGATACCTGATCAGACGCTAATAACAAATCCTGATAGCGGCGGCCTTCCGACTGTATGAATGCATTCAAGTGCTGCATGTAATTGGCGGACTCGTAATTCAATGCATCCCAAATGTGTGGCCGTGCACCGGCGGGTTCGCCGGTGGTGGTTACGTCATACGCGGCGGTGCCATGCACATGGCCAGACAACCCACCGGAAAGCACAGAGCCATACATTTGTGCGCGGGCGAAATAATTATCCCGTGCGGAATTTGCGGGCGGCTCTTCGCCAGCGGGCTTATTAATTTCGTGCAGCCAACCCGTGTAGTAAGGTTCGAAATTAATGGTCGGGTAGGGCGGTGTAAGTTTGAATTGCACTTCCAGCGCTTCGCCTACTCGATGATCGCGCGGTTTGTTGCCCACGGAATGCATGGTCATCCAGGGTACTTGCTCACCGTGGCCAAAGGCTTCATAGGTGGAGCGATCAATCAGCGCCGTAACCGGTTGGCCAAACGGCGGCTTGCCGTATTTGTTTAGGTGATAGGTCAGGGCTTCATTAAATTGTGCAGCGGTCAGGCTGAAGTCGTCGGGAATCCAATCCAAATGAATGCCGCTAAACACGATATTGTTCGCACCATAGCGCGCAATTAAATATTGCGTGTAGCGAGCAAAGGTTTCATTGAAATCGAAATAGGCATTCCACGACGGGCCCACATCCCGTCGCACCGTTTCAATTAAGGGCACAAATCCCTGCTCGGATAAGTAGGCCATTTTGCGGTCCAGGCTTTTGAAATATGCTGGGTTAATGCGGTTAAAATCCGACACGCCTTTATGTTCTTCCGACATTGCAAAAGGCAGGTGGCCGTATTCATCGCGCATGCTTTTGGCTGTGAACGAGCCCCAGTAACTCAAACCTCCCGATGCATCGGTACCCTGTTCACTCGATACGTCGTAGCCGAATTTTTCCCACGCATTCCTCAGGTAAATACCATTTGCGTCGGCGAAGGTGCTGGGGTTTAAATCTGCATCCCAATTGGGGAAGGCGGCAATCATGCTGACGGAATTGAAACCCTGCTGTTTGCGAAACGCGACAGCATCTTCAAAGCCAATGCCTGGGCCGGGGCGGTAATCCGGTGAGGTAGGTGCGTTGCGAAATGGCAGTCGCCAGGTTGTGCCTGCGAGCCAGGTGTCACCGACCATAAAGAAGGGTGTGCCGTCGGCATATTCAAGCGCGCGGCCATTGGGTGAGATACGCACAAAACCCTGTCGGTTAGGGTTTTGCTGTTTTTCACGGGCAGACCATGCGGTGGCGGTGAAGGCGCCGGACTGATTATTCAAACCGGCATCATCAGCGTGGTTAGACGCACTGCGCCACGTCCATTCGCCCGGTACGGTCGCAACAACACGCACCACATAGCGGTTGTCGCCATCCCAAAAACCGTACACGCGTTTGTCGAACTTAGGCCCCTTGAGCTGAACCCATACATCCACATCGGTGTAATAATTCTCATATTGTTTTTCGGCGAGGAGAATAATTTCCTGCATTTGCCAGGGGTGTATTTTTTTCTCGTGGGTAGTATGTTGCGCTGGCGTAGCGCAACCATTGAGTGCTGCTACGCAAAAAACTAGCACTGTTCTGATTAAAAATTGCTTGAATAATGGGTTCATTATTAACCATTTTATAATGGAGTGCTGGCCTGTTGTTGAATGACTTGGCTGAATGTTCTATTTGGCGCGAGTATTAAAATGCAATGTCGGCGCTTGGCTGCCATCGCCGTGTTCTGAGTCGTAAAACGAGACTTCCAGCGCGCCGAGTGGCTTTAACAAAAGTCCGCGCGTGGTCCCATCGAGTAAACGTTGCATAACGGGGCGCGACAGGGTGACAAAGGTTTTTCCGTTAGCTTGTGCTACGTCGGTATCGAATATCATTTGGCCGTTAATCAAAGATTGTAATTCTTTCCCTTGCGTAAAATTGGCATAGGTCACGCTAGCTTGTTGCCAGTCTGCATCGCCACCAAAAATTTCAATGATCCGCACCTTATCAAACTCAATACCAAAATCTTCACCGAGTGCGTCAACGTAATTACCGCCTTTTTGTACTGATTGCGTCGTGAGTTCAAGTACGCCTGCGCCATTGGCTTTTTTCCCGCGAAAGCTTTTCATATCCCAGCGCAATAGTGGATATTGGCCCGCACTCACGGTAAGTACACGCGCACCATCTGACTGCCAGTTATTAAAACTAACCGCAGGAAAGGCGGCGTTAATTATGGCATCGTGTTTTACGCTGATGTGTTGTTTGAAGGCGTCGAGTGGGGGAACCGGAGGATGATAAATGAGCGGCTCGCCCATATCGGGCTTCGCATCCTTCACCTTCACGACTTGCGCGCGATAATAATCGATATCGAGATAGTATTCTCCCGGGCCCCAATCGGTGACCCCCAATTGCACATTAAGTTGGTCTCCGGCCACTGCATCCAGTTTTTGCGTGGTCATACTGATAATTTGCCAATCAGCGTTCTGGCCGAGGTCATACTCGCGTAAGTGTTCGTGATAGTCCGTTGTGCGCTGCGTGTTAATCATAAAATTAACCCGGCGCGGCGAATGGCTGGGGCGCACGCGAGCTTCTACGCGCAGCTCATAATCCGGACTCTGGAGTTTTTTCATATCCAGCGACTGAGCGACATCCCGTTTGATGACGGTCCACCAAATCGTGTGTTGGTCTTTTGTTGCATCAATCTGCATGCGTAAAAAACCATCCATAGGTAAAAGTGTTAATTGTGCATCGCCATCACCGGTGAGCGCTTGCCAGCCCGCGACCGATTTATCATCAAAGTTATCAACAAAATCAGCTTGGGAAAGGGGCGCAAGAGTGAGTAGCAGGCTTAGTGTCAGGATTTTTATGTTATGCATTATGGGTGCCTTATGGATGTAAAGGCCCCGAGCTTAAACGCCCTTTAATTGAAATTCTACTCGCAGAGCGAGCAAGGTTCAGAACTTATTATTTCTTTACAGTAAGCTTCGCATTGAGGTCTTCTTTAGTGGCAGTAACTACAAATTCAGAATCTGTGACAACCAAAACATTCCCTGATCAGCTGAACAAGATAAGCTTGGTCGTTAAGGGATTTGTCGGTATCGGCTGGATTGGCTTTGCTTAAGCTATGGGATTTTTGTGCTGTGTGCGGTTGGCAGCCTAAGGTGATAGCGATGTTCAAAATCATAAAAGAGCGGCCAAGCCACTCCCGAACCTTCTGATTCGTTTGTTGCTTGGCCGCTGCGCGTTGGGCGCCTTTGGATTTTTCGTGGGCGCCGCCCTTGTTCATGATCGGGTGAAAGGCGTGGCCGTTTCGTTTGGGCTGTTTGGTTCCCTTGGAAACGGGCGCAGTTTCACCCAGTGAAAGCCCGGGTAAGTACCGGCTGATTTTCTTTACCATGGTTCCTCCTGTTGGTGGGTGTATTAACTCGCCATCAAATACCACTTGGGTTTTTTGATAGTTTTCAGTCGTCGTGTTGCCTTTTTATCCTTGGCGATAAATGCCGGTGCTTCCTCGGTTTGCTGAAAGCAAAATTGCTCCGGCAAGTCGGTGTACAGCGAGCGCGGTGGTTTGCGCGAGCGAATATTTTTGAGCGCGTTGCCGGTATCAAAGGTGTGGTAATACACCTTGTTGATACCCAGCTCCCGATGCACAAACCAGAGTGCAGCGGTGAGCATCGCTTCGGACCAGAGCTTACGCTGCGTTGCCAACAACTGTTCGCAGTATTGCAGGGCTTTGGTTTTATCAAACATAAATCCATACAGATAAAATTGCCCATGGCTGTCGGCGGGCCGCTCCTTGGCCACGCGATACACGGCTTCCAGGTCGCGCATCAAATCCGATTGAATTTCTTCAATCAACACTTCACCTGTAACAAAGTCCACATCCAGTCGCGCCCACGCGAGTGTCGCTGCGCGTTTGTGGCTGGAGGGATGCACTGCCGAGGTAAAGTCGTTGGCTGTGCAACCGGCCATGGCTTGAAACGCTCGGTCGTATTCGCTTTTCAAATTTAACTGCAACACCAGGTTGGCACCGGGGCGCGAGGTCTGTGCCCAATCATAGCGACGCTTTTCGCCCCAGCGCCCGAGTGTCAGCACATAATGCTCCGGGTTGGCGGCCCACAAATAATCCAGGTGTTCCGCTGCCAATTTTCCCTGGCCCGCGTACTTGAGTGCATCGTTCAACAAAGGCTTGTTAAGCAGCTTGCCCCAGCGGGATTGCCGCAAGCGTTTTACATCCTCCGGTGCGTGCTGGCATAAACGTTGTAGTAAATACACCGCGTACTGGTCCTTGTAGTAGGAAAATAAACTTCGGTGTTGCGGTAAACAGGCAATAATTTCTTCAACTAGTTGTTCTTGCATGGTCGTTTCCTTGTGTCGCTCTCTTGCGTCACGCTGTAGGAGCGATGTCATGATGAATATGTGTGGCTCATCCTTTAATGCACATAACCTGCTTTAACGTATGCACCACCTCAACCAGATCCGACTGGTTTTCCATTACGGTATCAATATCCTTGTAGGCCGAGGGTATTTCATCAATCACTCCTTTATCTTTCCGGCATTCAACGCCTTTGGTTTGTTGTACTAAATCGCTTACGCGAAATTTATTGCGCGCGGCGGTACGACTCATGGTTCGGCCAGCGCCGTGGGCGCAGGAACAAAACGATTCCGGGTTGCCTTTTCCTTTAACAATATAGGATTTGGCTCCCATGCTGCCGGGGATAATGCCCAGTTCGCCGTCCCGTGCGCTGATGGCGCCTTTGCGCGTTACCATCACGTCCGCGCCGTAATGTGTTTCGCGGCTGACGTAATTGTGATGGCAATTTATCGCGTGGCGATCCGTGCGAAACGGTGGCAGGAAGGGCGCAATAGCGCGCAACACCAGGCCCATCATTTCATCGCGGTTAAGCCGCGCGTATTCCTGTGCCCAATTCACCGCGGCCACGTAATCCACAAAATACTCGCTGCCTTCGGTGAAGTAGGCGAGGTCTTTGTCGGGCAGGTTGTGGATGTGTTTTCCCATATCTTTTTTCGCAAGCGCGATAAAGTAACGGCCAATCGCATTGCCAATGCCACGGCTGCCGGAATGCAACATTACCCACACATCCTTGTTTTCATCGACGCACACTTCAATAAAGTGATTGCCGCTGCCGAGCGTGCCCAGTTGCTTGGTCCAGATGGTGTGCGGTTGGTTGAGCATCTTCATTACAGCCGGATGTTTTTCAAATAACCACTCCACACCCGGTGCCAATTGTTTGCACGCACTCCCGCGCACGCTCACCGTTTTATGCGCCTGCATGCCGACCGGTACGGCGCGCTCGATGGCGCTGCGCATGGGCGATAAATTATCCGGCAGTTGCGAAGACTTCACCGATAACCGCACCGCACTCATACCGCAACCGATATCCACACCAACGGCGGCGGGAATAATCGCGTTGAGTGTCGGGATTACCGAACCCACTGTGGCACCGATGCCGGTATGAACATCGGGCATGGCGGCAACGTGTGAATGCACAATCGGTAATTGCGCGATTTGTTTCAGTTGCGTAATCGCAGATTGCTCGATGTTGTTGGTGTAAATCTTTACCGGCTTAATGCCGTTGCTCGCGTTTTTGTTTAACTCAATTTTTACAGGCATGACTTTACCTACCAATAGGGGGTATCTATAAATCAAACCAACCGGAGCCAAAAGAAAAAGCCCTGAACAGTGACCTGATCAGGGCTTTGTAGTTGCCTGACCTGGAAGGTTTTGTAAATGACCTTCCAAGCCTGAGTACTCGAAAGGTGTTAGTCGAATTGTTTTCCTACATAAGACATTAACGAGTACTCCTCTGTGATGGGTAAATGGGCTTGGCCCGAAAAATTGTTGGCGATAATACGCCGATTTTTTGTGCTGTCAACCGATGAGAATATTTTTTTGCTATTCTTTTTGCGCAAAGAAATCGGGATAGATCTTTTCAAGATCCTGATACATATTTTCCCGGTCTTCATCAGAAACAATATTTCTGGGCAGCATCATGATCTTGCCGAACAAGGTTTCCATGGATTCCCGCTGTGGCACTTTTCTAACGGTATAGGATGTTTCAGGAAACTCAATGCCACCCGGCCCGATAGGAAAGGTGCGTGCCAGGACATATTTGCCGAATATGTAGTCGGCGACATTTTTGTCGAACTCGGCATAAGACATCTCAAAGATATAAGCAAAACTATCATCGACTGAATGTCCCTTGTCGATCAGTGCGAGGTATCTGTAAAGTTGCTGACGCCTTGCCGGGTCACTGTTGAGATAATGCACCACCGCTGCCGAGCGCGCATAAAATTTACTGTATTCACGGCTTTGTTGATTGTTCATCTTTTCGTGAAATTCCAGGTCGGCTTGTCGCGTCTTGAGTAATGACTCTGAATCTATGCCTTCAAAACCGCCGCCGTTGCGGGTCAACATGGTATAAAACCGGTCACCAAGTACACTCATGTCCCCGAGGATGACATGGCCGTCCTTTTCCAGATAGGTTCCGAAATATTCAGCAATACCTTCGTTGTACCAAAATGGGCGGGCGAACTCCAAAGACGAGTTGTTAACCAGCAGATGCATCAGCTCATGCAACACCACGGCGCGCCCCCAATTACCTTTGCCCTGCGCGGAAGACTTAAAACCATCGGCGCGGGCAAAAATAACGTAGCCATGGTTTTGTACAAAGATACCAGCGAGGTTGTCGAAAAAGCCCATGGATTTAAATGAGCTTCTATTTTTGGCCAGGATGACCGGGACTTTTTGGTTAAGCGGATGTTGTTCATAGCCCAGCAGGAACGCGGTGAAGTGGCGGAAATGTTCAAGCTCCAGCGCCATGTCTTTGGCTTGTTTTTCCTTTGCATCGGTGAGGACAATAAAGTTCTCGGTTTCCAATTGAAGCCATTTGCTTTTATATAACTTTTTAATAGCAACGTCGGCTGCATAACCATTTAACGCAATAAAACCCAGTGCCAACACGGCACAAACCCGCAACAGGCTCCACATGATTAAAAATCCCCAAGTCGATGTTTATTTATAGTGATTCAGGGATTGCCTTCACCATTGCTGATATTCCCTGTATATCCGAACGTTCAATTTAAGCATGGACTTGTGCGGAATCCTAGATCGGACTTTGTTTTTCTGGAAACGGCTCTGGATAAAACGATGGTTTTGCGTAATTCTTATGTGTTAATCGGTATTGATTCGTCGATACAAGGCTTCCAGCACACTGTACACACCAAACGCCACCAGGCCGGCCGCAACAATACTGAATAACCAGATTCCATAGGTGGTGTTGCGCAAAGTATCCAGCGCCTCGGCAATGCCTTTTATGTCGCCACTGCCCGCGAGCAATGCAGAGCGAGCCAAAAACCAGCCGACGATACACCACACAATGCCGCGCGCGATCAAACCGAATCGGCACACAGGTCGCGCCCATTGTTGTTGGTTTCCGGGAATATCCATGTAGCGCTCAAAGCGACTCTGCCAGCCTTTATACATATGCGCAAAACCGACGCCGATAACAATTAAACCGACGATGCCGAGCACCATCTGGCCGATATCGGTTTGCAAAAAAGCCTGACCGTTTTCCTGCATACCGCCGCCGCTGGCGTCGCTACTGCTTTCTTCACCCAGCAATAACATCGTCGCCCAGAAAGCTAAAAATAAATGCGAGATCGCGCTGATAAACAGTCCACTGCGCACTGCCAGACCTTTGGGATCATTGCCATGGCCGTCCGCATCTTTCACCGCCTGAGTAAACCGCCACACGACATAGCCCAGCAATCCGATAATTAAAATCGTCAGCAATATTTCACCAAAAGGCTGCTGCATAATTTCTGTAATCGCGCCCCTGCTGTCCGTTGTTTTTCCACCTTCTCCAAACGCGGTTAACAACGCCAGTCCACCGATCATCAGATAAACCACACCTCTGGCACCGTATCCCATTCTTGCCAAGGTTTTGAAATTTTTACTGGTTGCAATATGTTCCATAGCGATCGCCTTAAAATAATGTCAGACACTTTTCTCGGCGATCTCAAGCACTTGCGTGTTATTGGATAGCTTGAAATAAGCTCCTCGCCGAAGGCCGGATGATAGAGTTGCAAGCCTTGGGCCAAGTTGGTGATTATAATGAGTGTATTAATTAGAAATATGGGGACTATACATTTAACGGTTTGGTAATATTTTTAGAGAACAAAATCTTCGCCTCCATCGGGTCGCCATTCGCTTCATATCCATCAATCACATAACCCGCACCAATTAATAGTCGCAACATACCGGGATAGCGGTTCATGGATTTTACGCTAAGTGTTTTGTATCCAGCATATTTCGCCCATTTCTCTTGGGCGTCGATCAAGGCTTTTGCTACACCCATTCGCCGATAATCTGGCATTACACCTCCGAGCCAGCTATAAAATGTTTGTTCACTTTCCGCATAACCTAACTTGAACCCGATAGGCTGATTATCGACGTAGGCCGCCAGTGCTAAATAAGGACGTTTTTTAATTCGGTTGATATAATGTTCAATGCTTTCTGCCGCGCGCATTTCAGGAAGCTTGGCATGAAGCGTAAAAATATCGGTGAGGTTAACCTGGTGGATGGCAAATGAGGGGGCGTTTTCCTGTTGCACGGGCGATGACCTTTTTAAAAATCATTGTATATCCTATGCGCATAGTTGGTGTGAATCAACTTGGCGGTGTGAGTGCTTCCCTCACACCGCCATCAATTTCTCCAACGAAATGGGCAAATCACGAATACGTTTGCCCGTCGCATGATACACCGCGTTGGCAACCGCCCCCGCCAACCCGGTAATCCCGATCTCACCGATACCGCGCGCACCAAACTCGCTGAAGTTGTAATCCGGGTGATCGAGCAAGATTACATCCAGTTCCGGCGGTTGGTCGGCATGGACGGGCATCATATATTCCGCGAGGTCGTTGTTGACTGGCCGCCCGGTGCGGGTGTCGTAGTCTGTGTGTTCGAACAGCGCCATGCCGATGCCCATCACAACGGCGCCTTCGACCTGATTCTTCGCGGTCTTTTCATTGACGATCTGACCCACATCAATGGCGCTGACAACGCGGGAGACGCGTAGCCGTGAGATGCCGGGGTCCCAACGCACTTCGACAAAGTGCGCGCCGAAGGATTTATAGGAATATTTTTCGTTGGTTCTGCCAGAGGTTTTGGCGGTGCCGTCGGCGTTGGCGAGTTTTTTGGCTTTCAGTATTTCTGGAAACGCCACCGCGCGATTGTTCGGGCCGATAAGTTTGCCGTTTTCAAAACGCAGAGCGTCTTTTTTTGCATCGGCAAAAATGCCACCTTCATCGGCGGCATATTCCTTGAGTTCTTCGATAGCATTTTTCGCGGCTTCGGCGACCGCTGGCATGACAGTAGCGGTGGCCCAGGAACCGCCGGCCAATGGGCCTTTAGGAAAACTGGAATCACCGATCTCGACGTCAATACGTTCAAGAGGAACCCCCGTTATGGCGGCAGCGGTTTGCGCAATAACGGTGTAAGTGCCGGTGCCGATATCCTGGGTCGCGCAGGACACAAAAACGCTGCCGTCGGCGCGCAAGGACAAGCGGGCTTCACAATCATTTTTCATTGCTTCCCAATTGCACGCTGCGAGTCCCCAGCCGAGGATGTCATTGCCGTCGCGCATGGAACCGATTTTAGGATTACGTTTTGCCCAGCCAAATTTTTCAGCGCCACGTTCGTAAGCTTCCAATAAATGAATGCTGGAAAACGGTAAATTATTACTCTGATCTGTATCGGTGAAATTAATTCGCCGAAATTCCAGCGGGTCCATGCCGAGTGTTTCGGCCATCTCATCGATCGCGGATTCCAACGCAAATAAACCCGGTGCGGCGCCGGGCGCGCGCATGGCGGTGGGTGTGCCGGTATTGGCTTGCAATGTGCCGTGAGTGACGTCCACGTTCGGGCAGCTATAAAGACTGCTGCTGCAACGGCCCGCCGTTTCCACCACGGTATTGATGGTGGATGTTGTGTTGACGGTGTGATGCTCCAATGACGTAAGCCGACCTTTATCATCGGTGCTCATGCGAATCTGCTGATGGGTGGGCGCCCGATGGCCAGTGGTGGTAAACATCTGCGCGCGCGGCACAACAAATTGCACCGGCCGACGAATTTCCCGCGCCGCGGCGGCAGTGGCAATGGCGTGGGGCCAGATCCACAATTTATTACCAAAACCTGATCCAATAAACGGCGCACGCACATCCACTTGTTCGGGCGGCAGACCGAAAATTTTGGCCATGGTATTGCGCGCGAAGATAACGCCCTGGGTTGCTTCGTACATCAGTAAATTATTGCCATCCCACATGGCAGTGGTGGCATGCATCTCCATGGGATTATGGGTTTCTATCGGCGTTGTGTAGGTTACGTCAATGCGTTGGGTGGCTTGTTGAAAAACCGCTTTGGGTTTGCCGCGTGCACTTTGATTCTCTTTGTCCGGTTTGATCTTCGCACCACTGGCCATCGCTTGTTGCAATGTGATGACGGGCGTGTCTTCCGCGTAGCGAACATCGACTAAACGTGCCGCTTCGCGCGCTACTTCAAACGTATTCGCTACCACCAGCGCCACAAATTGTCCGGCGTAATGCACGCGATCATCTTCAAACGGCAGGCGTGTTTCATCCATGTGATTTTCTTGTGCCATGGAGCTGGGCGAGTGGTAGAGCTTGGGGAAATGGTTGTGATGAAACACATCGATCACGCCCGGCATGTTCAGCGCGCGCGCAGTATCGAGCTTGGTAATGCGACCTTTAGGAATGGTGCTGAACACACCGTAGGCGTACACCATGCCGGGGAAGCGATTGTCCGCCGCGTAGTGTGCCTGGCCGGTGAGTTTTTTGGGGCCGTCGATGCGCGGCTTGGCGACGCCGATCATGCCGCTTTGCTTGAAATCATTCATGGTTCGATCTCCTTCGGCTCCTTGCGCAAGCCGCTAGACAGTTACGGTGAGCAGACTGCGCACGATGGCTTGTTGGCCGAGTGGAATCTTGAATGCGTTTTGCGATTGCGGTTGCGCGCCTTCAAACGCAATGCGCGCTGCCCGTTCAAAATTTTCCTGCGTCGGTGCCTGGCCGATCAGACTTTGCTCCGCTTCTTTGGCGCGCCAGGGCTTGGTGCCCACGCCGCCTAACGCAATGCGTGCCTGTTGAATAGTTCCGCCGGAGGTAGCAACAATTACGGCACTGGATGCCAAGGCAAATTGATAGGACGCGCGGTCACGCAGTTTCAGGTAATGGGATTTGCTGCCCGCGATGGGCGCATCAAGCACAACGTGAGTAATGATTTCATCGGTACCGAGTGCGTGTTCTTTCTCCGGCGAATTACCGGGGAGCAGATGAAAATCCAGAAAATCAATTTCGCGTTTGCCTTTAGGGCCGTCCACCAGAATGCGCGCGCCGATAGCCGCCATGGCCACACACATATCTGACGGATGACTCGCAATGCAATGATCGCTGGTACCGAGCACGGCGTGCACACTGCGGTTAACGCCGCCGATAGCGGAACAACCGGAACCCGGTTCGCGTTTATTACACGGCGAGATGCCATCGCGAAAATAAGGGCAACGCACACGCTGCATGACATTGCCGCCAGTCGTGGCTTTATTGCGCAACGACGTGGATGCGCCAGCCAATAATGCTTCGGATAACACTGCGTAATCCTGCTTAACCGTCGGGTGCCACGCGAGGTCTGCGTTGGATACCATTGCACCAATTTTCAAACGCCCGTCGCTCAATCGTTCAACTTGTTTTAACGGCAGCGGATTGATATCGACGATACGTTCCGGGCGCATCACATCCAGCTTCACCAGATCAAGCAAAGTCGTGCCACCCGCCACAAACGAAGCCTGTTGACCCGCGTGGGCTTTCACCGCTTGATCCACACTGGCCGCACGTTGATAACCGAAATTACGCATGTGACCTCCTAAGCTTTGTCGCGCGCCGATTGAATAGCGCTGAGAATATTTTTGTAGGCACCGCAACGGCAAATGTTGCCGCTCATGGCTTCGCGCACCGTCGCATCGTCCGATGCAATATGTTGTTCATTGCGCAGCACAAAATCGGCGCTCATCAATTGGCCGGACGTGCAATAGCCGCATTGAAATGCATCGTGTTCGTGAAAGGCCTGTTGCAATGGACTGAGTTTGCCAGCGGAACCGCCGAGACCTTCGACGGTGGTAATCTCATCGCCCTCGTGCATGACCGCGAGGCTGAGGCAGGAATTAATCACCTTGCCGTTGACCTGCACATTGCACGCGCCGCACTGGCCGTGATCGCAACCTTTTTTGGTACCGGTAAGGCCGAGGTAATCGCGCAGTGCATCGAGCAATATCACATTGGGTGCGACATCGATTTGTTTTTTTTGACCGTTCACCGTAAACGCGACGCGAACCTTACCTTCGGCGGCAGCACCAGCGTTGGTGGGTGAGGTTGCGGGGGGATTTTGTTGCGCCCAGGTGTTCATCGATGCGCCACCCGTCGCAGCGGCGAGGCTCGACAAGCCCACGCCTTTGATAAACCGTCGTCGCGATGGAATGCTTGTAGCATCATGACTATCAAGGGTGATTGTATTTGCCGGATCAACGTGATCGCTGTGCTCTTTCGTCATGGCTTGCTCCTTGAATCAACGCAAACCCTCAGCACTATTTGGCAGAGGACTGATAACGCAGGCATCAGTTTTGGCGGTAGGTTCCCGGAACGCGCAAAGAGAAAGTCACTGCGGTGGGCTTATGATGGGTTTAGCACGGAGTAGTAATAACGGCAGGGCGGAGATGTCTTTATTACCTAATCCTGAAGTCGAAGCGCGCTGAAATAATTTCCAGATAGGTTGTATCAGGTCTTCCTGTACGCCTTGTTCACGACTGGCATCCAGAATATTTTTGAGCCCGGCAGCCATCATCGTATTGTTTGAACTCGGCTGCGGATATACACCCGTATCAATTTCCTGCGCAGTTTGGGGGAACAGTTCAATCATCGCCTTCAGCATGGACATGATCATCGGTGTGACATCGGTGACAGGTATATTTTCTGAACGCAAGAGCGCAGCAGCATGAATGTAGCCTGCGAACATGCCAAACATTGAACTGAGTAATGCCAGATCATAAATCGCCGCGAGTGCAAAATTCTCTCCGACATAAACCGGGTTGCCCAGCATGGCCAGCACTTTTTGGTGCTGTTTATAAACGGCGAGAGAGCCGCTATAGAATACAAATGCTTCGGGTCCGCCGACTAACTCTGGTGTCACCATCACGCCGCCATCGAGATACTTGCCACCACATTTTTCTACCCATGCGGCCATGTCGCGCACTTGAGATGGTGTGCCATTGGTGAGATTGACAATCGTCCGTCCGGCCAAAGCTTCCGTGGCTGACTCCAGGATTTCCTTTACGGCTTGGTAGTCGAGCACCGATATCAACACCAGTTCACTGGTACTTATGGCAGACGCGATATCTACCGATAGGTTGGCACCTTTGACGATGAGTGGTTTTGCTTTTTCGGGGGACCTGTTCCAGACATTAACCTTTAGTCTCTGGGCGAGAAGTGTTTCGGCCAGTGCTGTGCCCATAGCGCCAAGACCCACAATTGTTACGTCGCTCATTCCTGCTTTCTCCATCGTTGACAAATCAATCAATAATGTCGAAAGTTTATATAGGGATACGATGGTCTAGTAGATCGCAAATTGTTAACGAAAAGTCTACAAATGTAGACGGTGAGCGAAGATGAGAAACCTCAACGACTTTTATCTTTTTGTTCAGGCGGTGGACTGCCAGGGGTTTGCTCCTGCGTCGCGCCAGCTTGGCATTCCAAAGGCGACCCTCAGCAAACGTGTCGCAGCGCTGGAAGATGCGCTGGGTGTGCGCCTGATTCAACGTACATCGCGCCGTTTTGTTGTGACTGACACTGGCAAGGATTTTTATCGCCACGCGGCCGCAATGTTGATTGAGGCGGAAGCGGCAGAAAATATTGTTCGCGGTCGCATGGCAGAGCCTAACGGATTGGTGCGAATCACCGCGTCTATACCGACAGCGCAACTTTTTCTGGCGCCACTGCTGCCCGAACTTGCGGGAAAATATCCAAAATTGCGCATAGACCTGGACGCGACAGATCGTTTTGTTGATGTGATACAGGAAGGTTTTGATATCGTGGTCCGTGATCATTTTTCACCGCTGCCGAATTCTGAGTTGGTTCAACGACAGCTGTGTGTTGACCCGGTTTTTCTCGTGGCCTCACCTGCCTATCTGGACACATTCGGGGCGCCAAAAACACCTCAAGATCTTATCGCTCATCACGGTTTGCTAACGGCGACATCGGCGTCGAGTTGGTCGCTCACTCATATGACAGGTAGCAAGACGAAGGTCACGCCCATCTCACGTTTTATGGCGAATGACACAACAACACTGATAAACGCGGCGAGCTATGGTTTGGGCATCACCTGCTTGCCGCGCCAATTGTGTATGACTGAACTTTTATCTGGAAGGCTTGTGCAGGTATTGGAGGGATGGACCGCAGGTGAAGTAACCACAACGCTGTTAATGCCCCACCGCAGAGGACTACTTCCGTCCGTGCGTGCCGTGGTGGAATTTCTGTTTCAGCAAAAAGACGTTTTGCTATCCCACGGCCGAATGTAGAAATACCGTTGACGTATCGTCATAAAAAAGTGGGGCAGCCGAGGCTGCCCCAGAGGCCGACTTCATGAAGCAGTCGTCGAAGAAGCTGGGGAAAAAAGCCGCCGGGTTAACGGCGGCAGGGGTCGAGTGAAACGGGTTATGCGTGTACTTGTACCTGGCCGTCCTGAATGCGGATGGCGTAAGTTGGTACGGTGTGCTCGGGCTTTTCCAGGCACTCACCGGTGCGCAAATTAAAATGCTGCTTATATAAGGGCGAGGCGACTACCACGGCGTCGCCGATGGAGCCGATGATGCCGCGCGACAAGACGTTGGCTTCGCCGATGGGATCGTAATTACCGATGGCGAAGTATTCGTTCAGTCGGCGCGAGTGAAAAATGGCGATTTGCTTTTGATTGATCAATGCACAAACGCCGGTATCCGGTGTCAGGTCGCTGACCTCGCACACGCTGGTCCAATCGGAGACCTGGGTGTGACGGGTAATGTCGGAAGTCGCTGTCATGGTATTCATAATGGCTTCTCGTTATGGATTGTTGATGAAGTATCTTGCTCGCCCGGTGAGGCGAGCCATGCGTACCGATTAATTTTCTACCAGTTCAATCAACGGAATTTTCTGCACGCGCTCTTCACTGGTAGCCGGGCGCGGCTGATCCCGTTCGATCACATAAGCCAGGTTTTCATCAATCGCTTTTGAATTGATAAAGTGACTGAAACGTTTCAGCTTGCTCGGATCTTCAATGGTGGTTTTCCATTCGCACTGGTAGTTACCAATGTTGCTGGTCATTTCATCTTCCAGGTCTTGTCCGATACCGAGTTTGTCTTCCATAACCACTTTTTTCAGGTAGGCCAAGCCGCCTTCAAGATTTTCCAGCCACACCGAGGTGCGCTGTAAACGATCGGCGGTGCGGATGTAGAACATCAGTACGCGGTCGATGTACTTGATCAGGGTTTCATCGTCGAGGTCGGTGGCAAATAAGTCTGCATGACGTGGACGCATGCCGCCGTTGCCACACACATACAGGTTCCAACCATTTTCTGTGGCGATAACACCGATGTCTTTTGATTGCGCTTCCGCACATTCGCGTGTACACCCGGACACCGCAAATTTTAATTTATGCGGTGCACGTAAACCTTTGTAACGATTTTCGATCGCGATGGCCATACCGACGCTGTCCTGTACGCCGTAACGACACCAGGTGCTGCCGACGCAGGATTTCACGGTGCGCACAGCTTTGCCGTAGGCGTGGCCGGTTTCAAAGCCGGCATCAATCAGTTTTTTCCAGATGGTCGGCAGGTGATGCAGTTGTGCGCCGAATAAATCGATACGCTGGCCGCCGGTGATTTTGGTGTAGAGATTAAATTCCTTGGCGACTTCACCCAGTACAATTAATTTGTCAGGTGTAATTTCGCCACCGGCGATGCGCGGCACGATGGAGTAGGTGCCGTCTTTCTGCATGTTGCCGAGGAAGATGTCGTTGGTGTCCTGCAAGCCCATGTGCTCCGGCTTGAGCACATATTCATTCCAGTAAGACGCCAGGATAGAACTCACCGCCGGTTTACAAATATCGCAACCCAGGCCGTGACCGTGTTGATCGAGCAATTCATCAAAGGTGCGGATTTTTTTCACGCGCACGATATCCGCCAGTTCTTGCCGTGTATGGGCAAAGTGTTCGCAGATATTGTTGTTCACTTCCACACCGAGTTTGGTGAGTTCGCAATCCATTACCTGTTTGACCAGCGCTGCACAGCCACCGCAACCGGTAGACGCCTTAGTGGCATCCTTGATGCCGGCCATAGTAGTTACACCATTTTGTACGGAGCAGCAGATAGCGCCTTTGGTGACGTCGAAACAGGAGCAGATTTGTGCCGTTTCCGGCAGAGCATCCACACCGATGGCCATGCCGCCGCCTTCTACCGCCGGCAGAATCAGTTGTTCCGGTGCGTCCGGTAAATCCATACCGTTAACACAAATTTGTTGCAGTGTGCCGTAGGCTTCAACGTCGCCGACCAGGACGGCGCCGAGCAATTTTTTGCCATCGGCAGAGACGATCAGGCGTTTATAAACTTCCGCCACGCCATCGCTGAAGATGTAGGATTGTGAACCCGGCGTGCGGCCGTGGGCATCGCCGATGCTCGCCACATCCACGCCAAGTAATTTCAGTTTGGTGCTCATGTCAGCGCCGACAAATTGATCGGCACCGCCAGTGATGTGTGCAACAGCAACCTTGGCCATCTGATAGCCGGGCGCGACCAAGCCGAAGATGCGGTTGTCCCACAGGGCGCATTCACCAATGGCATAAATATTGTCGATCGACGTCTGGCAATTGTTGTTGATCACAATACCGCCGCGCTCGCCGATGGTTAAACCAAACTGACGCGCGAGTTCGTCCTGCGGGCGAATGCCGGCAGAGAACAAAATCATGTCGGTTTCAAGGAAAGAGCCGTCGGCAAAATTCATGCGGTAGCGGCATTCTTCGCCGGCCACAATTTCCTTGGTATTTTTTTCGGTATGCACACACACATCGAGTGATTCAATCTTGCGACGCAATAATTGGCCGCCACCTTCATCTAACTGAACTGCCATCAAACGCGGAGCAAATTCCACCACGTGGGTTTTCAGTCCGAGATTTTTTAACGCGTTGGCTGCTTCCAGTCCGAGCAAACCGCCACCCACGACAACACCCACTTTGCTCTCGGCAGCGGACGCGGTGATAGCTTCCAGATCTTCAATGGTGCGGTACACCAGGCAGTGAGGCTGGTCTTTGCCCGGCACGGGCGGAACAAAAGGATAGGAACCGGTCGCCAGTACCAGTTTGTCGTAGTGTTCGCTGCGACCGCTGGCGGTGGTGACGGTATTGTTGGCGGTGTCGATGCCAACCACTTTATCGCTCAAGGTGTAATGTACGCCGCGCGCCTGATATTCCGTTTCGGAGGTCAACATCAAATCCTGCACGGTCGAGCCGGCAAAGTAATAACTGAGTTTTACCCGGTCGTACGCGAGTCGTGGCTCTTCGGAAAATGTCAGGATTTCATAATCAGCGGCGTTCTCGCTGTTGAGCAGGCCATCAATAAATTTGTGGCCGACCATACCGTTGCCGACAACAATAATGCGTTGTTTCATAACCTTACTCCTACTCTCAGGCTAACAGACGTTGGGTGTTGGCTTCTGCTGCAACAGATTGCCAAAAGTCCGGTTGTAATTGTTCCGCCAGGCTCACCACCTGACCGACGATAATTAATGCGGGGGATTGCACCTGCTCGCGTGCAACAAGTTCAGTTAATTCACTCAATGCACCGATAATCACGCGCTGATTGCTGCGGCAGCCGTTTTCAATAATGGCAACCGGTGTGTCGGCAGCCATACCGCCATTTAGCAACTCTGTGGCGATTACATCGGCACGCGTCAGGCCCATGTAAAACACCAGTGTGTGATTCAGTTGCGCCAGTGCTGACCAATTCAGGTCCAGGGTTTTTTCGGCGTGGGCAGTGACAAACGTGCAGCCTTGGGCAAGGCCGCGATGGGTCAGGGGAATATTGGCGTAGGTGCTGCAACCGGATGCCGAGGTAATGCCGGGAATGACTTCTGCTTCAACACCTGCTTTACGCAGTTCCAGTAATTCTTCGCCGCCGCGGCCGAATACAAACGGGTCGCCACCTTTAATGCGGCATACGGTCAAGCCGAGCTGTGCTTGATCCACTAATAATTGGTTTAAGTCTTCCTGCGCAATGCTGTGCTGGTTTTTCGCTTTGCCGACGTACAGCGCCGGTGTACCTACAGGAAACAACGCGCGAATCTCTGCACTGACCAATTGGTCGAAAAAAATAATATCGGCGTTTTCTATCGCACGCAGGGCTTTGATGGTCAACAACTCTGCATCGCCTGGACCGGCGCCCACCAGCCACACTTTTCCGCCGGCAGATTTTGCTGAGCGACCCTGGGTAGTGCCGTGCTGCTTGGCGGGTGATGCGGTCACAGTGAATTGCGATGCACGGACCATCAGCGGCTCAATAGCGCGCGCATGGATGGCGGTGACAGTTTCGTCAGCAGGTGTGTAACGCGGTAAGGATGAAGTACTCACAATGACAGCCCTTTGTGTAGTGGCGACGCAACAGAAAAAATGAAAAGTTGCACCGGTCTTAAAACATCTTGCAGTGATCAAAACTGCGCAAAGGGACTTGAGCAAAGAGAGTGCCATCTGCCGATTCGGCGCGAATAATTTTTTTTAGTGCTTTATTTTCAAGAGGTTATGAAGGGTAAAAAGGTGGTCTCTGTCATTTGGGCGAGCCGGGTGAATTTGCACTACGGCACCAATGGTGTGCAGGTGTGCGCTTTTTTATTGCAAAAACGCAGTGGAATTTTTTAACAAAAATGATCCAAAATGAATCAACATGTGGTGCACGAGAACCAATAGTGTGCATTCTTCTTTTCTATGGGTTTTCGGTGAAATATAGTTGATGCATTTGTACGGTAGTTGACGCCTGGATTGGTCTAACCGCGAAGCTGGTTTGGTAATTGCACCGCTCAGGAACCACTCGGCTCGCTGCTGGCTTATATGAAGGATGTCTTAACAAACGTTAGGCGCTGTAAAGTTAACAGGAACCCGCGAGACTCTGCGCTATCATGTGATCACTGAGGTGAATTGAGAACATCTATGTACACAGTGCCTGTTTCAACGGCTGGTCCTACGCAAACTGATCGACCTGTCGCTTCGCGCCGCGCCGCCCTGGTAGATGGGTTCGGGCGTGAGATTACCTATGTACGTCTGTCGATTACCGACCGATGCGACCTGCGCTGTGTGTATTGCATGGCGGAGGACATGACGTTTTTGCCGCGCAATGAATTACTCTCCATCGAAGAACTGGTGCAGGTGGGTAAAACCTTTACCGAACTGGGCGTACACAAGTTGCGCATTACCGGGGGCGAGCCGCTGATTCGCCGAGGCGTAATTGAGCTCATGGAGCAGCTGGGTCAGTTGCCCGGCCTGCGCAGTTTATGTCTGACCACCAACGCCACCCATCTCGCACGCTATGCCCGGGCTCTGCATGACGCTGGTGTGGATCGCATCAATATTAGCCTCGACAGTCTCGACCCGGAGCGCTTCCGCCGCCTGACCCGCTTTGGCGATGTGCAGCAGGTGCTGGAAGGCATTCGCGCCGCCCAGCGGGTGGGGTTTTCGCGCATTAAGTTGAACTGCGTCGCTCTCAAACATTTCAATGCCGATGAAGTGCCGGAGCTGGTGCGCTTTGCGCTGGATGAAGGGCTGGATATCAGCTTTATTGAAGAAATGCCTCTGGGGCGTATCGATGACCACGGGCGTGCCGCCGAATTTGTCAGCAGCGCCGAGTTGCGTGCTTTGATCGAACAACAATTTCCGTTGGTGCCGGTGGACGATGATTCCGGTGGTCCGGCGCGTTACTGGCGCAGCGGTACTCATGCTTCACGCATCGGTTTTATTTCCCCCCACAGCCAGAATTTTTGCAGTAGTTGCAACCGCGTGCGGGTGACGGCGGTAGGGCGGTTGCTGTTGTGCCTAGGTCAGGAAAACAGCGTTGACCTGCGCGCAGTCTTGCGTGCCTCGCCCGATGATCCGGCGCCCTTGCGTGAAGCGATTATCGCGGCCATGGCGAATAAACCGCTGCAACACGACTTTAATCTGGCCGAAGAACCCCAAATATTGCGCTTTATGAATACCACTGGCGGCTGACATCCCGGCCGCTATCTCTCCAGGCTTGTTCAAGGACTTTCATTTGTGAGCAGTCAAACCTACTTCGTTCCTTTACATATTTGTGTGCTGACCGTCTCTGACACCCGCAATCGCGAGACGGACACCTCCGGGCAACGCTTGCAGGATCTGTTGCAAGAAGCCGGGCATCAGCTGCATCAACGCGAGCTGGTGAAAGACGATATCTACCAGATTCGCGCCGTCATCTCTAATTGGATTGTGGATACGCAGGCCCAGGTGATTTTAATTACCGGCGGCACCGGCTTTGCGGGCCGCGACAGTACTGTGGAAGCGGTTACACCCTTGTTCGATAAAACCGTAGTGGGCTTTGGCGAGCTGTTTCGTCAGGTGTCTTATGAGGAAATCGGCACCTCGACTATCCAGTCGCGCGCCACCGCCGGGCTTGCCAACCGCACGCTGATCTTTTGCCTGCCCGGCTCAACCGGTGCCTGCACAACCGCCTGGCAGCGCATCATCAAAGACCAACTCGACAGCCGTCACCGCCCCTGCAATTTCGTCGAACAAATTAAACTGTGATTCGCACCCTAGGTCGGATTAGCGGCAAAGCCGCGTAATCCGACATCGGTTTGAATAACGCCCAACCAACCCCCACCTCATCCACACCCAGCGCTAATGCGTAAAACCCGACCGATAACAAAAAGACTTTGGATAACGCCATGACCAAAAAGCTCATCAGCATTGAATCCGCCCGCCAGCAGTTGATCGATGGTGTGAGTACGATCAAAGCCACTGAAACCCTGCCGTTGATGCAAGCCTTCGGTCGGGTTCTGGCGCAGCCATACCAGGCTGGTATCAATGTGCCGCCAGCGGACAACAGCGCGATGGACGGCTACGCGGTAAACAGCATGGGGTTGCAAGTGGGCAGCAGCCTGCCCATCAGCCAGCGCATTGCAGCGGGAGAGGTTGCACAACCGCTGTTGGCCGGTACGGCAGCACGGATTTTTACCGGCGCGGAAATTCCTGTCGGCGCCGATGCAGTCATTATTCAGGAAGATTGTCGGTTGGAAGGTGATCGGGTCACTCTCTTGGCGCCGGTCAAACCTTGGGAAAACATCCGCCCCCAAGGGCAGGATATCCACGCCGGTACACGCCTGCTGGAAAAAGGCCATTACCTGGGCGCGGCAGATGTGGCGTTGCTGGCGTCGGTGAATATTGCCGAGGTGGTGGTTTACCGCCCCCTGCGGGTTGCGCTCTTGTCTACAGGCGATGAATTGCTCGACCCGGGTCAACCGCAAATGCCGGGCAAGATCTACAACTCCAACCGCTATCTACTTACCGGCCTGCTGCGTGACCTGGGTTGCGACGTGGTTGATCTCGGCATTGTGGCCGATACCCTCGATGCCACCAAAGCCGCACTGCAACAGGCTGCCGAGGCAGATGTCATCCTCAGCAGCGGTGGTGTATCGGTTGGCGAAGAAGATCACGTGAAAGCGGCAGTGACCGAGCTGGGTAAGTTGACGTTGTGGAAGATCAACCTTAAGCCCGGTAAACCGCTGGCCTTTGGTTACGTGGGTGAAACGCCTTTTGTCGGTCTGCCGGGCAATCCGGTTTCCGCGTTTGTGACCTTTACCCTGCTGGTGCGCGCACTGTTGTTCAAGCGCCAGGGGCGCAGCTATGTATCCCCGCAACCACTGCGCCTACCGGCCTTGTTTGCCTTGCCCAACCCGCGCAAGCGCTGTGAATACCTGCGTGGTCGCATCACGCCGGCCGGGGTGGAGATTTATCCCCAACAGAGTTCCGGAGCCTTGTCGTCTGTGGTGTGGGCCAATTGTCTGGTGCGTATTGATGTGGGTGTCAGTGTGGCGGAAGGGGATGAGGTACAAGTGTATCCGTTGTAGGCGCGAATGCGTTTGCGTTGTCATGGTGCGCGTGCCTTGACGCATTATTCAACTTGGTGCGTGCTGTTGAGGTTTTGATTCCTGCGTGTAGGCGCAGATAGTTTATTAAGCCTGCACAGGGCCGGTTTTGTTATAAAAAATCGCCTTCGGCCCATTTTGTCGGACTTGGCAGATTTGTTGCTCCACTCAATTGTTTTACCGCCTTGCCGGCGACAGTGAGTGGCGATGAACAATAATTCTCTCGGCCTGAGCGCAGTTCCTTCGTTGTTGGCGGCGATGGATGCCTTGACGCTGGAGCCGGATTTCTCAACCTTCTTTCGCAAAGCGGCGATGTCGGTGCAGTCTATCCTCGGCGCCGACGGCACAGCCTTGATCATGCTCGACGATACGGGTCAGCATTTTGAATACCGCTTGTTTGAAGGCAGTCGCCAGCATTTGCTCGGTGCATTCAGGGGCATGCGCTTTGCCTCAACCCAGGGAATCGCCGGGCGCACCTTGCGCACCAAGAACAGTATTTTTGTCAGCGACTATCCCGCCGATCCCGATGCCATGCCCTCGTTAATCAGTGCCGGTTTGAAGGCCAACCTGGTGATTCCGCTGATCGCGTTTGACCAGGTGATCGGTGTGCTTGCCTCATCCTGGTTTAATGACAACCAGCCGCAAATATCGCCCAACGCCCTTAATCTCGCAGAACGTATCGCCAGCCAGATTGCAGTGGCCTGTCATCGGGAGCAATTGGAACACCGCCTGCGCTCACTGGTGGACACCGACCCGCTCACCCAGGCGCTGAATCGTCACGGCGTAATCAGCCGCCTCGACGCGCGCTTGCAACGCCTGCGCGAACACCATTGTTCCTTCGCTCTGTTTTTTATCGACATTGATGGGTTGAAAACCGCTAACGATAACTGGGGGCACGAAGTCGGTGATTGTCTGCTGCGCGATGCGGCCAATCGCCTCAACGATGCCAAACGCAAAAGCGATGATCTGGGTCGGCTGGGTGGCGATGAATTTCTGGTGATTGCGGAATGTGACGAGGCCGGTGTCGAGGTCTTGGCCAAACGTTTCCAGCAAGCCTTGCGCATCCACTTCGGTACCGGACGCAAGTGCGGCCGATTGAGCGGCAGTATTGGCGTCGTCCTCGCACCGGCCGATGGCACCGACCAAATCAGCCTGCTGCGTAAGGCAGATGCGGCCATGTACCGCGCCAAGCTCGACGGCGGTGATCGCGTTTACCGCGCCTCGGCGCTGGTGGATGTCGAGCCGGAAAAAAGTATTTCGAGTGTCGATATCGACGGCGCACTGGATCGCAACGAATTGTGTTTGTGGTACCAACCGATCATCAATCTCAGCAATGCAACGGTGGAAGGTTTCGAAGCCTTGCTGCGTTGGCAAAAACCCTCCGCCAAAGTGATCACCGCCACGCCTATCGTCAACGCCATCGAATCGGCGCGCGGCGACATCGACTACCGCGTTGGCAACTGGGTATTGAACAACGCCGTGGCGCAGATCTTGGAGTGGCAGCGTCAGGGCGTGACCGCGAGCATGCACATCAATATTTCAGCACGACACTTTCTGCATCCCTCGTTCCTGGCGGAGCTGCAAAGTGTGTGCGAACTCTCGACGGACATTGGCAAGTCACTGCTGATTGAGATCACCGAAACCGCCATGCTCGAAGATCTGGAACGGGCGCGGCGCATCATGCTCCGGTGTCACGACATGGGCGTACGTGTTGCCATCGACGACTTTGGCACCGGCTACGCATCGCTGACTTATCTCAAGCGTCTGCCGCTGGACGTTATCAAGATCGACCGCTCGTTCGTGGCCGACCTGCCGCATAACAAAGTGGATCGCGACATCATCAAAGGCATCGTCTCCATCGCTCACGCGCTGGGTTTACAGGTGGTGGCGGAAGGAGCCGAACTTTGCGAGCAGGTGCAGGCGTTACATGAATTGGGTTGTGATCAGGTGCAGGGTTACGTCGTGCATCGTCCGATGCCGGTCAGCGCCGTACCAGCCTGGCTGACCGATCAACAGCGCGACGTTGCGGGAGGAGTTAAAAACGGGGCGGTAATTTATTCAGCATTTCCCGTCGCGCATGAATCAATTCCTTATAGGTTTGAATCATGCTGAAGTTCACGTGGTTTCCGTTTAACTTCAACGAGGCTTGTTGACGTTCGTATTCAGTAATCTCGGCAACTAATTGGTCGCGCAGCGCTTCAGTGTGGCCGAGGTTAACGCCGACTCCAACG
The DNA here is from genome assembly GCF_002162135.1 of Cellvibrio sp. PSBB006. NCBI lineage: Bacteria > Pseudomonadati > Pseudomonadota > Gammaproteobacteria > Cellvibrionales > Cellvibrionaceae > Cellvibrio > Cellvibrio sp. PSBB006. The sequence goes on along the minus strand of NZ_CP021382.1, from coordinate 2,632,108 downwards.
GTTTGGCGATGTTTGCTCATAAACTTTGCTCCATGTCGATGTTGTGCAGTGAGGGTAATCTAGCGTCGATGTGTTATTGGTGTAAGGTGATGACCCTGTGCTCCTTGAGTGGTTCCGCAGGATGATCGTGCGCTAGGTTTTTGAAGCATAGACCAGTAGGTCTTTTGCTAATAGAGCGTTAATAGATTGTTTTGTTTTTATTGCTGGTTTTTTGAACTGGTTTTACTTCGAGTGGAAATATAGGCGGGATTTTGACGGTTTTTTTTGTCGTTTTAATGGCTTGTTTTAGGTGGGGTCATGGGTTTCGGTGTTGGGTCCGAGACTCGCCGTGAACCCATCCATGGGGGCTCATCACCGGCATCCTTGCCGGTGATGGTCTCGGACCCAACACCGAAACCCATTCTGCGACATTTGTGCCACAGCGTGACTTTTAAAAAAGCGCATGGTGTATAGCCGGTGAGGAGAAATTTCCGTACTGCTTTTTTGCAATTAAACAGATTATTTCATGCAAATCTGACTTTATGCACAGGCCCTAGTGCCACGGGCATTATTCCCTAATAAACGCTTTTAACCCCAGCCGTTCGCACCGAACTTCCAGAGTGGATTCCGTTGTACCCTCCGGGACCATCGCCGGCAAGGATGCCGGTGATGAGCCCCCATGGATGGGTTCACGGCGAGTCCCGGAGGGTACAACGGAATCCATGACCACAAGAAAAAAAGCTAATCCGCACAGTCTTTGTAACGATGGCAACTGATCAAATGATCATTCACCATCCCCGTCGCTTGCATATGCGCATAACAAATAGTCGTGCCCACAAAATTAAACCCGCGCTTTTTTAACTCCTTACTCATCGCATCCGACTCCGGCGTCGACGCCGGAATATCCGCCAGGGTACGGCGCCGGTTCTGTTTCGGCTTACCACCCACAAACTGCCACAGAAAATCGCTGAAACTCTCCCCCTGTTCCTGCAAATCCAGATACGCCCGCGCATTGCGCACCACACTCTCAATCTTCAAACGGTTACGGATGATGCCGGGATTCAACAGCAGCTTCGCCTTCTTCGCCTCGCTGTAACGGGCAATCCTGACCGGATCAAAATTATCAAACGCCTTGCGATAAGCCTCCCGCTTGCGCAGCACCGTGATCCACGACAAGCCCGCCTGGGCGCCTTCCAGCATCAGAAATTCAAACATCTTCTGATCGTCGTAAACCGGCACGCCCCATTCCTCATCGTGGTACTGGCAATAGAGTTCATCCGTGCCGCACCAGCCGCAGCGAACGGGTGTTTTACTCGATAAGCTCGGCGACTTCTTGCTTGTGGCATTCGTAGGCTTGTTCGTTGTATTGCTCATAATTTTCCGCCATCAGATTCAGATAGTGTTTCAGACTCTTTTCATCGCTGGTTGTGAATTTTTCATCGGTGGTTGCCAATTGCTGGATACGATCGAGGCGAAATACACGATAGTCATTGCGCAATTGGCACCAGGCCACCAGCGTCCAGACCTTGCCCCAAAAGATCAGGCCCAGCGGCTCGATTTGACGGGAGGAGGTTTGTTCATCGGCGCGTTTGTAATCGATCAACAGCATCCGTTGCTGGCGAATCGCTTCGCGGATGGTCTGGCTGTGGGCGGTATAAATCTTCTGGTATTCGTCATAGGTTGGCACCAGCAGCGGCAGGTTTTCATCGCTGTGGCGCAAGTGGTCGGGCAGGACCGCGAGGATTTTCTGGATGGCACTGTTGGCACTGGCGGCCATCTGGCTGTCGCCCCAGCCGCTGACCATGCGTGCACCCAGCAGTAAGGCTTCCACTTCGTGGCGGTCAAACATCAAGGGGGGCAACTGGAAGTGGCGTTGCAGGCGATAGCCAACGCCGGCTTCGCCTTCAACCGGCACGCCGGACAGGCTGAGTGCCTGGACGTCGCGGTAGATGGTGCGTTCGGAGACTTGCATATGTTCACTCAACTGGCGCGCAGTTAATGCTGTGCGGCGGTTGCGTAACAGAGTGAGTAATTGGAACAGACGTTCGGCGCGTTGCATGGTGGCACTCCCTCGGTAGATTGCGCAGCAGTCTAAAAGATGGGTTTGTCAGTCTATGTCAGTAGAATCCGCCATTTTGTGAAAACTTGTAAAGCGCAACGGAACATGCATCCTGCGTTCTGTGCCACAAAATGGGTTTTAACCGGTTGTGGTGGCCGATAAAAATGTCATGGTGTGCTACTGTTAATCTTTGAAACTGTCTGGTGGTATGTGTGACGGTTTTGGCGTGCAGTATTGCTGAAAGGAAAAACTATGCAGACGTTTTACCCCGAAATCAAACCCTATCAACGCCACGAAATTGCCGTGGAGCCTCCCCACGAATTGTATGTCGACGAGTCGGGCAACCCCGACGGTATCCCGGTACTGTTTGTACACGGCGGACCGGGTGCCGGGTGCGGTAAGTTCGATCGGCGCTTTTTTGATCCAGAGGTTTACCGCATCGTGCTGTTCGATCAGCGCGGCTCCGGTCGTTCCCGTCCTCACGCTGAGTTGGAGAACAATACCACGCAAAAACTGGTGGAGGATATGGAAGTCATCCGCGAGCATTTGGGCATTGATCGCTGGGTATTGTTCGGCGGCTCCTGGGGTTCGACCCTCAGCCTTGTTTACGCGGAGACCTATCCCGACCGGGTGCTGGGTTTGATCCTGCGCGGTATTTTTCTGTGTCGGCCGCAGGATTTCCATTGGTTTTACCAGGATGGTGCCAGCCATGTCTTTCCCGATTACTGGCAGGATTTTATCCAGCCGATTCCGGTCAGTGAGCAGCACAATCTGATGAAGGCCTATTATCGACACCTGACCAGCGACAACGAAATTATGCAGATGGCCGCCGCCAAAGCCTGGTCGTTGTGGGAGGGGCGCTGCGCAACCCTGCGGCCCAATCAGGAAGTCGTTGAATCATTTACCGAGCCACATCGTGCCCTGTCTTTGGCGCGTATCGAATCGCATTATTTTATGAACAATGCCTTCCTCTCCGAGGACCAGATTGTGCGCAATGCGGACAAGTTGCAAGGTATCCCCGGCGTGATTATCCATGGCCGTTACGATATGGTATGTCCGGTTGATAATGCCTTTGCGCTGTCCAAAGCCTGGCCGGATGCCGAGTTGCAAATTATCCGCGAAGCGGGCCACGCCTCACGCGAAACCGGTATTGTGGACGCCCTGATTCGCGCAACGGATGCACTGGCCAGAAAGCTGCGTCACGAAAGCGACAATCTGGCGTAATATAAAAACAAAAGCGCAGCAGTCCGGATAACGCTGCTGCGCCATGATTTCCCGATTATGCGACCGGTGCGCATGGATGTATTTTTCGCCGGGCCCGGGATGTGAACAATAACGAAAAAACCGCGCATCCTTTTCGGTGGTATCCCCATGGAAGCAACAATCTTTAATACCCATGATGTCGTGCTGTTGATGACAGCCTATCAATGTATTCTCTTCGCGATCTTATTGCTGACAGCGCGCCGGGAACGGCGTTTGACCAACACCCTACTGGCGTTATTCCTGTTGCAGCAAGCGGCGATTCCACTGGATATCCTGATCAGTTTCGGTGCCGAGTTCCGTGCGATTGCATTGGACTGGTCGCCCAATCTGTTTTATGTATTCGGTTTTGGTTACTGGCTCGAAGGGCCGTTATTGCTTTGGTACACCCGCTCGCTGGTGTATAAGGATTACCGCCTGACCGCGCGCGATCTGGTCTACCTGATTCCTTTTATTGCGTATTTCCTTCATCAGCTGGTGTTTTATTACAGCCTGGATTTCGCCACCAAAAAATCCATACAGGAAGAATATGACCTGCTGGTTGCGCCTCACTACATGAATTTTGTGACGCTGTTTCGCGATCTGTTCCGCGCAACCCTGGGCGCGGTGTGCCTGTTGGAGATTCGCCGTTACGGCAAACATTTGAAACACAATTATTCTGATATCGATAAGCTGGATTTAACCTGGTTAAAGTTATTGGTGATCGGGTTCCTCGGTATTCGTTTGTGGGCGGTATTGGTCGCCGTGATGTTAATCCTGTCCATTATGTATGGTGTGTCGGCAGATTTCGGAACGGCCGGTTTATTGGGAAATTACATTACCTTTATTCTGGTGAGCATCCTGATTTTCTTTGGGCTGAGCCACTCGACGGTGTGTGAAGGGCTTGAGTCGCGCACGCCAGAGGCAGAAAGCGGTAAGGAAGAAACCAACAAAGATAAATATAAACCGGAGTTGGCGGAAACCTTGAGTCGCTGGATGGAAGATGAAAAACCTTACCTGATTCCGGCCCTGACCCTGGAGAAACTGGCAGGGCAATTACATATGCCGTCGCGAACGCTATCCAATATCATCAACCGCCATTTCAACTGTAATTTTTTTGAATTTGTTAACCATTACCGCGTCGAGGAAGCCAAGCGTTTGTTAGCCGATCCGCAGTCAGCCGATAAAAACATGATCGACCTGATGTACGAAATGGGTTTTAACAGCAAGGCAACCTTCAACGCACTGTTCAAGAAAAAAGTGGGCATGACGCCGAGCGAGTTTCGCAAGCAGGCCAGTCAGTCATAATCGGCAGCAAAAAGGGTAGTTATGTTAGGTTTGATTCAGCGGGTCAAGCGCGGGGCGGTAGAAGTCGATGGGAAAATTGTCGGTGCGATAGAGCAGGGTATTTTGTTGCTGCTGGGGGTGGAAAAGACCGATACCGAAGCGAGTGCGGATAAGTTGCTTGACAAGGTGTTGGCCTATCGCATCTTTGCGGACCAGGACAACAAGATGAACTGCAATGTGCAGCAGATCAATGGTGGTGTTCTTGTTGTCTCGCAGTTCACCCTGGCAGCGGATACGCGCAAGGGGCTGCGCCCGAGTTTTTCATCGGCGGCACCACCGGCGCAAGCGGAGCAACTGTACGATTATTTCGTTGCGCGCCTGCGTGAACGCCACTTGCAGGTTGCCACCGGTATCTTCGCGGCTGACATGCAAGTCAGTTTACTAAATGACGGGCCGGTCACATTTATGCTGCAAGCTGAGTAGTTTTTACTGAACCTTGCCCGCAAAACTTCATCGAACGGATAACCCAATTACTTACGCGCTTCGCTGGCAATTGTAATAAGAATTCGGAGGGTAGTCGGGCAGCGGCATGGCCGCTGAGCCCGACGCTTTTTAAGCGAAGCGTCTAGCGTGCGATGTATCCCATGATAACGACATTTTTCCTCAGTAAAATATCAATGCTGAAAACTTCTGTAGCGCTCATCATGCTGTTGCTTACCCCGGCTGTTTGGGCTGAAGCGGCTATTTGGGAAGTCTCCCATGGCAAACACTCATTCCGGGTTGGTGCAAGTCTGGGTGCGTTAAAGAAAACAGCCTATCCCTTGCCGGCAGAATTTGATGAAGCCTTTCGCGAGGCGGATGCACTCTACGTCGAGCGCGATATTCACGCGGTTAATCAACCGGATTTTGGTGTGCGCGCCATGCAGGCCAGTATGTACACCGATGGTCGCAATTTAAAATCGGTACTGTCCGCGCCGGTGTGGCAGGAGTTGGAAGCATTCGCGCGGGAGCGCCGCGTACCGGTCTTCAGTTTATTTATGTTCAAACCCGCCTTTGCCAGCTTTACCCTCACCCTGATGGAAACCAAACGCCTGGAATTTACCAACGGTGTTGATGCCCATTATTTTTATCGCGCGCGTCGTGCGGGCAAGCCGGTTATTGCGCTGGAATCCATCGACCAACAAATCCAGCTTTTGCAAGTGGTTAATAATGCGGACGCCGATGCGTTAATCAAAGCCACTCTGGATGAATTGAAAAATTTATCCGAAACGACCCAGCAAGCGACACAAAGTTGGCGTAAGGGTGATATGGAAAAACTCGATGAACTCAAAAGCAAGAAACTACGCACCCAGGCGCCGGATTTGTACAACGAGTTGGTGGTCAAGCGCAATAAATCCTGGCTGCCGGCATTTGCCGGTATGTTAAAAAGTAAGGATGTAGAGTTGGTGTTGGTCGATGCGATGCACTTTACCGGGCCGGGTAATTTGTTGGAATTGTTTGCAGCAGAGGGCTATACCGTTAAGCGTTATCAGCCAGTGGTGGTGGGGCAGGCGGGTCATTGATAGTTTGGTCGGATTACGCTGCGTTAATCCGACCCACAGATTTCTCTACGCCGCATTAATCATAATATGCCGCGCCGTTTCCGCTGCGAGAATTTCTTCGTTATGCCGCAAAATATCGCCGAGGGAGATTACCCCGCACAGGCGTTTGGTTTCCGGTGAATCAAGGACAATCAATCGATACACGCCTTGTTCACTCATCTTATCCGCAGCGGATTCAACGCCGTCTTCCGCGTAACAATAAAGCACGTTGGGCGTTTCAATCTGGTTCAACAAGGTTTCGGTAGGATGACAGCCGTCTGCCACCGCACGCACCACAATATCGCGATCCGTAATCACACCTTCCAGCGCACCGGTAGCTGGACGCACAATGGGTAGAAACCCGCAATTCAGGTCACGCATTTTTTGCGCCGCTTGTTGCAGGTTGTCATCCGGTTCGATGAACTCGCATTGACTGGTCATGGCTTCTTTTACTTTCATGATGCGTCTCCTCTGGCAAGGTGATCAGATGGAAGTCGACTCAGGTAAATCACACAAGGCGTGTAGCCTGATTCTGCGACTGGGAGAGGTGGGGGGAGTTCCGATTTTTAACGTTAATAGTGCTCGCATAGCGCGCCAATCAACAGGCGGCGATACAGCTTTAATTTAAGCGACCCGGGGGCATCCAGATCCATGCGCTTCAAACAGGCCCGAACGGCTTCGTCTGGTGTTTGGCCCCAGGATTTTTTAAATAGTCTCCAGAGTGCTTTCCTTGAACCTTGTTGTTTATTGAGAATTTTCAGCGCAGCGGCGAGTCGCTGTTCTGTCGGCGTAAAGTCACTGCCGATAGGAAAATGGTTGAGATAACCGCGCGCGCGGATCGGCCCCAACAGCGTCAACAAATGCGCTGGCGTGTTGTGGCGATAGAGCGGCGGAATCTCATAATCTGCCGGGATTTTTTTGGCCCGTTTGGCTTGTTGTAATAGCGCCATCTGAAAACGTGAATCGGCAATATTCAGCAACGCCGCGATAACCTCTGCATCACATTTACCACGCAAATCTGCCGCGCCGTATTCCGTTACCACGATATCGCGCATATGGCGCGGAATGGTGATGTTGGCGTAGGACCAGCAAATATTCGAATGCACCTTGCCCTTGTGGGTGCGGGTTGCGCGTAGCGTAATAATGGAGCGCGCATCCGCCAGCGCGTGCGCCTGGGCGACGAAGTTGTGCTGGCCTCCCACACCGCTGATGACCTGACCGTTATCCAGACCGTCGGATACCACCGCACCATTCAGCGTGGCCATGATGGCGGAATTGACGAAGCGCGCCTTGACCCGCGCGCGGCGTTTTTGTGGTTCGTCGCCGTAGAGTTCATTTACAAACGACACCGGCATCATCGCAATCCGGCGGCGAATCGCCGGGTCCATCTGCTCCAGCATCTGATAAAAATGCGGGCTGCCCATAAAAAAACCGGCGTGCATCAGGTAACCATCGACCTCGCGTTTAACGATGCTGGCGTTGATCAGCGCAAGAAAACCCTCTACCAGCATTTCGCTCAACCCGTATAGCCCGTCGCGAAACGGTTCTTCATAACCGGGCAGGGTTTTGCGGTTGCCCAACAGGTTGCGCACGCATTCGCGGAAGATGTCGTTGTGCTGCTGGCGCAGGATCAAGCCGCTGGCAATGGCGTCGCCGATGGAACCGATACCGATCTGCAAGGTGCCGCCGTCTGGGATCAGACGGGCCACGTGCAAACCAATGGCATGATCCATCAGGCTCACCGGTTGCTGCGGTGGCTTGAAGAGCGAGAAATACACCGGGCCGGTATCCAGCAGCAAATCAAATTCATCGGTGCTGCGCTCGGCCGCGCCGTGCATAAAGGGCAGGTGGCGGTTTATCTCGCCCACCATCAGGCACTCCAGCTTGCCGTCCCGGCGCAAATCCAGCAGGTCGGCGGTGATGTCGGGGTTGCTGCTTAAACTGACCTGCGCGGGTAATTCACCGGCTTCATAATTGGCGGGCGGCGCCAGGAGCTGGCCGATAACATTGACCCGCGCATTCAGCAAAAACTGCAAGGCATAGGTGTAGTTGAGCGAAACATAATTCTGCTGTACCTGGGCATTGCCCAACCATTTACCCGGTTGCAGAAAGAATTCCTGGACGCGGATATTGCCGGGTAATGGTTTGCCTTGGCTGAGCGTGCGGGCGTAGGCGAGCCTTGGATAGTCACCGAAGAACTGGTCGCGCAGCGGGTTGAGGAAGCGTTTGGCCAGTTCACTGCTGGCGGGTGGTGCTTCCAGTGTCAGCGCGGTAAAAATCGTGAGGGAAATGCTGCGGTCATTACAGGCGCGCTCGAACAGCGCATTGGCGAACTCATTGGCTTTTCCCAATCCCAGGGGTAAACCGAGGACGATCCGTTTCCCTACACGTTCGATAACGGCATCAGCCAGGGCCTGTGGATCAGAGAATAACCGGGGCTGGCACTTCAGCTCATCCATTGTCCTTGCGCCAGCCGGGGTCGGGCCTGAAGCGTGGGCCATGTTGTTGTTCCAGTACATCCAGGCGGATGGCGATTTCCGCAAAACCATTGCGGCGCGCATAGTGCATCGGACCTCCCCGGAACGGGGCAAAGCCGGTGCCGAAGATCATGGCGCCGTCGAGGATATCTTCGTCCGGAACCACGCCCAGCCGCAGGCACGCCATGCAGGCGTTCAGCATCGGCAGAATCAGGCGATTCACCGTGCCTTCCGGCGCCTTGGGTAGATCCTTCTTTTTCTGCGCCTTGCCATCCTGCCAGGTATATAAACCCTGGCCCGATTTTTTGCCGAGCTTGCCCTCCTCGACTTTTTGCCGCAGCCAGTCCGGTATGGGTGCCATCTCGGTGGAGAGCTGTTCGTGGAGCATATCGGCCACGCCAAGGCAGATGTCGAGGCCAACCTGATCCGCCAGCTCCACCGGACCCACCGGCATCCCGAAATCCACCGCGGCCTGATCAATGCTTTCCGGAGCGATGCCTTCGTCCAGCATCACCATGGCTTCGAGCAAATAAGGCGTAAGCGCGCGATTGACCAGGAAGCCCGGTGCACTGGAAACCGGGGCGGGGAGGCGGTTGATCTTGCCGGTAAAGGCCAATGCTTTTTGGTAAGTGTCCTCGGCGATACCCCGTTGGCTGACCACTTCAATCAACTGCATCATGGCCACCGGGTTGAAGAAATGCAGCCCCACCAGTCGCTCCGGATTCTGTAGGCCTTCCTTGAGCTGGTCCAGCGGAATGCTGGAGGTATTGGTGGCGAGTATGGCGCCGGGTTTAAGCTTGGGCTCGATAGCGCGGTAGACCTTGTGTTTGATGTCGAGATCTTCCGGCACCGCCTCAATCACGATATCGGCGGTACGCACGCCAAGATTGTTGAGGTCGGGAATTAAACGGTCCAGTACGCGCCGCTTCTCCGCCGGACCCAGATGCTTGCGGTCACACAGTTCCGCCGCCTGTTTAACGGCGCGGGCAATGGAATCGGTTTTCTGATCTGACAATGTCACGGTCAGGCCTTGCAGTGCGCACCAGCCGGCAATGTCGCCGCCCATCGCGCCTGCACCCACCACGTGAACCCGCTTGAAATGGTAGGTCGGTTGTTCCTTGGCAATGCCTTTCATGGCCTCGCGCAGAAAGAACACCCGGATGAGGTTTTGCGCGGTGTGGCCAGTGAGCAGACGGGCAAACGAACTGATTTCGGCGCGGCGCATGGCACTACTGTCGCTACCGTGCTTTTCCCAGAGTTCGATCAAGGCTTCCGGTGCCGGGTAGTGGTCCGGTGAGGCTTTGTGCGCGGCCTGTTCACGCATCTTTTTTGCCGCCAGTTGGCGGGCCGGGGCGCTGTTGAGCAGGCGCGCTTTCAGGCCCGGTTGCTGACGAGGCAGTTTGCCGCGCATGGCGGCTTCAATGGCATTGGCGAGATGGCGCTCCGGTACCAGATCATCAATCAGCCCCAGTTTTTTGGCTTTGCTGTCCGGCATGGGTTTGCCGGTCAGCATCATGGTCATGGCCGCGATGGGATCGATTAATTGCGTGGCGCGTGCGGTGCCACCCAATCCCGGATGCAGGCCCAGTTGCACCTCTGGAAAACCCAGGCTGGCGCCGGGCACGGCGAGGCGATAGCGGCAGCAGAGTGCCAGTTCCAGGCCGCCGCCGAAGCAGTGGCCATGGATCACGGCGACGGTAGGGAAATTCAGGCTGGCAAGTCGGTCTGCCACCGCATGGGCGGCATGGAGTTTTTGTTCAACGGATTCGGTGGTTTCCAGGGAGCGGAATTCGCGGATGTCGGCGCCCACACAAAAGTGGTTGTCCTTGGCGGAGCGCAGCACCAGGCCGCGGGGTTTGTTCAGTAACAGTTGTTCCAGTATCTGTCCGAGTTCTTCCAACACCGCCTGCGACAGCGAATTGGTATTCGCATCCGCGCGGTCCATGACCAGCCAGGCGATACCCGTATCATCGGTACGCAGGTGCCAGTGCTGCCAGGGGTTCACCTCGGTGTTGATCAGGTCGCCCCGACCGAAGGGCCCGAGTTGGCGTTCCTGTCGGTTGAGTGTGTCGAGTATGTGGCCGGCCATGGAGGTACTCCCTAGACTGCTTCAATCAACATAGCGCCGGATTGTCCGCCGCCAATACATTCTGTGGCGATGCCACGTTTGAACCCGTTGCGCTGCATGGCATTCATCAGATGCAGGACGATCCGGTTGCCGCTGGTGCCCACCGGGTGGCCTAGGCTGACGGCGCCGCCGTCGATATTCAGCCGGTTGCGATCAATCAGCCCCCAAGGGGTTTCGCGACCCAATGCGGTGCGGCAGAAATCGGCGTCGTTGAAGGCGGCCAGACAGGCGAGCACCTGTGCCGCGAAGGCTTCGTTGAGTTCCCACAGGTCAATATCATCCAGCGCCAGTTGGTTGCGCGTCAGCAGGCTGGAGCAACTGAGGACCGGCCCCAGGCCCATGATCGCCGGGTCGAGCGCAGCCCAGTCGCTGTCGAGGATTACCGCCCTGGGGGTGAGTTGGTATTTCTGTACCGCCTCTTCCGAGGCCAGCACCAGCCAGGAAGCGCCGTCGGTAATTTGCGAGCTATTGCCGGCCGTGACCTTGCCGTAAGGTGCTTCGAATACCGGCTTCAGTTTGGTCAGGGACTCCAGCGAGCTGTCGGGCCGCACGCCGTCATCGTCTTCGAACAATTCCCCGGCATCGCTGAAGACGGGTAAGACTTCCTGTTTGAGCCAGCCTTCCTGTTGTGCGCGGGCCAGCCGGTGATGGCTGGATACGGCGTATTCGTCCGCCTGCAGGCGCGTGATATTAAATAAGTGAGCGATTACTTCGGCAGTTTGCCCCATGTTCAACTCGGCGATGGGATCTGTCAGGCCCCGTTTCAAACTGATGACCGGCTTAAGGAAGCCTGGCTTGAAGTGCGTGAGTTGGTGCAGGCGATCCGCAAGGCTTTTGGCTTGCTGCACGCCGGCCAGCCACTCCACCGCCTCGTCCTCCAGCACCATGGGCGCGTGACTCAGGGCTTCGGTACCGCCGGCGAGAATCAAATCTGCCGAGCCTTCACGGATATAACGAAAGGCAGTATCCACGGACTGCATACCGGAACCGCAATTGATCTGTACGGTAAAAGCCGTCATGGCTTCACCCATACCCAAACGCAGCGCCGCAATGCGCGCGGGGTTCATCTCGCCCGCCACCACATTGACGCAGCCGAGGATCACCTGGTCAAAAGCATCGGCGGGGATATCCAGACGCAACAGCAATGGGCGCCCGCACTGCACCGCCAGATCCACCGGCGAAAACGGACCGGGTTTGCCGCGCGCTTTCAAAAAAGGCGTGCGCGCACCATCCACCAGATACACGGGGCGACCGGTTGCGCGAGGCGCGGCGGAATCTTGCAGCGAATGGGTCATCATTACATCCTGTTAACCGAGTGCATTTCACGCTGTATACAGCGCGCGCGAATGGCAGTCAGGTGATGCTAGGACGGAGCACCGGGACATGTCAGTGCTCTAGCTAACATGAATCCGGTGACAGCAGAACAGGTGTGATGCAGAAGTGAAAAAGCTTAGCGGCCCATCAGGAATTTCAGCACTAATGAGGAATAATGACCGCCGGATAAAAACCAGTCGCACCAGAACGCGAGATGCAGCGAAACGATGAACCAGAATAAAAGCTGAAACGAAACTTTGCGGGTTTTGTGACGAAATAATTGTTGCGCGAGCAGCGCACCGGGCCAGCCGCCCAGCAGCGCAAATAATTGCAGGGATTTTTCAGAGAAGCGACGCTCGCCTTGTTGCGCACGGCAATTATCGCTGCGATAGATTAAAAAAGTGATCAGGCTAAGCACGCTGTAAATCACCGCAGGCCAGATAAAATCCAGACGCAGCCACATATCGCGCGCACCGAAAATCGGCAAGGCGCACATCGCGATAAACAATAAAATTTTAAAATAAATAACCATACATCATCACGTCGAATTAGGCTGCAGGCCGTAATCCGACAAACAAATCCCCAAGCAATGTGTGCCTTATTTCAAGCACAACCCATTTTCCGACACCGCGTTGGCTTACGCTTGTGCTAAGCCAACCTACAAAATACTCACCGACGGAACCACAATGCCGCTGCACCGATGGTGGCAAGAATATAACTGCCCACAGGAATATCCATCTGCGTAACATCATCCACCGAGCGCAATACCGCATCGCCAATGTCGGGCCAGGCAATGGCTATTGCACCGCCGAATGCCAGTAACGCAATGACCGCACGGCGACGCCGATGGATGCGTTTACGTTCATTGATATCCAACTGCATGCGAAGCTCCTGCAGTTGCGGCGCAACCTCTCCGAGATTCTGCAATTGCTCCAGGCTGTTAAACACCAGGTGCGGCACCTGCGGAAATTTTTCCATCCACTCCGGCGCGTAGCGTTTTAATTCGCTCCACAAGATGGTGGGGTGGAAACGTTTCTTCAGCCAGCGTTCGAGGAACGGATGCGCCGTGGTCCAGAGATCCAGATCCGGATAAAGCTGGCGGCCCAGCCCTTCGATATTCAGTAAGGTTTTTTGCAGCAACACCAATTGCGGTTGCACTTCCATATCAAAGCGGCGCGCGGTGCGGAACAGGCTGATCAGCACATGGCCGAAGGAAATATCTTTTAGCGGCTTTTCAAAGATCGGTTCGCACACGGTACGCACTGCCGCTTCCAACTCTTCCACACGCGTGTGGACCGGCACCCAACCGCTTTGCACATGCAGCTCGGCAACCTGGCGATAATCGCGGCGGAACATCGCCAGCAGATTGCGCGCCAGATAATATTGATCCTCCCGCGTCAGCGAGCCGACGATGGCCATATCCACCGCAATATATTGCGGTAACTCGGGATGCTCCTCCGCCACAAAGATATTGCCGGGGTGCATGTCCGCATGGAAAAAATTATGCTCGAACACCTGCGTGAAAAAAATCTCTACGCCGCGCTCGGCCAATTTTTTCATGTTGGTATTCTGCGCATTCAATGCGGCAATATCAGTGACCGGAATACCGTGGATGCGCTCCATCACCAGAATATTGTTGCGTGTGTAATCCCAGTAAATTTCCGGCACATACAACAAGGGCGACTTGGCAAAGTTGCGGCGCAACTGTGACGCGTTGGCAGCTTCGCGTTGCAGGTCCAGCTCATCAAAGATGGTGATGCGATAATCTTCCACCACTTCAACCGGGCGCAGGCGCTTGCCGTCGCGGCTGTGTTTTTCAACGAGCTTCGCGAGGTGCAACAGCAGCTGTACGTCCTGCTCGATAATGCGTTCGATACCAGGACGGATAATTTTGATCACCACCCGCTGCCCGTCCTTCAACACCGCACCATGCACCTGCGCAACCGACGCCGATGCCAACGGCTCCTGTTCGTACTCCAGAAAAATATCTTCGACCTTCGCACCCAACGCCAACTCCACCAACGCGCGAAATTGATTGGCATCAAAGGGTTTAACATTGTCTTGCAGGTGATTGAGCTCACGCACGATATCGTCGGGAATCAAATCCGGGCGGGTAGAGAGTAACTGACCAAATTTAATAAAGATCGGCCCCAGATCTTCAAACGCCCGCCGCAAGCGTTCACCGCGATTCAGGGAAGGCGTGGGAAATAATTTGCAGGGCAGTAACAACAACCGCATACCGAACGATAGTTGTTCGGTCGGCAAAATTTGATCCAGACGATAGCGCAGGAAAACACGCAGGATAGTCAGTAGACGAAGCAATACGATCACGTGAATCCTTTATTAATTAATTTGGAAAGAGACATAACCCAATCTTCAGAAACCGCGGTGTTCGCCGGGGATCGGGTGAAGGTGGGGGAGACCATCACCCGCAGGGATGCGGGTGTTGAGCCTACAGGGATGTATTTACGGCGTGTCTCCCCCGCCTTCACCCGATCCCATACCATCAACCGTTTTTGCCGTGCTGTAAAAACTCTTTGATCCGCGCTTCCAAACGATCCGCCTGCAACCGCAGATCATCCACATCCTGATAAAACCCTTCCAATTCATTTCTGGAAGGTAATGTGCCTAGTTCTTCGGTCAAAAACTCACTCACCAAACGCTTCGCTTCACCGGCACGATCCTGCGTATAACGCGCGCCGCTGCGCAGCATCTCCGCGCCCTGGTGTCCCACCACATCGCCAACAATTTCCGTCAACGCTTCTTCCCAATCGATATCCAGATTTTTCAGCAGGCGCTGCAAATCCACCAGCAACCCCGTGTTACCAATCACCTCTACACCACTGTCAGCAAAGGTCGTCTGTTCACTGCGTGCAAGGCGCGCCAGGGCAGGCAGGGAGCCGCGCAAGCGGGTATGGACTTCACCTTCCCAATGGCCCATGAGGCAAATACCCGCGTCGTCGGGCGTGAGGTAAACCGTAAATGCCGGCGCGGTGACCTGGATGGCCAGTACCTGATCGGCCAGGCTCGTCAAGGCGATGCGGGTGCCCGGATCATAGCGCAGGGCGGTGTTGATGAGCTTTTCCAGTCCGGCGAGAGCCGCCGTGGAGAGGGTGGCGTCCATCAGGGTTTGATCCCTTTGTGCAGCGCGACGATGCCGCCGGTCATGTTGTGGTATTCGGTATTCACAAAACCGGCGTCTTCCATCATGGCCTTCAGGGTCGCCTGGTCGGGGTGCATGCGGATGGATTCGGCGAGGTAGCGGTAGCTGTCGGCGTCGTTGGTAATTAAGCGGCCCATGAGCGGCAGGACTTTGAATGAATAGGTGTCGTAAACCTTTTCCAGCAGGCTGTTCTGCGGCTTGGAAAATTCCAGCACCAGCAGGCGGCCGCCGGGTTTGAGTACGCGCAGCATGGCGCGCAGTGCCAGGTCTTTGTCGGTGACATTGCGCAGGCCGAAGGCGATGGTGATGCAATCAAAAGTATTGTCCGGGAAGGGCAGGTATTGGGCATCGGCCTGGGCAAACTGGATATTGCCCGCGACACCGCGATCAATCAGCCGGTCGCGGCCCACGTTGAGCATGGATTCGTTGATATCCGCCAACACCACCAGGCCTTCGCTGCCGACGCGCTTGGCGAACTGGTAACTCAGGTCGCCGGTGCCGCCGGCAATGTCGAGCACTTTATGGCCGCTGCGCACCGCTGAGACTTCAATGGTGAAGCGCTTCCACAAGCGGTGGATACCGCCGGACATCAGGTCGTTCATCACATCGTATTTGGCGGCGACCGAATGAAACACGTCAGCTACGCGTCCGGCTTTTTCGTCAACGGCGACTTCTTCAAAACCAAAATGGGTGGTTTTTTTCTCGTTCATAGCAAGGTCCAGGGCGGTGAGCGGCGGAGTCAAAGGCGGCTATTGTACAATGCCGGAGCGTTTACACCAGCCGGGGGCTGTCAGCAGCCGATCAGGAGACAGAAATCACCATGAAAGCCATCAGGACAGGCTTGGGCACACTGTTATTGCTTGGCGCATCGGCAATGGCGCAAGTTAACACGCTGATGCCGTTCAGTACCGACGGTTGCAGCATGATGCTCGATGGCCTGCCCGGTGATCTACCGCGCTGGCGCCATTGCTGTGTGGCCCATGATTTTGATTACTGGCTCGGTGGCACCGAGAAACAACGCGAACTCTCGGATCGGCGGCTTGAGCTGTGTATCAGCGAGGCCGCCACACCCATGCTGGGTAATTTTGTCTACAGCAATGTCCGCTGGGGCGGCAGCCCCTACTGGATCACGACCTACCGCTGGGGTTATGGCTGGCCCTGGTGGGATGCCGTTGTCCGCCAACCGCGCGGTTACAAAATTCTCACCAAAGACGAACGAGAACAGGCGGATGAATTGATCCCTGCTGCGAGACTGTTGTTGAAACGGGAACTGGATGCGGAATAAAGCCACATTTTGTGGTGCAACCAAACGATATTAGCGGCAGTCTGAACCATACTGTTACGCGACCTGAAATATTCCAAAAAAGTTTCACACTGACACACCACCGACAAGGAATCGGCAATGATGTTAATGACTGCCCGCAGACTTTTTGTTCTGCTTACTGTTCTGTTCAATGTTCTGTTTATTGTCACTGCTTGTGATCGCACGCCGCCCGCCGAGGCACCAACAGAAGAGGCAACGGCATCTGCCTGGGATGCGCATATTGTTGACTACCCCAAACGCTGGATTGCGACGGACGCACCGCTGATTATCCGTTTCAGCCATCCGGTGGTGGATGAGCAGCAGCTGAATCAACCGGTGGAGGGCTTGGTGTCATTAACGCCAGACCATCCGCTGATCGCGCTCTTCACCGCCACCGATGAATTGCGTATTACCCCCGGCACGCGCCTGCCCAATGATCGTCAACTTACCCTCACGCTGCGCAATAAAAAACTACAAGGTGTGGACAAAGATCTGCCGCCTTTTGTGGTGCAGGTGCATACCATCAAACAGGATTTCGATCTAAAGATCGATGGTCTGGTCAGTCAGGAAAACACGGAGCAGATGACTTTGCGTGGTCAGCTGATTACCACCGACCGTGCTGACCCCAAAGCGGTAGAAAATATTCTGCGCGCGAGTCTGGCGGGAAATACCTTGCCGGTTAGCTGGCAAGCGCAGAGCGATAATAAAACCTACGACTTTACCTTGGCGGATATTCCCCGCACTGCCGAAGCGGCCAGTTTGCGCCTTGAATGGGATGGCAGTGCGATCGGCTCCGACGAAAAAGGTGCGCGCGATATCACGGTGCCCGCCATCAATCAATTTCTGGTAACCCACGCACGGGTCGTGCGCCATCCTGATACTTATGTAGAGGTGAATTTTTCCGAGCCGCTGGATGCGCGACAAAATCTGCGCGGCCTGGTGCGCCTGGCTGATCAGGAAAATGTGCGAGCACAAGTGGACGGCAGTCGGTTGCGGGTTTATCCCGCGCAGCCGTTGAGTGGTGAAGCGGAGCTGGTGGTGTCTGAATTATTGCGCAGCAGCCAGCAAAAAAATCTGCCGGAGGATTATCACCACACCTTGATGATGGCCGTGGCAAAACCGGCGGTTAATTTTGTGGGCAATAGCAGCATCCTGCCACCGGCCTCACAAATCTCGGTGCCTTTTGAAGCCGTGGGGGTGGACTCGGTACAGGTCATCGCGTTTAAAGTTTATGCCAACAACATCGGCCAATTTTTACAGCGCTACAATCTCACCGCGAATGTAGCCGACACCAGTACCGGCCGTTATTTGTGGCGTAAAACCTACCGCCTGCCCGACATTCCCCGCGAAGCCGCGCAACGTTTTCATCTCGATTTAACGGAATTAATGGCGCAGCATCCCGATGGATTGGTGCGTATTGAATTGCGTGTGGATCGCAGCAACGCCATTTATGAATGTGAGAGTGAGCGTCCGGTCGAGCCCACTGCGGCGATGCCGGAAGACTACGATGGTGTGGATTATTATGCGCGCGAACAGGAACCGGATTGGTATCGCCAATATTACGAGTCCAGTGGATACTGGAATTACAGTGAACGCAATAACCCCTGCCATGATGCCTACTACGCTTACGGCGATAATGTCAGCAGCGGCCGCACGTTTATGGTGTCCAACATCGGCATCATGGCCAAGCGCGGTGCCGATAATAAATTGCATGTGATCACCACCGGATTAAACGACGCGGCGCCTTTGGCGAACAGCAAAATCAACGTATTTAATTTTCAACAACAGGTGATCGGCTCTGCCCAAACGGACCAATACGGTATGGCCGAGGTCACCACCGATGGCACACCTTTTTATGTCACGGCGGAGCGCGACAAAAAACTCGGCTTTTTACGCATCCCGCGCAACGAAGCGCTGCCCACCAACCAATTTGATGTGGCGGGCGAAAATGTCAAAGGCGGCTTGAAAGGATTTATCTACGGCGAACGCGATGTCTGGCGACCGGGGGATGATATCTTCCTGACGTTTATCTTGCAGGACAAAGAGAAATTATTACCTGATGATCATCCGGTCAAACTGGATTTGTTCGATCCGCGCGGCAACAAAGTCACCAGCCAGACCAATGTGCAGCCGGTGAATAATTTCTACACCTTTCAGTTGCGCACGGAAGAAACCGCACCGACAGGAAACTGGCGAGCGGTGGTGCATGTGGGCAACCGTTACTTCGATAAAATTCTTAAGGTCGAAACCATCACGCCCAACCGTTTGAAGGTGGATTTAACACTCAGCGAAACGCCATTGCGCCTGTCCACTATGCCGTCGCAGGTGGAGCTCTTCGGGCAATGGTTACACGGCGCGGTGGCCAATCAATTGAAGGCCGATTCGGAAGTCAAACTCAGTAGCAAGGTAACGCGCTTTGATGGCTTTGATCAGTTCAGCTTCGATGATCCGGCGCGCAGCTTTGAAGGCAGTTCACAAAAAGTCTTTGATGGAAAATTAAATGCCCAGGGCCGTGCGCAATTTCCCTTGAATGTACCGGTGGAGTCACCGCCGCCCGGTATGTTGTCTGCCACTTTCGTCACACGCGTGTTTGAAGAGAGCGGTAATTTCAGCACCACGCTGCGCCGCTTTGATTTATTGCCCTACGACAATTGGGTTGGCGTGATGGTGCCCAAGGGCGACGGTTATCAGGATGCGATCAGTCGCGAGTCAGACCATGAAGTCACTTTTGTGACCCTGGGGCGCGATGGCAAAACCCTGGCAAACCGGCAATTGGATGTAACGGTGTATGAAATTGGTTGGCGTTGGTGGTGGGATCAGGAAAGTGAGGATCTTGCCAGTTATGTCGGCAATCAAAATCATACGCCGGTAAGTCAGGCAAAACTCACCACGGATAATAGTGGCCGCGCACGCTGGACGCTGGCTAAAAATACGTATGAATGGGGACGCCATTTAATCCGCGTGTGTGATGTGCAGGGCGATCATTGCGCGGGGCAGGTGGTGTATCTCGGCTGGAGCTGGAGTGAACAAAAGAATCCGGATTCCGCCACACAGTTGATGCTCACTACGGATAAAGAAAAATATCAGGTCGGCGAAACGGCTATTGTGCGTTTGCCGCAGAGTCAACAGGGCCGCGTTCTGTTAAGCCTGGAAAATGGCAGCCGCGTGCTCGAACATCGCTGGCTCGATCTAAAGCCAGATCAAACAGAAATCAGTATTCCGATTACCGCCGATATGGCCCCCAATGCTTACGTCAATGTTGCGCTGTTGTTGCCACATCAAGCGCGCGAAACCGATGCGCCCATGCGTTTGTACGGCATAGTGCCGCTGCTGGTGGAAGATCCTGCCACGCAATTACAACCAGAAGTCGATGTTCCCGACGAGGTGCGCCCGGAGACTGAATTTACCGTCAGTGTCAGTGAAAAAAATCAACGGACGATGACATATACCCTGGCGATAGTGGATGAGGGTTTATTGGGGTTGACCGGTTTCAATGTACCCAAAGCACATCAATATTTTTATCGCCGCGAAGCGCTGGGCGTTATGACCTGGGATTTATTTGATCAGGTCGTTGGTGCTTATGGCGCATCGCTGGAACGTGTGCTCGCTATCGGTGGTAGTGACGCCGACAAAGAGGCAGACAATAAACGCCGTGAACGTCGCTTTCCGCCCATCGTGAAATTTATGGGGCCCTTTACGCTAAATGCAAAAGAAACGCGCGATCATAAAATTACCTTGCCGCCCTACATGGGCGCTGTGCGGGTGATGGTTGTGGCGGGCGATGAAGGTGAAGTCAACGCCTACGGCAGCACAGAAAAATCGGTAACGGTAACGCAACCTTTGGTGTTATTCGCCACCTTGCCGCGTGTGGTTGGTCCGGGTGAAGATGTGACCTTGCCGGTGAATGTTTTTGTCAGCGATGTGGCCATTAAAGACGTAAGGGTTGAGGTTGAAACCAATGAAATTTTTACGGTGATTGATAACAACACCAACCTGAAATTCGATAGCCCCGGTGATGCGATTGCGAGCCTGCGCTTGAAGGTCAATGATCGCATCGGCAAAGGGCGGGTGCTGGTAACGGCGCGCAGCGGTGACGAAACAGCGACCCAGGAAATCTTTATTGAATCCCGTGCGGCGAATCCGCCCTCGGTTATCTGGGAAAGCAAATTGCTTGCGCCCGGCGAAACCTGGCAGTCACCCTTAACGCCCCACGGCATGGCCGGTACTAACCAAACCACGCTGGAGGTGAGCACCTTGCCGCCGCTGAACCTGGAGAAGCGGTTGGATTATTTAATTGGTTATCCGCACGGTTGTCTGGAGCAAACGGTGTCGGCAGCGTTTCCACAATTGCGTTTATCCAAACTGGTTAATTTGAATGAGGCGCAGACGGCGGACATCGAGAAAAATGTGCGTGCGGCAATCAATAAACTGGCGAGTTTTCAGCAGAGTAATGGCGGCTTCAGTTATTGGCCGGGTGCCAGTTATGTGAACGATTGGGCCTCCAGTTACGCGGGTCACTTCCTGCTGGAAGCGAAACGTGCCGGCCACGCGGTGCCTACCGGTTTGCTGGATCAGTGGATTAATTATCAGCGCGATCTCGCGCGGAGCTATCGTGGGCAGCAACAGGATTATGATGCGACGGTGGCGGCTTATCGGCTATATACGCTCGCCTTGGCTGACAAGGCTGAATTGCCGGCAATGAATCGTTTGCGCGAGCAGTTGCGCCGCCCCACGGACAATCGTTACAACATCACCGCGATGCGGTTGTTGTCATTAACCTATCAACACATGGGCCTGAAAGATGCGGCAACGGATGTGCTGGCGAACGCGAGTGATCAAGTGCCGGATTACGATGTGTCCGGTTATACCTACGGATCAGAATTACGCGACCGCAGTATCCTGTTGATTACCCGCATTCGTAACGGTCAGGCGAAGGAAGATTCAACCTGGCAATTGGCAGAAGCAATTGCGACGGAATTATCCAGCGGCAATTGGTACAGCACCCAGAGCCTGGCCTGGGCATTGTTAGCCATGAGCGAATTCGCGCAGCATTCCGGTGCAGGTGACGATATGCGTTTTGCGATTAATACGACCAATAATTGGCAAAACATCCAGGCGACAGAAACTTTTTATCGCCAGCCGTTGGAACAGAGTCAACTCAGTGTGCGCAACGATGATGACCACAATATTCGCGTGTTGGTAAGCAATCGCGGTATTCCTGCGAATCTGGAAGAAGTGGCGAGCCAGCATGGTTTGAGTATCGCGGTTGATTTTATGACGATGGATAATCAGCCGCTG
The DNA here is from genome assembly GCF_002162135.1 of Cellvibrio sp. PSBB006. Classification (NCBI taxonomy): domain Bacteria; kingdom Pseudomonadati; phylum Pseudomonadota; class Gammaproteobacteria; order Cellvibrionales; family Cellvibrionaceae; genus Cellvibrio; species Cellvibrio sp. PSBB006. The sequence goes on along the minus strand of NZ_CP021382.1, from coordinate 2,610,281 downwards.
TCGGTTGAGTCGTTGATACAAGGCACAGATTTTGTTGCTGAAGTGACGGTCAGCGCCGACTTTATCACCTTGCCGGTTGATCGCGTGGAGGATATCGCGCTCACGCTGGTCATGCCCAGCGGCTGGCAAATTCGCAATGAACGTCTGGAGGGGGCGCAGTTGCCGAAAGGCCTGGATTATATGGATATTCGCGATGATCGCGTGTTGAGTTATTTCAGCCTCTGGCGGGATTATTATTGGTCCTACCGCTACAACGACCGCAATCAAACCAGTGTGACGGTGCGCGTTATTTTAAATGCGTCTTACGCGGGTAAATTTTATTTACCAAGCTGGCAAGCCAACGCCATGTACGATGAAAAAATTCACGCGAAGACCAAAGGCTATTGGGTGGAGGTTGTGGCGGAGTAGCTTTTTGATTGAGGCTTTCTGAGCAAGGGCGGTGTCGGGTTACGCTTACGCTAACCCGACCTACGGAGCGCAAAGTAGGTCGAATTAGCCGCGCAGCGGCGTAATCCGACACCCAACTTGCACCCACACAAAAACTTCTGCAATATTCGCTCAACACAGAATACGCAACACTCAAAGGACTGAACCATGCAATACCGCAGAGCCCTGCACAACGGTGGCTGTTATTTTTTCACTCTAGTCACCCACGAACGCAACCCCATCTTTAATCATCCCGATGTTGTTCTCCTGCTGCGTCAAACCTTCAAGCGCATAAAACGCAATTACCCTTTCGATATCGACGCCGCCGTCATCCTGCCCGACCACCTCCATTGCATTTGGACTTTACCCGCCCACGATGACGATTTCTCAACACGTTGGCGGTTGATAAAAAGTGGTTTTGCGAAAGCTTACGGACAACCATTGCCCATCTGGCAAAACCGTTTTTGGGAACATTTGATTCGCGACGAAAGGGATTATCGCCAGCACCTGGATTACATTCATTTCAATCCGGTAAAACACGGTTATACACAAACACCCGCGCAATGGCCGCATTCAAGTTTTCGTAAATTTGTTGAGTTGGGATTTTATGACGAGGATTGGGGGGAGAGGTGGATTTGCCGGAGACGGTGGGGAATGAGTAGATTGTTTTATTGAATTGACATGGTTGTGTCGGATTAGCGCAGCGTAATCCGACACCCCACCCGCCAAAAAAATCACCGCACAAAAAACGGCACATTCGCGGCGGCGGCTCGATTAAACCGATTGGTCACGTAAGCAAACAAACGATAAGGCCCACCTTCTTCCGGCGCTTTGAACTCAAGGGTTCCTTTCCGATCGTCATTTACAATCAAACCTTCCACCGCTTTCGGGCGGGCTTCCGGGTCCCCGCCGGCGCGAATGTCGGTGCTTTCCGGTAAAAATTCCCAGCGGACAGTAAACGCTTCGTTGTCGGGATGAAACGCATCAAGCTGTGCGGTGTAGGTTTTTCCTGCTTCCAGGTAAATACTCTCTTCCGCCCTTTTTCCATCAATCAAAAAGCTGCGAATAGACGGCGCGCGCTCTTTGGGCCACTCGCCGGTCCACAAAAACTGCATGGTATCCACGACTTCGGTAGCTTCACCGGATTCCAGAAACATACCGTACCAGGTTGGTGTGGTTTCCTGTTTTTGTCCCCATAAAAAGGCGTAGGAGCCCAGGGCCTGATCAGGCGCACCGAGCACGCCGGCTTCGTAACGTTCGCGATAGGATTTTGCTTTTTCAGTCGTAGTTTGCTCGATAGGTACATCCCAATCAGTCCTGGTAATTTGCCAGTGACCGGTAGGGCCCCATTCGGTGACCGCGTAGGCGCCAGTCCAGCCGATATCTTTCAGGGTTTGCGGCAGGGTTTCCAGACCGCCGTAAATGTTCACGCTGAGGTAATCGATACTTGGCACGCGTTCCATAATCAGCTGCGCTTTTTCGGCATCAATACCGGCGGTGACCGTCGTGATTAAATGATTGGGATCAAGTTCGCGCACCATCTTCGCAATATCTTCGATGGCATACCACACCTTGGTGTTGGTATAAAACAGGTCGACTTCGTTACCCAGGCCCCACACGAGAAGTGCGGGGTGATCCTTGTATTTCAGGACCTGCTCGCGTACTTCTTCTTTTTGCCTGGCTACGGCGGCTTCATCGTTGTAATCAAAGCCATGCCGCTCGTGACCCAGGCGCAGTCCCATCATCACGGTCAGGCCGTGCTCGTGAGCTTCGTCGAGGATGCGTTCGGCATCGTTAGTGCCCCAGGTGCGCAGGGAGTTGCCGCCGCTGGCGGCCAGTAATGGAATGTTATGGCTGCCTCCGGCGCCGCGAATAAAGTAGGCTTGATCACCGCGATAAATCTGAAAGCGGCCGTCTTCCTGTTTCAGCGTGACCGGTATGGCGCCGCTACTGGACGCCGCTTGTGCATTGGCTTGTTCATTTGACGGGTCTTCCGTCGAGGGATTACAGGCAGCCAGAAGCGCGGGAAATGCGAGAGTAAAAAGGAGCTTGCGCATGATGTTGTTCTCTTGTTATGGGTTTATTGGTATTGCGGGCGCCGATGTCCCGTGTTCCAACGTTAATCTATTCATCGGCGCGACTCAAAACAATTTTCGTTAAGATGGTGTGGGAGAGAGAAGCTGGAATAGGCGAGTCTTGATGTGGATGTGTGTCGGATTACGCCCTTGGCTAATCCGACCTACGGGTAATGTATAACGGTGAAAAATTATTGATGAATCGGCGTTTCGGGTTTCAGGGTTTTGCGTTAGCGGCACTGGTATTGGTACTGGGTGTGGCGATATTGGTTGTGCAATTCGCTCCCTTGCCGGAAAAGCTGACCCGTGTCAGTTATGCCACGATGCTGTTGGATCGCGAGGGACATTTGCTTGGCGCAAGCATCGCCGCTGATCAGCAATGGCGTTTTGCACCGGTTGAGACGCTGCCGGAAAAATATGTGCAGGCATTGTTGTTATTTGAGGATCGCCGTTTTTATCACCATCCCGGTATTGATCCGCTGGCGATTGCGCGCGCGGCCTGGGGCAATCTGCGCGACGGGCGGGTTACCAGTGGTGGCAGTACCATCACCATGCAATTGGCGCGCATGCTGCGCGATGAACCGCCGCGCACATTGACAAGCAAAATCATTGAAGCCGCTCGCGCATTGCAATTGGAGTGGCGTTTTAGCAAAGATGAATTACTAATTCACTACGCCAGCCACGCGCCTTTCGGTGGCAATATTGTTGGCTTGCGTGCAGCGGCCTGGCGTTATTTTGGCAGGGCACCGGAAGAGTTGTCCTGGGCGGAATCTGCGTTGCTCGCGGTCTTGCCTAACAGCCCGGCGCTGATTCACCCGGGACGCCAACGGGATGTGCTGCAAGCAAAGCGTGATCGCTTGTTGCAACGTTTGCATGCGCAAAAAAAATTAACGGCACTGGATCTGCAATTGGCATTGCTGGAACCCCTGCCGGAAAGACCGCAAACCTTACCGCAAACAGCACCGCATTTTCTCTCCACCGCCAAACAACAATTTCCTCAGGATGCCGTCTTACATTCAACACTCGATGCACAACTGCAACAACATGTTCAGCAGATAGCGCAGCGCCACAGTCGGCGACTGGCCAATGAGGGAGCGAACAATATTGCGCTGCTGGTTATCGATCATCAAACCTTGACGACGCGCGCTTATGTGGGTAATCAGGCGTGGCAAAACCAGGCGCGTTATTCGCCGCAGGTGGATATTATTCAGCGGCCGCGTTCTACCGGCAGCATTTTAAAACCCTTGTTGTATGGTTTGATGTTGCAGGATGGTGAGTTGCTGCCGACCACTCTGGTGTCTGATATTCCCACGCAATTTGCCGGTTACAAACCGCAAAATTATGATCGCCAGTATCGCGGCGCCGTGCCGGCGCATTACGCGCTGGCGCATTCACTGAACGTACCGGCGGTGCGCATGTTGCGCCAGTACGGTATCAGCCGTTTTCACCATCATCTGCAAGCCATGGGCATGACAACCTTATTTCGTCCGGCGGATGATTATGGGCTGACATTAATCCTCGGCGGTGCGGAAGGCACGCTGTGGGAGCTCACCTCCATCTATGCACGCATGACCGCCAGTGCGCGCGACGGCGCATTCGCATCACCGAATACGATTCGTGTATTGCGCGATGAAAAATCATCCTCATCGTCGCACGCAACCTTGAACCAGGGCGCGGCCTGGTTGACCTTGCAAGCGATGGTAGAGGTGGTACGCCCCGGCAATGAAAATTTGTGGCGGGATTTTTCCGGCAGCCAGACCATCGCCTGGAAAACCGGTACCAGTTATGGCTTGCGCGATGCCTGGGCGATCGGCAGCAATGGCCGTTTTACCGTTGGTGTCTGGGTGGGCAATGCCGGTGGAGAAGCGGCCAGTTTTTTAAGCGGGCAAGCCAGTGCTGCGCCGATTCTTTTTGATGTATTTGATCGCCTGGGCTCAAGCAGTTGGTTCGAGCGCCCACTGCAATCTCTGAAAACCGTGAGCGTATGCCGTAACGATGGCTATCTGGCCGGGGGCCAATGTACGGCGCAAGATATTTTTATTCCGGTCGATAGCCATTTTCAGCAGGTTACGCCCTATCATCGGCGCGTGCACCTGGATGCGGCGGGACAATTTCGCGTGCATAGTCGCTGTGAATCCGTCAGTCAGATGCAAGCAGTAGACTGGTTTGTGTTGCCGCCCGCGCAGGAATTTTTCTGGCGGCAATACCACAGTGATTATCGCAGCCTGCCACCCTGGCGAGCGGACTGCCTGGCGGAGCGCAGTGAACTTGACGATGATCAACCGATGGATTTGCTCTATCCTCATGAAGGCAGTCGCGTTTATATTCCGGTAGATCTGGATGGCCGCCGCAGTCGCGCCGTCTTGCAGGCAGTGCATCGTCAACCGGAGATGACGCTTTACTGGCACCTTGACGATAACTTCCTGGGTGAAACCAACACCTTTCACGAGCAAAGCGTTTCACTGGAACCCGGTTGGCATAAGTTGTTATTGATCGATCAGCAAGGCTATCGCCTGGAACGGTGGTTTCAGGTGCTGGGCGATACGCCGGAAGAATAATATTTACGATAATCAAGAGGGGAAAAAAATGGAAAATGAAATCTATAAAACGCCGGAGGCCGATCTGGAAGCGACATCGATCGATGAGACCGATGATCACTTTTATGTGGTCTCCCCGCAAAAATTTCTGGTGCTGTTTTTTATGACGGTGGGTATTTATCGCATCTACTGGTTCTATAAGCATTGGGCGCAACATAAAAAGCATATTGACTCCAGCATCTGGCCGATTCCTCGGGCAATCTTTTCGATATTTTTTACCCATTCTTTATTTGATTTAATCGACTTTCGCTTGAAAGACAAAAATATTTCGTTCAATTGGACGCCCGGTTTGTTAGCGACGTGCTACGTTATTCTTTTGCTGGTTGAGACGGTGGTGGAGCGTTTATCGGCAAAAGATATCGGCTCGCCCATGACTGATATTGCTTCAATCCTGCTGTTGCCTGTATTGGTGTGGCCACTGTATCGGGCGCAATTGGCTGCCAACGCTGCATGTAGTGATCCACAGGGGACCGGCAACAGCCAGTTCACACCCATCAACTGGTTATGGATTGTGGTTGGCGTCTTATTCTGGGGATTTATTGCGCTGGGCATGTACAGTATTCTGGTCGACTACGCGGGCTAAAAACTTTCATCTGCCGGGCAGGCTGCCAACAAATGCGGGTTGGTAGTTTGCCCATTGTTCTTTTTACAGCCTGCCCTTGTAAATCTGACAAAATTTCTGCTTTTTAGTCTCCCCCTCCAATCTTCCCCTCCATAGCTACTTGCTGTAAGTGCACGCTTCGTTTAGCGCGTTTTAAATGGAATAAAAAATGCAACCTGCTTTATCTCTGTCGTAAAAGGAGCCCTGATATGAGTGAGCAAGCTGATTACCATCAACGCGATGACCAACGCGGAAAAAATATCGCCGATTACTGGCCTTTGATGGTGTTGATTGCCATTGCGATTCTCGCTGCACTGGCGTTAAAAAGCGGTTTGAATATGGCGCCGATGGCGGGTATGCACTTTTATATGGGCATCGCCTTGTGTCTCTTTGCCATGCTGAAGTTATTCGATTTGTCAGGTTTTCGCGATGGTTTTGCGATGTACGACCTGGTGACAAAGCGATTCAGCTACTACGCCTGGATGTATCCCTTTATCGAATTATTACTGGGCCTGAGTTACCTCGCGTTTTTTGCCCCGGTGTTGACGTATCTGTTGACGATTGTTGTTTTCGGTGTCGGTACGCTCGGGGTTTACCGCGCGCTGCAAAATAATATCGATATTTATTGCCCTTGTATGGGTTCGGTGCTCAAGGTGCCTTTAAGTACGGTTTCGCTGATCGAGGATGTCAGTATGGTCGTGATGGCATTGTTGATGTTGCTGACGCGAATATTTTCCTAAGTAAGGCTGCCGGCAATGATGCTACAGCATGTAAAAAATATGGGCAGCCTGCTCAAGGAAACTTTCTCGCAGTGGATTAGTCGTGACCCCTTCAGGAACAGTACCGTCATTGCCTACTACACTATTTTTTCGATGCCGGGTCTGCTCATTATTATTATCAACCTGGCGGGTTATTTTTTCGAGCAGCAGGCTGTCAGCAATGAAATAGATCAACAGATTCGTGCGCTGATCGGCGCCAAGGCTGCCGAGGATGTGCAGGCAATCGTGTCCAATGCAAATCAAAGCAAAGGTTTCACTATTTCATCCATCGTCAGTCTGGCCACCTTGCTGTTTGGTGCAACCGGTGTGTTTTATCAATTACAACAAACGCTCAACCTGATGTGGGAAGTCAAGCCACAGCCCAAACGAAAATTGCTCAAGCTGGTAATGGATCGTTTGTTTTCTTTCGGTTTGATCCTGGTGGTCGGTTTCCTGTTGCTGGTCTCGCTCGTGCTATCCACCGTGTTGAGTATGATAAGCAACTGGGTCGCAGCCTACTTCTCTGGTTCACTCAATGTGGTTTTCCGTCTGCTCGATGTGAGTATTTCGCTAGGCGTTATTACCTTGTTATTTGCTGCGATCTATAAATTTTTACCGGATGTGGAAATTGAGTGGCGCGATGTCTGGATCGGTGCGCTGGTCACTTCCCTGTTATTTGTGCTCGCTAAATTCGCGTTGGGGCTGTACTTTGCCTACAGTGATCCCGGTTCTGCCTATGGCGCAGCGGGCAGTATTATCCTGATCATGTTGTGGGTTTCATATGCTGGCATGATCCTGTTTTTTGGTGCGGAATTTACCCGGGTTTATGCCCGGCGGCATGGCCGCCGAATTATGCCTTCGGAGTTTGCCGTATCAACCGCGTCAGAACCTGTACGGTTTGATAAAGATAATTAGCCGTCTCCTGTAGCATCACTTCAATAAAGTTGTTTTTCCCTCGCCGAGAGTGGATTTTTCTGCTTGCTCTTTGATAATAGATGTTTCAGTTTTTAACTCGCCTTCCGCTGGTGTGCATAAGGCATTTTCCTGTTGATCATGCTCGACTACTGCCTGGTTGTTCACCGGCATTTGACTTGGCACTTGCTCAGTACCAGCAGATGTCCGTTGTTCATCCTTCTCAGCTTTATTTTTTGCGATCACCTGTATCCCTTGCGGGAAGATAACTTCACGCGCGTTGTCACCGCCTGAACGACACCGATAAAATTCAATACCTCAATGGTATCGCCCAAACGAAATGGCCGTTGCAGGCTGATCAGAATACTGGCAAGAAAATTCTCGGCGATGTCACGAAAAGCAAAACCGATAATCAAACCCAATAAACCTGTACCACCGATGACGGTTGTGGCGAGATTATTTAACCCGGTAATATTCAAAATCAGATAAATGCCCACTAATAAAATCGGCAGGGCTTTGTAAATTGTCGAACCAGCGCATGGCCCTCTTCTAAAACAGGCGCTATGACAGTATCGGAAATTCGGGAATCAAGCGGAATACGCTCAGCGGGAACGATATCGTGCTGTTGATCGGGGTTATCGGTGATTGGCGGGTTTTTACTTTGCTGCGCACCGGCGGATGCTGCGGCGAAGAAAAACAGGCAGAATAAATATGTGATGATGGGCGGAGCAGAGTGCCTGGTATTGCGCTGCATAAAAACCATAAACCGGTCTCCCTGTTGTGTCGCGGAGGATTGCTTTCCGAATAGACCACATAACAGGAATTTTTATCACCTTTTTTACGCTGGTTGGTGTTATAACAAGTCATCAGGTTTACGTCCTTGTAGTAAATCTCCTTACCTGATTAAAAAATCCCTTTTGTATAAATTCCTTACTGACGTGTTGTTACTTACTGCATGGAAACGACATTCGGTTGTGGGTTAACGATCTCGATATCCACGCGGCGCTCCAGCGCATAGGTGTCGGCATTGTCGAGCGGTGTCTTGGCGCGATTGGCTCCATGGGCGGTGATGCTAATGCGATCGTAATCAACACCGGCCATCTCCAGCGCCTCTTTCACTGAGATTGCGCGATAATGCGATAGGACTTCGTTGTAATCTTCCGTTCCGCGCGGGTCCGCATAGCCGTGCAAGTGAATCGCCAGGTGTTGGTGCTTGTTGAGGAAATCAGCGAGAATCTGCAATTGCTTTTCACCTTGTGCGGTCAGGCTGTCTGAACCGGTGAGGAACAGGACTTGCAGTTGTAGCTGATCAAAAGTGTGTTGTTGCAGTTGTTCCAGTGCTGTACTACGTTCAATCAATTCAGTATTCAAATGAGAAATGGTCATCTCTGCATCCGTCCGGGCCAGTTGGGCATCATCAAGTTGATCAGCCTTTTCGATTTGATCTCCCAGGTAAGCGCCGCCGATGGCGCCGACAAACAAACCGATGGGGCCGCCGGCGATGGCGCCGAGGATACCGGCCGTGGTGAATACGGTAGCTTGTTTGACATCTGTTTTGATATCGTCGGCCTGTGCGGCCAACGGCAGACTGGCGGATGAGACAAGAGCCATGGATAATGCGATTGCTTTTTTCATGTTTGCGGTCCTTTGTTGTTCGGAAAAAATGTGTAGGAAGAAAACGCTTGGGAAAATGTGTTCTTGACGATGCTTAGTAAACCGCAGGAAAAAGGCAGTGCCGTGGCGAGAAAAAGGAAAAGCGCTGATGAATTATGGCGAATTGTGGCAGATGGAGTTTTGGCAGATATGCAGATAGATAGATGCAAGCTGCCAGGGATAATTAACCAGAGAAAATCCATGACAATAAAGACCAGCATTATCGCCGCCGTATTGCTTATGGCAGGCTGTGCGACCCTGAGTAAAGACGAATGCCTGAACGCCGACTGGCAGATCATTGGTTTTGAAGATGCCAGTAACGGTTACGCAATGGATCGTATCGGCCAACATCGCAAAGCCTGCGCATCGGTAAAGGTCGTGCCGGATATGGCAGCCTACGAGGCGGGCCATCGTAAGGGTGCGCGGCAATACTGCACCCGCGAGCGTGGTTACAGCGAAGGCGTGGACGGTAAGGCCTATAACGGCATTTGTCCCCTGGATCTGGTGGATACATTTATGCAGGCATACCGGGATGGGCAGGAGCGTTATCAATTTGAAAAGCACCTGGATGACCTGGCTGCGACTATGGTCTCCATTAAACATCGCATCGAAGAGATTGATGCAGACATCGCCTATCACGAAGGTGAAATCATCAGCGAGCAAAGCGGATCGGAATCCCGCGCAGAACATCTCAACATTATTCGCGAGCTACGCTACGAGTTGAGCGATTTGCAAATGGAATTGGTGAATCTGGAAGAGCAACATTATCGGTTGGACGGCGATTATCTCCATCTGCTGAATCAGCATCGTCGTCAAGGCTATCAATAGGTTTCGCAGTACGATCAGGAAATTCCATGCCAGGTATCAATATCCAAATTTTAATCGCCGCTGTGCTCGGTGTCCTTCTGGGTTGGTGGGTCAGTGGGCTTGCTGATACATCCACCACGCGGGAAGTCGTACTTTATTCCAGTGGCATTGTCGGTGGTATTTTTATCGACTTGCTCAAGATGGTATTGATACCCTTGGTGTTTACGTCAATCGCGGTGGGTATCGCCAACCTGCAAGCGCATCATCAGGTACATCGCGTGTGGATGACCACGCTGGGGTTTTTTGTTGTGTCCACTAGCCTGGCGATGTTGCTCGCGTTAACAGCGGCGAACATGTTTAAACCCGGTGCGGGCTTGGAGTTGTCGCTGTTTCAGGACGCGATGGAAAATTTCGACGCAAAGCAACTAACCATGCCGGAGTTTTTCATTCATTTCTTTCACAACCTGTTTATGAATCCCTTCGCCGCTCTGGCTGACGGCAAGGTGCTGCCGGTGGTTATCTTTGCCTTATTTATTGGTATTGCACTGGTCATCGGCGGTGAGCGGTATCGTAATATCTTAAAACTCTTGCAGGAATTCCTTGAGCTGATCATGCGCATCGTGGGCTGGATTATGGTGCTGGCGCCGCTCGGTATTCTGGCGCTGTTGATCAAACTGGTGGGCACCCAGGATATCGGTGTACTGAAAACGGTGGCCGGTTTTATCGGGCTGGTATTTGGCACCACGCTCATTCACGGCGTCATTGTTTTGCCGTTGCTGTTATTTATTGTCACGCGCAAAACCCCACTCTGGTTTCTGCGCGGCGCGCGCGATGCGCTGGTCACCGCCTTTGCCACTAGCTCCAGCACCGCCACTTTGCCGGTTACCTTGCGTTGCGCCGAGGAACAACTTCATGTCCGGCGGGACATCGCCGGTTTTGTCATCCCCTTGGGTGCTACGGTGAATATGGATGGTACCGCGCTCTATGAAGCCGCCGCCGCATTGTTTGTTGCCAACCTGGTCGGCATTGAACTCAGCCTTGCGCAACAACTGGTGATTTTTTTCACCGCCATGATTGCCTCCATGGGCGCGCCGGGTATTCCCAGTGCGGGCATGGTGACGATGATCATGGTATTGCAATCTGTCGGTTTGCCGGCCGAAGCGGTTGCCATCCTGCTACCCATTGATCGCCTGCTTGATACGGTGCGTACAGCGGTTAATGTGGAAGGCGATATGGTCGGCAGTTTGGTCGTGCAGCATGTGACGGATCGTTAACCGGTTATATTCACGGCAACAGGAGAATGAGATGGAACATGAAAAAATAAATTACGTGGAATTTTCTGCAGCGCTTTACCGCTAAAGAAATGTAAATTCCTCCGCCTTGCGTGGATTCTCCATGCGCCTTTTATTTCACTCTCTATAATAGGCGCAACTTTTCTCTTATCCCCCACCGGAGCCGTTGTGACCCTGCCCAAAACCCCAAAATCTTTCTGGCTCAGTGTGCTGGTATTGGCCCTGCCGGTCGCTGCGCAGATGTTGTTGCAGTCCATGTTGGGGATGGCCGACGTCATCATGGTCGGCGGTTTGGGACCGCAAGCAATTGCGGCGGTGGGCCTGGCGGCGAAGATTCACTTTTTATTGCTGGTGTTGATGAGCGGCCTGGCGACCGGCTGTAGTGTGCTAGTGGCTCAGTACACCGGCGCGCGGGATTTTCCCAGTTGCCAACGCACCGTGTCGGTGACCTTGTTTGTCGGCATGGTCGTAATGTTGCCCTTCACCCTGGCCTTCGCATTTGGTGCACCCACCTGGGTAAACTGGATTAACCCGGACCCGCAGGTCGCTGCGCTCGCCGCACAATATTTACAGATCACCGCACCGGTATTATTGCTGACGCAGGTGATTGTAATCTTCGAAGCCTCGCTGCGCGCATTGGGCAATACCACCATGCCACTGGTGGCCGGCGTGATCGCGGCGATAGTAAATATCGCGCTGAACTACGCGTTAATCTTCGGCCACTGGGGTTTTCCTGCGTTAGGTGTTGCGGGTGCAGCCTGGGCAACTTTGGCAGCGCGCGCGTTGCAGTTGTGTTTTATGCTCAGCTGGTTATATCTCAGCAAACACGGCTTCGCATTAACCTTCGCGCAACTGCGTGGTGGCATCGATAAAGAACACATCCTGCGTTACAGCGTCTTCGCCTTACCGCTGGTAGCGAATTACGCGATATGGGCCGTAGGCAACTCGGCCTACCACGTCATCACCGGCTTTGCCGGCACCGAAGCACTGGCCGTCATGGGCGTCATCGTCCCGCTGGAAAGTGCATTCTTTGCGTTATTCGTAGGCCTGGCCAATGCCTCTGCTGTGTTGGTAGGTCGAGCATTAGGCGCGGACAACACCGCCGAAGCCTGGCGACTCTACCGCTTCTTCGACCGTCTCACCCTCGGACTGGTGATTTTTTTCAGCCTCGCCCTCTGGTTTGCACGACCCTACATCCTGTTAGTGTTCGATCAACTGGATGAAAAATCCACGGTATTACTGATGAACACCCTCGGCGTTTTCTGCGCACTGGTATGGCTAAAAATTCTCAACATGATTCGCATCATCGGCGTACTGCGCGCTGGCGGCGACAATCGTTTTTGCCTGATCACCGACACGGTCGTAATGTGGGTCTTCGGCCTACCCATTTACGCGGCAGCCGTGTTCTTTGGCAACTACTGGTTCGTTATTTTATACGCGCTAATGTTCCTGGAAGACGGCCTGAAATTTTTACCGGTTATCCGCCGCATCCACACCCGCAAATGGATAAAAAACCTCACAACCTAATATTTTTAGGTGCATTTATTCTTTCAATAATTCCGTTTCTTGGCACATTGTTCGGAGATGGTGTGGGGAAGGGGTTGTGAGACCATCACCGACATGGATGTCGGTGCTGAGCCCCCACGGACGGGTTCACGGCGTGTCTCACAACCCCTTCCCCGCACCATTCGGCCCAAAACTAAGCCGTAAACTTATCCCGAAACATAAAAAACACCGCCCCCAACAAACACAACCCCGCCCACAAATAATCCAGCTTCAACGGCTCCTTCATGTAATACACCGCAAACGGCACAAACACACTCAGCGTAATCACTTCCTGCATAATCTTGAGCTGCCCGACATTCATCACCGTATAACCAATGCGATTCGCCGGCACCTGCAAAAGATACTCAAACAACGCAATACCCCAACTCACCAATGCCGCAATAATCCAGGGTTTTTGATTCAATTCTTTCAGGTGCGCATACCAGGCAAAGGTCATGAATACATTACTGCACGTCAACAGACAGATGGTGGTTAAGGTTGCCTGCACGATAAAACCTCAAGAAAAAATTAACGGGATGTCGGTGCGGGCGCGGCTGCCTTTTCAGTTTGCGCGCCCAACCAGTAAGACACAGGTACGCTGCCCAGCCAGGAAATAACGAAGGCGATCTTGGCGGTGGTGAGTAAAGGGCTATCGGCGGCCAGGGCTTTGTTGATGGCGGATCGAATGGAAAACATATCGGCGGGAATCTGGCCGTTGACGATGCGTTCCGCAATGACCTGCGCAACGTCCATCACGTAATACATGATATAGCCAACGGCGAGGGTGGCGGGCAGGGCGAAGAGTAAAACCAGCCAGTAACGTTTCATTAAAAAAAATCCTGCGCCGGGGTAAACCAGTCCGGAGAAAAGCGCGGCTTTTACAGAAAGTTTCATGAGTCACCTGCTGACAAATAACAGTTATTCCGGCACCACTTGCACCTGACGATAATGACCATCGCCAGGCTTTGCAAGCTGATTGGCAAGGTAAGGCAAAGCCGTTTCCATCTCGGCCCACAAGGTCCAGGGCGGATTGATAACGATCATACCGCTGGCACTCATGCCGTAATCAGGGTGATCCGGTGCGATACCGAATTCAAAAAGCTGGATATTGCGAATACCACTTTTCTGTAACGACTTTTCCATTTCATCAATGCGTTGCCGTAACACCACCGGATACCAGATCAAATAGGTGCCGGTGGCGAAGCGTTGATGTGCATTGATGATCTGCTTGATCACATGCTGGTAGTCGCTCTTGATTTCATAGGAAGGATCAATCAGCACCAGGCCGCGCCGGTCCGGGGGAGGCAGCAGAGCCTGCAATCCCTGGAAGCCATCTTCTTCGATGACCTTGACGCGCGCGTCTTTACCGATGGCTTCGCGCAGCAGACGACAATCGGTACTGTGCAACTCATGCAAAAACAAACGGTCTTGTGGTCGCAAGTTGGCTTGCGTCAGCAGCGGAGAGCCGGGATATTGTGTCAACGCATGGTCGGGATTAAAGGCGCTGACAGCTGCGACATAGCCCGCGAGTAATGGCGGCAAATCCGGCTTTTGCCACAATTGGCCGATTCCGTTGTCATACTCACGATTCCTGATGGGCTGATGCCCGCCGAAACTGTAGCCACCGGCACCGGCATGTGTATCGATAATGCGCAAAGGTTTATCTTTTTGCTGCATATAGGACAGTGTGTGCAACCACACACTGTGTTTAAGGACATCGGCAAAATTGCCGGCGTGAAAAGCGTGGCGATAACTGAGCATCGGGTTCCTGTCGAGATATTGAATCGGCGCTGAGTATAACGGTTAACCCTGCGCTTTACGCAGGAAAGGTTTTACAAAAAATAACACCTTCCCGGCAAGCGCCCTTTGAGGAAAACCGTCAAAACGGTAAAGTAACGGCTATATTCAGGGGCGGTTGTCATCCCCGGAGGTGATGACGTGCAACTTCTGTGTGCAGGGTTTTCATTGGCTGTCAGGACCTTGTTGTAAATTGACTGTGTAGGATTCAACCTTGCTGCGACTCCCCGCTAATCTGCTATTGCCTGTCACTCTACTTGCCGCCCTCGGATGGAGTGCGTCTTCGGTCGCGCAGCCCAAACCGAATATTGAGATCAAGGGTGGGAGCGAAGCCCTGCGGGAAAATATCCGCCACTTTTTACCGCTGTACGAAGAAGCCTGCAAAACGCCGCCCTGGCGTTTACGCTCCCTGTTGCGCGAATCGGAACGCGAGATTACCGCAGCCGGACAAGCGCTTGGCTATTACCATCTGACCTTTGAGCACGAATTAACGCGCACGGACGATTGCTGGAATATGGTGATTACGGTCACTCCCGGCGACCCGGTGCTGGTTCAGGAAGTGCGCATCGTCATTAATGGTGATGGCGTCAACGACCCGGCATTTCAGCGCATCCAGGAAAAGCCCGGCATCGCCAAAGGCGACCGTTTAAATCACGGGCAATACGAAACCCTGAAGAATCGCTTCACCAGTCTGGCCGCCAATCGCGGTTATTTTGACGGCAAATTCCAGCACGCCCGGGTGGCGGTTAGCCTGGAACAGAACTCGGCGGTGGTGGAGTTGGTGTACGACACCGGACCACGCTATCGCATCGGTAACATCAACATTCAGCAGGACATCCTCAACGACAGCTTTGTGCAGCGTTACATTGAATTCAAGGAAGGCGATTACTACAGCGCGGAAGAGTTGCTCGAATTAAAGAGCATGTATAACAACAGCAATTTTTTCAGCACCGCAACCATCGCGCCGGACTTGCACGAACTGGAAGGTGAATCGGTACCCATCAATATTTCCCTGGAAGCGCGCAAGCGTTACAGCTATTCCGTGGGTGCCGGTGTGGCGACGGACACGGGGCCGCGCTTGTTGTTTGGGTTTGAAGATCGCTACATCAGCAGTCGCGGCCACTCACTGACGGCTGATCTCAGTTTGTCCGAAGTGACCTCAACCTTTGAAACGGCCTACAACATTCCGATGACACGGCCGGCATACGAGCACCTGAAAATCTATACCGGTTACGAACGTAGCAATACCGACTCCAGTCGCAGTGACCTGTACAAGGTCGGTACCAGCTATACGCGTTTTGAGGACAACGATTGGTTGTACACCTACGCCCTGAATTACGAACGTGAAGATTCGGCGGTGGGCAGTGAAGACGAGCAGCGCACGCACTTATTAATTCCATCCGTCAGTATTTTTCACACCAAAACCGATGGCAATCCGAGTTATCCCCGGCAGGGCTGGAATTTACTGGCTCGCTTGTCGGGCTCGCCGGAAACCCTTGGTTCCAGTGTCAGTTTTGTGCAGCTTTACGGTCGCGCCAAATATATTCATCCGCTGGGTAAGGGCCGTTTGTTGCTGCGCGCGGAAGCGGGCATGACCGAGGTTGATGAGCTGACCAGCTTGCCCGCGTCGGTACGTTTCTTTGCCGGTGGTGACGCCAGCGTGCGCGGTTACGACTATGAATCGCTGGGACCAAAAGAGGACATTGAAGTAGATGGTGAAATTGTCAGTGAAGTGGTCGGTGGTAATAACCTGCTGGTAACCAGCATTGAATACGATTATCTGGTGCGCCCCAAATGGGCTATTGCTGCGTTTTATGATCAGGGTAATGCCGGCAATGATTTTGATTTCGATTTTGCGCGCAGTGTCGGGTTAGGTGTGCGTTGGATTTCCCCCATTGGTCCGGTGCGTATTGATGTGGCCAAGGCACTGGACGAAGGTCGCGGTTGGGCTCTGCATTTAAGTATGGGGCCCGACTTATGATTATCCGTTGGTTAAAACGCATCATCCTCGGCGTATTGTTAGTGGTGCTGGCCAGCCTCGCCTCTATCAGTGCGTTGGTGGCGACGGAAGATGGCAGCCGCTGGTTAATCGGTAAGGTCGTGAAGTGGTTGCCGGAGCGCATTGGCACACTGGAAATCGGTGAGCTCAAAGGCAATTTATTGACCGGCCTGGACGTTACCTTTTTTGATTTTAAACAGCACCGCGACGGCCAGTTGCACCAGCGCTATCGCGCAAAAGATGTGTCCTTTCGCTGGCAGCCTTTTGCGTTGCTCTACAGTGCGGTGTCGGTGCAATCACTGGAAGCGAAAGACATCAATATTATCTTGCCGCCACCTTCGGGCGAACCCCGGGCAGAGCCTTTTGAGTGGCCCAGTTTTGCGTTGCCGGTGCGTATCGAATTGGGTGATGTGCAACTGCGCGATATTTATATTCAGCGCGGCCGGCAACCACTGGTTTATCTGCAAAGCATCAGTGGGTCACTCAGCCTCGGCACATTTAATTTCCGCATGGATGAATTTGCGGTAGTGACTCCCAGCTACGGCGCGGAAGTGTCCGGGCGCATCGGTTTGCGCTTTCCCTATGCGGCGAGTTTGAACACAAACTGGTTTTATGATTTGCCGGTGCGGGAAGGGGCCGAGCAAGATCCGGTGCATTTCAGCGGTGCCGGTGACGTGCGTGGCGATATCCAGGAACTGGATATTGAACACCAGCTCGCCACGCCGTTTATTATTGCCTCGGAAGGAACCTTCCTGCCCAATCTGGTTACCGAAGAGGATCAGCCACGCCAATCCCCGGAAGTGAAATTACAAAACGAATGGCAGGACCAGCAATTACTTGCGCGCTGGTTTCCTGCGAATCTTGTGCCCCCGATCAGCAGCGCGACCCTGGATGTTTCCGGCTGGTACGACAATTATCACGCGCTACTGAACGGCGAGGTTACTCAGGAAGCGTTAGGTGAATTTGCGGTGCAAGCTGATGTGCGCGGCGATCTCAAACACGTCGATATTGCGGAATTGGCTGTGCAGCAAATCAATCGCGATGACATCGCCCCGACATCGCAACCGGCCGAGCTAAAAACCAACGGGGAAGTAACCTGGTTGCCGGCCGTTAACTGGGAATTATCGCTGGCAGCGGAACATGTAAATCCGGCGCATTATCTGCCGGAGTGGCCGGGCAACCTGCGGATTAATCTGCTAACCACCGGCGGCTATAGCGCCGCTAACGGTGAGGTAACGGATGGCAATGCGCCGAATGAGTCGGTGAAAAAAACGCTGTCGGTGCGTATTACCGAGCTGGCCCTGAACGGTCAGTTGCGTGGCCTTGAGGCGACCGGCAGGGGCGATGCGGGTTATGACGGGCAGCGCTGGTTCAGTGACCAATTGCGTTTGACGTTGGGGGCTAATCAGATACAAGTCTCCGGCAGTTACAGCGATCAGATTGATATGCAATGGCAAGTGAATGCTCCCTTGCTGGCGCAAATTGATCCGCGCATTACCGGCACCTTATCCACCACCGGACGCTTGCAGGGCAGCTTATCCGAACCGCGCATGGAGGCGACCGCTCAAGGTAAGAACCTGCAATATCAGGGGTATGCGCTGGACAATGTGGACTTGCAACTGGAACGCACCGGCGCGGGCAATTATGCCTTGGCACTGACGGCGCAGGATGTGCAAATTAACCAGCAACGGCTCGAACAACTTCAACTCAACGGGGCCGGCAACCTGGCGCAACATCAACTGCAAGCCAAGGTAAACAGCGATACCTACGGGGAGCTGACGTTTGATGTGCAGAGCCGTTACGACCAGGGCACATGGCGCGGTAAATTTGACGCGCTTGAAATCGATATGGACAAACTACCGCGCTGGTGGTTGACCAGCAGCGAATGGATTCAGGTGGATGCGCAACAGGCCAGCACCGGTAAACAGTGTTTAACAACCCGTGTGCGCTGGGGGAATGCCAACCGCACAGAGGGCACAACAGACACCGATGTCGCAGACAATAGCGACGCGACGGTTGATGAAGACTCCTCCGCTGAAACACCGCAGCTATGCATCCAGGGCGAGTGGCAGGCACAGAGTGGTGTGCAACTGCAAGCCAGCCTGTTTGCCGCGCCCTTGCGTCAGGCGCGTCCCTGGTTAAAACCCGATGTGACCCTCGGCGGTGTGGTGGACGGTGAAGTGAATTTTCGTCTGGACACGAATCTGCCTAATAAAACTTCCGCATTCAGTGGCATGACCGCCAGCGTCAATATGCAAACCCGCGATGGGGAATTGCGCTATCAATTTGCGGATGAAGAACCCAATGTTTACGTCTGGGACAGTGCGCAGTTAACCGCGAATGTGGAAGACGGCAAACTCGATGGCCGTTTTGTGATGGATTGGGCCCAATACGGTGACGTGCAGGCGACGACACAAATAGATTTTGAGCGCGAAGATATCACCGGCGACGTCACGGCAAACTTTACCGACCTGGCACCACTGGAGGCGTTGATTCCCTTTGCCGATGATGTGCAGGGGCGCCTGGCGGCGGATGTGCAGATCAGCGGC
This sequence comes from Cellvibrio sp. PSBB006, assembly GCF_002162135.1. NCBI lineage: Bacteria > Pseudomonadati > Pseudomonadota > Gammaproteobacteria > Cellvibrionales > Cellvibrionaceae > Cellvibrio > Cellvibrio sp. PSBB006. The sequence goes on along the minus strand of NZ_CP021382.1, from coordinate 2,591,270 downwards.
ACGTTGCAGCAGCCTGATGTGGTCGGGCAATTGAATCTGGTGGAAGGCGTGGCCAAGTTGCCGCGCCTCGGTGTTGAGTTGACGGCGGTAACGGCGCGCCTGCAAAGCCAGCGCGGCGGCAACATTGACTTACGCGCGTCGGCGAAATCCGGCCCCGGCAATCTCCAGATCACGGGTGATCTGAATAATCTGGGAAGTGATAACTGGCAGTTACAGGGCAATGTCACTGGCGACAACTTTCAGGTGCTCCAGCAGCAACAGTTAAACGCCAACATCAGCCCGGCTATCGACCTCTCGGCCAGCAGCGAGGCCATCCGCATTCAAGGTACCACCGTCATTCCCTATGCGCGCGCCGAAATAAAAGCCTTACCGCCCAGCGCTACGCGGGTGTCGAAGGATGTGGTGATTATTGACGATGAGCGCGAAGAAACTAATGTCGTCGGTATTCCTGTCTTCATCAATCTCGATCTGGAAATCGGTAAGGATGTCCACTTCAACGGCTTCGGTCTGGACAGCAAGCTGGTCGGGAAAATCAATATCCTGCAATCGCCACCGCGCGCGCTGTTGACCACCGGATACGTCAGCGTGGTGGATGGTATCTACAAGGCTTACGGTCAGGAGCTTGAGATTGAGCGCGGGCGGCTGTTATTCCAGGGGCCTTACGATAACCCCGGCCTGGATATTCGCGCCGTGCGTGAAACGCCGGAATACGAAGTCAGCCTGGAGATTGGCGGCACCCTGCAACAACCCAGCAGCCAGATTATTCCCGGCGATGGTTTATCGGAAAGCCAAAGTATGGCAATCCTGCTCACCGGTAAGCCGCTGTCGGAAGCCTCTGCGGCCGATGCCTATATGTTGCTCAGTGCCGTCAGCGGGTTGGGGATGAGCAGCGGGCCGGGCATCCAGGAAGAGATTGCGCGTACCCTCCACGTCGATGAGCTCACTATCCGCTCTGACGACGGTCTGGAGCAAAGCTCGCTGTCGGTGGGCAAATACCTTAGCCCACGCTTGTTCGTGCGCTACGTAGTCGGCCTGTTCGATCAGGCATTCAGCGTGGAGATGGAGTACCAGATGACCGACCGGTTACGTCTGGAAGCGACATCGGGCGAGGCGCAGAGCATTGATATGGTCTATAAGATTGAGCGTTGACCCGATTTATCAACAATGCCGCTGACTGTTCAGGTGTGAATAAAACCCCATGCTGTTATCACCGCCACTGGCATTTCAGTACATTTAAGGGTATGTTTGTCATCTAGACTATAAGTGGGTTTTGCCCTTACCAACATCCCGGATGATAAATACTCCAGTAACACAATAAATAAGAAAATTGATCTATGAATACCAACTCGCAAAGACTGTCCGTGACGGAAAAGATTGGTTATAGCCTGGGCGACCTGGCAGCCAACCTGATCTTCCAAACCCTGGTTACCTTTATTGCCTTCTTCTACACCGATGTGTACGGCATTCCGCCGGCACAGGCGGCCGGGATTACCGCGATCGGCGGTATTGTCGGTGCCTTGTTTACGCCGGTAATGGGGATTATTGCTGACCGCACCTCGACCCGCTGGGGTAAATTCCGCCCCTGGGTGTTGTGGACCGCTATTCCCTTTGGTGGTCTGGCCTTGTTGGCGTTCAGCACGCCCAACTTCAGCGAGGGCGGCAAGGTGGCCTATGCCTATGCCACGTACATCCTCTTGCTCCTGATCTATGCCGCCAACAACCTGCCGTACTCCGCCCTGAGTGGTGTGCTGACCGGCAGCATGGCGGATCGCAACAGCCTGTCGTCCTACCGCTTTGTGGCGGTGATGGTGGCGCAGTTCATTATCCAGGTGCTGCTGCTGCCCCTGGTGTTGATCCTCGGTGGCGGCGATAAAGCGCTGGGGTTTGAAAAGGCGATGCTGTTTTTCTCCATTACCGGCACGATCTTTTTCCTCATCACCTTTCTTACCACGCGCGAGCGGGTTTTGCCGGTGGTGGAATCGCGCAATACCGTGGGCCAGGATGTGTCAGACCTGGTCAGAAACCTGCCCTGGCTGGTGATGTTGATTGTCACAGTGCTGGTGTTTGTTACCCTGCCGCTGAAAGGCGGTATGTATATTTATTATTTCCAGAACTACCTGAGCGAGCCGCACCTCGCCAGCTTCCTGCAAAACATTGGCTTCAATGGCTTTATTGCCGGATTGAACAGCTTGTTGACCAGCCTGGGGCTCACAGAATTTGCCTGGCCGGAGGATGCTCCCACCTCGGCGTTCAGCCTGTTTAACGCGTGCGGCATCATCATGATGATTATCGGTATTGGCTTCTCCAAGCGGCTGGCTGATAAATTTGGCAAGCGCAATGTGTTTGGTGTGGCCTTGTTTATTTCGACGATTTTTATCGCGATCTTCTATTTCTTCCCGCCCGACAGTATCGGAATTATCTTTATCTCCCAGATACTGCACGGTTTCTTCTATGGCATCACCATTCCCCTGTTGTGGGCGATGATTGCGGACGTGGCGGACTATTCGGAGTGGAAGAACAACCGTCGCGCGACCGCGATTGTTTTTTCCGCGATGATCCTCGGCCTCAAGGGCGGCCTGACCATCGGCAGCTCACTGGTATCGGGCATTCTGGCCATGTACGGCTATAACGCATCCCTGGCAGAGCAGGCCCCGGAAACCATCGGCGGGATTCAAATGGCCGTCAGTATCTATGCCTCCTTGCCCTTCTTCCTTGCGGCGGGGTGCATGTTCTTCTACGCCATCAACAAACCCCTTGAACTTAAAATTGAAGCAGACCTGGCCGCGCGTCGTTTGGCCGGTGCAAAAACGTTATAACGGAGATTCACATCATGTCCGACGACAATCAGGATTATCAGGCACTGGCCGCCAAGGCGATTTCACAACCCCTGGTTACCCATATCTACACCGCTGATCCATCGGCCCATGTGTTCGACGGCAAGCTCTATATCTACCCGTCCCACGATATCGATGCGGGTATTCCGTTTAACGACAACGGTGATCACTTCGGTATGGAGGATTACCACGTTCTGCGGATGGACGGCCCCAACAGCAAGGCGGAAGACTGCGGTGTAGCACTGCATGTGAAAGATGTGCCCTGGGCTGAGCGGCAAATGTGGGCGCCGGATGCGGCCACCAAAGACGGCAAATACTATCTATACTTCCCTGCCAAACGCGCCAATGGCCTGTTCCAGATTGGTGTCGCCATTGGCGACCATCCCGCCGGCCCCTTCAAGGCCGAGCCGGAAGCCATCGAAGGCAGCTACTCCATCGACCCGGCGGTGTACCGGGATGACGACGGCGAGCACTACATCTACTTCGGCGGTATTTGGGGCGGGCAATTGCAGTGCTACCGCGACAACACCTACAGCCCGGATTATCAGGAGCCGACAGCTAACGAGCCTGCATTAGGACCACGCGTTGCGCGTTTGTCTGCCGATATGAAACAGTTTGCTGAAACTCCTCGCGAATTGGTGATTCTGGACGAACAGGGCAAGCCTTTATTGGCTGGCGACAACGCACGCCGCTATTTTGAAGGCCCCTGGATGCACAAGTATCAGGGTAAGTACTACCTCTCTTACTCCACCGGCGACACCCACTTTTTGTGTTACGCCACCAGCGATAATCCCTACGGACCCTTCACTTACCAGGGCCAAATTCTTACCCCGGTGGTGGGTTGGACGACGCATCATTCTATTTGTGAGTTTGAAGGCAAGTGGTATTTGTTCTATCACGATTCCATCTTATCCGGCGGTGTAACACATTTGCGGTCGGTGAAGATGACGGAGCTGAAGTACGATGACCAAGGGCGGATTTTGACCATCGAACCCTATAAGCGTTAATCACTCCTTGCTGTTCTCAAGTTGCATAATTGACGACGCGATGATGTGAGTTTGCTGCCAAGGCTTATGTTTCGAAACCTTCAAGTCAGGGACGACTTGAAGGAGCTACAGGGATGTATTCATGCGTTTTCGAAACATAAGCCTTGGTGGCAAACGTATCTCGAAGTGCTCATTTCCCCTAGCTGCTATATCTCCCTTTTCCTATTTGTTTTAACCTTTTTAACTTGATCCTCGTTGCGCTTTTATTATATTGTAATACAATATTACTGATTAATAATCATAACGAGCAGGATCTATACCCATGTCTGTTATCCATTCTTACGCGCGTCGCGCGCTCTTGCCCTTGATTCTGGTTGGGGCTGCCACCGTCCAGGCGGACAATCCGATCTTTAAAGATGTGCTTACTGCCGACCCGGCCGCCATGGTGCACGACGGTACCGTTTACCTGTACACCGGCCATGATGAGGCTAAAGACAACACCAAATTTTATGAGATGCATAAGTGGCTGGTGTTTTCGTCTACCGATATGGTGAATTGGAAGGAGCACGGGCCGAAGTTGTCGGTGAAGGATTTTAAATGGGCCAAGGGTGATGCCTGGGCGGCCCATGTGATTGAGAAGGGTGGCAAGTTTTATTGGTATGTGACGGTGCGTCACGCGACGATCAATGGTTTTGCGATTGGTGTGGCGGTGGCTGATAGTCCGCTCGGTCCGTTTAAGGATGCATTGGGTAAAGCGCTGGTCAGCAATGACATGACCACTGATACCAACATTGATTGGGATGATCTCGATCCGGCGGCGTTTATCGATGATGACGGTCAGGCGTATCTGTTCTGGGGTAATACCAAGCCGCGTTACGCCAAATTAAAAGACAACATGATTGAGTTGGATGGTCCGATCCATGCCATTGAGGGTTTGCCGAATTTCACCGAGGCGCTTTGGGCGCATAAGCACGGCGAATATTACTACCTGACCTATGCCATGGGCTTTCCGGAGAAAATTGGTTATGCCATGAGCAAGAGCATCACGGGGCCTTGGGAGTACAAGGGCATCCTGAATGAGCTGGCGGGTAACTCCAATACCAATCACCAGTCCATTATCGAATTTAAAGGTCGTTCGTTCTTTATTTATCACACCGGTGGTCATGTGCCTGATGGTGGCAGCTTCCGTCGTTCGGTGGCGATTGATGATTTGCATTACAACCCGGACGGTACGATCAAGCGCATCGTTATGAGTAGTGAAGGTGTTGCGCCGGTCAAATAATTTTCCTGCTGTTTTCCTCCGCTGTTTTATTGTTAGTTGGTGTTTTGCAGTCGATGTTTTGCCGCTGCATGTTCGCTTCACGGCCAGCCCCCTCACTGGCCGTTTTTTTGCATCTCGCTAGTACTTCGTAGTCCGCTTGTCATTAGGGCATGGATTTCGAAAACGCATACATACGTCCCTGTAGCTCCCTCAATTCATTCATGAATTGAGGGTTTCGAAATCCATGCCCTAACGCCAAGCTCGCATGGGACAAATAACTAGAGGTATATTTGACTATTTCTATCGGGAGCGGCTCTGATCCCATTGACAAGTGCCGCTTTTTTTGAATAATATTATCATACAATATAGATAAATCGCTGAGGCCTTCGGTTCCTTTCGGCTCAGCCTGTCCAACAAGGTGATTTATGACGTCTTATGCCCTGGGCCTGGATTATGGCTCGGATTCGGTTAGAGCCCTGTTAGTCGATACCCGTAGCGGTGCTGAGGTGGCCACCAACGTGGTGTATTACCCGCGCTGGAAGAAGGGTTTGTATTGCGTGCCGGCCAAAGATCAGTTCCGGCAGCATCCGCTGGATTACCTCGAAAGTCTGGAGGCGGTGGTGCGGGGTTTGTGGGCCAAGGCGCCCGGCGGTGCGGCGGCGCAGGTCGTGGGCATCAGTTTTGATACCACCGGCTCAACGCCGGTAGCGGTGGATGCGGAGGGTGTTGCGCTCGCATTGAAGCCCGAGTTTGCGGATAACCCCAACGCGATGTTTGTGTTGTGGAAAGACCACACGGCGATCAAAGAGGCGCAGCAAATTACTGCAGCGGCCAATCAGGCGCCGGTGAATTATTTGAAATATGAAGGCGGTATTTATTCGTCCGAATGGTTTTGGGCGAAGGCGTTGCATGTGCTGCGCGAAGACGCTGCCGTGCGCGCGGCGACTTATTATTGGGTTGAGCATTGCGATTGGATGTCGGCGGTGCTGACCGATACTACTCATCCCACCAAGCTGCGTATGGGTCGTTGCGCGACCGGCCACAAAGTGATGTGGCATGAAAGCTGGGGCGGTTATCCGCCCAATGAATTTTTTGTGGGCATTGATCCGTTGTTGGATGGCCTGCGTGATCGCTTGCCGAAAGAGACATTTGCTTCCGATCAGGCGGTTGGTCCGCTTACCGCCGCCTGGGCCGACAAACTCGGTTTGCCTGCGGGTATTCCGGTCGGTTTCAGCGCGTTCGATTGCCATATGGGCGCGGTGGCGGCCAACGTAAAACCCGGTGTGCTGACGAAGATTATGGGTACGTCTACATGCGACATTACTGTCGCGAGTTATGCCGACATCGGCGAAAAATGTATTCGCGGTATCTGCGGCCAGGTGGACGGTTCGGTGATGCCGGGCATGGTGGGGCTTGAGGCCGGGCAATCCGCGTTTGGCGATTTGTATGCCTGGTTCCGCAATGTATTGATGTGGCCGGCGATCAATGTGCTGCAACAATCTACTGTCGTGGACGATGCGACCAAAGCCACACTGATTCAGGATCTGGAAGACAACACGCTGCGCATGCTCGGCGATGCCGCCAGCAAAATTCCGGCAGGCGAAACCGGTATTACCGCGCTGGATTGGGTGAACGGCCGCCGCACGCCGGATGCCGACCAGACTTTATCCATGGCCATCACCGGTTTGAAGATGGGCAGCCAGGCGCCGCATATCTTTCGCGCATTGGTAGAAGCAACGGCATTCGGTGCGCGCGCAATCATCGAACGCTTTAAATCAGAAGGCGTGGCGATTGATTCCGTCGTTGTGATCGGCGGTATCTCCAAAAAGTCTGACTTTGTTATGCAAGTCTGTGCCGATGTGTGGAATTGCCCCATCGATGTTTTAGAGAGCGAACAAAGTTGTGCACTGGGTGCGGCGATCTTTGCTGCAACGGTAGGCGGTGCATATCCCGACGTGGCCAGCGCACAAAAAGCCATGGCATCACCGGTATGTAAAACCTATCAACCGGACGCAGCAACCGCAAAAATTTACGAGAGCCTGTATCAAAAATACCAACAGCTCGGTGCCTTTGTGAGCGGAAATGCGTCAGGAGGTTCGTTATGAGTTATCGCGAATTAAAACGTGCCGCCTACGAAGCCAACATGGAATTGCAGCGCCGTAACCTGGTGGTTTATACCTGGGGCAATGTATCAGAGATTGATCGCGATAAAGGTGTGATCGCCATCAAGCCCAGCGGCGTGGCTTACGAGAAATTAACCGCCGATGACATGGTCATTGTCGATCTGGACAACAACATCGTTGAAGGCAATTTGCGCCCGTCTTCCGATACCAAAACCCACACGCATTTGTATCGCCATTTTGAAACCATTGGGGGTGTTACGCATACCCACTCAACCTATGCCACCGCCTGGGCGCAAACCCAACAAGGTATTCCCTGTTATGGCACCACACATGCTGATTATGCCTACGGAGAAATTCCATGCACGGCCGTGATGACTGATGAGCAAATCACGCGCGATTACGAAGAAGAAACCGGTGTGCAGATTACCGATTGTTTTAAAGAACGCAGCCCGGTGGAAGTGCCGATGGTGATTGTCGCGGGACACGCACCATTTACCTGGGGCAAGAGTGCGGCAGAAGCGGTTTACCACGCGGTGATTCTGGAAGAGATTGCGCGCATGGCCTATCTCACCAAAACCCTGGATCAACAGGTCGCGCCGTTAAAGCAGGGCATCGTGGACAAACATTATCTGCGTAAGCATGGCAAGAATGCTTACTACGGCCAATCGAAATAAAGATTTATACAACAGGTCTGCCCGTGCGCAGCCAACGTAACAATTGATAAAAGTAAACAATTGACAAAACACCAACGTTATTTTGAGGAATCAGTAATGAAGATTTTCGGCAATAAAGAAGTGTGGCTGGTCACCGGTTCCCAACACCTGTACGGCCCTGGCGTCTTGAAGCAAGTGGCAGAAAACAGTCAAAAAATTGCCGAGTCGCTGACGGCCTCGGACAAGATTTCAATCAAGATCGTCGCGCAGGACACGGTGAAATCTCCCGGCGAAATCCTGTCAGTTTGCCAACGCGCGAATAGCGATGAAAATTGCGTGGGTCTGATCCTGTGGATGCACACCTTTTCTCCAGCGAAGATGTGGATCTCCGGTCTGAAAGCGCTCAACAAACCTTACATGCATTTACACACGCAGTTTAATGCGGAGCTGCCGTTTGCTGATATCAACATGCATTTTATGAACCTGAATCAGAGCGCCCACGGCGACCGCGAATTTGGTCACGTCAGCACGCGGCTGCGTCAGGATCGCAAAGTAGTAGTGGGCCACTGGTCAACCGATTCTGTGCAAAAACAAATCGACAGCTGGTGCCGCGTCGCTATGGGTTGGAACGAAAGTCACAACCTGAAAGTCGCGCGCTTCGGCGACAACATGCGGCAAGTGGCTGTGACCGACGGCGATAAAGTCTCCGCACAAATTCAATTCGGTTACGAAGTTCACGCTTATGGTTTGGGCGATCTGCAAAACGTTGTGGATGCCGTAACCGATGAAGAAGTAGCTAAACAAATCGACGTCTATCGCGCAGAGTACGATGTATCTCCTGCTGTATTTGATGATGAACATCAATTCCAGATGCTGAAAAATGAAGCTCGCCTGGAGTTGGGTATGCTGAAATTTTTAACCGAAGGCGGCTTCGGTGCATTCACCAACTGCTTTGAAAATTTAACCGGCTTGACCAACTTGCCCGGCCTGGCAACCCAGCGTTTGATGGCCGCCGGTTTTGGTTACGGTGGTGAAGGCGACTGGAAAACCGCCGCTATGGTACGCATCGCCAAAGTGATGTCCAAAGGTCGCGCAGGTGGTTCTTCGTTTATGGAAGATTACACCTATCACTTCGGCGCACCGGATCAGGTGTTGGGCGCGCATATGCTGGAAGTGTGTCCGTCTATCGCCGCCGAAAAACCGAAACTGGAAGTGCACCTGCACACCATCGGTTGCCGCAACGACATCGCACGTTTGATCTTTACCGGCAAACCCGGCCCGGCGTTGTGTATTTCTGTCATTGATCTGGGTACGCGTTTCCGCATGATTATCAACGAAGTGGATACCGTGAACCCGCCACAAGAATTACCAAATCTGCCAGTGGCAAAAGCCCTGTGGGAACCGCGCCCGAATCTTGAAGTTGCAGCAGCTTCCTGGATTCACGCTGGCGGTGCGCATCACAGTGCTTACACTCAGGGTATTACGGCGGATGAAGCGGTTGATCTGGCGGAGATGGCGGGTATCGAAGCGATTGTGATTGGTGCGGATACCACCGTGCGTAATTTGAAAACCGAATTGCGTCATAACGCGGCGTTTTATCATTTGAGTCAGGGTGTTTGATTGGTGTGGTGGGCGATTGGGTGACGGTGGGTGAGACACGCCGTAAACCCATCCGTGGGGGCTCAGCAGCGACGTCCTGTCGCTGATGGTCTCACCCACCGTCACCCAATCACCCCGGCAAGTTTTTCGTCACCCCAACAAAAAGCGGAACCCGTAGGTCGGATTAGCCGCGCAGCGGCGTAATCCGACGCGATGCCCAAAATTGGCAAAAAATTCATTGTTGTGCACGGATTAAATTTCACATAAAGCAATTGAAACTTCCTGAATCTTGTTAAGAGTTTCGAAGAACTCTGCTTTTAAAGAACCAAAATCCCTGCGAAAAGCTTGCTGATGGTCTCGCCTGAAGGTACGCGATACCACTTAACACCAAAAAAATTTGGGCCAACTCCACCCCCTATGCTCTAATCGCTGCTTTTACCCAGCGAGAAAAAATGTATGTACGACCACTTTGACGCACTGATTTTCGACATGGACGGCACCCTGGTAGATAGCGGGCAGTTACACGAAGTCGCCTGGACCGAAACCCTCAACCGTTTCGCCATCCCCATCGACCGCCCCTACATGCGCTCACTCGCCGGCGTTCCCACCAAAGGCACGCTGGAATTGTTGATTGAAAAATTCAACTGTGAGGTCAGCGCTACCACGATTGAGATGAATGAATTTAAAGAAGCCTTTGTGCGCGAACACATGCACAAATATGTAAAGCCCACCGCGTTGCTAGACATCGTAAAAAAATACCACGGAAAAAAACCGATGGCGGTGGGGACTGGAGCTTACACGGCAGAAGCTGAAACAATTTTGCGCTTGTGTGGCCTCGATCAGTATATCGATGCTGTGGTTGGTGCGGATCAGGTCGGTAACCCGAAGCCAGCGCCCGATACCTTCTTGCGCTGTGCCGAATTACTGAATGCAAATCCTGCGCGTTGCGTGGTGTTTGAAGATGCACAGATGGGGTTGCTGGCGGCGCGTAACGCCGGTATGGAAGCCATTGATGTATTGGCGGTTTTGCAAATAGAAAATGATTATTTCCTATAGCAGTAATGTTGTACAAATGATATGCCTGCGCTAACTCAACGCAGGCGCGCTAAACGCACCAAGGCTGGTTTTGCCCTGATAGCCATAATAAGGTAACAATAATAATGCAAACACAAAAATTATCGATCACCGAGAAAGTCGGTTTTGGTGCGGGTGACATGGCGGTTAACGTCATGATCGCAGCCATGTTTTATTTTATGCAGTATTTTTATACGGATATCTTTGGATTAAAGCCGGCACACGTCGGCACGCTGTTTCTGGCGGCGCGGTTAATTGATGCGCTCAGCGATCCGCTGATGGGATTGATCACCGACAAATATAAATCGCGCCTCGGCCGCTTCCGCCCCTACTTTTTGTATCTCTCCATTCCTTACGGCTTCGCTGTTTTCCTGTTGTTCACCACACCGGATTTATCCTATAACGCGAAACTGGTCTGGGCTTATGTGACGTATCTGTTTGCTACCCTGATGTTTACTGGCGTGGCTATTCCTTATATTTCTTATATTGGCGTGCTGACATCTGATCCGCAGGAACGTTTGTCAGCCAACGGTTACCGGATGTTTTTTGCCAAGATCGCCAATGTCATTATTGTTGCATCAGTACCACCCTTGGCGGTGATGTGGGGTGGTGATAATCCTGCAAAAGGTTACCAACTCGCGATGGGTTTTATGTCGTTTGTCGGTGTGTTTTTATTGCTGTTCTGTTTCTTTACTACCCGCGAGCGCGTTGAACACATTGTTGATAAAAAACCGCTGGGCGAGCAATTTAAATTGCTTATGAAAAATGACCAGTGGTTGGTGCTTTGTGCGTGCTGTGTATTGGGTACCTTGGGTTATGCATTACGTGGCAGCGTCGCGTTTTACTATGCCATTTATTATCTCGGTGGTGATGAATCCCTCGCGGCAAGTTTTACCAGCGCGGGCATCGCTGCGTCGATCGTGTCGATGGTGGCATCAACCTGGATCACTAAACGTTATTGCAAAGTGAATTTGTTTCGCTGGTCCCAATTGGTGGTTGCGCTTCTGAGTGTAGTGATGTTTTTTGCCGTGTCCCCTGGCGATGTGGTGCTTGCGTTCGCGCTGTATATCGTCTTGTCGTTTGTGGTGGATCTGCACGCGCCGATTTTTTGGTCCGCTATTGCAGAAGCGGTAGATTACGGTGAAGTAAAAAATGGCAAGCGGGTTTCCGGCCTGGCATTTGGCGGCATTTCATTTTGCCAGAAAGCCGGTGCTGGCCTCGCGGGCTTTTTAACGGGCTTGCTGCTGACCTATTTCGGTTATCAAGCCGGCGAAACCCAAACAGAATTTGCCTTGACCGGTATTGCTCTGATGCTGACGGTAATTGCAGGTGGCTTTCATGCATTGATGGGCCTGGTGATGTTCAAGTACCGTATTACTGACAATTATTACCATCAGATGCTTGCACAAAAACCACCGCTGGAAAAATCCGGTGACGATGCCAGCACCGCCGTAGCACGTGGCGAATCGGCACCGATTTAAATGAGCCAACCTTGGAGAGTAAACGTGAGCCAGGTATTAAAACCGCTGATCGAACAGCGCGCCGATCCTTTTATCTACAAACACACCGACGGTTTTTATTATTTCACCGCATCAGTGCCCGCCTATGACCGTATCGAATTGCGCCGGGCAAAAACGATTGCTGAGCTGGCCACAGCTAAAACAGTGGATGCCTGGCATAAGCCGGATACCGGTCCCTACAGCGAACTGGTCTGGGCGCCGGAGATTCACTTTAATAAAGACCCGCAATCCGGCGAGTCTGCCTGGTATGTTTATTTTGCGGCAGCGCCGAGCCGGGAAATCAAACACAACCTCTTCCAGCATCGCATGTACGCCATCCGCAACACATCTGCCAATCCATTGGAAGGTGACTGGGAATTTATGGGGCAAGTGGACAGCGGCATCGACACCTTTTGTCTGGACGCGACCACCTTTACCCACAACGGCGTGCTCTACTATTTATGGGCGCAAAAAGATAACGCCATTGAAGGTAATTCCAACCTGTATATCGCGCCGATGAAAACGCCCTGGCAATTAGCGGCGGCGCCAGTGATGCTGACCAAGCCAGAGTTCGATTGGGAGATTCGCGGCTTCTGGGTGAATGAGGGGCCATCGGTGGTTAAACACGGTGGTCGTATCTTTATCAGTTACTCCGCCAGCGCTACGGATGAGAACTATGCGATGGGCTTGTTATGGGCGGATGAAAATGCCGACCTGCTGGACCCGGCCAGCTGGCACAAGTCGCCGGAGCCGGTGCTGAAGACCTGCTACGAGCACGGTATCTATGGTCCCGGTCACAACAGCTTTACTTTGGGTGAAGACGGCCAAACGGTGATGCTGGTGTATCACGCGCGCACCTATACCGAAATCGAGGGTGATCCTTTGTGGAATCCGGATCGTCATACCTTTGTAAAACCCCTCCGCTGGGATGCTGATGGCATGCCGGTATTCGGTCGTCCCTCAGTCATTGAAAGCTAGAAGCGGCAATCCCTGCCGCTTTTTCATCCGCTGTTATTCCTTAAAAATCAAGCGCTTCACCCAAAGTGGGTGAGGCGTTATATCAACCTTTCTTAACGCATTTCTGACGAAAAATACGCCAAAAAGCGCGTGCAATTTCACATTCCTCTGCTAACCTAATCAGACCTATACGGTATTTGTGGGGATCTTTGGTTCCTCGCGCGAGATATAAATGAGGCATGTGTGAATAACTTATCGCTCAAGTGGAAGATCTTATTAAGCGTGACGCTCACCTGCGTGGCAGCGGTGATCGTGACCACGGTGGTGACGGTTCGGTCCGGTCTGGCCACAACAGAAGAAACGATTGTCAATGATACCCGCACCCTTGCGCAGGTACTGGGTGAGTCCAGCATCGGTGCTATGACCTTCGATGACAGCGTGACGGTAACGGCGTCTTTGGGAGCCCTGCGGGTTAGCCCGCGCGTGTTGAGCGCCGTGATTTACAGCGGCAACAAGCCCTTTGCCTGGTATGCAAAAGGTTCAGACGCAAAAGAATTGCCTGCCGGTATGTCGTCAACGCCCGGTGCTGTTGAAGTGATCTACCAGGACAATGTGGTGGTGATTACCGAAGCGATAGAATCAGAGGGCTCACGTATCGGCACCATTACCTTGCGCGTGGATATGTCCGAGGTTGACCAGATCGTTACCGAAGCGCTGAGTTATGCGTTGCTGGTGATTGTAATCATCAGCGTTATTGCGGCATCACTCGCTTACGCCGTGCAATTGAGTATCGTTAAACCGGTTAATAATGTTGTGCGCGCGCTGCGCGATATTTCCGAAGGCGAGGGTGACTTGACCCGTCGTTTGCCGGTGACCGGTACTGACGAAATTTCTGAATTGGCGCAGTGCTTTAATACCTTTGTTGAACGCCTGCATACCATCATTGCCAGTGTGTCCGAAACGGCGCAGGAAGTGAGTGGCAACGCGGCGGTACTCTCCAGCCTTTCACGCGAAAACGAACGCGAAATCAAAACCCAGCAATCAGAAATACAGCAGATTGTTGTGGCGGTAAAAGAAATGGCCAGTGTGGTGCAAAACGTGACGGTCAGCGTGACTGAAACGGCCGACAAATCCATGCAGGCCGACGGTGCCGCGTCATCGGGTAAAACCATCGTGACCAACACTATGGGCCAGATTAAAAACCTGTCGGAAGAAATTAAAACCGCTGCCGAAGTGATCGATCGTCTGCGCAAGGAAACCGTCAGTATCGGTTCTGTGCTGGATGTAATTCGCGGTGTTGCCGAACAAACCAATTTACTCGCATTGAACGCGGCTATTGAAGCGGCGCGTGCCGGCGAACAAGGTCGCGGTTTTGCGGTAGTGGCGGACGAAGTACGCACCCTGGCATCGCGCACGCAAAGTTCTACCACGGAAATCCGCGAGATGATTGAGCGCTTGCAGTCCGGTTCCCACGAAGCGGTGGAGATGATGTCTGCCGGTACTGCACAAGCGAACTCCTCGGTGCAGCAAGCCAGTGAAGCCAGCAGTTCACTGGAGCATATTACCGAGATTGTCAGTGTCATTCGTGACCGGACTAACCAGATTGCCGCTGCGTCTGAGCAGCAAAGTGCTGCCACGCGGCAAATAGAACACAATATAGATCGGATCTCTTCCGTTGCGACCAACACTGCCGAGAGTTCAGTGAGGATTACCTCCAATACTGAACACCTGGCGGATATGGCAGCGCGGATGGCCGAGCTTGTGGGTCGTTTCAAAATCTAGGTCATTGTTGGAATCTACCGGAGATATTTTTCAACAATGATCTGATGCACGGTTGAAAATTTGCGCGAGCAGATTCTCAACCGTGCGTCGTTTGAAACGATTTTTTAAGTGAATCGAATGGGAAAAAAACCGCGAATTTAAAGAACGGGATGAAACCAAAAGGGACCGAACCAGCAGGGAGTGATATGAAACCGCGATTCAGTGTCCAACCCTTGTCATAACGCAGTCAATTGACCATTATGAGATTAACCGTCATGAAGAAAACATTACTTCTTATTTCAGTCTGCTATGCATTTTTATTCGCACTTCCTACGCTGGCATGCGACAAACCTGCTGCCAAGCCGGAAATTCCCAATGCGGAAACCGTGGTTACCGCGCAAATGGTGAAAGCCAACAATGAAGTGAAAGCCTACGTAAAAGCGTATGAAGATTATTTAGCTTGCGCCAGACTCTCTCGTGGAGAGGAAAAGCAAGAACTGGATAACCTGAAACAATTTGCGGAAGACTTCAACGTTGTCGTTCGCGCGTTTAAAGCCAGAAGTAATGGCTAAGTTATGCTGATACCGCGTGGCTGCGATTACGCCAGCCAGACGCCATAAAATAACACTGCATTTTCATATCCCCCAAAGCACTGCCGGCCCCGGTGGTGCTTTGTTTTTTCTCGCCCATAGAAATTACTGGTAATACGCATTAATTGCTATATAATAATACAAATGAACGATGCCGTTCATGAGCCTCCGTTTTATCGTCGGTATACGAGGTACGCATTATCTACCTGATACCACTTACAGCTCGCTCAGGGTTTACCTGCGCGAGCTTTTTTATTTACCAGAAACGGATATAGATAGCGGCGGTAATACCGAGGATGATGACGGTGTGGATAATGTCCCACTTGTCGATGCCAGCCCGAATGTCTGCGCGTTGTTCTGCGCTAATGGACGAGTAGGTGAGCCCTGCCAATTGTTCATCGCTGGCACGTGTCGTGAACATACTGGTAAGTATCACAATCGCCACAATCACGATAAACAGGGCGGAGCAGTAATACAACCAGTTCATCGCCACCAGACTGTGGAGCAGTCCATCGGGACTGAGTTGATCCTTAAATATCGTTAAAACCAGCCGCGCCATGCCAAGCACAAACCCGGCCACCAACCCGACAAAACCCGCAGTGGGCGTAATGCGTTTGGAAAACACGCCCAGCAAAAATACCGCCGCAATGCCCGGCGCAATCAACGCCTGCACCAGCTGCAAATATTCATAGAGAACACCGGACACCATTTGCATCACGGGTATCCACACAATACCGAGCACCACGACAACAAGGGTGGCAATGCGGCCCACCTGCAACAATTTTGCTTCGCTGGCGGCGGGTTTATATTTTTTGTAGAAGTCGATGGTGAATAAAGTCGCTGAGGAATTAAACAGCGATGCAAGAGAGCTCATCAGCGCCGCAAGCAATCCGGCGATGACAATGCCTTTAATACCCGCCGGTAATAATTCAGTTACCAGCACCGCGAATGCCTGATCGGCGCTATCAACCTGAATTTTTCCCTGCGCGTTCAACGCAAACGCGATCATGCCGGGAAACAAAAAGATAAACACCGGCAACAATTTTAAATAACCTGCAAATATGGTCCCGCGTCGCGCGGCCTGAATACCTTTGGCCGATAGCACCCGCTGCACGATGTATTGATCGGTACACCAATACCAGAAGCCAATAATAATGGAACCGAAGATCACGCCGGGCCAGGGAAAATTCGGATCGCTCGCCGGGCGAATCAAATGCATCTGTTCACCATTGATTCGCTCCAGTTCTGCCATACCGCCCACCATGTCGAGGCCGACATACAGAATCACCAGCGAACCCAGAATTAATACCGGGGTTTGAATGACCGATGTCCACAGGATAGCTTTCATACCGCCGAGCACGGTGTAAATGCCTGTGACTAATACTAATCCCAACGCAGCGACCCAGAAAAAATCAATGCCGAACATGCTGTCGATACCCAGCACAGTTTTTAGCACCACACCACCGGCATACACGGTGACGGACACCTTGGTTAACACATAGCTGATTAATGAAATTATCGACAAAAACGTGCGCGAGCTTGTGGAATAGCGTCGCTCCAGAAATTCCGGCATTGTGTATATTTTGCTGCTCCAGTAAAACGGCGCAAAAATCCAGCCGAGTAAGATAATAATCCACGACTGCAATTCCCAATGTGCCATCGCCATGCCTGACTGCATGCCCGCACCGGATAAACCAACCAAATGTTCAGAACCGATATTGGAGGCGAAGATCGATGAACCGATCACCAGCCAACCGGCATTTCGCCCGGCAAGAAAATAATCGGTGGTGTTCTCTTCCTTTTGTCGCAGAGACCAGATGACGATACCGAGGAGGAGGATGAAAAAACCGGTGAGGACGTACCAGTCCAGGGGGCTGAATTGGATCATGGGGTCTCCTTAGTTATTTATTTTTTATAATGAGAACGCTAAAAGCCAAAGGCCGCTCGACGCGACCTTTGGCTTTTAGCAATAACATAGATACTTTAGTGTGTTTCAATGTCTACATAGAATAGCGTAATCCCAATGCAAAAGTGCGACTGAATAAAGAGGCACCATTGTTATAGAGGTGGTCATCAGTATAGTAACCTTGATAAATCTCTCCAGTCAGATTGGTTGCATCAAATGTAACGACAATATTGTCAGTGACATCATAGCTAAGCTGGAAATCCATGCTGGCTTCTGGCTTGGAGTATGTACCACTCGGCATTGAGCAACAAGTGTTGTAACCGGTAAGGAATTCATCGCGGTAAACGTAAGACAAGCGCATATCAAAGTCTTGCTTATCATAAGCGAGTACTACGCTATATGAAGTATCCGAAACTCCTATCAACGGATTGGTAACTTTATCAACCAGAACACCATCTTCAAACACGGGATCATAATTTTCACCGTCCAGCCAAGTATAACTTGCTTGAACGCCGAAACCATCGAGCCAGGCAGGGACATTCTGTGGGAAGTACACCAAGCCTAACTCGATGCCTTCAAGTTTCCCATCGGCGGAATTGGCGGGCTGTGATAAACGATAGTCATAGGTACCATCCGGCTCTTCCGGGTCAGCCACGGTAATATTGGTAACTGATCCGACGATAAAACCTGTCACGTCACGGCGGAATAACACACCGTAAAGTGAACTTGACTCAGCAAAATACCACTCAAGAGACAAATCGTAATTAATCGATTCGGCAGGCTTCAGAGCCGGATTGCCGCTGCTTGCAGTACCGTATTCAAGGCCAGTAGATGATTTTTGGTAAGTGGTTGCCGGATTTAAATCACCATAGCCGGGGCGGCGGATAGTCTCTCCATAAGTAAAGCGAGCCATTAAGTCATCGGTAAACGAATAGCGGATAACAATGTTCGGAAGTACGGTTGTTTCGCTGGCTTCAGAATTTATTGGATTCCAGTTGCCTTCATCATCTACTTCCATAAAGTCCATGTCGGTATCTAATTGGATAACACGGACTCCAATTTGTCCATCAAGGCGCTGTGAGCCAATATCTACACCGTAGTCTGCTTGTAAATAAACAGTTGCGTTAGTTTCATCAATCGAGAAAGCATCGGCCGGCAAGAATTCCGAGCCACCTTGCTGCAGGCCATAAAGCCGGCGAATTTCATCAGCATTGGCGATCATATAGTTGCCATCTGCTGCGAGCCACTGACTCGGTACGTAAGCTTGATCATCGAAAAAGCCAGGCTCGCTTAAGTTAACCAAACCAGGATTGTCTGTGAGTAAGCAAGCGCTAACGTTTTGATTGCACTCACCACTCTGATCACGAAAATTTGCTTCAGCTCCGCGTAAGTCATAACGTACCCCAAAACTCAATCGTTCGATAAAACTCCAATCGGTTTCGTAATCACCATCAAAAGTCCAGGTGGTCGCTTCACCACGATCTTTACCACCGTTATCATAAACGGTACCCATACTCCATTCTTCTGGATTTGCCAGGGAGCTCTCATCCACATTTGGCGTATTTTCATCGTCCAGGAATGCAACCAGTGGCAGGCCATCGTCTTCATTGAAATCAATAACCAACCGATCGCGTACTGAATTTGTTCGCATCGCCAGGAACGAATACTCGTATTCGCTGGTTTGGTAAACGATCTCGGATTCCAGAGATAGTTTATCGGTTAAGTCCCACTTGCCGCCGAGGGCATATACGAAGCTATCGGTTTCGCCAGTGGAGCCATCACCGCTGGTGAACATACTGGCATTGTTGACGTAATTCTTCTTGATAACATTAGTGCCATCGTACAGCTCAGGGTTTCTGAAGTGACTGGTACCATTAGTGTTAATAAATGCGAGTGAATTAAATGATTGATTGCGGTAGCCGTTATAGAAAGCTTCGAATAGATATTCTGAAGACTCATTGGGGGCCCATTGTAGAGAAATATTGGCAGCTGGGCGCTCACGATTTCCTGTGAAATCAGTAAAGCCCATTGCATCTCGCAACAAGTAATATTCGGTGTCGACTCCGCCTACATTCAGTGTGGAGCCTGGCGCTGAAGGTAATCCTTCGATAGTACCTGGAGTGTATACAGCATTGTTGTTGCTATCGATGCGGGTAAAGTCGTCCGTGCGATAAGGGTCGAGAGAGCCGATCCATATATTCTGGTCGCGGTAATTGGTTTCAGCGTAGGAAACATTTATTAACGCGCCGAAATCACCGGCTCCTGTTTCCCATCTGTCGCTTAATAGCATGCTGACATTCGGATCAATTTCTTCCGAATTACTTTGGTAGATACCGCGGACAGCAAAGACAAATTTTGAATCATCAAAGTCAAACGGACGATTCGTAGTGATATCGATTTGTCCGGCGATGCCTCCTTCGACCTGGCTTGCCGAACGCGTTTTATAAACATCAACGCGATTGATAAGGCTTGCTGGAATATCTGCCAGTGCGACAGACCTTCCAGTAGAAGTAAAAATTTCTCGACCATTTACAGTTGTTGATACATCTGTAAGCCCGCGAATGGTTACCGTATTCACTTCGCCTGCACCGCGTGCTGTTACTTGCACACCTGTAACACGCTGCAAAGCTTCTACGACGTTGTTATCAGGAAATTTACCAATATCTTCGGCAACGATAGAATCGGTAATCTGAATTTTTTGTCGCTTGATATCCAATGCCTTGGTCAAACTTCCGCGAATCCCCGACACAACGATTTCTTCGATGGCATCGTCCTGTTCTGCGCCTGTTTCCTGCGCAAGAAGGGGTTGGTATGAGAATGCAATGGCAATAGCGATGGAGCTGCTTAATACAGAACGCTTAAACATGGGGGTATCTCCCGTTATTAGAGTTATTCGCCTCTTGCGGCAGCGCTTGAGGGGGCAAGGAGGACTTATTGTATAACCTCGCTCTATAATCATACTATTGTATGATTATTAAAGAGTCAACAGGCGAAAAATGTGAACTATTAGGTGATTAGACTTGCTCAAGCCGTACTTTGAGAATAGTATTATATTACAAAACATGTCTATTTTCTCACCGTTCCTATACCGGCGTCTGTTTAATAATAGCTACCAAGGATGCCGCTGGCGGAGAAAAAGCTCGATTTCACAATAAGTTATAACAACAGATAAGAGGGTTTACCCAAGATGAAGCTGAGACCTATAACGCTCGCTCTGAGCGCAATGCTCGCCATGGCTGGATGTGGCGGTTCCGGGGATAAAGAAGATTTACCCGATGATGTTGTCCCCGAAAATACCACCCACCCTGATCCCACCGCCGATGCCAGTGTCATTGCCTATAACGACATGGCTGTGCACGACCCATCGATTATTCGTGCAGACGACGGTACCTACTATGTGTTTGGTTCACACCTGGCAGCTGCCAAATCCACTGACCTGATGACGTGGGAACGTGTCGCAGATGGTGTGGATGATCTCAACCCGTTATTTGAAACGTATTCTTCAGAGATTTCGGAAGGTATTGAATGGGTGGGCGGCCATGTTGGGTCTTGGGCGGCTGATGTTATTCAACGCAAAGACGGTAAGTATTATTTCTATTACAACCATTGCGCGAATAATCTTTCCGAAGAAAATATTTGCAATGCGCCACGTTCTTATCTCGGCGTAGCCGTGTCGGATGACGTCAACGGGCCTTACGTTGATCAGGGCGTTTTTCTGCGCTCTGGCATGAGCGCCGAAGAAATTGAACAGGGCTATGCACCCGAAGGTATTGCGGCATACGACGGTGCCGTTATGCCTAACGCAATTGATCCCGACGTCTTCTATGACAAGAATGGCAATCTCTGGATGGTTTACGGCTCTTATTTCGGTGGGATCTTTATCCTGGAGATGGATGAGGCAACCGGTAAGCCAAAAGATGATCAGGGTTACGGTAAACATTTAGCTGGCGGCGGTTTTGCGCCCATCGAAGGAACCTGGATTTCCTACAATCCCGAGTCCGATTATTACTACATGTTCAATTCTATTGCCGGCTTTGATGCGGCAGGTGGATACAACATTCGTGTCTCTCGCTCGCGCAATCCGGATGGCCCCTATCTGGATGCTGCCGGCAACAATATGGTGCTCGCGCGTGACAACCTGGCGACCTTAAGCAAATACGGCGTCAAGCTGATGGGTGGCTTTAACTTTGTTTCTAACGTGGGTGATGCGGGCGATAGCTGGGGTTATCTGGCACCGGGCCACAACTCCGCCATTTATGACGAGACATTAAAAAAACATCTGTTGGTAACGCACACACGTTTTCCTGATCGCGGTGAACAACATTCTGTGCGCGTGCATGAGATGTGGGTTAATGCTGACGGCTGGTTAGTTGCATCACCACAACGCTACGCTCCGATCAGCGGTGATAACGTTGTTGATGCAGAAGATCTTATCGGCGACTACCGTTTTATCAATCATGAAACCGACTCTAATACTGTTGGGCATGATTCTATCTACATTCGCTTGAATGATGACCGCACGATCACTGGCGAAGCGAATGGCACTTACCGTCTGTCGGATAACAATCCAGAGCGTATTACCTTGGTGATAGCGGGTAAAACCTATGAAGGCATAATGGCCTGGCAATGGGATGAGGCTGCTCGCCGTCTGGTGCCCACCTTTTCTGCGGTGTCTACAGCAGGCGCTTCTGTATGGGGCTCACAGCTTCCGAAACGCTCTACTGCAGAAGCGCTTGATGCAATCGCTGATGCACTGGTATTGCCAGAAAATCTGAGCGACCCCAGTCTCACTTTGCCATTGCGTGGTACGAATGCAGCCACCATCACGTGGGATAGCAGTAATCAGTCCATCATTAATCCCAAACGCGATAAAAAGACGGGTGAGTTGACTGGCTTTGCAAAAGTAAACCGTCCGAGTGCTACGGCGGGTGATCAACAAGTCACCATGACAGCCACCATCACCTTGAACGGCCAAACGCAAACCAAAACCTTCGACATCAATGTGGTCGCCATAAGGCCGATCCCTGCATTGGCATTGTTCACCTTTGAAGGCAACCTCGAAGAGACTAACGGAAATTTTGAAGCAGGTACGGCGACCGGTGATCGCATCAATAACACCGGTGCTGTTGCTTATGCAGAAGGCTGGAATGGCCAAGCGGTTAGCTTGAATGGCACTAACGGTGTTTTGTTACCGCCCGGTTTGATTTCCAATTATGAATACGCCGTTTCATTCTGGATTAAACCTACAGCCCTGACTGCATTTACCACCGCTTTCTTCGGTGCAGTGGATACAGAACAATGGGTGAGCTTCTTGCCTCAAGGTTGGGACGGTAACACCATGCTATGGGCACGTGAGCCGGACTGGTTCGACGGTCTGACCGGTGAACTGATTCCAGCGAATGAATGGTCTAACTTGCTCTTCTCCGTGGATAACGGCGATGTTGCGGTTTATATCAATGGCGAGCGCAAATTTACCGGTACAGGTTTCGGAGATCTTTTCTCGAATAATATTGGTACCTTCGCGTTAGGCGTGAACTATTGGGATATTCCGTTTAACGGTCTGATCGACGATTTGAAAATCTATAACACCGTGTTGAATCCCGAAGATGCCACTGTGCTTGAACCGGGCGACAGAACGCCTGAGCAAGTGTTGGAGTTAGCAAAAGCGGCGTTGACGCTTGGAAATATTTCGGAGTTAAAGGAAGACATCGACTTGCCCATTGCTGGTCCTTACACCACGGCGATTAGTTGGCAGTCACTGAATCAGGATGCGATGGACAATGTTGGAAATATTACCCAGCCAAGCGCCACCTCTCCTGATGCAGAGGTAACGTTAATTGCGACAATTACTTACGGCGGCATATCAACCACCAAGGAATTCAATGCGGTTGTTAAATCCAAAGCGCCACCGGCTCCAGTGGCTGTCTTTGCGTTTGAGGAAAACCTTGACGAGCAAGATAACCTTGTCGGCCCGGGAACTGTTGTGGGCAATCTGGTAAACGTGGCCGGCGGTGAAATCAGCTACGCCGATGGTGTTGCCAATGCAGAAGGTGTCACCGGAAAAGCCCTGGTATTGGATGGAACGTCTGGCGTATTGCTGCCGGATAACCTGATCAATGATGACTCCTATAGTATTTCCTTATGGCTGAACGTCACGGCAGGTAACCAATTTACGCCGGCACTTTTCGGCTGGATAGATACTGAAAATTGGATCAGCCTGGTTCCTCGTGGTCCTGGCTCGGCGCAACACACAATGCTGTGGTCCGGCAGTACCCCCTTCTTTGATGGTACCTTTGGTGCGCAAGCTCCGGTCGCTACCTGGAA
Organism: Cellvibrio sp. PSBB006; assembly: GCF_002162135.1. NCBI lineage: Bacteria > Pseudomonadati > Pseudomonadota > Gammaproteobacteria > Cellvibrionales > Cellvibrionaceae > Cellvibrio > Cellvibrio sp. PSBB006. Next base: position 2,567,703 of record NZ_CP021382.1, on the reverse strand, counting down.
GCACTTGGTGATGACGGTTGATAACGGCACCTTGAAAACCTATATCGACGGTGTCCTCACCAATACGCTCACGGGATTCCCGGCAGTATTTGCCGGTGCAGGTGATAGCCACTTTGCCATTGGCGTGAACTTCTGGGATGTTCCCTTCACTGGCTTGATGGACGACCTGCGATTTTACGATGATGTATTAACCGCAGACGATGTAGGCATTGTTGCTGCGCAAAATGCGGCACCGTAATCGGTGTAAACAGTAGGTAGTAAAGAAAAAGGCGCTCCTGGTTGAGCGCCTTTTTTATTTGTGTGTTTGCTGAACAGTCAAGAGGACAACGTACTGCGTGTTGTGCTAATGCCAAGACGAACACTAGAATACAACGCATATTATTCACTAGCCCGATCATAAGGAAAATCAACTATGAAAAAATTTGTCATGCTTGGTAGCGCTTATTGTCTCGCAATAGTCTTGTGGGGTTGTAATACCCAACATCAAAAAATTGAATCCCCGCAACAATTTGACTACCACGCCACTCCCCAGGAAATCGGCACAACACCGCAGGCCATCGCGGACATAGATGCTCTACTGCAATCCTTTGTCGACGATAAAAAAGCCAGCAGCATTGCCGCTTTCGCGGCGAAGGACGGCAAGGTGATGTATTACGATGCCTTCGGTTGGAAAGACATTGACAATAAAATTCCCGCTTCTGTTGATGATTACTATGTGCTCTTTTCCCAAACCAAGGCAATAGTAACGGTGGCGTTTATGACGCTCGTGGATAAAGGCCTGGTGGCGATTGATGATCCAGTGGCGAAATATTTTCCAGAGATTCCGGATGAGGTAGTCACCAGGATCAATGATGACGGAAGCTATGAAACACGTCCCGTAACGACACCGATGACTTTTGCTCATCTGATGTCACATTCATCCGGTCTTGGTGCTGGATTAGCGGGAGATATTCGCCGCGCTGAGTTGAAACGCGATGATCGTCCCTCCGGTTTTTTTGGTGGACCCATACCAGACGTTGTTCCGCACGGCCAACATACCGGTGGTGGTGATCTGAATGCGAAATATCTGGAAGAAGAGATGCTGGCGCTGGTGAAATACCCGCTGGGTTTTGATCCGGGTAGTGAGTGGAACTATCACGTCAGCACCAATATGCTCGGCTATCTCATTGAAAGAATTTCCGGGCGGCCGCTACGTCAGTACGTGAAAGATAATGTGCTTTTGCCGCTGGGTATGAAGGATACCGACTGGTATTACGAGCCGGATGCGTTGGGCCGTTTTGTAAAAGCGTATAGCGCGAAAGACGGCAAATTAATCGCTGCATCCAATATGTACAGCGAGGGCGCCGTGAGTCCACAACAAACCTATGCGGAGGGCGCGATAGGTCTGAATGGCCCCATCGCTGACTACGCAAAATTTTGCCAGATGATGCTCAATAAAGGCACGTTTAACGGCAAACGAATTCTGAAACCGGAAACGGTTGAATTGATGACGACCATCAACCGGTTGCCGGAAAAAAATACCGGCGGTGAAGGTTTTCAGTTCGGGCTTGGGTTTGAGTTATACAACGAGAAGAAAAGTCCGATACCTGAAGTGTCCAATTCAGCTTATGCCTGGGGCGGGTTATTCGGGACCGAATACATCATCGACCCGGAGAATGATTTGATCGTTTTGTTTTATCTGAATATGTATGAACGCGATGCGCTTTATCCGGTATTTTTGCGTAAAGTGTATCAAGCGATAGACAAAGTGGGTCCATAAAAGATACATCGTTCTACGACACTGGTTTTGGAAAAACCTAACTTATCCTTCGGGACTGCGACGTATCGTGTCGCGCATCGCCTGCAATATTTGCAGGCGATGCTTGAGCTTTTATTACTGAACTCGTGTCATTTGAAATTGTTGGTTTGTGGAATTGCTGATACAGCTCCATTGATTGATGTTCGCGCCATCGTTTTGTGACACGCCCGATACATCAAGGCATTTATTGCTGTGTCGCGCGATGATCCGCCATTTTCCGCTACCGGCGCTTTGAAAACGAAACTGCTGACCTTCTCCCCCCCAGTATTCCCACAGCATAATATTGGCGCCATCGGCGGTAGAAATGCCATCCACATCAAGCGCTTTGGTGGGTGCGACGACGGGAGAGATGCGGTAGTAACCATTACCAACATTGGTGACTTGCCATTTCTGACAATCATTATTCAGCCATGACCACTGTTGCACGTTGCTGCCGTCACTGGATGCGCAATTGGCAACGTCCAACGCCTTGTTGCTGTGAACCGGCGTTATGCGATAGGTGCCATTCGCAATGGGTGCTGTGTTGTTATTGGGTTGACCAATTGGGTTCAACGTGAAATTACGTGTGAAAGTCGGCCAGCCATTGGACATATTGATTTGCAGTAAATCCAGCCGACCCGGCCAGCCAGTGGCGGTTGTGCCATCGTAGTAATGAATGGAAGCGAGATGCTGGCCGTTATTATTTAAATAACCGAAATGACCTGGGCCAATATAATTTCCGCTGGTAGATAACACTTCGCTGCCACCGTAATCCCACAGGCTACGGCCGTTTTTATCCAGGTAAGGGCCGGTAGGGCTGGTTGAGCGGCCAACAACAATGTAATACGTACTTTGATTGCCTGCGCAACACTCGCCGAGGTTGACGAACATATAGTAGTAACCATTGATGTATTGCACTTGCGCTGCTTCAAACTCGCTCCATCGTCCGTTGTTCCCTACAACACCGTGACGCGTGTTATTCAAACGCAACCCGGTGGCAGGGTTAATCTGAACCATGTAGAGGCCGGCATAGTGCGACCCGTATACTATCCAGACGTTGTTGTTTGCATCGCGAAAAACGCCTGCGTCGATTGCATTGACAGGTTCATTCGCTGATGAGCGAGGTTCATCTATCGTGGACACAATCATACCGAGATCGCGCCAGTTCGGATTATTGAGTGAGTCCGTTACCATCACGCCAATCGCCGAACGCATTCCTGACGTTGCACTGAAGGCGGAATAATACAAATAAAATCTGCCATTCATTTCGATCAGATCCGGCGCCCAGAAATTACCGTCAAAGCCCGGCACTTTGCTGTTGATCCAATTCGGATAAGTATTGCGTGGAATAGGTGAAGGGCCTCGCTGCCAATTAATCAAGTCGTAAGAGTAGAGCGCGTTGATCGGAAAATTATTGGCGCCACCGCCGGTACCGAAAGTCCAGAATCGGTCGCCATCTCGGACAATGGTTGATGGGTCATGGATATCGGTAGTGCCGGACAGTTGAATGGCGGACACAGACTGGATTAAAAACAGCGATAGAAAAGCAGCTATTAAATACGCTGACAAATGTTTAATTGTCATTGTCAGATCTCCTTGTTGAAAAATTATTATTCAATGCCCACTGCATTCGCGTTAATAGATGTTGCGAAGAGCACGGTGTGGATGCCGATAACGTTATGCGTCCCAGCATTTTATTTATGGAAGAGCAGGTGCCGTGTCAGGGTGTGGAGTTGGATAAAATAGTTACTATTATTGTTATGTTGAAAGATTGTTGATTATAAAGATCACGTGGATCTTCTCGTGATAAATAAAACTGCAATGTGACTCTTGCCTCATGCAGTGTTGCAGTAAGAAAACGAATTTTCATTAGAAAGAAAAATATAAAGAAATGGCTGATCATTATTGTTCTTTATCTTAAAAAGTGGCAGCCGTGTGTCTGCCACTTTTTATCACTCGAAGTACATCTTCTAGAACGAATATCGCGCACCAACGGCAAAGGTTCGGCTGTAAAGAGAAGAACCGAAGTTATGCGTTGTAGGATATTCATAATAACTTTGATACAACTCATTAGTCAGGTTTGTTGCGTCAAATGTCACCACGAGATTGTCGGTCACGTCATAACTTACCTGTAGGTCCATGCTTTCTTCCGCTTTGCGGTAGATGCCCAATGGGTTTGCGAATTGGCGAGCTTCATAGTTGTTCAGGAAGTCATCACGCCAGACATATGAGAGGCGTGCATCAAACTTATCCCTTTCATAAGCTAGCACAACGCTATAAGAACTATCCGAAACACCAAACAGAGGTGTTGTGTCTGTGCCAACCAGATTTCCTTCGTCATCGGTGATTGGAATGTCTTGAGTTGAATCAAGTGCGGTATAACTGGCTTGAATACCGAAGCCGTCGAGTATACCTGGAAGGTTATCAGGGAAATACACTACCCCCAATTCCAAGCCCTCAAGCTCACCATTTGAAGCATTATCCGGTTGAGTAAGAATGTAATCATAATCTTCATAGGTGACTCGACGCGCAAAATCTACAACGAAGCCTTCTACTTCTCGACGGAACAGTGTTCCATAGATGGAGCTTGAATCAGAGAAATACCACTCCAATGAAACGTCATAGTTTTTGGATTCGGTAGGATCAAGATTGGGGTTTCCACCTGTAGCTGTACCGTAACCAATATTGGTTACGTCCTCTACATAGTTTATGGTGGGATTTAATTGGAAGAACGCGGCGCGACGGAGTGTTTCACCATAGCTGAATCGAGCGATCAAGTCTTCAGTGATGCCATATCTTACCATCAGGCTGGGCAATGCTTTCGAAACACTGGTTGACACAGATCCGGTAGTGAATGCAACATCGGTATCGATTGAAACATAGCGTACGCCAAACTGTCCATCCAATACGCGGCCAGCGATCTCGGTTTCAAAATCAGCCTGTAGATAAACTGCCGTAGTTAATTCATCAACATTAAAATTTTCAACAACATTTAACTGATCACTTAGGGCCAGATTGGCTCCGGCCTCTTCGTTATACATTCTTCTGATAGCATCAGCATTACTGCGAATATAATGTCCATCGGCGACAGCCCAAGAGGTTGGCACATCTGATTCGCCATCGAAGAAAGCGCTATTGATGTGTACCAATCCAGGCAAATCCTGGAAGGTGGTAGTCAAACAAATCTCGGGGCCTGTTGGGTCCTCAGGGTTAATGCCGCACCTGTCAGTATCTTGAATTCGTTGTGCTTCAGATGCTTGACGATCATCGTAACGTAGGCCGAAACTGACATTCTTGACAAAGCCCCCATCAATACCATAATCGCCATCAATAGTGAAAGTGATAGCATCCCCATCGCGTTTGTTGCCGTTATCATAAAGCTGGTTGATAGTCCATTGACTAGGGTCTGCGGCATTGCTTTCATCAATATCCGCAGTGGCTGGATTATCATTGAAACCAAAAGCGGGAACACCTCCACCAGAGTTGAAATCTACGTCGATTTCATGAGTGACCCTTTCCGTTCTCATGGCAAAGAAGGTCTCATTGTATTCGCTGGTTTGGTAAACCAACTCTGATTCAAGTTCGAAGTTATTTGTGATGTCCCATTTTCCGCCTAGAGCATAAACGTAGCTATCGGTTTCTCCAGTGCGCAAATCTCCGCTGGTAAAATTATAAGGTGCCCCAATAGTTCTTTCCTTTATGATGTTTGTCCCATCATAAAGGCTTAGGGTTGAACTGGGATCATCACCAAGGTTGCCCCACCAATCAACGAAGGAGAAAAGCAATGAGTTGAAAGATTCATCGCGGTAGCCGTTGTAAAAGGCTTCAAACATATATTCCGATGTTTCACTTGGGGCAAACTGCAGAGAGATATTTGCAGCAGGACGTTCGCGTTTACCGGTGAAGTCACTAGCGAATATAGCGTCGCGAGATAGCAAATATTCAACTTCCTCACCATTCACTTCGAGAGTGGAGCCGGGTGCGAACGGTAGACCTGCTTCGAGTCCTGGTTGCCAAATAGGGTCTTCGGTGGCACGTCCGTCAGTGGAACGAATAATTTCATAGGGAGCCCAGCCTGCCGGTGGATTATCCGTAGCAAAAGGCATCATAGCTCCCGCTGTAACAGACTGATCACGATAATTGGTTTCAGCATAGGAAATATTTAATAAAGCACCGAATTCTCCGGCACCAGTTTCCCAGCGGTTGCTGAAAAGAGCGCTGATGTTCGGGTCGACTTCATCTGACTGTTCCTGATAGATACCGCGAGCAGCAATAACAACTTTACTACCATCGAAATCAAAGGGACGTTGCGTATGAATATCAATTTGACCAGCGATGCCAGTTTCTATTAAATCTGCCGAACGGGTCTTATAAACATCAACGCGGCCTAGGAGGCTCGCAGGTATATCTTGTAAGGCCACAGAAAGTCCGGATGCGGTGAAAATATTCCTACCATTGATAGTAGTGGTTACATCATCAAGGCCGCGAATGGCAACTTTGGATACTTCACCCGCACCGCGATCAGTCACCTGAATACCTGACACACGCTGCAAGGCTTCCACTACGTTGTTATCAGGAAATTTACCGATATCTTCGGCGACGATCGCATCAACGATTTGATAGGCGTTGCGTTTGATATCCAGACCTTTCGTCAAGCTCGCACGAATACCCGTCACCACGACCTCTTCGATCATGGAATCATCGGCTTCTTCCTGGGCTAAAACGGATTGGGCAGACACAGCGATTGCCACAGCAATGCTGGTGCTAAGTACAGAACGCTTAAACATTATTGTTACTCCCCTGAGGATTAAGCATTTCGCCGCGCTGCAACAGGTTATTGTTAGTGTGCAGGCGGGCATGTGAGTTATTATTGCGCTTGGAGGCGCTACCAATAATATTGTATTATAAAATTATAATCAAACTTTTCGCCAGGCAGCGAGTCCGAGTTGCTGATTCTGAAAAAAGAGCTTATTTATCAAATGGTTACGAATAACAGGAACTGAGTTATATTGATATTTTGGCACATTTTACATCACATTCCCGCCGTGCCACTTAGTTCTTTTTTGCTGGTCAAAACTAATTTAAGGATGATTATGTGCTATGCATGGAGCAAGAAAGGAGGTGCCTTCGGGGCCTGATAATAACGAGTGCGAGTGAGCAACTTCTCGCTTTTCTGTCAGAGGTCTTATGAAAATTTTCGCTGCTATTTTGTTATTACTTCTCGTTAATTCCGCACTGGTTGGCGCTGCTCCTGCGGTAGAGCCGTTTCCTCTGGAAGACGTTCGGTTGTTGGATAGCCCCTTCAAACACGCCGAGCAAACCAATCTCCAATACCTGCTCGCGATGGAGCCGGATCGTCTGCTGGCGCCCTATCGGCGTGAGGCGGGTTTGCCGTTAAAGGCAGAGAGTTACGGCAACTGGGAATCGTCCGGGCTCGATGGTCACATCGGTGGGCACTACATCACGGCTTTGGCGCTGATGTACGCATCAACCGGTAATGAAATCGTGCTGAAGCGCTTGAATTACATGATTGATGAGTTAAAAAAATGTCAGGATAAAAATGGTAATGGCTATCTCGGTGGCATTCCCGATGGTGATGATGCCTGGAAAGCGTTGGCTAAAGGCCAGATCAAGGTCGACAATTTTTCACTCAACGATAAATGGGTGCCCTGGTATAACCTCCATAAAACCTACGCAGGTTTACGTGATGCGTATCTCTATGCCGGTAATGAAACGGCGAAGGCAATGTTGGTCAAGCTGTCTGATTGGGCCCTGCGATTAACCGAGTCGTTAAGTGATGAGCAAATGGAATTGATGTTGCGCAGCGAATACGGCGGCATGAATGAAATATTTGTCGATGTGGCGGACATAACCGGCGATAAAAAATATCTTGTCCTGGCGAAACGTTTTTCCCATCGCCATTTATTGAATCCACTATTGCAATATGAGGATCAACTGAACGGCATGCATGCCAATACCCAGATACCCAAGGTTATCGGGTTCAAGCGTATTGCCGATGCGACGAATGATAAAAAGTGGAATGATGCGGCGCAGTTCTTTTGGGAGACTGTGGTAGAGAAGCGTAGTGTAGCGATCGGTGGCAACAGTGTGAAAGAACATTTCCACCCGGCTGATGATTTTCAGCCAATGATTGAGGAAGTGGAGGGGCCAGAAACATGTAATACCTATAATATGTTGAAGCTGTCCAAATTATTTTATGAATCTTCAGGAAATTTAAAGTACCTGGATTTTTATGAGCGTGGCTTGTACAACCATATTTTATCCTCACAACATCCGGATACCGGCGGGCTCGTTTATTTCACGCCGATGCGCCCCAATCATTATCGCGTTTATTCGCAAGTGGATAAGGCGATGTGGTGTTGCGTTGGTTCCGGGATTGAAAATCACGGCAAGTACGGCGAATTGATTTACGCGCATCAGGGCGATCAGCTTTACGTTAATTTGTTTATTCCGTCCACCTTGAACTGGCGTGAGAAGAAAATCAAAGTGCGTCAGGAAACGGCATTTCCCGATGCTGAGCGCAGTGCAATTCATATTGAGAATAACGGAAAGTTTACCCTGAACATTCGTTACCCGAATTGGGTTGCTAATAAAGCACTGGCCGTGCGCGTCAACGATAAAGAAATAAACGTTACAGCGAAGCCGGGTCAGTATGTACAGATAAAACGTGATTGGCGCGCTGGCGACAAAGTGACTATCGATACCCCAATGCATACGCACATGGAGTCGATGCCAGATCAATCCGACTATTATGCTGTGCTCCATGGTCCTATCGTACTCGCAGCGAAGACACAGCCTTTTCCCACGGAAAAACTGCAATATTTTGCCGATGACAGTCGCATGGGGCACATCGCGCAAGGTCAACTATGTCCGCTGGATACGGCACCTACCTTTGTGACGGACGATAAGGATTTTCTGCAAAAAATCACCCCGGTGGCTGGAAAGTCCTTAACCTTCCGTGCGCCGGCAATGGAAGGTGATCAGGCTCGCCAGGTGGAATTGATCCCGTTTTTTCGATTGCATGATTCACGTTATACCCTGTACTGGCCGATGACCAGCAAGAGACAATTTGAAGCCTTGCAGGCCGCGAATAGCATGAAGGAACGCACTCGCTTCGCGCTGGACGCTATGACAATTGATGAGGTTAATCCCGGCCAGCAGCAACCGGAGTCGGATCATTTTCTGAAATCTGAACGCAGTGATATGGGTATTCATCTGGGGCGCCATTGGCGTCACGCTGAAGGTTGGTTCAGTTATGTCATGAATGATCCGGAACATGTCGCTACCACTCTGCGGGTGACTTACTTTTCCGGCGACACCGGTCGCCGTTTTGATATTGTGATCAATGATCATGTCATTGCTGAAGTGGAATTGCAGGCGCGCAAAGATAAGGATTTTTACACAGTTGATTACCCGCTTCCACGCGCGTTGGTCGCGTCGGCACCGGGTGGAAAACTGGTAGTGAAATTTGTTGCAAAGAAGAATTCTATTGCCGGTGGTATTTATTACGTGCGTTTGTTGCGGGGTGGGCGAGGGGATTGATTTGCCGGATGCGATTGGTATTTCGCTAGGCTGGTGTTTCATTGTTAATTGTGTGTCGGATTACGGCTTTGCCTAATCCGACCTACCCGGTAGTTCCCGTAGGTCGGATTAGACGCGCCAGCGTCGTAATCCGACAGATACCTCAATCTATCAACTTACTTTGATACCGATCCAACGCTTTCGCATCAACCACTGGCCAGGCGTCTTTATCCCACGTCATCTCCAGGATTTTAATTTTCTGTAAATAATTATCCGCTGTTTCATAAGCATGTAGCACCAGATAATCTTTCTTGCCAAAGGTGTAAGCGCTGTTGTGGCCCAGGGCGATCCAATCTTTATTGCCGGCGATCACCAATGAACCGCCGCCGTGATTCATATCCACGCCGTCTTTATCCAGATAAGGTCCGCGAATATTTTTAGCGCGACCGACGACAACTTTATAATCACTGTCTTTTCCGCGACAACACTTATCCCAGGATGCAAACAAATAATAGTAATCGCCCTTTTTGAAGATAAATGGGGCTTCAATGGCGGCGGAACCGGCGCTGGCATCGTCCTGCAAGATGGAGCGCTCGCGTTTAGCGATCGTATGCCACTCCTGCGGCTCAGCCAGGGCCGTTAAATTTTCTGCCAATTTTACCAATTTCAATCCGGCCCAGAATGAACCGAAACTCATCCAGGGTGTGCCGGTTTCATCGACGATAACCGCCGGGTCAATGGCATTCCACATATCGCGATGGGGTACCGACTGCAAGACAATGCCCTGATCTTTCCAGCCATAATCCGGTGATGAAGTATCCAATGTTTTCGTTACCGTGACGCCCATGGCCGACGTGTTTTTGCCGAAGGCGGATACCGAGTAGTACAGATAAAACTGGCCTTTGTGCTGCACAATATCCGGCGCCCACAAATGACCGTTGAATTCCGGCGCAACGCGGCGTGCCCACTCTGGCTCTGTGGCAAACACGCGGCCTGCCTTGCGCCAGCTTTTCATATCAGTAGAGCTGTAGAAGGTAATGCCGGGGCCGGTGCTGAACAGGTAATAGGTGTCGCCCTCTTTAGCCATGACTGGATCGTGGACGTCCACTTGCCGGGCAAAGGCCAGGGAGGTCAACAGTAGGCCGCACAGTAGGGCCAAACAGGGGAGGGAGGGTAGACGCATGAGAAGCTCCAGAGGTGATTGTTTACAATTCTATTCATTTTATTAATAGCCCGAAGGTATCATGGGCTATTTATTGTATTATAATAATACTCCAAGTTGAGATAAGAATAACATCGCCCGTCCACTGATGGGCCAACCCGGAGTGTTGAGTTTTATGAAAATCCCTGCGGCGCTGTTCGCCTTCTGTCTATCGATAGTCTGCTGCCTGATTGTCGGCTGCGGCAACACACCGCCGCGCCAAGCTACGGCGGCCGCCCCCCAGCCCTTGATCCCGCAACGCGCTGACCCTTGGGTGTACCGTCACGATAACGGCCAATACTTTTTTATCGCTACCTCCCCGTCCTTTGACCAAATAGAAATGCGGCAGGCAAATTCATTGCAAGGTCTGGCTGATGCTGAGCCGCAGGTTGTCTGGCGCATACATGCCACGGGCGAGATGGGTGCAAATATCTGGGCGCCGGAGCTACACCGTATTGATGGTATCTGGTATATCTATTTTGCCGCCGGTGAGGCCGAGCAACCCTGGCTTATTCGCATGTATGTTTTGGCGAACACCTCGGCTAACCCCCCGGACGGCGAGTGGCAGGAGTTGGGACGTATTAAAACCCAGCGCGATTCTTTTTCTCTTGACGCTACTCATTTTGCGCATCGCAATAAGCGTTATTTGATTTGGGCGCAGAAAGATCCTGAAGAAAAATTTAATTCGGCCCTTTATATTGCCGAGATGAAAAGCCCCACAGAATTGCATGAACATGAAGTGATGTTGACGCGACCGGAGTTGCCTTGGGAAATTATCGGTTACAAAGTGAATGAGGGTGCAGCAGTATTAATTCGTAACGATAAAATTTTTGTTACCTATTCTGCCAGCGCCACCGATCACAATTACGCCATGGGTTTATTGTGGGCGGATGTGGGTGCCGATCTGCTCGATCCGGCTTCCTGGCATAAATCCGCACAGCCGGTATTTTTTACTCAGGAAGCGTTGCAACGTTTCGGGCCAGGGCACAACAGTTTTACTCTGGCGGACGATGGTAAGACCGATGTCATGATTTACCATGCGCGGGATTATCGTGACCTTAAAGGCACGCCGCTAACCGATCCGAATCGCCACACCTATGTGCGTCGGTTGTTGTGGGACAAGGATGGTATGCCGAATTTTGGACAGGATTTAAGTGACGCGGAAACCTGGCAGCCGCTTGTCGAATAATTTCCACAGACCTTGCAGTGAGTCGTTTATCGCGGCTCACTGTTATCGTCAAATAATGTCGCTGACGATATTGTTCACGCTAATGAGCGGCGTGTTTTCTTGTAGTCATTAAAACCTATTGCCAGTAGAATACCGCTCCTCCACGACCTTCCCGGAAGCTTTTTCATGTCAAAACCCGCTATTTCCACGTTTTTTTTTGGCACTACCCCTGCAGGTGAAACCGTTAACCTGTACACGCTGACCAATACGTCTGGCATGGAGATCGGCATTATTAATTTCGGCGGTATCATCACCCATATTAAAACCCTGGATCGCCAGGGTGAGTTCGCCGACGTAGCACTGGGCTTTGATGAGCTGGAACCCTACCTGCAAGCGTCACCCTATTTCGGCGCATTAATCGGTCGCTTCGGTAACCGCCTGGCCAAAGGGCGTTTTGAGTTGGATGGTAAAACCTATCAACTGGCAACCAATAATGGTGAGAATCATCTGCACGGTGGTGTGACCGGTTTTGACAAAGTGGTGTGGGAAGCAACGCCGTTTACTGCTGACACTCACGTGGGGCTGAAATTGTTTTATCTCAGTCGCGATGGCGATCAGGGGTATCCGGGAAATCTGTCGGTTACCGTGACCTATACGCTGACCAATGAAGATGAAATCCTGGTGGATTATCATGCGACCACTGACCAGGCGACACCGATCAACTTAACGCAGCACAGTTATTTTAATCTTGCGGGGCAGGACGATATTTTGCAGCATGAGTTGATGATCAATGCGGATGCATTTACGCCGATTGATGATACCCAGATTCCTTTGGGCGGGTCGCAAGCAGTCGCTGACACACCATTTGATTTCAGAACAGCAAAAAAAATCGGCGCGGATATTAATCAGGACGATGAGCAATTGCGCTGTGGCCTGGGTTACGATCATAACTTTGTGTTAAACAAAGCTGCACCCGAAAAATTAACACTGGCGGCGCGCGCTACAGAAAGTACAACCGGGCGAGTGTTGGAGGTATATACCGAAGAGCCCGGCGTGCAATTTTATTCCGGAAACTTCCTCGATGGCAGTTTGACCGGTAAAGGAAAAACCTACGCATACCGCACAGGTTTTTGTCTGGAGCCACAACATTTTCCGGACTCGCCTAATCAGCCGGATTTTCCATCGACAATCTTACGGCCGGGTGAGGTTTATAGTAGTCGTACGATATTTAAATTTCTGGTGCAATAAATTTGGCCAACCCTGGGTCGGATTAGCCGTAGGCGTAATCCGACACCACATACTCCACAGAATGCCCCAGCGGCACGGACTACGCCGCCACTCCCTACAGTGCCTTGCTCCCATCCGCGGGCAAAGAACCCTCTTCCCCCTCCCCAACATAAATTTACTCGTGAAACACTGGCATCGAGTGATCATCCACTATAAAATTTGAATATTATATTATAAATATTGAGCCGATATGGCTCCGGTATCAATCCATTAATAAGAAGGAAAAGCGGATGAAAGTCTTGATCGTCAGCCTGATCGCGTTGTGTCTGTGGGGATGTAATGGGCAAAAGCCGGTTTCATTAAGCAGTCCTGACAACAGGATTCGTGTCGATGTATTTCTCGACAACCAGTCGGCCCCCGGCTATTCAATCACCTACCAGAATGCGGAAGTACTGCAAGCATCGCAGTTGGGCATTGCGCTTAACGACAGCGACTTCACCCGCGACCTGACCCTGAAAAGTGCATCGCCCATCGAGACCATCAGCGACAGTTACGAGCTGTGGGCCGGTAAGCAGCGTCAGATAACCTATACCGCCAATGAGCAGACGTTCACCTTCGCCAATGCCGAGGGGCGTGAGTTGAAGATTATCTTCCGAGTCTCTGATGATGGTGTGGCTTTTCGTTATGCATTCCCCGGCGAGTCGGATGATGTTAAACAAGTGCTGCGGGAAACCACCTCTTTTGCACTGCCGAAAGAAAGTCTCGCCTGGTTGCAGCCCATTGCGGTGGCACAAACCGGTTGGATGAACACCAATCCCTCCTATGAAGAGCATTACCAGATGGCTATCCCGGCGGGGACCGCTGCACCGACGGAAGCGGGCTGGGTATTTCCGGCATTATTTAACGCCGGTGATGCCTGGCTCTTGATAACCGAAACCGATATGAACGGCACATACCACGCGTCGCGTCTGCAACAACAGGCCGAGGGTGGCGAGTACAAAATCGGCACGCCCATGGCACCGGAAGTTTTTACCGGCGGCGCATTGCTTGCACAATCCACGCTGCCGTTTGCGTCGCCCTGGCGCATCATCACGGTGGGTTCCTTGGCCACGATTATGGAATCTACGCTGGGCACGGATCTCGCCGCGCCAACCATTGAGATGAACACGGATTTTGTTAAGCCGGGCATCGCGTCCTGGAGTTGGGGTTTATTAAAAGACGACGCCACGGTGTACGACGTCCAAAAAGAATTTATTGATTACGCAGCGGATATGAATTGGCCTTACACCCTGGTGGATGCCGATTGGGACCGCAAGATCGGTTATGAAAAAATCAAGGAACTGGTGGACTACGCGGCCAAAAAAAATGTCGGCTTGCTGGTGTGGTACAACTCCTCCGGTGCCTGGAATAAAACAGAGTACACACCCAAGAGTGCGTTATTAACCCATGAGCAGCGCCAGCAGGAATTCAGTCGGTTACAAGAAATCGGTATTAAAGGCGTGAAGATTGATTTCTTCGCGGGCGACGGTCAGTCGATGATGCAGTATTACAACGACATCCTGAAAGATGCCGCGCAGTATGAACTGCTGGTGAACTATCACGGTTCTTCCTTGCCACGCGGTTTGCAACGCACCTATCCACACATGATGACCATGGAGTCGGTGAAAGGCTTCGAGATGATTACCTTTAGCCAGGAGACGGCGGATCTGGAAGCCAGTCACGCCAGCATATTGCCCTTCACCCGCAATGCGTTTGACCCCATGGATTTTACGCCCACCGTATTCCATGACATTCCCAATATCGAACGCAAAACCAGCAACGGTTTTCAATTAGCCCTGCCGATTATTTTTCTCTCCGGTATTCAGCATATTGTGGAAACGCCGGAAGGCATGGCCACCGTGCCTTACTTTGTTAAAGAATTTATGCGCGAGGTTCCTGCGCGTTGGGATGCAGTGAAATTTGTTGATGGTTATCCCGGTAAGTCCGTTGTTATTGCACGCAAGGCGGGTGATACCTGGTTTGTTGCAGGTATCAATGGCGAGCAACAAACGAAAACCCTCAACCTGGATCTGGCGTTTATCGGCGATAAAACGGGTTATGTCATTGAAGACGATGCTCAGCCGCGCTCGTTTGTAAAACGGCCGGTGAGTGCATCAACTAATGTAGCGCTGACCATGCAGCCGGCTGGTGGTTTTGTGATGGTCTTTGAATAAAAATTAAATCCAAATGCAATTGAATACTGTTGTGGAGAAAACAGAATGAACCTTGTTGAGAAGTTTAAAAAGCGGGGCCTGCCCCTGCCATTGTTATTACTGACGCTATCACTGATATTGTCGGGCTGTGCGGGCAATACCGCTGACGCACCAAAAACAAAAAATTCACAGACTGATAGTAAACCGACAACCTTTACCAATCCATTATTCAGCAACGGCGCCGATCCCTGGCTGGAATATTACCAGGGCAATTATTATCTCACGACGACCACCTGGACATCGCAATTGGTCATGCGCAAATCACCAACCTTATCCGGCTTGGCGACTGCAACACCGATCAACATCTGGTCACACACAGAATTTGAACGTTGCTGTAATTTTTGGGCGTTTGAGTTTCATCGCCTCAAAGGTCCGAACGGTTGGCGTTGGTACGTGATGTATACATCCGGCCAGGACGGCACACTCGATCACCAACATTTAAGTGTGATTGAAAGTGTGGGCGATGATCCGTTGGGACCATACGAATACAAAGGCTCACCTATGCCCAACAGCTGGAATATCGACGGCACCTATTTTCAACACAAAGATAAATTGTATTTACTGTGGTCCGAATGGGTCGGCGATGAGCAATTAAATTTTATCTCCGAGATGAGCAATCCCTGGACCATCACCGGACCGCGCATGGTATTAACACGCCCGACCTACGACTGGGAACAGAGCGGTCGCAAGGTAACGGAAGGTGCAGAAATTCTTAAACACAACGGCAAAACCTTTGTGATTTATTCCGCAAGTTTTTGTGATACCCCGGATTACAAATTGGGCCAACTTGAGTTGGTAGGCGACGACCCGATGAAACCGGAATCCTGGAAAAAATCCGCCGAGCCGGTCTTCCAAACCGCCAACGGTGTATACGCACCGGGCCACAACGGCTTCTTTAAATCCCCGGACGGCACAGAAGACTGGATCGTCTACCACGGCAACTCATCACCCAAACACGGTTGCAGCGCAACGCGCTCCGTGCGCGCCCAAAAATTTACCTGGAACACAGACGGCACCCCAAAATTTGGTGAACCGGTTGCCGAAGGCACACCCGTTGTTTTACCGTCCGGCGAAAACGGCCCACTGACCACGCGTGTGTTGGGCGCGGAATATCAACTGGTCAATCGCAGCAGCAATCAATGCCTAGTCAAAGCCGGCAATCAATTAAACGCCGCCTGCCAGGGCGACACCGCGCAATGGGTACTCGACTACACCAGTGACGGCTACTTCCGCCTCGCCCACAACGCCACCGGCAATTTCCTCAGCCAATGTTCTGCGCAAGAAATACAGCTATCACCCTGGACCAACGCCAACTGCCAGGAATGGAAACTCGAAGCGCAAGCCGACGGCTGGTTACGCCTCGTCAACCGCGCAACGCAATCCGCATTAACCGCCGAAAACTGCACCGCGGAACATTGCGACCAATGGCGCGCACAACCCATCGGCAAAGTCGCCATCGCCAGCGTACAAAGCGGCAAGATGCTAACCGCCGAAGACTGCACAAAAAACCCCACCGCCAACCTCACCCAATCCGAATGGCGCAACGACGCCTGCCAACAATGGTCATTCAACCCCACCGACGCCGGCTATTTTGAAATCCACTCGGACAACGGTGCGTGTCTAGCCGTAGAAAAATCTGCAGTCGTCGCCGGAGCCAATATCTCGCTCAACAAATGCACCGGCAATAACAGCCAATGGCGCATCGAGCACCTACCCAACGGCACCCAACGTCTTGTCGCTCGCCACAGCCAACAAGTCATGGACCTGGCGCATTGCGGTTTGGCCAATGGCACCAACCTGGCCCAAGCCCCAGCGTTGGATACCATTTGCCAAACGTTTCAATTGAGGGCGGTGGAGTAATGTTTCTCTCCGGGATGTGAAGCGTGTATGCATCCCGGTTAATTAGAAAAAATTCTGAGCAAATAAAAAGGGCGTTTATCGCAAGATAAACGCCCTTACTTTTGATGACTTTGGCACAATACGAGTTTGGCGTTAGGGCTTCTGTTTCGAAACCCTCAAGTCAGGGATGACTTGAGGGAGCTACAGGGATGTATTCATGCGCTTTCGAAACAGAAGCCCTAATGACAAACGAACTACGAAGTCCGTTCATCAACAATCTAGTTAGAAGCGTTCTGCTCCCGCGCCACCAATTCCTCTTCAATAAAATTCAACGCCTCATCAATCAACAACAACATAGAATGCTTCGCACGCTCCGCGTTGCGATTTTTGATCGCATTAAACACCTTCGCATGATCCTCCACCACACCCTCATGGTTCGCCTTGATCGGACTTGTATGGCGAATACTCACACGCAACGCCGTCTGAATAAAATCACGCAGACGAATATAAAAACGATTCTGGCTCGCATAAAGAATACTGACATGAAACGCGATATCCGCCTCCAGCTCAGCCTCCATATTATCGCCCGCCGCCTTCATGCGTTCGAGCGCCGCTTCAATCGCATCGATTTTTTCCGGCGTCGCATAACGCGCTGCAAGTGATGCCGCTTCCGGCTCGATCGCAATACGCATCTGCAAAAACTCCTTCAACACTTTCATCGAAGGATTGCTTTCCAGAGACCAACGCAATAAATCCGTATCGAAAATATTCCACTGTTCCTCAGGCTGAATGCGAATGCCCTGGCGCGGCTTGCTGGAGATCAAGCCTTTGGCAGACAGCATCTTCACCGCTTCGCGCACTGCGCTGCGGCTCACACCGAATTTTTCGCACAGTTCTGCTTCAGTGGGCAGACTTTCATTTTTATCGTAAACACCACAGACAATCTGACGACCCAACTCCTGTGTCATACGCTGTGAGAGATTGAAATTTCTATCGAGAATAGACATAAAACATTGTCCGTAACAGAGCGTGGAATTGCGCAAGCATATCGCCTTGGTTGGGCGATTACAATCATATTATCTGAATCTACACGGCCCGCCGGATGAGGGCATTTACGCAAAAATCTCCCGCAAAATTCTGCATTTTTTCAGGCTTGCCGAAACCCCGGAAGACGCCGGTGGCGGCAGTAAACAACGGGTTAATATCCTCGCTTAAGACATTTTTCTATAGCGTTTGGGGAAATGTGCTCTCATGGCGACAGGTAAGGGATCGGGCGGCATGACCGGTGTGCAGGAATCCGGCCGCCAAGGGGCGGAAGTGCTAGAGTAAATAGCAGCGGACAGTTTGTCCGGCGGAGCCATCACCATTAATCCCAGGGATGCCCAGTTGATGTATTGCACATTGTTGTTTTCTGTCTTCGCGCGTATAAGCGGCCTGCTTCTGGCACTGGTCCTGATGGCCTGTGGTCCATCGACGCGCGATCCCCTGCGGGTGGCAACCTTGCCCTGGCCCGGTTATGAAACCCTGCATCTGGCGCAGAGCCTGGAATATCTCAATGAGCCGGACATCCGGTTGGTGGAACTGGTCAACACCAGCCAGATCGCCTCGGCCCTGCGCAACGGGACGGTTGCGGCCGCGACCATTACCCTCGATTCCGCCTTGACCCTGATACACGAAGGCGTGGACCTGAACGTGGTGCTGGTCATGGATTATTCCCTGGGTGCGGATGCTGTCATTGCCCGGCCGGCCATCACAACATTGCAGCATATACGCGGCAAACGTATAGCCGTGGAAAATGCCACCGTGGGTGGCGTCATGCTCGATGCCCTGTTAACGGAAGCGGCATTATCGGTCACCGATATCCAATTGGTGTCCATGACCGTCAACGAACATCTGGCCGCCTACCGCCGGGGTGAGGTGGACGTGGTGGTGACCTTTGAACCCGTCTCGACCGTGTTGTTGGATGAGGGCGGGTTGCGCCTCTACGACAGCCGTGCAATTCCCGGCCGTGTTCTCGATGTCCTGGTGGTGCGCAAGGAGTTGATGAATCGTTATCGTCCCCAATTGCAGGCATTGCTGAAGGCGCACTTCCGGGCGCTGGATTATCTGCAACAGTCGCCGGATGACGCCTACGCGCGTATTGCGCCCTATCTTGGTGTATCAGCGGAACAGGTGGCGACGATGATGGCTGGTATTCGCGTGCCGTCCCTCGGTGACAACCACCGTTTGCTGAACGGCAGTCGACCGGAACTGGTCCGCGTCGCCGGCGAGCTGGCGGATTTTATGGTGCAACGCCAGTTACTCCGTCGTGCGCCCGCTGTGGACCATCTGGTGCAGCCGGATTTTCTGCCGCCCTCCAATTTCTTTACAAGCCAGTTCCTTACGAGCCAGCCGGCCGGGCAGGTTCAGCCATGACAATGTATCGGAGCATCAACCTGCGCTTGTGGTTGCCGGTCATTATCCTCGGCGCCTTGCTCATGATGATGACACTGGGTGCCCTGTGGCGTTATGAAAACCAGAATCGCCAGGTGGAAGCCGATACCCTCGATTTGTTGCAAAAACGTATGGCCCGTGACCGGCGCCATATCGAGAGCTTGATGCGAATGGAACAGATGGGGCTGGTGGCTGAATGGGTGGCCGATCTGGGGGCGATTCCGGATGTAGAACTGGTGGCGCTAATCGACGAACAGCGCCGCATCCTGTTCGCCAGTCATCCCCTGTGGCCGGGCCAACCCTTAACGGCTATCGCTGATCGATGGGATGAACGCTGGATACCTGCTGATACCCGTCAGTACCTGGCACAGTTCGCCAGGGTTCGCGGGCAACCGGTCGTCAACGCCTATCAACCGATATCCCTGCCCAGCCGGGCGGGCGAAATCCGATCGGATCGTGTCGGCGCTATCCTCCTGCAATACAACCTGCAAAACAGTAAAGCCAAAGTGGGGCGGGCGGTGCTGCGCAGCAGCCTGGTGAACCTGGGTATCGGTACCCTGGTGATGTTGCTGATGATGTGGATGCTGGATCGCTGGCTGGCACAACCGCTCGGTTATCTGCGCACTAAAGTGGGCGAGATCAGTCGTGGTCATTTCAATACGCCGATCAATATCCTTGGTGAGGGAGAGATGGCCGCCTTAGCGGTTGCAGTTAACAAGATGCAGGCAGATCTGGCGCAAGCTGACGCCGCCCAGGTCCAGACGCAAAAAGAGTTGGAACAATATAAAAACACGCTCGACCAGATTCTGGATGGCGTCTTCATTGCCAGCCTCAAGGATTTCCATTTCCTTTACGCTAACCAGGGCGCCCAGCGGCAACTGGGATATAGCGAGGCGGAACTGCTTGGCATGAGTCCGCTGGATATCAAGCCGGACAGTGATCCGACATCATTGCGCGAACGCATGCAGCCGTTGCTGGATGGACGTGTACCCGCCATCAGTTTTGAAAGTCAACATCGCCATAAAAACGGTCATGTCTTCCCGGTGGAGATCTTCTTGCAGATCATCCACCACCAAGGGAAACCTTCAAGCTTTGTGGCCATTGTGCGCGACATCACGGCGCGCAAATACGCTGAGGCGGAGCTGCGCGCCAGTGAGGCGCGTTTCCGTGTGCTGTTTGAACAGGCCGGGGTGGGTGTTGCGGTTATTGAGACCGCCAGTTGCCGCTTTATCCGTATCAACAAAAAGTACGCCGATATCGTGGGTTATTCCGTGGTGGAGATGTTGCAAATGGACTTTGCCATGATCACCTACCCGGAAGATCTGGAGCCGGATCTGGCCAATATTGCACGGCTCAAGGCAGGCGAGATTCGTGAATTTACCATGGAAAAACGCTACATCCGCAAGGATGGCAGCATCTGTTGGGTGAACCTGACGGTATCGCCCATGTGGGAAAACGACACCCCGTTTGACTACCACGTGGCGGTGGTGGAGGACATTACCGCGCGCAAGCACAGCGAAGCCTTGCTGAACAGCCAGATGGCGGTATTGGAGATGATTGCCCGCCGCGCGTCACTGGGCGAGATACTGACCACGTTGATTCACGCCGTCGAAGCCCAGGCTCCGCAGATGCTGTGTTCTGTGTTGCTGCTTGATGCGGAGGGGCGGCATCTGCATCACGGCGCGGCGCCCAGTTTGCCCGCTGCTTATAGCCGCGCTATTGATGGTTCCCCCATTGGTGAGGCGGCGGGTTCCTGTGGCACGGCCGCCTTTCGCGGTGAGCCGGTCATTGTGACGGATATCGCCTGCGACCCGCTGTGGAAAGATTATGCGCAACTGGCGTTACCCCATGGCTTAAAGGCTTGCTGGTCCACTCCCATCTTCAGCGCGCGCCATCGGGTATTGGGTACGTTTGCGGTGTATTACCGCCACCTCGGTTCACCCACGGCACAACACCAGCAGATTATCGCCATGGCGACCCACACGGCAGCGGTGGCGATTGAGCGGGAACAGTTCGAGGCGGCCTTGCGGGACGGAGCGGAATATACCCAGACCATCCTCGACAACGTGGCCGACGGCATCATCACCACCAATATCCAGGGTGTCATTGAATCCTTCAACAACGCGGCGGCGCGGATCTTCGGCTACAGCGCTGAAGACGTTGTCGGCCAATCCGCCAACACCCTGATGCCGGGCCTTTACGATGATGAAGGCGAGGAGCAGCCGGAGGGCATCAAGGATGTACTGTCGCGTGTACTCGGCCGGCGCCGGGAGGTCGAGGGCCAACGCAAGGACGGCTCCACGTTTCCCATGGAGTTATCGGTATCTCGGGTACTCCACAATGGCCAGGTCAAGCTGATCGGCCTGGTGAGTGATATTTCCGAGCGACGCCGCCACGAAGAGCGTATCCAGCGGCTGGCGTTTTACGATTCCCTGACAGAACTGCCCAATCGCCGCCTGTTGATGGACCGGCTGCAGCACGCCCTGGCCAGCAGCGCGCGGAACGGTTCCCTGGGCGCCTTGCTGCTGCTCGACCTCGATCACTTCAAAAACCTCAACGATACCCACGGTCACGATGCTGGTGACTTGTTGCTTTGCCAGGTGGCGGAGCGCCTCACCCGCTGTGTGCGTGAAGGCGACACAGTGGCGCGGCTTGGCGGCGATGAGTTTGTGGTGGTGCTGGAAGGCTTGAGCCAAAACGTCCACGAAGCGGCCGGGCGAGCCAAAGCCGTGGGCGAGCACATTCTTTCCTTGCTGAGTCAGACATACCTGCTGGACGATATTGAGCATTACAGCAGCCCCAGCATCGGCATTACGTTGTTTAGTCAGCAGGCGGAAACGGTGGATGCCCTCTTGAAACGGGCGGATGTGGCCATGTACCAGGCCAAGGCGGCGGGACGTAATACCCTACAATTCTTCGACTCTGAACTGCAGGCATCCCTGGCAGCGCGCACCGCGCTGGAAGCCGACATGCGCCTCGGTCTGACGCAGCAACAATTCATGCTGTTTTACCAGCCGCAGGTGGATGGTGAGGGGCACATCACCGGGGCGGAAGCGCTGCTGCGCTGGCATCACCCGGAGCGAGGCATGGTCTCTCCGGCTGAGTTTATTCCCTTGGCAGAACAGTCCGGGTTCATCCTGCCCTTGGGGCAGTGGGTACTGGAAACAGCGTGCGAACAGCTGGTGAGCTGGGCTCAGGAACCGGCGTCCCGTGAACTGACCCTCGCGATCAACGTCAGTGCCCGCCAGTTCCGCCAGATCGGTTTTGTGGAGCAGGTGCTGGATGTGATCCAGCAAACCGGGGCGGACCCGACGCGCATCAAGCTGGAGTTGACCGAGAGTCTGTTGGTTAACAACCTGGATGACGTCATCGGGAAGATGCGTGCGCTCAAAAGTTGCGGCGTAGGTTTTTCGCTGGATGACTTTGGTACCGGCTATTCGTCCCTCAGCTACCTGCGGCAGTTGCCCCTCGATCAACTGAAGATTGATCAATCCTTTGTGCGTGACGTGCTGGTTGACCCTAATGATGCGGTGATCGCACGCACGATTATCGCGCTGGGTCTCAGTCTGGGTTTATCGGTCATCGCGGAGGGTGTGGAAACGGAAGGGCAGCGCGCTTTTCTGGCCACCAACGGGTGCTATGCCTATCAGGGCTATCTTTTTGCCCGGCCCATGCCGGCCGCTGAATTTGATGTGTTGCTGCTTAAACAGCATGGTGTGGTGAGTTAAGGGGTCGCCGCCGATGTGCTCAATGAAGGTGCTACCGCCGCTGGCGCCGCCGGCGGGTTTATCAGTCGCCAACTATCCACCTCGCGATGAAAAAATCCACTTTCTTCATAGGCTTTATGAATGAGGCCACGCTCTTTCATCAGGGTGATGCCTTTCTGTAGGGCATCATAATATTCCTCCCCACGCGGATGGCGGCGGCTGACCGGCCAGTGGCGAGTGCCCTGGATAGCCACTTTAATGCCTTCAATGGGAATCAGCTCCATACCGTCCAGCACAACCTTCATGCCGGCGGAGGGTTGAAACGGTGCGAGCGTAAAATCGGCCCGCCCGGCGCTGACCATGCGCACCATGTGAATCCAGTCGGTGGTGAAATACAGGTGGTTGATGCCCATGTGTTTCAGGGTGGCGACATCGGCATACCATTGGATGCTGGAAACAGCCCGCAGCTGGCGCAGGTCTTCCAGGCTTTTCGCGGCCAGCGCTTTTTGGTTGGTGGGCGAGGTATAAAAGCCGACGATGAATTCACCTTCATCAATGACCGGCTGGGTAATGTGGAATAAATCGGGCAGGTTCAGCACATCGGAGTACCACACCAGGGCGCCGGAGGAAATCAGGTCGCCATCGGCAATCTGTCGCAGAGTGCGCAGATAATTCTGTTCATCGCGCAGTTCCAGCGAATCCTTGAAGCCACCTAATTGCAAGGCTTGCTGCAAGAGGACTACCTCAATCACATCACGGCGCGCGCCGGAGCCACCGTAGTAATCAATGCTGGCAACATCCCGTCCCCGCACAAACTGGCGGTAATCCGCATAGATATCTTCATAGATGGAAACCGCGAGCGGGTCGGGCGCTTCGTCGGCTCCCTGGGTAGCGACCGACCAGCCGCCCAATAAACAGGAGACCAGCGCTAACCAACGAAACGTCAAAGGATTGCTCATAGATTTTCGGGTAACAAGGAATGCCGACAGAGTGGGCCTGGAATCAGCAGTCTAGAGATGTGCGCCAGGGTGGGCAAGGACCAGGGCTTGCGTCAGTGCGTTGCATCACCGGATGGCACGATGGCACGATGGCACGATGGCAGGAGGTTAGTACTCCACCACCTGCCCGCGATAGATACGCACCGGCCTGTGGGATTCCTTGGTGGTGGGCGCATCTACCAGACTGACCTGCCCGCGATAGACTTTGGTGATTTGCTTCGGGGTGTCGGGCTTGGGAGTCTCGGATTTAGGCTTGGGTTCATCCAACTGGTCAACCCAGGGTTCACCGGCCAGAGAGAGCAGTTCCTTGATCAGGGTTCGGGTAATCGTATCCTTACAGTCGTGATGGAACTCGGCCAGTTCCTGCAACATATCCGGATTGGCCAGTTTGATACCTGGCTTCATCTTCGCATCAACACGGCGACGTATTTCATACACCAAATCGATCATGGGTTTGCTGTATTGCATAGGGCCTCCACTTGAACAGGTGGTGACTCAAGCAAGAAGCCAGCCAATCGCTGGAAACCCGTTTTTGAGGTGTTTTTTGAATATCCATACGCCAAGAGGTGCACGTAAGTGGTGCGTTTCTGATGGGCGCTGCCTGCTTATCCATCAGGTGGCGCATTAACTCAGGTGGTGATCCATATCCCGCGAAGGCTGCGCGCACTTGCTGTCACCGACCACTTTGGCTGGTACGCCTGCCACGGTGGTGCGCGGCGGAACGCTCTTCAATACAACGCTACCGGCGCCGACCTTGGCGCATTCGCCGATGTCGATATTGCCCAGGATCTTGGCGCCAGCGCTGATTAATACACCCTTGCGCACCTTGGGATGGCGATCGCCCCCTTCCTTTCCGGTGCCGCCCAGGGTTACCGATTGCATGATGGAGACGTTGTCTTCCACCACCGCCGTTTCGCCAATCACGATACCGGTGGCGTGATCGAACATAATGCCTTTACCGATCTTCGCGGCCGGGTGTATGTCCACCGCAAACACCGAGGAAATACGATTTTGCAGGAACAGCGCCAGCGGATTGCGGCCCTGTTGCCACAGCCAGTGCGCAATGCGGTAAGCCTGCAAGGCATGGAAACCCTTGAAGTAGAGCAGCGGCGTCACCAGCGAGCAGCAAGCTGAATCACGTTCGTTTACTGCATACAAATCGGCGCGCACGGCCTCACCGATGGACGGATCATCATTCAAGGCCTGCTCAATCACTTCGCGCATCAACATGGCCGGCATGGCGGGACTGTCCAGCTTGTTGGCCAGGTGAAAGCTGAGCGCTGCTTCCAGGGTTTCATGGTTGAGGATGGTGGAGTAGAGGAAGCTGGCCAGTACCGGTTCCGATTCCGCCTGCTTGCGGGTCTGGTTGCGGATAGATTCCCAGAGCGCGTCGATGGGCTTTGCGGCGGGGGCAGCAGTAGCAGTCATGATGAGATCCTTTGAATGGCCGGTTGAAGCGTCTGTGCATTATTGGGCCTTGAACCGGGGATTTCCAGTGCGCTGGCCCACACGAGGGTTTTCGCTGTTAAAACACCGCCAGAGGTGGTTCATACAAGGCCGCCAGTTGTTCGCGCAATTCGAGTATATGTTCGCCCCAGTAACGCTCGGTATTGAACCAGGGAAAGTGCCGGGGAAAGGCCGGGTCGTCCCAGCGGCGCGCGAGCCAGGCGCTGTAATGCATGATACGTAAGGTACGCAGAGCTTCGATCAAATTCAGTTCGGCCAGATCAAAGTCACAAAATTCCCGATAACCATCCAGAATTTCAGCCAACTGCAAACTTTGCTGCTCGCGCTCGCCGGACAGCAGCATCCACAGATCCTGCACGGCTGGCCCGTTGCGCGCATCATCAAAGTCCACGAAATGGGGCGCATCATTGCGCCACAGGATATTGCCGGGGTGGCAATCGCCATGTAAGCGAATGGGGGTGAAGCGGGTCTGGGCAAAGCGATCTTCCAGGCGGCGGATCAGGTCCGCGCCCAGGCTGCGGTAGGATTCGCGCAGGCTGGGTGGAATAAAATCATGCTCCATCAGGAAGGTGTAACTGTCCCGTGCAAAGCTCTGGACATCCAGCATGGGGCGTTCGATAAAGGGGCGCGCGCGGCCCAGTGCGTGGATGCGGCCCAGTACCCGGCCTAGGGAGAGCAGCTGGTCATAGTCATCCAGATTGGGCGCATGGCCGCCCTGGCGGGGGTAAAGCGCAAAACGAAAACTGTTGTCCTGACGGGTGAATGTCCGCAGGGTATTACCGTCCGCATCGGCAATCGGTGGCACCACGGAAATCTCCAACTCATGCAAAGCCTGGGTGAAGGTATGCTCCTCCAGAATCTGCGCGTCGCTCCAGCGCTGTGGGCGGTAGAACTTGGCGATCAGGGGCGCGCCCTCTTCAACACCGACCTGGTATACCCGATTTTCGTAGCTGTTTAATGCCAGGACGCGGGCGTCGCTCAGGTAGCCGCAACTTTCTACGGCATCCAGCACCAGGTCGGGGCTGAGCGCTTCGTATGGATGGGCTGTGGGCTGATTCATGGAGGTTGGCCTTTTATGCATGGAAGTTCACGGACAAATATCCTAGGCTGAGGCATAGTTCTGGATAGCCTCGACGCGGTCGGACAGTGTGCCTCACCGGCCAGAGGAGCGGAACCTTTAATGTGGGTAAATAATGCAGGTAAATGTCGTCAGCGGCGTTTGCCGGCGGAGATAATAGATAACAGAAGGAATTCAGTGTGATTCACACATTTGCAGCAAGGCTTAATATGTTCAGTCGTTTATTTTTTGTGCTGTTGTTAGCGGGTTTGGCGGGTTGTGGCGGCGGAGGTGGTTCCTCCTTGCTTGATGATCGAACCGGCAACAACAATAACAC
Organism: Cellvibrio sp. PSBB006; assembly: GCF_002162135.1. Classification (NCBI taxonomy): domain Bacteria; kingdom Pseudomonadati; phylum Pseudomonadota; class Gammaproteobacteria; order Cellvibrionales; family Cellvibrionaceae; genus Cellvibrio; species Cellvibrio sp. PSBB006. Next base: position 2,540,698 of record NZ_CP021382.1, on the reverse strand, counting down.
CAATACGGCATGGGAACCGGGGGTCTTTAAACCCGCCAGTGATTTTGAGAGTCGCTGCGCTGCGCCGCGCTCGGGTACAGATCCCTATACCGGTAACAGCTACCCCGACCGCTCCGGTAAAACGCTTGATGAAAACAACTGGTTACGCTCCTGGAGCAATGAGACCTATCTGTGGTACGACGAGATTATCGATCTTGATCCGGCCGAATTTGACGATCCGATCACCTATTTCAGCCTACTCAAAACCAATGATCTGACGCCCTCGGGCGCACCTAAAGACCAGTTCCACTTCACCTACGACACGGCCGAATGGAATGCACTATCCGGTTCCGGGGTTTCTGCTGGTTATGGGGTAACCTGGGCTGTAATCAATAGCGTGCCGCCGCGTGAAATTCGCGTGGCCTACACAGAACCCAATACTCCCGCGACAGCGGAAGGCGTGGATCTGGCCCGCGGTACGCTGGTGCTGGAAGTGAATGGTGTCGATGCTGTCGAGGACAACACCGGGGCCGGTGTGGATACCTTGAATGAAGGTCTTTTTCCGTCCGATACCGGGCAAAGTGTCACGCTGGTTGTCCAAGATATCGGCTCCGACGAGCCGCGCACCCTTACCCTGACATCGACCACCATCACTTCCACGCCGGTGCAATATGTCAAAACCCTGGAAAGTGAATCCGGCGAGCAGGTGGGCTATCTGTTATTCAATGATCATATTGCCACCTCGGAAGAGCTGCTGATTGATGCCATTGATGAGCTCAGTTCAGCCGGCGCCACACAGCTAGTGCTGGATCTGCGCTACAACGGCGGTGGTTTGCTCGCTATCGCCAGCCAGCTGGCCTATATGCTTGCCGGGGATACGCCCACCGCAGACCAGGTGTTTTACGGCATCAGCTTTAACGACAAACATCCCGACCGCGACCCGGTTACCGGCCAGAGCCTGACGCCTATTCCGTTTTATGATCGAACGCTGGGGTTTTCTACCGCCACCGGCCAGCCGTTGCCCAGTCTCAATCTGACGCGGGTATATATCCTGACCGGGGCCAACACCTGCTCCGCCAGTGAGGCGATTATCAATGGCCTGCGCGGCGTGGATGTAGAAGTTATCCAGATAGGCACTTCAACCTGCGGCAAACCTTACGGCTTCTACCCCACCGACAACTGCGGCACCACCTATTTTACGGTTCAATTCAAGGGCGATAACGCCAAAGGCTTTGGTGAATATTCCGATGGCTTCACACCGGGCAGCAATCCGGCAGATGCCGCCAGTTTGCCCGGCTGTATGGTGGCAGACGACTACCTGCACGCCTTGGGTGATCCGGCAGAGGCGCGTCTGGCGGCTGCATTGACCTATCACGAGACGGGCGAGTGTCCGGCAGTGAGTGGCACGGGTATGCAAAAGGGGCTGCAAAAACAAGCACGACCAATGGCCGAGGGCTATGTGCATAAGCCGGCCGCGCTGCAAAACACGATCCTGTTGCCTCCGGATACCGGAGCTGAGCAATGAGTTGGGGCGGAAGCAATATCGGCTGGCTGCTCCTGGCGGTGTTGTTCACCGCCTGCGCCACACCGGATCTCGATCCCCGTGCTGATCGGCCCGCGCGCCTTGCTGATCCTTCACCCGCTACCCGCGAACAGGTTCAGCAAGTGGTTGAGAAGGCATTGGGTATACCGGTAATGCTGGCTGACGATGTATTCAGTTCCAGCAGCCGTCTGATTATCGAACGCAAACAACATCGCCACCTGGAGCAGGGGTTGGTGATGGGAACTGACCTGTCCGGACCGGGGGAGCAATTTGTCCTGATGCGCAACGGTGATGTCTGTTTGTTGGTGCGCGCCGCCGACCAGAGCCGCTGGCCGCTCAATGTGGACTGTGTGGCGGAATAGGGGCGGAAAATCGCCCAACCACTGTTAAAACTCTATAAAAATCATGAATAGCAAATGTAAATTTTTGTGGAGCAGGGCTCATCAGCCGTGTCGGGACTTTCATCCTGGCCGGATAGAGGCTATAAGGAGATAGAAGCTTAAAGAGCCAGAACTAAAGGAGTTGGGGTCTATTAAGAGCCTAATAATAAGTTCGTCTAATCAGCGAGAGCCCTATGATCACGATTGCGTTCTACAACCTCAAAGGTGGCGTGGGTAAAACCACTACCGCCGTAAACATGGCTTACATGGCGGCGGCGGCCGGGAAAAACACGGTGTTGTGGGATCTGGACCCCCAGGCCGCAGCGACCTGGTTGTGTCAGCAAGAGAATGCCAAATCCCGGGCCATTAAAGTCTTCAGCAAGGGTAGAGCGGTTGCCGACCTGGAGGTGGCTACACCCTTCCCCGGTTTGAGCGTCATTCCGGCAGACCTGAGCCTGCGCAAGATGGAGAAGGAGTTTGAAGGCCAGAGCGGCAATCGCTGGTTGAAGAACCTCATCAAACCCCTCGCTGATAAGAACGACATCCTGATCTACGACTGCGCCCCCTCCCTTTCGCCTGCCATGGAGCAGCTGTTGAGCGATGTCGATATTGTGCTGATTCCCATGATTCCCAGTCCGCTGTCGATTCGTGCCATGGAACAGGTCATCGCGTTCTTTGGCGAAAAGAAAAACAGCCCGCAAAAGATCGTGGGCTTTTTTAACCAGGTAGATATGCGCCGCAACCTGCACCGCCAGGCGGTGGAAAACCTCAAGCAAATGCCGGTACCTATGCTTAAAAGCTGGATTCCCATGAACTCAGCGGTAGAGCAAATGGCGCTGCGGCAGGCACCGCTGACCAGCTACGCGAGCCATGGCCGCGCCGCGCTGGCTTATCAGGAAATGTGGAAGGAATTGGCCCGTTTGTTACGGAAGACTGAGCGGGAAGCCAGCGTTGCCTCATAGGTCTGTTCGGGCGACCGCCCAGACATGTACCTCCTTTGCCCCCTGCTGAATCAATAACCTGCTCAATTCACGCGTGGTGGCTGTGGTTGTAACTACATCATCCAGCAGTGCAATACACCGTCCGTCCATTGCAGTGCGCCCGGTCGCCGTCACACAAAACACCTGACGCAGATTCTCCTGCCGTTTTGCGCGGCTCAAGCCTTTTTGTGACGGCGTGTATCGCGTGCGCCGGCAAAGCCGGGATTGCAATGGAATATCCAGATGTCTGGCCAGTTGCCGTCCGAGTAGCTCGGTTTGATTGAAGCCGCGCAACCAGCGCCGCGCCCAGTGCAAAGGCACGGGAATTATCAGTTCCGGTAAATGCCAACCTTGTTCACTGTAGGTGTGCTGGATGCACTGCGCCAACGCATTCCCTAATGCTCTGCCTGCGGTGAGTTGGCGACGATATTTGAAATTGTGGATCAGGAAATCCACCGGGTGCTGGTAACGAAAGGGCGCAATAGTGCGTGAAAAAGCGGGCGGTTTCTGTAAACACTGGCCGCAATAACCGGCGTCGCTGGTCAGTGGTAATGCACACTGTTGGCATGAGTGCTCAGCGAATGAAATGTGAGGAAGTGATAACTCACAGTTGTGGCAGAGAAGCTCGCCGTGTAGGCCGCAGCTGCATAGCAGGCAGGCCGTGGGCGACAGTCGATTAAAAAATTCCCCGATCCTGTGGTGAATATGCGGAAACATCATTTTCCCTCCTCCTTGTGTGTCGCCGGACTCTAATGGCTGCGCATCCATTTGCCAAGTGATGAGTTGTTAACCTGTTTTCATTTTCAGGTTGACAGCTTTTATTGCCCCGCTAAGATAGAGCCCATCTCAACCCAGCAACATGCTGCTAAACCTTGCGACTATCTTCCTATGAATGCTACCAGCCACCCCCTGATTCGCCATGACTGGACCCGCGCTGAAGTGAAAGCGCTGTTTGAATTACCTTTCAGTGATCTGATGTATCAAGCCCAGACGGTCCATCGCAGTTTTTTTAATCCCAACGAAGTCCAGGTCAGTACCTTGTGTTCCATCAAGACCGGTGCCTGCCCGGAAGATTGCGCTTACTGTCCGCAGTCCGCCCGCTACGACACCGGGCTGGAACGCGAAAAACTCATGGCGGTTGAAAAAGTCATCGAGGAAGCCAAAGCGGCCAAGGCCAGCGGCGCCACTCGTTTCTGTATGGGCGCGGCCTGGCGGTCACCTAAAGGTAAAGATATGCCTTACGTCACCAGCATGGTTAAAGGCGTGAAGTCGCTGGGGCTGGAAACCTGTATGACCCTGGGTATGTTGAATGAAGATCAGGCGCAGGAACTGGCTGACGCCGGTCTGGATTATTACAACCACAATCTCGATACCTCGCCGGAATACTATGGCGAAATCATCACCACCCGCACCTATCAGGATCGCCTGCAAACCCTCAGCAATGTGCGCAAAGCCGGCATGAAAGTCTGCTGTGGCGGCATCGTCGGTATGGGCGAAGAAGAAGGTGATCGCGCGGGCTTGCTGGTGCAATTGGCGACCATGCCGGAGCACCCGGAATCGGTGCCGGTGAACATGCTGGTTAAAGTGGAAGGCACACCACTGGCAGATCAGGCAGATCTTGATCCGTTTGATTTTATCCGCACCATCGCCGTTGCCCGCATCCTGATGCCCAAATCCCACGTTCGTTTATCGGCCGGTCGTGAACAGATGAACGAGCAAATGCAAGCCATGGCATTTCTCGCCGGCGCCAATTCGATTTTCTACGGCGAAAAATTATTGACCACGCCCAATCCGGAAGCCAGCAAGGACATGCAATTGTTCAAGCGTCTTGGCATTACGCCGGAAGCCTATGAAATTCATGAAGATGAAGCCGAGCAAGAAGCGGCCGTCGTCAATCAATTGCAAGAAGCGCAACTCGATTCATTTTTCTACAACGCTGCCAAATAATTTATTCACCCAGGGATTGAATATGAAATACGGATGGATTGCGCTGGCAATGTGTGGATTGTTCGCCCTGCCGGTTCACGCGGAAAATTACGGTGGCTTTGCACTAGGTGCGGCAGAGTTTTGTGAAGGGGCCGGCGAGTCCGGTTTTTTCGGTGGCGATTGTTTAAACCCAAGATTCTTGCTGCGTGGTTACGCGGGTCATCGGTTTTCCGATTTTGTCAGTCTTGAACTTAGCTTTGATGCCATTCTCGATCCGCGCGGTTGGTTTGGCGGCGGACATGGAAAAACGCAAATCGACGGTGCAACTGTCGGTGCTTACGGATTGATGTCACTGCCGCTTGCGGATGAAGCTCGCTTATTCGCTGGCCCTGGCGTTGGCGGTTCAATGGTCCATACATCCTGGGGCGACACTCGCTTTGTTGAGGCTGGCGATGAAACATGGGAAACGCGTGAATCGAGCGATACCACCTTTGGTATGAATATCGGTTGGACTGCCGGGGTGGAGTTTGCAACAAGCTATACCGGCGTTGTACGCATCCAATGGCAAACCTGGCGCTCCATTGATTCTGATGCACTTTTTGATGATGAATTTAGTGCGAACTATTTATCTATTTCCTTGCGTGGCGATTTCTAAACGGGCCGGGTAACAGGGCCGATCATTTTTAACAGGTGTAACAGATTTGCCCGTGGACAATTCTCTCGAACACATTCTCGCGCCGGCGCTTTCCGAGCGCCGCGCCGCTCATCGTTATCGCCATCGGCGGGTGCTGGAAACGCCGCAGTTGCCGGAACTGGTTGTTGATGGTAAATCCTATCAGGCATTTTGCAGCAACGACTATCTCGGCCTTGCCAATCATCCTGCGGTAATAAAACGTTTGCAGAGCGCAGCGGAGCACTTCGGTGTGGGCAGCGGCGCATCGCATCTGGTCAACGGCCATTCCTCAGAACACCACGCACTCGAAGAAGAATTGGCGGCGTTTTGCGGGCGCGAACGCGCCTTGTTATTTTCCACCGGCTACATGGCCAATTTCGGTGCGATTACCGCCTTGGTCGGGCAGGGCGATGCCGTCTTTGAAGATCGGTTAAACCATGCATCGTTACTGGACGCCGGGCTGCTCAGCAGTGCGCGCTTTCAACGTTTTCTGCACAACGACCTGGATAACTTGCAAACCCGTTTGGAAAAAACCGAAGCTGCGCGAAAATTAATTGTGGTGGATGGTGTGTTCAGTATGGATGGCGACTTTGCGCCGCTGCCGCAACTGGCGCAACTGGCGCAGCAACATAATGCCTGGCTGATGGTAGATGATGCGCACGGCTTCGGCTGCTTCGGTCAACGTGGTGGTGGCACTGCTGAACATTTCGGTTTAACGCAAGCACAATTACCGATTCTGATGGGCACATTAGGAAAAGCGTTTGGAACCTTCGGTGCGTTTATCGCCGGCAGTGAAGTGCTGATAGAAACACTGATTCAATTTGCGCGCCCGTACATCTACACCACCGCCATGCCGCCAGCTGTCGCAGCGGCTACTCGCACCAGTTTGCAATTGCTGCAACAGGAATCCTGGCGGCGCGAACATTTGCAACAACTCATCGTGCATTTTCGCCGTGGTGCGGCGGAAATTGGTTTGCAGTTGCTCTATTCAGCCTCGCCAATCCAACCGATTATTTTGGGCGATGAAGCTCGCGCCCTGGCTTTTTCTGAAGAGCTCGCAGCGCGTGGCTTTTTGGTGATAGCGATTCGTCCTCCCACAGTACCGGTCGGCAGTTCGCGTTTGCGCGTCACCTTGTCAGCAGCACATTCCGTTGCCCAGGTCGATGCGTTATTGAATGCACTCACCGACATTAACAACAAGGTGCGCGCGTGATTCCGGCAAGACAATCATCATCGCCGACCCGGTTGGCTGTTCATTATTATCCTGCACAGAAATTGCCGGTACAGCGCGAGCCGTTGGTGCTGTTGCATGGCTGGGGGTGTGACAGCCAAACCTGGCAGCCATTGCTGCACGACTTGCAACAGTTCGGTGATCTCTATGCTATAGATCTGCCCGGTTTTGGCGGCAGTGAATCCATACCTTTTGCTGGGCTGGATACGGTGCTGGATTTGCTGGCGCAACAATTGCCCGCGCGCGCTGTGCTGATGGGCTGGTCGCTGGGCGGCATGCTCGCGGTCGCGCTGGCGGCGCGTGCGCCAGAAAAAGTGTCTCGTGTGATTACGTTGGCCACCAATGTAAAATTTGTCGCGTCCGCCGATTATCCAGCGGCTATGCCGCGCGCGATCAATCGCAACTTTAATCAGCAATTTGCCGCCGACCCGCACCAGACCTTGAAGCTGTTTACCGGTTTGCTGGCGCAGGGTGATGCACGGGAACGTTCGCTGCTGAAAACCTTGCGCGGCATAAAAACAGGTGAGCCTAACACTGCGTGGCAAGATGCACTCTTGTTGTTGGCGCAATTGGATAATCGCACTGCTTTTGCGCAGCTCTCTCAACCTGGGTTGCACATTCTGACCGAAGCCGATGCTTTGGTGCCGGTAAGCGCTGCAGATGAACTGCGTAAACTCAACCCGCATCAACACATAGAAGTCCTGTCTGATTCTGCTCATGCGATTCACTGGAGTCAACCGCATCAGGTCGTGCAGTTGATCAACATATTTTTGCAGCCCACTCCGGGTGTTTTGGATAAATGCAAAGTCGCGCAATCCTTCAGTCGCGCAGCGCGCACCTATGATGCGGTGGCGAAATTGCAGCGCGATGTCGGTCAGCACTTATTACAGCAATTGCCGAAACATCTGGTACCACACCGAGTCATTGACCTAGGTTGTGGTACGGGGTTTTTTAGTCAGCAGCTCCGGCAGCAGTTTCCGCCCGCCGAACTTATCGGTGTGGATATTGCGCAAGGCATGTTGGATTTCGCTCGTGAAACTCACGGTGATCTGGCGACCTGGTTATGTTGCGATGCAGAACAGCTTTCCCTTGCTGACGCCAGTGTGGAATTGATTTTTTCCAGTCTGGCCATTCAGTGGTGCACTGACACTGATCGACTATTCGCAGAAATTCGCCGCGTATTAACACCGGGTGGCGTTGCTTTGCTGGCCACTCTCGGGCCAGCCACCTTGCATGAGTTGCGTCATGCCTGGCAACAGGTGGATGGCTATGTGCATGTCAATCGGTTTGAAACCGCTGAAAACTTACAAGCGTCTATTGCAGCATCCGATTTAGTGTTGGCTGATTGGCAAACTGAACAACGGGAATTGCACTACGATCGCCTGGTGGATTTGACCCGGGAGCTGAAAGCCCTGGGCGCGCACAATATCAATGCCGGGAAACCGGGAGGTCTGACCGGCCGCAAAAAAATTGAGGCCTTTAAGCAGGCATACGAACAATTTCGTCGCGATGATGCATTGCCGGCAAGTTACGAGTTGTTCTATGTATTGGTGCAGGCGCCTTGGGCAACCTCGGAAAATTAACATTCAACATTCATCAAATTTATGACTAAAAAAACGTTTTTCGTAACAGGTACGGATACCGGTGTAGGCAAAACATTGATGTCCGCCGGACTGCTGTTGGCTGCAAAAGAGCGTGGTTTATCGACCGCTGCATTAAAACCAGTGGCTGCAGGTTGCGAGGTCACCGCAGAGGGCTTGCGCAATGACGATGCGTTGTTGTTGCAGTCTGTCATCACGCAGTCTTTGGCTTATGAGCAAATCAATCCCATCGCGCTTGAGCCGGCCATTGCCCCACACATTGCGGCACAACAAGCCCGGCGTGTGTTATCGGTGGATCGCCTGACCGGGTTTTGTCGCGGGGTTTTAAATCAGGCGGACTTTACTCTGGTGGAAGGTGCTGGCGGTTGGCGAGTGCCGTTAAATTCAGCAGAAACCCTGGCGGATCTTGCGCGCACCTTGCAGTTGCCGGTGATATTGATTGTGGGGATACGTTTGGGATGTATTAACCACGCCATGCTAACGGTCGAAGCCATCGCGCGGGATGGTTTACCCCTTGCCGGCTGGGTGGCCAATATTATTGATCCGGATATGCCGTGCCAGCAGGAAAATATTGTGTCCTTGCAGCAACGCTTGGCAGCGCCTTGTTTGGGTGTTGTGCCTTACCTGGGGCAGGGCGCATCCCCGGTACAACTGAAAGAATTTTTTTCCAACACCTCTGTCGCGTCTCTTTTCCAATAGCTCACTTCTGGCTGAGCGTCACCGAACAGTCATCCTGGCCTTGCATTATTGCCGTAAGCATTGGTTAAAAACCTGACCGAGGCTGGCATGGTCCATGCCTGAAAAACGCGAGTATCGTTGCGACAATAGCAAGTTCGGTTAGGTAAAAACGAGGGGTTCTGCGTGAAGGCAAAAACATTTCTTCTGATTCTATTTCTCAATACCTTATTGGTAAGTTGTGCAGGCCCCGGGTCCCGCGAGCCGGTGGAAATCAATCTGGTTGCCCTCAATGACTTTCACGGTTACCTGCAGCCGAGTCCATTCAGTTACACCGACCCCGGTAATCCGGATGCGGTTATTACGGTTCAGGCTGGCGGCGTCGCGACGCTTGGCGGTTTGCTGAATAAATTACGGCAGGATGATCCGCAATTACTGTTTGTCGGGGTGGGTGATCTAATCGGTGCTTCCCCGCCGATCTCGGCTATGTGGGCCGATGAACCGAGTCTGGAAGCGATGAAATTGTTGGAGCTGCGCCTTTCATCGCTCGGCAATCATGAGCTGGATGAAGGCAAAGCCGAGCTATTGCGCCAGATCAACGGTGGGTGTGATTCCCCGCGCCCGGAGAAAGCCTGCCAATGGCGCAACGATTTTAGCGGTGCAGGTTTTCCGTATATTGCTGCGAACCTGATCGATACAGAAACAGAGAATACTCTGGTTGCGCCCTATGTGATTGAAACCGTGCGTGGAATAAAGATCGCGTTTGTCGGTGCACAAGTGGAAGACCTTGCGTCGGTCGTCTCTGCCAGTTCCATGCAAGGCATTCGCGTTGAGGATGAAGCTGAAGCAATCAACCGTTTTATCCCGGAGATTAAACGCAAGGGCGCAGATATTGTTGTCGCCGTTGTGCATCAGGGTGGCAATACCCTCGCCGCGTTTGATCAACCCGATTGTACTGACCTGGAGGGCGACATCGTGGATATTGTTGAGCGCCTCGATCCCGCCGTTGACCTGGTATTGAGCGCGCACACTCATGAAGCCTATTTATGCATGGTGGGCGATGTACCGGTAACGCAAGCGGCATCCTACGGTCGCCTGGTGACGCACCTTACCCTGGTATTCGAGCCCGCCGGGGAAAAATTGTTGGATGTGCAGGCACGTAACCTGATTGTTGACCCACAGCGCTATGAACCCGATCCGGAATTATTGGCCTGGCAGGCGACGGTTGAGGCACGCAGTCGCGCGGTGCTTGAGCGGCCGATTGCGCGTATGGGTGCAGCGACAATCACGCGCGTACCTAATCGTCACGGCGAATCAGCCATGGGCGATCTGGTCGCCGATGCGCAACTTGCTGCGACTCAAGCTTTGGGAGCGCAAATCGCGTTGATGAACAGTGGCGGTATTCGCAGTGACCTGGTGCTGAAAGATGTTGAAACACCGTTAAATTTTTCGCAGGTAGCTGCAGTTCATCCGTTTAAAGGGACGCTGCAAGTCATCAGCTTGACCGGTGCACAAATAAAGGCTGTGTTGGAGCAGCAATGGCAGGGCGAGGGCGCGGGTAGTTTTAAACCCTTACAGATTTCACACTCGTTCACTTACCGTTGGGATGGATCGCAGCCACGCGGCCAGCGTGTTCTGGCTGACAGCCTGTCGCTTGATGGTGAACCAATCTTGCCGACAGAAACCTATCGCATTTCTGTTAACGCCTTTCTCGCGGATGGCGGCGATAATTTTTCAGCGCTAACGGAAGCTAGCGAGCGGATTGATACCGGCATACCGGACCTCAAGGCGCTGACAGATTATCTGGTTGCCCAGGAGAAAGCAGGCGCTCCGGCGGGGCGTGCTGAGCCGGCGGAACGTATCCTGCGGGTTGATTGATTACCTGCCGGGCCACAAAAAATGACCCTATGACAGTAGTCAGTTATATGTGGCTTGTTATATAGAACCGGCTTTTGCGCCAAACCGGTCTTAAAAATCCGGGCTGGAGCGGCAATTCTGGCTGTTTTTCAGGCAAAGCCAAGCGTAAAATGGCTTCAATTGTGGGTAAGTCTGCTTTTTCCATCGCAACTAACCTGTTACCGTTATTTTACGAGGAGCTGCCATGCAAATCGGTTCAGTCATCACCCAGGGTTTGATCGGGATGCAGAACAGCCAGGCGGAGATGACCCGCTCCGCTACCCAGATTGCCCAGGCTACTACCACCCAGAGTGACAATCCTCAAGCTACCGATTTGGTCGAGCCTTTGATCAACCTGCAATTGCAGTCGCAATTATTCGACAGTTCTGCACGTGTGGTGCAGGTCGCTGACGAAACCCTGGGCACTTTGCTTGATACCAAGGCCTGACGGATACCCATCCATGATTACCAATATCCCTTCCAGCTTTGCCAACGCCGTCGCACCCTTCGCGCCGCTCGGTCGTCAGGTAGTGAGCGAGGAAGGGGTTGATCTCAAATCGTCGAACTTCAAAGCCCTGGAGCAATCCGCTGACGCCGCACGGGGGGAAAACCGCCGCTCTCCCGATGAACGTCCCAATGATATAGGCGAGCAAGAGCGCCTCCGCGAAGGGCGGGTCAGGGGTGATGATGCCCAGGGTGGGCGTCGCGGTGATCCCGAAAAAGCAGGCGAGGATCAAGAGCTGCAAGAAGTTCGTGAGCTCGCGGCTCGTGATCGTGAGGTGCGCAGCCATGAGCAAGCGCATGCAGCCGTAGGCGGTAAATATGCGGGAAGCCCCGTCTATGAATTCGTGCGCGGCCCCGATGGTGTGAGCTATGCCGTGGGTGGCGAGGTCAGCATTGATACCAGCCCTATTCCCGGTGATCCCGAAGCGACTATTGCCAAGGCGCAACAGATTCGTCGCGCCGCCAACGCGCCAGCGGAGCCTTCATCACAGGATCGCCGCGTGGCGGCGGAGGCATCCCTGATGGAAGCCGAGGCGCGAGCAGTGCTGCGTCAGGAGCGGGTCGCTGAGAGTGAGCAAGCCCGCGAAGAAAAAATCGAGCGTGCCGATGAGAAAAAAGCAGAAGACGCGCGCAAGGAAAAAGAAAGCGAAGCCCAGCAAGCTGCCAGCGAACGTGCTGAACAGCAGCGCGCACAGCGTGCCGACGCGCTGGCGGAAGCAAGCCGCCGCAATATCGATATCAACCGTCGCCTGCTCGACATCGGTGTGAATAACAATATCCCTGTCATTGGTTCCTTTCTCGATCGTCAGGCCTAGTCTGCCGGTTGCTCTTGCGTCATTCGTGTTGATCCCCTAGAGTTTTGTCTCGCGCAAAAAATCCATAACGCCAATAAGGTTGAGGTCGTGACATGACGAGCAAGTTATCGCCGGAAGATCAGGCGCGGGTGGACAGTGTGACGTCCCGTGGTGTTAACAGTGTTGAGCGAGCGCCTTTTCGTGTCTGGGTATTACTCGGCGTTATCCTGCTTGTGCTAACAGGTTTGAGTATCTTCAGCTACATCATCGCCTGGTTACACGGTGTCGTGTAGATTCGTGATTTAGTTAGACTTTTCCCTTGACCGTTGTGAGATGCGTCCCTATAATTCGCGGCCTCACTTGGACACAGTCCAGTGAGTTGAGGACGCGGGGTGGAGCAGCTTGGTAGCTCGTCGGGCTCATAACCCGAAGGTCGTTGGTTCAAATCCAGCCCCCGCAACCAGCTTTATGTTTTGTGGCTTGATCTCAAGCGACAAAACCGACGCAGGCTTCTTCTCCAGTCGGCCTCGTATCAGCGTAAAACAGGCAGCCGTAGAAGTTGCTTGTCATCGATAAGCCCCTATATGGGGCTTTTTTGTATTTGTTTTTGCCACAGGGGGCCGCCCCCAGCTACAGAGGCCTGTAGTGTTGTGAAGTTGTTGCGAATGGGCCTTGAGCCCATTTTTTATTTGTGGACTCTCGCTCGCTGAGCACAGAAAGGTGTTGTCATGGCGTCCAAACAAGAACAGTTACACGCATTGATTGCTCCGGTTGCCGCGTCATTAGGCTGCGAGCTCTGGGGGTTGGAATATTTGACCCAGGGGCGCTATACCACACTGCGAATTTATATTGATCGCGAAGACGGTGGTGTGATGTTGGAAGACTGCGAAAAGGTCAGTCGCCAGGTCAGCAGCGTGATGGACGTGGAAGACCCAATCGACGGTGAATACACGCTGGAAGTATCTTCTCCCGGTATGGATCGCCCCTTGTACACACTGGACCAATACGCGCGTTATATCGGCGAGCAAATTAATGTTCGCTTACGTCTTGCGCGCGATGGTCGTCGTAAATTCAAAGGCACCATCATGGCCGTAGAAGGCGATGAAGTCCGTATTGGTGTTGATGACAAAGAATATGTTTTACATCTGGATGCTATCGATAAAGCGAATATTGTTCCTCGCTTTGATTGATATTGCCCAACAACTATTTTCGATTTACATCACATAATGTGCGCGCAGCGAAGGTCAGTTGCGCGCAACCTGAGTTCCACGTTACCGGCGCAGTGGTTTGCGGTGTCGGGTTGAGGAGTTAACAGAGGCAAAGAGATGAACAAAGAAATTTTGCTGGTCGCTGATGCAGTTTCCAATGAGAAAGGTGTCGACAAGGAACTGATCTTCGAAGCCATTGAAACCGCACTGGCTACCGCCACGAAAAAACGTTTTGATGAAGACTCTACAATTGAAGTCATCATCAACCGCTCCACTGGAGATTACGAAACTTTCCGTATCTGGGATGTAGTAGCCGATGATGTGGTGGCGGAATTAGGTACTCAATTTACGCTGGAAGAAGCACACGAAAAAGACACCGCATTAAAAGCGGGTGATACCTATCGCGAAAAAATCGAAAACGTTGAGTTCGGTCGTATTGCTGCCCAGACTGCCAAGCAAGTGATCGTGCAAAAAGTGCGTGAAGCTGAGCGCGCGCAAATGGTAGAAGAATACCGCGATCGCATGGGTGACCTGATCAGCGGTAGTGTCAAGAAAGTGACCCGTGACAGCATTATTGTGGATCTGGGTAATAACGCTGAAGGCTTACTGCCGCGCGATCAATTGGTTGGCCGTGAAATTTTCCGTGTCGGTGATCGTATTCGCGCACTGCTACTGGATGTTCGTACTGAAGCACGCGGTCCGCAATTATTTTTGAGCCGCTCATGTCCGCAGATGTTGATCGAGCTGTTCAAGATTGAAGTGCCGGAGATTGCAGAAGAAGTTATCGAAATCAAAGGTGCAGCCCGCGATCCCGGTTCTCGCGCCAAGATTGCTGTAAAAACCAATGACGGGCGTATCGACCCTGTGGGTGCCTGTGTTGGTATGCGCGGTTCGCGTGTGCAGGCAGTTTCCAACGAGTTGGGTAACGAGCGCGTTGATATTGTGTTGTGGGACGATAACCCGGCGCAGTTTGTTATCAACGCTATGTCGCCCGCTGAAATCGAATCCATTGTGGTGGATGAAGATGCAGGCTCGATGGATGTTGCCGTCAGCGAAGACAATCTCGCCATGGCCATCGGTCGCGGTGGCCAGAATGTGCGTTTGGCTTGTGAGTTAACTGGCTGGGATATCAATGTGATGAGCGTGCCAGAGTGGCAGGCCAAGCAGCAGGCAGAGTCCGGTAGTTATATTCAGGTATTTATGAACGCGCTGGATGTGGATGAAGATGTCGCCACGGTTCTGGTTGAAGAAGGCTTCACCACATTGGAAGAAGTAGCCTACGTACCCTTGGAAGAAATGCTGGCGATTGACGGTTTCGATGAGGACATCGCTGAAGAACTGCGCGCGCGCGCTAAAGATGCGCTCCTGACCCAAGCGTTGGCATCGGAAGAGCGTCTTGAAGGTGCTGCTCCGGCAGAAGACTTATTGGGGATGGAAGGTATGGATGACGCATTGGCTGCGAATTTGGCGCGCCGCGGCATTGTGACGATGGAAGATTTGGCCGAGCAAGCCATCGATGATCTGTTGGACATCGACGGCATGGACGAAACCCGTGCAGCTGCACTGATTATGAAAGCCCGCGAGCCTTGGTTTGCATGATTGCTGCCAAAGTATGAATTGTCGTGGGCAATGAACAAGACTGAGGAAAAGCAATGGCAGAAGTAACAGTAAGCGAACTCGCCAAATCTGTGGGAGCACCGGTTGAGCGACTGCTGAAACAAATGCAGGAAGCCGGGCTGAAACAGAAAACCGCTGATGCGGTGGTGTCTGATGAAGAAAAGCAAAAGTTGTTGGACTTTTTAAAGACCAGCCACGGTGAAACAAGCGGCGAGCCAAAGAAAATTACCTTGCAGCGCAAGACCACAACCACGTTGAAGACGGGTTCTGGCAGTGCGCGTAAAACGGTGAATGTTGAAGTGCGCAAAAAGCGCACCTACGTCAAACGCGAAGAAGCGGAAGATCAGCCCGGTGCGGAGTTAGACGCTGTTCAGGAAAACGAAGAGTTGCTGGTGCAGGAACCGCAACCCGTGGTAGAGGCACCTGTGGAGGAGCCGACTCCCGCGCCCGAACCTGAGCCGGACGTCACAGAAGATGTGCCCGTTGTGGAAGCCGCACAGCCAGATGCCGATGCTGCTGGCCGCTCATCATTTACCGATGGTATTGAAGAAAAACGCCGCGCTGCCCAGGAGCGTCGTATGGCGGAAGAGGCTCAGCGCAAGGCTGAGGCGGCCGCTAAAGAAGAAGCCAAGCGCGTGGAGCAACAGCAGACGCGTACAGCGGAAGCAAAACCGGCAGCAAAAACCGCGGAAGACGCTGCACGTCCTGCACGTCCCAAGCCGGCTGCCGCAGCAACCCCGGCAACAGCAGCAGATCGCGATGAAAAGCATGGCCGTAAGCGTGAAACCCGTCGCGAAGAAGATTTTGATGAAGAAGACAAGCACCGTAAGCGTGCTGGTAAAGCGACCAAGAAAGTGGGCATGCCCAAGAAAGGCGCCAAGGTCGATTTGCTGGAGCTGGAAGGTGATGACGGTGAGGATATGGATCTGTTAGCTCGTCGCCGCAGTGTGCGGGCTAACCATAAAGCCTCTAACAAACACGCCTTTAAGAAACCGACGACCAAGATCGTGCACCAGGTGGATGTCCCCGAAACTATCGTGGTCTCCGAGTTGGCGCAGCGCCTGACGGTAAAAGTGGGCGAGCTGATCAAACGCCTGATGAAGATGGGCGTTATGGCCTCTATGAACGAAGCCATTGATCAGGATACGGCCGTATTGATTGTGGAAGAGTTGGGTCACCAGGCTAATCTGGTTAGCGAGAACGATATCGAACATGCATTGGAAAAGTCCCTGGAAACCGAAGGGGAGTTGTTGTCGCGTGCGCCGGTCGTTACGGTAATGGGCCACGTTGACCACGGTAAAACCTCGCTGCTCGATTATATTCGTGAAGCCAAGGTGGCCGCCGGGGAAGCGGGCGGTATTACCCAGCATATCGGCGCCTATCGCGTTGCTACCAGCCGGGGTGAGATTACCTTTCTGGATACTCCCGGCCACGCCGCGTTTACTGCCATGCGTGCCCGCGGTGCCAAAGCAACCGACGTGGTGATTCTGGTCGTCGCTGCTGATGATGGTGTGATGCCGCAAACCGAAGAAGCCATCCTGCACGCCCGTGCGGCGGAAGTGCCTTTGGTGGTAGCGATCAACAAATGTGACAAGCCCAGCGCCGATCCGGATCGTGTCAAGAACGAACTGGTGGCGAAAGGGGTTATTCCGGAAGCCTGGGGTGGCGACACCCAGTTTGTGGAAGTCTCCGCGCACACCGGCCAGGGTATTGATGAATTGCTCGAAGCCATCTCACTACAGGCGGAAGTGCTTGAACTTACCTCGGTGGTCGATGCTGCCGCTAAAGGTGTGGTCATTGAATCCCGTATGGACAAAGGTCGCGGCGTAGTCGCCACCCTGCTGATCCAACAGGGCACCCTGAAGCATGGTGATCTTGTGCTGGCAGGTCAGAGCTATGGTCGCGTGCGTGCCATGAGCAACGAGCGCGGCCAGCAAGTCAAGGATGCCGGTCCTTCAACGCCAGTAGAAATATTGGGTCTGGATACAACGCCCAGTGCCGGTGATGACTTTGTTGTCCTGGCCGATGAGCGCAAGGCTCGTGAAGTGGCACAGTTCCGTGCTGAGAAAGAACGTAAGGATAAGCTGGCTCGCCAGCAGGCATCCAAGTTGGAAAACATGTTTGCCGGGATGGATGCCGGTCAGAAGAAGACCCTGTCTGTCGTGGTCAAAGCCGATGTGCGTGGCTCGCTGGAAGCGATTCTGTCTTCACTGGCGGAGATCGGCAACGAAGAGGTGCAGGTCAACGTGGTGTCTTCCGGTGTCGGTGGTATCACCGAAAACGATGTCAACCTGGCCTTGACTACCGGTTCGATCATCGTCGGCTTCAATGTGCGGGCTGATGCGGGGACGCGTCGGATTGCCGAAGCCGAAGGTGTGGATATTCGCTACTACAGCATCATTTATCAGTTGCTGGATGAGATCAAAGCGGCCCTCAGCGGGATGCTTGATCCGGAGCGCGTCGAGACCATCGTCGGTATCGCCAACGTTCGCGAAGTCTTTACCTCACCGAAATTCGGTCAAGTGGCAGGTTGTATGGTGGTGGAAGGTACCGTCTACCGCAGCAAGCCCATCCGTGTACTGCGCGACAATGTGGTGATCTTCGAGGGTGAACTGGAGTCTCTGCGTCGCTTCAAAGATGACGTCAACGAAGTGCGCAACGGCATCGAATGTGGCATCGGTGTGAAGAACTACGACGTTAAGGTCGGCGATCAGATCGAAGTCTATGAAGTTAAAGAAGTGGCGCGTCAGCTGTAATCGCTGATTGCCTGCATCCGCCCCGAACAGCCAATCCGGTGTTCGGGGCGTTGTTATTTTTGTCGACCGCGTAATGGCGTGGGAATCGGCAAATGGAGGTTTAGGGCTATGCCTAGAGAATTCACGCGTTCCGACCGGGTGTCGGATGCGATACAGCGACTTTTGGGACAATTGATTCCCCAGGAAATCCGCGATCCACGGGTGGGAATGGTCAACATCAACGGCGTGACCGTGACTCGTGATATGGCCTATGCCAAGGTGTACGTCACCTTTGTCGGTATGCAGGATGAACAAGCCAGTCTCGACGCGGCGGCAGTGCTCAACAAGGCATCAGGCTTTTTGCGCACTTTTCTGGCCAAAGAGCTGAGCATGCGCACGGTGCCGAAATTACAGTTTATCTATGACAAATCAGCTATTCGCGGGCAGGAATTGTCCTTCCTTATTGACCGGGCTATAGCTGAAGATCGCGAGCATCATCAGGATGAAGACGATCTGGAAAGTGGCGATGACGAGGCCGGTAACAAGTAATGGCGCGTAGAAAAGGCCGTCCGGTGGACGGTGTATTGTTGTTGCACAAACCGGCCGGAATGACGTCCAATCGCGCACTGCAGATTGCCAAGCGCCTGTATTTTGCTGAAAAGGCGGGTCATACCGGCAGTCTCGACCCGTTAGCTACCGGTGTATTGCCACTGTGCTTCGGAGAGGCGACCAAGTTTTCCCAGTTTTTGCTGGATGCAGACAAAGGTTATCGCAGCACCTTTCGCCTGGGTGTTCGCACAACCACCAGCGACGCTGACGGTGAGGTTCTGGCAGAGTGCTCGACGGAAGCTATCACCCGGCCCCAGGTTGAGCAGGCATTGACCGCTTTTGTGGGTGAGATTCAGCAGGTGCCGTCAATGTACTCAGCGCTCAAGCACCAGGGCCAGCCACTCTACAAGATGGCGCGTCAGGGAGTAGAGATTGAGCGTCCGCCGCGCCAGGTAACGATTTACAGTCTGACCTTGCTGGATTTCAGACCCGGCCCGACAGCCGAGGTTGATGTTGACGTGCGCTGTAGCAAGGGGACATATATCCGCTCCATTGCCGAAGATCTGGGAATTGCTTTGGGGTGTGGCGCGCATGTTAAAACCTTGCATCGCTCGGCCGCCGGGGCGTTTGATGAAACGCGCACCCTGACCCTGGATGCGCTGGAGATGGCCGCTGAGCAGGGTGGTTACCCCGCGCTGGACGCGCTCCTGCTTCCGCCGGACTCGCCTGTGGCCAGTCTGCCAGCTTTGGAGCTGCCCGAACAAAGCGGTTATTACTTCCGTCAGGGCAACCCGGTGATGGACCCGCAGGTCTATCGCGTAGGGGATCAAGGTGATATTGTACGCGTCTTTTTATCCGCTTCAGCGGAGCAGCCGGCCCAGTTTCTGGGGCTTGGCGAATTGACTGAAGACGGCCGTGTAGCGCCGAAACGTATTATTGCCAACCGTTCAGCATCCGTCTGATTTGGATTGGCGTGAAATTTGTCGTGGCGATTTTCGTCAAGGCAAAACCAGCGGCACTGGGATGGATCTCATTCCTGTTGCCATAGCCCACCTGTAAATATGCACGGGTGCGGCCGTAATCTCTGTCGCATATTAATTTGAGGAAAACATCATGGCACTGAGTGCTGTTGAAAAAGCTGCTGTAGTAAAAGAGTACCAACAAGCTGAAGGTGATACCGGTTCACCGGAAGTGCAAGTAGCGCTGTTGACGGTCAACATCAACAAGCTGCAAGACCACTTTGCTGGTCACAAGCACGATCACCATTCCCGTCGTGGATTGATCCGCATGGTTAACCAACGTCGTAAATTGTTGGATTACCTGAAGAGCAAAAATACTGATCGTTACTCAGCACTGATTCAAAAATTGGGTCTGCGCCGTTAAGTTTGTCCCGTGCCCGCCTAGTGCGGGCACTTTTTTATTTTTTTATTCAGTTCGCAGGAGGCGGCGACAGCGGTATCCGGGTTTAGAAATATCGCGTTGGCAGGGAGCAATGACACTACTGTGTATTTTTTTAAAAGACATGTTTTTATTACAGGCGCGTAAAAAGTTAACGCAAAAGAAAGGATAGAAGAGTGAATCCGATTATTAAAAAATTCCAATACGGCAACCAAACTGTCACCCTGGAAACTGGCCGCATCGCGCGCCAGGCTACCGGTGCAGTGGTGGTTACCATGGGAGAAACTGCCGTTTTATGTACCGTTGTGGGCGCGAAAGAGGCATCGCCCGGGCAGGATTTCTTCCCGTTATCTGTACACTATATTGAAAAAGCCTACGCTGCCGGAAAAATCCCCGGCGGCTTCTTCAAACGCGAAGGTCGTCCATCCGAGAAAGAAACATTAACCTCCCGTTTGATTGATCGTCCCATCCGCCCCCTGTTTCCCGAAGGTTTCCTGAACGAAGTCCAGGTTGTTTGTACTGTTTTGTCGACTGACAAAGTGAACGATCCGGATATCGCTGCCATGATCGGCACCTCTGCGGCACTGTCAGTTTCCGGTATTCCGTTTAATGGTCCCATTGGTGGTGCACGCGTGGGCTACACCACGGAACAAGGTTATCTGCTCAACCCGAGCTTCAAGGAACTGGCTACCTCCGAATTGGACATGGTTGTTGCCGGTACCAAAGATGCCGTGTTGATGGTGGAATCTGAAGCAAAAGAATTGCCGGAAGACATCATGCTTGGTGCCGTACTTTATGCGCACCAGGAGATGCAAGTGGTGATTCAGGCGTGTGTTGAGCTGGCGCGCGATGCAGGCAAGGCGCGTTGGGATTGGCAAGCACCGGTTGTGAATGCTGATTTGAAAGCAGCGGTAGAAAAGCATTTTGCTGACTCCATCGGCGTGGCATACCGCATCACTGACAAGGCCAAGCGCTATGATCGTTTGTCAGAACTGCGCACCCAGGCTGTTGCAGAACTGGTTAATGAAGAAGCTGGTGTTTCAGCTGATGATGTTAAAGACATGTTTGGTCGCGTAGAGTCGAACATCGTGCGTTCGCGCATCGTGGCCGGCGAGCCGCGCATTGATGGCCGCGATAATAAAACAGTTCGTCCGATTGAAGTGGAAGTCGGTGTATTGCCGCGGGTTCACGGCTCTGCATTGTTCACCCGCGGTGAAACCCAGGCATTGGTTGTTGCGACTCTGGGTAATGCGCGCGATGTACAGATCATTGATGCACTGGAAGGCGAGCGTAAAGATCCTTTCATGCTGCATTACAACTTCCCGCCTTATTCTGTCGGTGAGTGCGGTCGTATGGGTTCAACCGGTCGCCGCGAAATCGGTCACGGTCGCCTGGCGCGTCGCGGTGTTGCTGCCATGTTGCCGGATCAGGATAGCTTCCCTTACACCCTGCGTGTCGTAAGTGAAATTACCGAGTCCAACGGTTCCAGCTCTATGGCTTCTGTGTGTGGTTCCAGCCTGGCGTTGATGGATGCGGGCGTGCCTTTGAAAGCACCGGTTGCCGGTATTGCCATGGGCCTGGTGAAAGAAGACAACGGTTTCGCCGTACTGACCGATATCCTCGGTGACGAAGATCACCTGGGCGATATGGACTTTAAAGTGGCCGGTACCACCAGCGGCGTTACCGCGTTGCAGATGGATATCAAGATCGAAGGCATCACCGAAGAGATCATGGAGATCGCCCTTGAGCAGGCATTGCATGCACGTTTGCATATCCTCGCTGAAATGAACAAGGTTATCTCCAAGCCGCGTTCCACTATCAGCGATACTGCGCCGCGCTTTGAAACCATCAAGGTTCATCCGGATAAGATCCGCGACATCATCGGTAAGGGCGGCGCTACTATCCGTGCAATTACTGAAGAAACCGGTTCTTCTATCGACATCGATGATAACGGCACAGTGAAGATTTATGCTGACAACGGTGAGAACCTCAAAGAGGCTATCTTGCGTATCGAGAGCATCGTGGCTGAAGCAGAAATCGGTGCGATCTATGAAGGTACCGTTGTGCGTATCGTAGACTTCGGCGCATTCGTTAACTTCCTGCCGGGCAAAGACGGTCTGGTGCACATCTCACAAATCGCCGACGAGCGTGTTAACAACGTCAGCGACTATCTGAAAGAAGGTCAGGTAGTGAAGGTGAAATGTCTGGATGTGGATCAACGCGGTCGTATCAAGCTTTCGATCAAGGAAGCTGTGGCCGACGAGAATGGTTCTGCATCAAATGTTGAAGAGGCTGCTGAGTAATCAAGCGGTTTTGCAAGATAAATAAAAACGCCCGCTCTGCGGGCGTTTTTATTTATGGGCTAAGTTTTTATTTATGGGGCTAACTTGAAACGTGTTAATGCCACGCCATAAATGGATTAAAAATACGTTGCCAACCGGTAAATTTAATCGGCGCATCCAACACTGTCAGGCAAATACAGTCTTCATTTTGTAATGCGGTCGGGCTGTGTTTGTGGCTGCCATCGCGTGCAATAAAATCACCCGCGTGATAAACCCCCAGTTCATCAGAAAAACCACCGTGCAATATCACGGTCAGCTCATGGCCTTTGTGCGTATGCACCGGCACTTTTGCTCCGGCGGTAATCTTTTGCAAGGCGACCTGAAAACCACTTACGTTAATAATGCTGGTCAAATCATATTTGCTGATTTCCCGCGTCTGCTGCTGCCAGGGCAGATTCTGTAGTGGAGCCGGTAAATAGGACAACAGTGGATTGGTGATGTCTTTTTTCGGTGCCGATCGCGCTTCTGTCGCAAGGTTCTCGGCGATTATTGTTTCAGTATTTCCCTTATCGTCGCTTTCGAGTTGCACCATTAACTGATCAAAAGCATCATCTTCCAAACTGGCTGGCTTGGTGTTTTCCAATAGCACGCCGCCGATGCTGTTCAATTTTTTCAGCTGGTTGCGGCAGTGGCTGCAAAAGCATAAGTGGACCGATACGGCCAGCGCGTAGGGTAGCGATAAGCTACCGGCTGCATAATCAAGCAATACCATATCGTCGGGGTGATGCGCGCTCATAACTCTGTTGCCTCTAACATAACGCGTAATTTTTTCAGCGAAAGGCGCAATCGACCTTTCAGTGTTCCCAAGGGAATATTCAGTTCCTCCGCCACTTCCTGATGGGTTTTTCCTTCGTAATAAACCTTGCGCACAGCAATCATTTGTTCTTCCGGCAAGGTGTCGATAGATTCACGAATACATTTTTCCGTTGATGCATTTTGAATGGAGCGCACGGTGGTGTCTTCCATCGGAATCTGCCACAGCTCTTCCGTCTCGATAACAACTTCCGCTTTGGTACGGTTCATCTTGCGCAGCAGATCAATGCGCTGGTTGCGCGAAATGGTGAAGATCCAGGTGGATACGGAGGCAAGGGCTTCGCTGTACTTATCGGCATTGCGCCAGACATTGGTCATAACTTCCTGTACTAAAACCTCGGCGTGCTGACCAAATCCCTGATTAATGGCGTAGGCCTTTATGCGCGGAGCAAAATAGCTGTAAATCTTACGAAAGGCGTCTCTGTCCCCGTGTTGCGCGACGCGGGCGAGCAGGGCAGGCCAATCCTGGTCGTCGGCCTTGGTTGCGTTCCTCTCGTTCATTGGCTTTGCCTTGGTGGTTAACATGCAATGCCTCGATTATCGCTGATTGGTTGAAGTTAAACACCCGATAAGGTGAAGAAATAGCCCACTAATTACGCTCCGCCTCTTAGAACAGATCAATCAACCGCCACCAAAAATAAAGATTTTTCAGTGGTACGTTAAATTCATACATAGCGCTTTTTTTCCTTTCCGAATTGTGATCTACAAAAAAAATCGCGCCGTAAATGGCCGAGTCAGTTAATCGGGATGAGCAGCCTGACGTATTTCATCCCCCATCTCCCACCGATCAATGCACTTGTTGATCACCCATCAGCACTTTGAGGAAAGGATAATGAACATAAGAGCGCTATTCAGTGTGTTGTTGATGTGCGTGTTCATGGTCGCCTGTTCCGGCGATGATGACCCACGCGTTAGAGTCAATATTTCACCGACCACAGCTTCTGTGGTGACGGGCGGAACGCAAACCTTCACAGCATCCGTGACCGGTACCAGTAACCGCGCAGTAACCTGGTCTGTTGAAGAGTCCGGCGGTGGCAGTATCTCCGCCAGCGGTGTGTACACCGCTCCCATGACAGCGGGCACTTACACGGTTGTCGCTACCAGCGAGGCTGATGACAGGCGGTCTGCCAGTGCGACAGTTACTGTGACGGCACCCCCGCCGGAGAACGCCATGGTGCGGGTATTCCATGCATCCTCCAACGCCCCCAAGGTGAATATCTGGGTAAATGGTGAAGTGGCTGCCGAGATGGTCGACTATCAGGAATCCACCGGCTATCTGACCGTACCGGAAGATACCTATGAGATCGCTGTAGAGGGCATCATTCCTGGCGGTAACGCGGTGGTAATTGGCCCGGTTGATCTGGAATTTATGGGTAGCACCGATTACGACATCATCGCAGTTAACAGTGTTGATGCTATTGAGCCGCTGGTGTTAAGCGATACCGGCAGCCTGAGCGATGAGTCCATGGTGCGGGTCCGCGTAGCGCATCTGGCACACGCCGCGCCGGAAGTGAAAGTCTTTGTTACCGCTCCGGATGCCGAGATTGCCGGCACAGAGCCCTTGGGCAGTTTCATGTTCAAGGACACTCTCGGCCCGGTCGAAGTAGCTGCCGGCGATTACCGCATTCGCGTAACGCTGATGGACGATACTCTGGTGTACGACTCGGGCACTGTGTCCCTGGCTGCGGGTAAAGACCTGCTGATTGGTGCAGTACCGAATGTGGGCACCGGTGATTCGCCCATTGAGCTGGCCGTTCTGGACGGCGGTGAAGTCGCGATACTGTCTGACGCCTCTGCCGGTGCTGACCTGCGTGTGGTCCACGCATCCGCCGATGCGCCTGCTGTCGATGTTACCGCCAATGATGGCGACACACCGGCTATCGCCAACCTGGCGTTCCCCGATACCACCAATTACCTGAATCTCCCTGGCGGTGATTACAACTTCAAGGTAACCCCCAATGCAGCAACTGAGCCGGTGGTTATCGATGCGGATCTCACCCTGGCGAATGGCGCTGCCTATACGCTGCTGGCGGTTGGTGCGCTGGCCGATATCGAACCCCTCGTCTTGACTGATGACAACCGTTCGGTGGCGACTGAAGCCAAGGTGCGCCTGGTACATGGCTCCACTCTGGCGGGTAATGTGGACATATATGTACTGCCGGAAGGCACACCTATCGGCACCAATGCCCCGGCGTTTGCCGACGTGCCCTTCAAGGCTGACACCGGCTATGTTTCCCTGGCCGCGGGTGCTTATGATGTGATTATTACCCCGGCCGGTGCGCCGGAAACCCAGGCCATCATGGTGACCCTGGATCTGGAAGCCGGTGGTGTGTACACCGCTGTAGCCCGTGACGGTGCCGGTTTGATCGCCCCGCTGGGTGTGATTGCACTGGACGGCCTGGCACCTATGCAGGCGATGGTTCGGGTATTCCATGCCTCCGCCGATGCGCCCATGGTCAACCTCTGGGTTGATGGCGCTGTCGCGGTAGAGGAGCTGGATTACCAGGAATCTACCGGCTACCTCGCCCTGGATGAAGGCACCTACGAAATTGCTGTAGAAGGGATTATCCCCGGTGGCAATGCCGTGGTGATTGGCCCGGCCAATCTCGATTTCATGACCGATATGAACTACGACGTCATCGCGGTTAATACCGTGGCGGACATCGAACCTCTGGTATTGGAAGACGACGGCAAGTTGATGGACGGCAGCAAAGTGCGCGTGCGCGTCGCTCACCTGGCCGCTGCCGCGCCGGAAGTGAAAGTCTTCGTGACCGCGCCTGGCGCTGACCTTGCGGGCGCGACCGAGCTGGGCAGTTTCGTGTTCAAGGAAACCCTTGGCCCGGTAGAGGTGGATGCAGGGACTTACCAGATTCGGGTCACCCTGGCAGACAACACCGTGGTGTTTGATTCCGGTGAAGTGCCCTTGATGGGTGGTAAGGATCTGTTGATCGGCGCGGTGCCGAATGTTGGCACCGGTGACTCACCGATTCAATTGGCGGTATTGGATGGCGATGATGTGACGATTCTTTCGGACGCTATGGCCGGTGCTGACCTGCGCGTTGTACATGCGTCAGCCGACGCGCCTGCGGTTGATGTGATCGTTAACAATGCCGGTTCAGCGGCTATCAGTAACCTGGCGTTCCCGGATGCGACCGGCTACGTCAACCTGGCTGCCGATACCTACAACTTCAAGGTAACCGCCACCGGTACCCTGACCCCGGCGGTGATCGATGCCGATGTGGCCTTGGGCAATGGTATGGCCTACAGCTTGTTGGCCGTCGGTGCCCTGGCGGATATCGAGCCGCTGCTGCTGACCGATAACAACCGTTCCGTGGCTACCGAGGCGCGCGTACGTCTGGTTCACGGCTCTACCCTGGCCGGTAATGTGGATATCTACGTGGTGCCTGCCGGTACGGCGATTACCTCCGCCGAGCCTGCGTTTGCCGATGTGCCCTTCAAGGCAGAGACCGGTTATGTCTCCCTGGCCGCCGGTGAATACGATGTGGTGATTACGCCTACCGGCACTACCACGGCGGCGATCAGTGCAACCCTCGACTTTGCCGCTGGCGGTATCTACACCGCTATCGCTCGCGATGGTGCCGGTTTGACGATACCCCTGGGGGTTATCGGCCTGGATGGTCTTGCTCCCTGATTTTTTCCGGAATAACGTCTCCTCTTGGCCCGGTTTAACGCCGGGCTTTTTTATTGCAGGACAAAATAAAATTTTTGCATTCCCGACTTATGTGTATTAGTGTTCTGATACGCCTGAACAGGCGTCATCGGTTAAGACTATTTCCAACCATAATTTGTCAGGGACTCGCTTATGAATGACTCATCGCTCGACATCATCAATCCAGACTCCTCCTCTGCAAACGCACCTGAACCTCCCCTTACGCCGCAAGCTCCGGCTTCTCCACCCGTTCCGCAACAGTTGCCGCGGGTCGGGCCATCATTTGGTTGGCTGCTGCTTTTTCTGGTGTTGTTTTTTGCTTCCGCCGTCTTTTACGTGGTGGGTTATGGCGCGGTGCTCGGCTATCAATCCGCTGTGCAAGGCGTCGCGTTGCCTGATCCCGCGCAAATAGAAGTCATGATTCAGGAACATTTGGGGCAGCCCAACGGGCTGGCGGGTTTGTACTTGTTGCAATGCCTGATCCTGTTGCCAGTGATTGCGGCTGTGGCCCACTTCCGCACACAGCATTGGTCTGTCACCCTGGGGTTCCGGGGGTTTGCTGTGCAAAGCCTGGCAGTGTGGATGCTGATATGGCTCGCTTATCTCGCCATTACTTATGTCATCAACTTGCTGGCGGACGTGGACCCGGGCGATTTTATGCGTTCCCTCAATGGCAGCCAGCATTTCGGTGTGGCACTGGTATTGGTGATTGGAGCACCGCTGCTGGAAGAATTAATCTTTCGCGGCTATCTGTTTAAAGCCTGGCGCCACAGCCGCCTGGGGTTATCCGGCACGCTCTTGTTAACCTCGCTGCTATTTACCGCGTTACACCTCAGCCAATACAACTGGATTTACCTGTCGATGATTTTCGTGCTGTCGCTTATCCTCGGCCTTGCGCGCGAGAAATCCGGTTCAATCTGGGTGCCTTTGGCCATTCATGCCGCCAACAATCTGGTGGCAACGGTCACGATTATTTATTTGGGCATGCTCTGAGGCGGAAACACAACAATGTTCATCCTCGATCCACATTCCGATATACCGATTTATCGGCAACTGGTTGAGCAGATCAAACGCATGATCGCCAGTGGGCAGTTAAAAAAAGGCGATGCTTTGCCATCGGTGCGCGATCTTGCGCTTACGCATTCGGTGAATCCCATGACCATCTCCAAAGCCTACGGGTTGTTGCAACGCGAAGGTTTACTGGTGCGTCAGCAAGGCAAGCCGATGCAGGTTGCGGCATTAAAAACCCGTGAGACAGCGAATAAACGTATTGAGCGGCTTGCGCCGCAATTGGAACAACTTATTCTGGCTGCGCGGCAGTTGGAGGTATCTGATCAAATGTTACTGGATGCGTTAAGTAAACAATTATTGAAGCCATCATCATGAAGCAAGGAGCACCTATGCGAATCATCCCTGTTGCACTGTTGAGTGTCTTCCTGGCGAGTTGCGATAACCCGTCGGTAGAGGAGTCACCGATCACTCAAGGGTTGCTAACGGCGTGCCCGGATTTTTCCGAAACCGGAAAGCCGCCGATTGTACAAAATGCACAATGCGGCGTCCTGCACGTAAAAGAAAATCCGCAGGATGCGAACAGCCGCGAGATTGGTTTGAATGTTTTGCGTTTACCGGCGATTAATCCGACCCCACAGCCTGACCCGCTGTTTATCATTGCCGGCGGTCCCGGCCAATCCGCAGTGGAGATCGCGGAGCATATTTTCTACACCTTCAACGAAGTCAGAAAAAATCGCGATATTGTTTTTATCGATCAGCGCGGCACAGGAAAATCCAACCCGCTGGAATGTGCAGAGTTTGATGAGGTTCATTACCAGTTGTCATTGCTCGAACAACAGCAGCGCTTAAAAACCATCGTGCAAGCTTGCGCAGAAAAACTGGGTGAACAGTTGCAGTTTTACACTACGCCTTACGCCGTGCAGGATCTCGACACCGTGCGGCAGGTGTTAGGTTATCAGCGTATTAATGTGTGGGGCGTTTCCTACGGTACACGCGTTGCACTGGAATATATGCGCCGCTATCCGGAGGCAACGCGCAGCAGCATTTTGGATGGTGTCGCACCGGTCAATATTGCCTTGCCCTGGCACGGCGGAGAAGACGCTTTGGCCTCGCTGCGTTTACTGAGCGAGCAGTGCAGTGCGATGGACGCTTGTGCAGAAAAATTCGGTGATGTGTTGCGCAATGCCGAAAGCATCGCGCAACGATTGGCGGAACAACCGGTGGAGGTCACCGTTGCGC
The DNA here is from genome assembly GCF_002162135.1 of Cellvibrio sp. PSBB006. Lineage (NCBI taxonomy): Bacteria > Pseudomonadati > Pseudomonadota > Gammaproteobacteria > Cellvibrionales > Cellvibrionaceae > Cellvibrio > Cellvibrio sp. PSBB006. Next base: position 2,511,934 of record NZ_CP021382.1, on the reverse strand, counting down.
ATCCTCGTACCCAGGCGCCTTTTACCTTGTCGATGAATCACCAGATTTTTGCGTCGATGATTCGCATGGCGCTTTACACGCGCGATTTGTCGGTGCTGCTACCGCTGGCTATCAGCAATGCACAGGATGACAACTATGACTTGCTGGCATCGTTGATTGTGATGGCCGGTGAACAAACGGAATTAATGGGTATCAGTTACGGAATGCATTTCACCGTGTTGTGCAACGAAGATTATCCACAGTACCAGTCGCGCACCGAGGCTTCGGTGGATTTTTTGTCGGCCAATCTGGCAACCGCTTTTGCGGACGTGTGCGAGATCTGGCCGCGTTATCCGCTGGATGAAAACTATTTCACGCCAATTGAAAGCGATATTCCCACCTTGATGTTGTCCGGCCGGCGCGATCCGGTCACGCCGCCACGCTGGGCCGAGCAAGTCGGCCAGCATTTATCGCAGGCGCGTCATTTGATTGCTCCCGGCGGTCATCACTCAATCACCCACGACGGTTGTGTAGCGCAATTGATTGCCCAATTTATCCAGCGCGCCAGCGCAGAAACACTGGAAACAGGCTGTGTAGAGAACATCCAGCCACTCACACCTTATTTTGCAGTTGGGCAAGCGGTTGAAACAGACACGGATGCGGAAGACACATCGGGAGAGCTAACACCATGATTCAGGTTGAACACATCAGTAAACAATTTGGAAAAATTGAAGCACTCAAGGATGTCAGCTTCACGTTGAATGATGGTGAAATCACCGGCTTGCTGGGTGTCAATGGTGCGGGCAAAACCACCCTGATGCGCTTGATCTACGGATTGCTGCAACCCAGCAGCGGCCGCATCCTGGTGGATGGTGTTGAGGTCGCGCAGCAACCGGATCGCGCGCGGCAACGCCTGGGTGTCTTGCCTGACGATACCGGTTTGTACAAACGACTGACGGCGCGGGAGAACATTCGCTACTTCGGTGAGTTGCATCATTTATCGCCAGCGTCCCTGACCGAGAGTTGTGAGGAATTAATTGAACTGCTTGGTATGCACAATATCGCGGACCGTCGCGCGGAAGGATTTTCCCTGGGTGAGCGAATGAAGACGGCGCTGGCGCGCGCCATCGTGCATCAACCGCAACACATCATGCTCGATGAACCAACGAACGGGCTGGACGTGATTACCACACGCGCCGTGCGGCGCATGTTGGTCGCACTGCGCGATCAGGGGCGGTGTGTATTATTCTCCAGTCATTTAATGCACGAAGTGACTGGCTTGTGTGACCGTATTATTGTTATCGCCCAAGGCCGCATTGTTGCTGATGGCTCCGTGGCCGCAGTGATTGAACAAACGCAAACGACCTCGTTGGAAGAGGCATTTATTTATTTGTCGGAATTACCCGCACAGGAAGTCACCCATGCTGAATAAATTATTCTGGCGCTCAGTCGCCATTGTCCTGCGCAAGGAAATCAAGGATGCCGTGCGTGATAAACGCACCATGCGCCTGGCATTTTTACCGGCGCTCTATTTTGTGGGAATGTTTGCGGCGGGCGTGTTGTTTGCTATCAACCTGCAAAAAGATCACCAGGAGGGTGGCCTGCTTAATGTACCTGTTGCTATTTCCGGTGCGGAAAATTTACCGGAGCTGACGCAATGGCTCACCGAACGCGGTGCAGAACTCAAGCCTGTAACCGGGGATGCCTATCAGCAAGTCAAAGATAAAACCCTGGATTTTGCGCTTATTATTCCGCCCTCGGCCAAAGAAGAACGCGCCCAGGGTAAAGCGGCAACCCTGTGGTTGGTGTATGACGCGGCCAACCCCAAGGTGCATTCTGGCGTAGGTTTTGTGCGCGGGCAGATTCACGCCTGGAGTGCCAAAACCGGCAGCGTGCAATTGATGGCGCGCGGTATTTCGCCCGAGCTGCGTAACGCCATTAACCTGCGCGAAAGTAACGTGGCCAGCGATCAGAAGATGGGTGTTTATATCCTCGGCAGTTTGCCCATGCTGTTGTTGCTCAGCGCCTTTATCGGCAGCGTAGGATTTTCTGCCGACATGACAGCGGGCGAACGTGAGCGACGCTCACTGGAATCTTTGTTGATCACTCCCACCGCATCCATGGCGATTATGTTGGGCAAGTGGTTTACGTCGGTGCTGATTACGATAGCCGTGTTGCTGGTAACAATGTCGCTATTGGGGGTTGCGTTAAACCTTCTGCCCTTTAACCAGTTAGGGCTGCGCGTCGACGTGAGTCTGTTGGATATGGTGTACGTCTTCTGTTGCCTGTTGCCGGTGATTTTTTTTGCGGTGGCCTTGCAATTATTGGTGGCGGTTTTTGCGCGTTCATTCAAGGATGCACAAACCTATATCGGCCTGCTCGTGTTTCTGCCAATGGTGCCGATTTTGTACAGTATTTTTAATCCCGGTGTATACCACGAGTGGTTTTTGTGGGTGCCGGTATTGGGCCAGCAGGTCGCTATCAAGGAATTATTCCTGGGCGGTGAACTGGCGCCTTTCGCGCTGCTGAAATTCTGGCTGGTGGCGCTGGTGTTGTGGTTGATCTGCCTGCCGCTGGCCGCCAAACAATTGCGTCGACCACGAATCGTGTACGGCTAGCATCGCGCACTTGGCGGCGCGATGCTTACCGTTTTTTTTATCCGTGCGGAATCGTTTGGGTAAAAGGCTGATAGGCGCGTGCGCCGGCCAGGAATGCGGTGAGGTTGGTATATTCATCAAAGGTAAAACGCTTGCGGAATAATGCCCAATCCAGAAAACAGAGCAAGCGTAGTTCCGCATCATTGTAAGGGCCGGCCGATGGCCAACGCATATCATCAAGTGTTGCAAGGCCCGATTGGATGCGCGCGACGTGGCGTTGCAGATAAGCACTCTGTGCGGGCAGGATGCCGTCTTTCTCCAGCATAAATAAATTGACCGAGGCTTCGAGCAAGGTGTTCACCAGGCAGAAGCGGTCGTACTCAATCGCCGTAAAACAAAATGCCTGCATATTTTTTTCGCGCAGATATTTAATAATGGAGCAGGAATCCGTTAAAAATAATTCGCCATCTTCCAGGAAGGGTACCTTCTTGGTCGGCGACTTGGCCGAGCTGGCAACGCCATCCGTCACGATAAATTCACACGGCAATCCGCTTTCCAGTAAGAGGATGCGACAATGGCGCACAAAGGGTGAGGTGTAGCTGCCGTAGAGTTTCATCTTGGCTCCTGTTGACGGATTCTGTGGTGAAAAACGCGTGCCGATTTAGATTGCCCGCCTGTCAACAACAGGGGGCAACATCAGCGTCATATAGCAAACATAGATCAAATGTAACGTAACTGCGTAACGGTTTTTATGACAACTTGAATGCCTGGCGCGCAAGTAAGGTCCATTCACCTTGCTGTTTCTGCCATACCATCATCACCCCGATGCGCACACTGCCGGGTTTGCCGCTGTCGTTGGTGTCTCCTGTCAGGATATGACGCACGATGGCGATATCGCCTACCATACTGATGTTTTGTTCCTGTAACTCAATGGTGATGAAATCTGACGAGCCATTCACGAGGTTGCTGATAAACGTCTTCTGATCTTCTACCCGACCACTGGAATGGCCGTAATTCAATGCCGTTGCCGTCAGCGACTGCAAGGCTTTTTCATCGGCATCAATCATGGCTTTACTCAAGGCGTTGATGCGTTGCTCCAGTTCGGTTGCGGGTGAATCGGCAAACACAGTGTGAGATACGAACAAAATAAAAAGAAAGGGTAATATTTTTTTCATCGTGATTAATCCATACAGGTTGATAGGAAAGCGGGTTCCGGTGCTTTTTATTAGAGGCATCCCTGATCACGCAGGATTCTAACCTGTTCATTGCGTTTTCATAACCCGGCTTGATCTTGTAAGGAAGTGTTAATTCAGGTCGCATTCAGTTGCTGCGTCCTATTCTGGCGCCAGTATCTATTGTGGAGGTGCAGGTTATGAAGAAGATCGCGCTCGGTCTGGTTATGCTGACAAGCCTGATGATTATCGGATGTGGCGGTGGCAGCTCGGCAGCGCCCGACCCGTCCTACAACTATACGCCGGCGCTGTACAGCTATGACATGCTCGACAGCTACGACACCGACACCGCGGTATCTAATGCACCGCTGGCATTAAATCCCTATCTCTATTACGGGTTATTTGAAGTCTACTGGACCGCTAACAGTCTGGAAGATTATCGGGTTCGGCTGTCTATCAACGACCGCCCAAGTCTGACCGACAGTGTGGAGATTCACAACGAACGCTGCGGTGCCGGCTTATGGTGTGACCAAGGTGGCAGCCTGATCTGCGAATACGGTGCAGACTTGACGCTCTCCTGTGACACCAGCGCCGATCCTGTGGATATCAGCTACCTCTTCTATACCATTCCTGAGGATCTCTATTTATTCCTGGAGATCTGCGATATCGATTCACCTTATTGTGAGTACGATTATTATCCGGTGACCATGGAATAATTCCGCACCCGCAAAAGGGGATGCAATCTCTCCGCAGGAGGCATACTCTATGCCTCCCGCCAGAGTGGAGAAGAGTGCATGAATTCCCCCGAGTCAGAGACTGAAACCGGCTCAGCCGAGCCCCTGTTAACAGAAATTGAAGCGCGTATCCTCGGCGCCTTGATGGAGAAGCAACTGGCGACGCCGGATGCCTACCCGCTGACCCTGAATAGCCTGGTATTGGCGTGTAACCAAAAAACCAGCCGTGAACCGATTACCAATCTTGAAGCTGGTGAAGTCCAGCGCTGTTTGAGTCAGATGCAGGACAAAAAACTGATTGAAGTGGATTACGGCTCGCGCGCTAATCGCTTTGACCAGCGTCTGACGCGTGTCCTCAGTCTTGATAAATCTGCCCAAGCTATCCTTAACGTCATGTTGCTGCGCGGGCCGCAAACCCTGGTGGAGTTGTTGACGCGCACCCAGCGCATGTTTGATTTTTCCTCGCCTGAAAATTTGCAGGAAAAACTTGATCAACTCTGCGCTAAAACCCACCCCATCATCCTGCGTATTCCGCGTCAACCGGGGCAGCGGGAAGATCGCTACATGCATTTGCTGTGCGGTAAACCTGATCTTAATGCCATTGCCGCCATGGGCAGCAGTGCAAAAAAATCTGCATCACCGGAGCTGGAAGAGCGGGTTGAAAAACTGGAAGCCCAGGTGGAGCAATTGCAGAAATTGGTGGATAAATTGCTCGACCTTAACGGCTTTACCTTGGAAGACCTTCAGGATTAATACAGAGTCAGTACGCATTGGTGATGAGTGTGTCGCACATCAACTGTAGATATGATTAACGATCCGGCGTTTTATTTACTGGCAATACCCGTGGTGTTATTGGTGGGTATTTCCAAAGGCGGTTTTGGTGGTGGGCTGGGCGTTCTCGCTGTTCCGCTGTTGTCCTTGATGATCGATCCGCGCATCGCCGCCGCGCTCCTGTTGCCTATCCTCTGCGTTATGGACATCTTCAGTGTCTGGAGTTTTCGCGGCGCCTGGGATAAAGCGAATCTTAAACGGCTGATGCCCGGTGCCTTGCTCGGTATTCTCGCCGGTGCCCTCACATTTTCTATTACCAACGTCGATATGATCCGCATTCTTGTCGGTATCCTGGCGATGTATTTTGTCGGCCACTACCTGTGGGGATTGCGATTGTTGCAACAGGCGGCACGTCGCGAGCCGGGAAATATCGGCGGAACTTTCTGGGGCGCGATGGCGGGTTATACCAGTTACATTGCCCATGCCGGTGGTCCGCCGGTGTCCATTTATCTCTTGCCGCAACAATTGCCCAAGATAACCCTGGTGGGCACCACCGTATTATTTTTTGCCATCATCAACCTGATCAAGTTGGTACCCTATGTCTGGTTGGGACAATTGAATACGGCGACCTTGATGACATCGCTGGTACTTTTGCCTTTGGCACCTATCGGCGTGAAGATTGGGGTTTATTTGCTGCATCGCGTGTCGGAGCGATGGTTTTATTGGACGTGTTACGGATTTCTGATGATGGCAGGCATCAAATTATTTCTGGAAGGCTTAATCAATCTGCTGAATCCATAGCAGATAAAATGGATCGATTACTTTTCTAATACCCGCACCTTGTCGTTTACCCGAATAACGCCGCTTTCGAGAATGCGTGCAGTAATGCCACCGTGGCCACGCACGGCGTTGTAACCACCGGGACCAAAACGTGTTTCCATTTGCGAGCAGGGATGACATAAACCAGTGTATTCCAGAACGGCATCGCCAATCGCAAAACGTTTATTTTTCAACGCCAATAAATTAAGCCCGGCAACCGCAATATTGCGTCGCAATAATTCCGGTTCGATAGCAGGGCGGCCGAGCAATCCACCGATAACGGCCAGGTGTTCCCACTGAATCAAGGTGACCTGACGTTTGCCGTTGCGGCTGGCGTAACGATCGCCCGTTAAACCTTTTCCCGCCACCGCCTCTACTGCCGAAACAATCTCCATGGTCGCACCGCGCTCAGGGCGCGTGGCAATCCATCGTACTTCGCCAATCTGGGGCAGAGTATCCAACAAGGTTTGCAGGGAATCGCTCATAAATATCCACTCAACGTCAGGGTGGTGATGATTCTAAAGACACATCGCATTTATTGCCAGTCAGGTTCCCGCGTGCCCGCCATACATTCGCGCACATCATCGTCGAGCAAATTGCCGGGTTTTATGCATTCATTTAACGGCCGCTGGCGAGTTTGATTTTCCGCAAGGGTAGGAGGGTGACGTTGCGCATCATCCAACGCGCGGCAAGCGGTATCACGGTAGGTTTTATTTTCCGGTGAGGGGTTGCGGTTGTAGGATTTGATCCAGAAGTTGCAGGTCGTCAATAATTTTTGAACCACAGGATGGTCGCTGTCTGCCTTACGCAGCTTTTGAATATCCGGTTTCGTGCGCTTTGTTTGCTTGCTGCCGGTGGCCCGGTGCATGCTGGGTTGCGCGCGCAGGCATTCGCGATAACGCGCTGAATATTGTTTGCGTTGCGCCTGCCAGCGATTCATCTGCTTGGCGCTGCCACCGGCACGCTTTAATTGGGTGTAACGGTCCACCTTTGCTTGCAGATGTTCGCAGGCGTGGGATGAGAAGGGGATAAAGAGGCAGATTGCCAGACAATAGATGGCGATGTATCGCATAGATTTCTTCCTTGAATGTTAATCCTTGGGTCAGGCCCAGCGCGTTAATTAGCGCTTCGTTGTTGAAGGCGCACCTTAAACCAGTTCAATAAAAAATACCAGACCTGAAGACTGCGGGTTGACATGGATAGCTTAAGTGCCATCGATTGTGATCCGTATCCTGTTTTGCGTCATCGCAATTTACATTAAAAAAATAAGTGCGGAAAAATGATGAGAAATTCCAGGCATTCATACATTGGAAATGATTCAGCGTTTTAATCCGTTGTGCATTGTAGTTCACAGATTACCTTTTCTCTTAAGTTAGTGAGTGGAAGCGAACAGAAGGAGTTTGGTGGTGAATGCAAGCTACGTCCACCAATCGATCTGGCTGCCTTGAGCGCGGTGTAAAAAAACCTGACGTTTCATGGATATGCCAGCGCAAAAATGAGAAGTCCTTCCTGTGGTTTTGATGCTCATTGCTGAAATTTTTTCCACGGTTTGTTTTCAGGCAAAGGACGACTTGCCGTTTAATTTCGGACGGTGCTCACGGTCGGTGTTGTGTTTATGGTTAACCTGATGACAGGGGAGGTTGGCGCGTCAAATGTAGTAGAGGTTTCATCAACAGGTCAGCAGTTTTAAACATTATGGTTAGCAACTCTAACAACAAAATTGAATTCAAACGGTTTCATTTTGTGGGCGTAGGGTCGTAAAAGTGCCTTAAAGTGGGGCGAGCGACTTGCAGCGAAATCACTACGGTAAACAGTGGTGGCGGAAAAAGTATTTCTGAACAGTTTTTTTAGTACTTTTTCACAGCCCGACGAGACTTATCTCACGCTGTTTGCATACATATCCATCTCTGGCTTAAAAAATGCAAGCTGGAATAGTTCAAGCAGTAACGCGCATGGAGGTAGTTATGGGCAGTCAACAAATACCAGGTATTTCGGGGACCCCGGTTGTATCCACTCAGCCGCCAGTTATCCGGCTACATCACTCAAAAATCCTCGCGTTATTTCGCGCGCTGGATAGTTTTCTGATTATTTTTCTCCTCTGGTTCACTCTGCGTAGTATGGATTTGGCATGGACCAATTCCTACACCGCGTTGGGTATCAGTGCGGTGATTATCTTCGGCTTTTTTGCCGAAGGTAATGAAGTCTATTATTTGTGGCGCGGCCACTCCACAGAAAGTCTCGCCTATCGTTTGATGGGTGCCTGGCTGGGAACGGCAGCGGCGGCCAGCCTCGCTGCGCTGACGATTTATATTTTCCGCGATGTAAATTTGCAGGCAATTTTTACCTGGATGGTAGCCACGCCGGTGGTGATGATAGGGTTGCATTGGGCACGCCGCGCATTGTTGACGCGCCTGCGCTCCAAACCTACAGAGCCGCGCCGCGTTGCGATTGTCGGGGCCAATAACCTCGGTTCCCGCGTGGCTAAATCCATGCGCGGTATGCCGTGGATGGGTTACCGCGTGGTGGGTTATTACGACGATCGCCAAGGCACCGATGATCCAACTCGTCGGCTCAACGAAAGTGACACCACCATCCGCGGCGGCTTCGAGCAACTCTATGCCGACGCGCGTGATGGCAAGATTGATATTGTATTTATCACCTTGCCGATGCGTGCAGAGTTGCGCACGCATTCGTTGATCGCACGCCTTGCTGATACTACCGTCTCAGCCTATTTAATCCCCGATGTCTTCAACTTTGACTTATTGCACTCGCGCTTAACGTGCTTGCAAGGCATACCGGCACTGAGCATCTATGATTCGCCGATGGTAGATAACGGGTGGGCCAAGCGCATGGAAGATATTGTGCTCGGCACCGGCATGATGATCGCGCTGGCGCTACCGATGTTAATCATTGCGCTGGGGGTGAAGTTATCATCGCCCGGACCGGTATTCTTCAAGCAAACCCGCTACGGCATGCGCGGTGAACGCATCAAAGTCTGGAAATTCCGTTCCATGACGGTGTGTGAAGATGGTGAAAATGTTGCTCAGGCGCGTAAAGAAGATCCGCGCGTGACACCCTTCGGCGGATTTCTGCGGCGCACGTCGCTGGATGAATTGCCGCAGCTGTTTAATGTGTTGTCCGGCAGCATGTCATTGGTTGGACCGCGCCCACATGCGGTGTCACACAATGAATATTATCGCAGCCAGATCAAGGGCTATATGTTGCGCCATAAAGTGAAACCTGGCATTACCGGGCTCGCACAAGTTAACGGCTTCCGCGGTGAAACGGAAACCCTCGACAAAATGTCCGGGCGCATTGCTTACGATCTGGAATACATTCGCAATTGGTCCTTGCTGATGGATTTAAGAATCCTGTGGATGACGGTATTCAAGGGCTTTGTTGGTCAACACGCCTATTGATATCGGGATATTGTTCATGCGGGAATCAGTGAGTTTTTTTCGTGTTATACCTCTGTGTACGTTAGTGGCAATGCCGGCAGCGGCGCAGACGGATTTATTTTCCATGGGCGCGTCGGTACGACAATTGTGGGACAGCAATTACGAACGTACGCCTGAGGAAAATTCGGAACGCATCACCATGTCATCGGCGTTTGTCTCGCTGGATAAAACGCTGAGTCGTCAGCGTTTTATCGCGCGGTGGCAATTGTCTCACTATGATCATGCTGAACGCCCCGATCTGGATGCAACGCTCAATGAAGGGCGTGTTACCTGGCAGGGTCAATGGGGCAACCGGTTGAAGTCGCGCCTCGAATGGATGCGCGATTCTTACCCTGTCGATCGCCTGGAATTTCGCGACAAGGATATTGTGAAGCGCGATGAAGCCCACGCCTTGATCAGTTATGGCGCCGGCCATCGTTTGACCTTGGGTGTTGGTGGTCGTCAGGCCGAACAAACTCACTCTAATGGCCTGCGTGAAGGACTGGACTTTGAAGAAGACGAAGGTTACTTCGAGGCGGGTTACAAAACCGGTATTCAATCGACGTTATTCTTGCGCGTTCGCTACGGTGAACGTATTTATCCCAACCAGCAAATAGGTTTGCCGGTCGATGATCCGGATGTTGATCCGGGTACGTTGGAGCCCTATGAAGATCTGGATTTTGACTACCAGCAAGCGGAACTGGAAACAGTCTGGGAAACTTCTGCCAAAACCAATCTGACGGCAACACTCGGTTACTTCAATCGCGATGGTGTGGTGAACGATGGCACTGGTGTGCTCGCGATACTGGAAGCTAATTGGGCGATGACAGAAAAAACCGAATTCAATGGCGGCTATTCCTATCGTGAACAAGCCGTCGGTGAAACGTCTGACTCACCCGCAGGCACGCACACCGTATTTGTTGGCACAGAGTGGCAATGGACACCCAAGATAAGCGTGGGTGCCGATGTTAATGTTATTAGACAAAATTATCAGGACGACAGCCCCGGCCCTGACCGCGACGAAACGGTTTATAGCATTTCACCCTTGCAAATGGTTTATGAATTTTCCGAACAGTTCTCTATTCGTCTGGATACCCGCTGGGTCGACCGTGATTCACCTTTGGCGTATCGGACCTACACGTCTTCCCAGGCTATTTTGGGATTATCGTTTCGTTATTAATTTGTTGAGCGTAATTTATCGCCGCTCTTATTTCCGTTAAGGAGCAAACGTGTTAGCAAAGTTATCAACACTCGCCAAAAACCTTACCCAAGCGTCACCCCTGGTGGGACGTTTGCCTTATCCCCATGTGGATTTATTTCATTGGTCACCTGACAACGGCAATGTGAATTTCGGTGATCGACTTTCCGACATTGTGACGCGCCAGATGCTGGCGTTCCACGGATTAAGCCTTGACGATCAAGTCCGCGATCCGGCGCGCCTGTTAGCGATAGGGTCTATCCTGCATTTTGCCCAGACCGGTGACAACGTGTGGGGCTCGGGCTGGAATGGCAAAATTCCGGAGAAAGAATTCACCGCAGGCGATTTAAAAGTGCATGCCGTACGCGGCCCTTTGACTGCTGAGTTTTTGCGCAAGCGCGGCATTGTTGTGCCGGACGTCTACGGTGATCCGGCATTGCTTCTGCCGTATATCTTCAAGAATCGTTTCGTGGCTACCGCTGAAGACGATTACGTCGTCGTGCCCAACCTGCATGACCTGGCGTTGGTCAATGATCATCCCAAACTGGTGTCGCCATTGTGGGGTTGGAATATTGTTATTAATAAAATTCTGAAAGCAAAGTTTGTGTTGGCCAGTTCACTCCACGGTTTAATTATTGCCGAAGCCTTCGGCATCCCGGCCCGTTACGTACGCTTGTCGCAAACGGAAGATTTGTTTAAATACAAAGACTACCACCTGGGAAGTGGAAGAACGGAAGCTGAGTTCAGCTTCGCTACATCTTTACAAGAAGGTTTGGAAATGGGAGGTGCTCCTGCTATTCGCTATGATCATACAGCTTTGATGTATGCGTTTCCGCTGGAATTGTGGAATTAGCAATATCGGGTTGATGCAGTTTTTCTGGGTGAGGGAGCTTCATGTTAATGCGTTATGAAGGATTACATTATGGAAAAGTTAGCGATCTCTGTAGGACGTATGCTTGGCAGCATACGCAACAAATCTGAAACAACCGGGGCAGGCGTTGCTGTTGATCAGCGCGCGTTAATTATCCCGCCGACCGTGCCGGGCAGCTTGGGTGATTCGGCAATGATCTCCGCTACGGCGGGTATCCTGCGGGATAAAGGTTTCTGGCAAGTTGATCTTATGTCCGGAAAAACCTGGGACCTGGATGAAAAAATAGATCGCAGAATCAAATCCGAACGTTATTTTTACAAACGCTCACCGCTACAACATGCGCTGCTGGTGTCCTGCTTACCTGGTTATGCTGAGTTCTACATGATTGGTGCAGACGTCATTGACGGTTCATACAATCTCAAATCCATCACCGGCCGTCTGGCCTTATTTTCCGAGGCTGCCCGGCTCGGCAGAAAAGCAACCCTGCTTGGTTCAAGTTTTAGTAAAAAAGCCCAGGAACCTACCCGGAAAATTTTGCGGGAAATGCCGGACAACGTGACGATTTGTGCGCGCGATCCTTACTCCAAACAGCGCATGGAGGAAATGCTGAACCGACCTATTCGACAAGTAGCTGACTTGGCTTTCCTGGTTGCACCCAGACCCGGATGGCCGTCAGCTATCAGTGCTACAGCCTGGATTCATGAGCGCCGCAAAGCGGGTGATCAGGTTATCGGCTTAAATGCCAATTTTCTCCACGCCGAGCGAAACAAAGATATTCCGGCGGCCTTACAAGTGCTGGTGAAAAAATTATTGGAACATAATATTTCACTGCTGTTAGTTCCGCACGATACGCGTTCCAGCAAACCCGATGAAGCGGTTCTTCTGGACGCCGTATCTGCCGTGGAAGAGAAGGATCGTGCGCGTCTTTATTTGCTGCCGCCGGAAAGTCCGGGCGCTGTTCGTGCGGTGCTGGCCGAGCTGGATATGCTTGTGACCGGGCGTATGCACGCGGCTATCCTGGCCATGAGTGGCGGTACACCAACCTTCAGTTTTGCTTATCAGGATAAATTTGAAGGCTTGCTGCAGCTATTCGATCTGGAGCACCAGGAGTTGCTGTCGTCACCGGAAGAATTAGCGACGGACCCCAAACGTGTTGCGGATCGGGTGATTTCTCTGCTCAATGACAAAGAGCGTCTTGGTGAGCATATCGGGCAACACCTACCCGGTGTAATTGACTTGGCTAAACGCAACTTTTTATAAGGAAAATTTGGCTTATAAGGAAAATTAGGCTAATAAGGAAAACTAGACTAATAAGCAACGTTAGACCTCTTGCGGATTTGATTTCTACGGCTTCCTTGATTATTTCTGTCTATAATTTTTTCGTCATGACGGAGAATACTTACATTCTGAGTAATCTCCGTCCCTTTGCCAGTACAGGTCTGAATTTTTGCGGCACCATATCCTGTCCCTCGTTTAAAAAATTGCGTGTCTCTTTGCGAAAGACAGTGATCATCAGTGCGGCATAAAGGGTGGCGCCCGCAAGACAAAGTATCAGAAGGCTCGTGATCGCCGGCAGGTCATCGGGCAGGTAGAACCTGATAAGAGATACCAGCGCAAACATAATCACCGCGGCGATAAAAGACGCGGCAACAGAGCGCATGACGAACAGGATATTTATCCCGAACACTTTTCTGAAGAAATACATATTAAAAAATATAGTCAGGTAACTACGCACAGCAAAACCATAAGCGGCGGCAATCAATCCGTAGGATACGGACACTAGTCCCAGACCACAGTTAATCACAAAGACAACACTGGCCAACGCCATAACCATGCGCGAGTTGCCGCTGGCGGTTAGTGCCGCATTGATTTGAAAACCGATAACCAATGGCGCAGTACCCAGGGCGAGGATGGTCATGATCTGGCCGCTGAGCGCCCATTTTTCACCAAACGCAAAGATAATAAATTCCGGTCCTATGGCTGCCGCGCCGAAGAAGATCGGAAAGGTGATGTAGGCGCTGATCTTGATGACACGTAAGGTGCCAGCCGCCTGCTGATCGCGCTCAGGAATGCGTGACAGTGCCGACAAGACGGTCTGTTCAAACGGTTTGAGTACAATTTCCTGCAAGATAAACAGCGCGCGTCCGCCGACGCGAAAAAACCCGAGTGCCGCTGGCCCGACCATCACCCCGATCAACACTTCAAAAATCTTTGAACTGATATTGCCGATCAATTGTGCAGCCATCAGAGGCGACGAGAATTTCAGCAGTTGTTTGCAATCCTCTTTGGAAAATACCAGGCGTGGTACCCAGCGTGAAGCAGTCAGGGTAAACAGGGTGATGACACTGTGGTTGATCAATTGTTGCCACACCAGTGCCCAGACACCGAAACCTTTGATCGCGAGAAAAATACCCACCGCGCCGGACAACAAACCCGCGACCACCATGCGTATTGCGATGACCTGAAATGCAAATTCCCGCTTCAACTTTCCTTCGTGGACTGCCTTGGCGCCTTCGATAAAAAAGATAACCGACAGAACTTCCAGGATTGGCCCGGCATCGGGCTCGTAATAGGCTTCCACCAAGGGTACACCGATAAAGAAAATCAGTGTGCTGATTAATAACGCAAAAACCATATTGAGGTGAAAGCAGGTGGAGGCGTAAACATCGTCCCACAATTGGCGTTGCACAATGGCCTGGGGAAAACCGGCGTTGACGATGATCTTGCCCGCCTCTACCACAATCAATGCAAAAGCCACCAAGCCAATTTCAGCCGGCGCGAGGATGCGGGAAAGGACAATAAAAATCAGAAAGCTGACGACACTGTTACCACTGGCCGCCGCGCTCATCCAGACTGTACTGCGGCCCAAACGTTGTTTTAAGGTCATGTAGGTTTATCGATCAGAAAAAGAAATAAAAAAATAACACGGCGGGCCGGTTATAAACGCTGATACAACTTCACGGTTGCATCGGCCAGATGATCCCAGTTGTATTCATCCAGCGGGCATACAGCGGGGCGCTCAGCAGTTTCCAGTTGCGCAATCGCCTGCTGCAAGGTTTGTGTCTGAAAATCGTCGCGGTAACTGTGTATCCATTGTTCGCCGAGTTGTTTTTGTAATACCACCATGGCGCCGATGTGCGGTGCAATCACCGGTTTGTCGAACGACAGGGCCAGCAAGAGCGCGCCCGAATTAAAGATCGCCTTGTAGGGCAGGACAACAATGTCGGCGGCGCTCAGATAAGTGTGTAATTCATTGTCCGGAATGAACCGCAAAAACACGTGCACATCGGGATTGCTTTCGGCGAGGTGCTTGATGTCATTCGCCAGCGCGCTGGTTTCCGGGCTCCCGGCCACCACCAGTGTGTATTGTTCAAGCTGTGCCTGGTTAAACACTTTAATCAGGTTGTCGACATTTTTATAGGGTTTGATCATGCCGAAAAACAACAGCACTTTTTTATCGGGCAGCAATCCCAGCGTAGCCTTGGCTTGTTGTTGATCAATGGCGGCGGGATAAGAATTACGATAATGGCCGTGGGGGATAATGGCATATTTCAGCTGTTGCGGTGCCTGATACTGTTTGAAGAACGCATTCTTGCTGTCTTCGCTCATAAAGATTAAACCGTCGCAACGCTGGATAAACCAATTCATAAAGCGCTGGGATAACGCCGGGCGAAACGCGTCGTGGGGTGCGACATTGTGTGCGGTCCATACCACCTTGGTGCCTTTTAATTTCAGCAGGGTAATGATCAACACAAACAGCGCAATACGCTGCCAGGCCTTAAAAAAACCGCGCTCATTCATGTAGCCATCGGGCCAATGGAAATGCACGATATCGTAAGGTTCCAGCACCGCCTTGCGGTGTGAATACTCGTCAACCGGTACGCCCAATTTCTGCATCTCGCGGTAGAGCAAAGCGTTGTAGGGATTAACCCGTTCATTGGAAAAAGCCGGTGAAGCAAGTATGCGCATCGCGTGCGTGGCTCCGCTACTTTTATCGCGACCCTTTACATAAAGTGGTTCGCTGTTTGATGAGGTTTGCATGCTCAATCCTGTACCGGTACCCGGGTGGGTTGTTGTTTGCCGGCGCGCAGGCACAGTGCCAGAAACACAGCGATGTCGATGGTGTAACGCCGCATCAGGCGCGTGGGCTCAAGGCATAAACGATACAGCCATTCGAGTCGCAGGCTTTGCACCAAGCGCGGTGCGCGGGGTTTATCACCGGCGAGAAAATCCAGCAGCGCGCCGACGCCGATAAATACCGTCGCCGTGGTGTGCTGACGGTTGTCGAGAATCCATTGCTCCTGCATGGGATTGCCCATGGCGACCAACACAATATTGGCCTCGGCGGCGTTGATGGCGGTGATCACCTTTTCAGGATCGCGCCCCTGTTCATAGCCGTCGCAGGTGCCGACCACCTCGACATCAAAATCTTTTTTTAACGTGTCCGCCGCGCGCTGCGCAATGCCGGGTTTACCGCCAAATAAAAATACCCGCGCTTTGCCGCGCACACTGTGCAAATACTGCGGCGTAAAATCAGTGCCGTTCAGGTTCTGCGGAAATTTGCGGCGATGCACCAGCCAGGTAGCGATATCCACGCCGATGCCGTCGTTGACGATCAGGGTGCGCTGCTCGTTCATGGCCTCTTTCATCGGCTGGCATTTAACGATGAAGTTGGTGTTGGCAAAAAACAGTGTGTGTGTTTCACCGGTTTCCAATGCGCGTTGTAATTGCTGTGCGAGTTCGGTTGCTGTCGTGCGCAGCAAGGGAAAGCCGCCCAGCGACAAGGTGTCTGGCGATGGGTTTACTGACATATTCATGCAGTCATCTCCGTATCGCGAAAGAATTGCGGGGTAAGCATGCGTTCTGTTACTTCGCCCCAGCTCAACACCTGCCGTGTAACCAACGGCTGCACCGGGCTCAGTGCGCGATTGATGGCCTGTTCGATCGAATCGCCATCGCCAATCTCGTAGCCGAAACGGGTCGGGTAATCCGCCGCAATAAATGTCGGGCAGATCGCCGGTAATTTAAAAAATTCGTATTGAATTAATTTCAGCGAGGTATCGCGCAAATAAGCCGGTAAATTGGTGCTGGAATAGGGCGCAATACCGATGCGCGCGTGTTTGATGTAACGCAGTGTCTGCGCGAAAGGCATCTCACCATACACGGTAACGTTATCGCCGTACTCCGGATGACGCGGATGCCCCGAGCCGATCACATGAAAATGGATCTGCGGAAAACGTTTGGACGCGAGCACAAAAAAGCTGGGATCAAACAACATGGAACCCACGGATACCGCGTGAATACCCTCGCCTTCATAGGGCGATGGATCAGCTTTCTCCGCGACGGAATGATCAATACCGTGAGGAACAAAAATCAAATTGTGGCGACTGGGAATACTGTCCACCAATGCTCTGGACGGTAGGGCGATAGTATTGATGTCGCCAGCGATACGCGCGAAAGCATCATTGACATACTCGGCCACGTTGATGGCTTCCAGCGAATCCGACGCGCGATACAAAATTTTAGCGGAAGGATTTAACTGTTTAATCAAATCAAAAAATACCGGTGCGACACCGCTTTCCAACAGGATGACCGTCGCGTCCTTGATCCACTGGCGCAACACATTGTTACGCCCCTGGCTGTACCAACGATACATGATGCTCTCCGCCGGGCGCAGCCAGGAACGCCGCGTGTTGAACGGGTGGATCATGGTCTTCCACAAATAACATTCCACACCCTGATGGGTGGCGATGCGATTGGCCTGGTCATCCAGCGACAAACGCGGGTCGGCGGTGTAACGCGAGAGCATGCTGTAACGCAGTGAAAAAAATCGCGTCGGTCCGCGCTTGGCCAATTCATTGGTAATGAAATGGATACTCGCCTTGCGCGGAGAGCGATAGTCGTGCGCTGAAAGCACCAGGAAATTATCCGTCGCGGTAGACGGTTGTTCCTTAACAGCGGCTTGCGAATTCATAGGCAGGCTCCCATAGCGTGCGAAAAATTAATTCACCGGTTCCGGCGGATTAGGTGGATTTTCAACATAGAAATGATCTTTCAGCGGTTTCCACTGCAAGGAGGGTGTTGCGGCGTTGGTGTTCAACGCAAAGGGATAGTCGCCCCACCAGCCGCCAGCAGCCCAGTAGCTCCAACCTTTCCACACCGGCCCTTCCATTAGTGACAGGATACGTTCCAACACCTGCAAACATTCTTCGGTGGTGGCCATGCCGAATTCGCCGAGGAACAGTTGCTGATTATGTTCCGCGGCCCAGGCGCTGATGCGTTCGAACCTGGGATCAAAATGATCTGGCGGATGGCAGTCGATCTTGGTGCCGGAATACCACTCATCGGCGTACTGATGCACTTCAATGGTGGTGCGCTTGAGCGGATCTTTCAGGTCCGCGAATTCCGCTGCATTGGTGGTGTCGCCCTTGGGTTTGAACCAATCGTGTAAACCGCTCCAGCCGCCGCCGCCGACAAATATGCGGTTGGTGGCGCCTTCATCGCGCAGGGTTTTCAGGGTGCGTTTGGCCAGGTCGGCCCAGCTATCTACCGGCATATGCGCCGGCTCGTTCATCAGACCGAAGATAGTTTGGGTCGGATCGGTAAACTCATCTGCAAGGCGCTTCCACAAGTCGACAAACGCATCTTCCAGGGCGGGCTTTTCTTTGAAGGACTCGCCGTAATACTGGGCATAGTTATGCACATCCAGCAGGACGCATAACCCCTCGGCGCTGGCTTTGCTAACGGTATTTTTCAACCGTTTGAGTTCGTCGGCATTGAGGGCTTTGTTCGCTTCCGGCTGTATGCGTTCCCAGCGGAAGGGCAGGCGAATGATGTTGGCGCCCTGGGCGGCGATGTACGCCAGTTCCGAGTCTTTCGGGTAGGTGTAATCCTTGAAGATCACGCCCGGTAAACGCTTCGAATTAAACTCGGCACCGGCAATATTGACGCCGGTGAGGCGTGGTGAACTCAGGCAATTATTCGCATGGGCAGTGGACACCGTGAGCAACAATGCCAAGGGTGCGCAGATAACAAGGTGGATAAGGGATTTCATGACGGTCGACCTCCTAACTTGTCGTACAACTCCAGGTAGCGATCAGCTACTCTGGGCCAGGCGTACTGCCGGGAGAAAGACATGGCAATGCGCCGCCGCGCCAGATAGGCATCCTGCCCCTCCGCATGAAGTTGCAGGAGGCTGTCTATGGCGGCATCCGGGGATGCATCGGTATTGATAGTGAAGCCCAGACCGGAGCGCTTAGCCAAGCGCTGGAATGGAGGAATATCAGAAAGGATGGGCGTCAGCCCGGCGCTCATGCCTTCAATGGGCGCGATGCCGAAACCCTCATGGCGCGACAGGCAGAGAAAATAACTGGCCTGCTGCAACAGGGTGCGGATCTGCTCATCGCTGGGGTTGGCCACCAGTTGTACGTGATCCTTGATCCCCAGTTCGGCAACCCGCGTTTGCAGCTCGGAGAGGCTGTGATCATATTCGCGCCCGGCAATAATCAGCTGCCAGCACGGGTCGCGCGCCTTGAGTCTGGCGATCAGTTGCAGGGATTCCACCAACCCTTTGTTGGACGACCAGCGTCCGAAATACATCAAGGTCGGCTGCAGGCTGAGGGACGCCTGGTCGTGGTACTTGTCCACATCCACGCCGTTTTCAATCACCTGCAATTTAGGCCCGCTCATGATACGGCTGAATAGCTGGCCGTCATTGGCACTGGTGGCTACCACCTGGCTGTAGGCCTTGGCCGACAATCGGGTAACTGTCTTGAAATAGGCCTGCTTGGCGCGGGAGGCAAAGCTGGTATGGAAGAAGCCGCCGTGGGTCGACAACACCAGCGGGCGACGGTGCCACCACTTGGTCAGCGCCAGAAAGTCATAGAAGAAATCCACACCGTGTACATGCACCACATCGGTAGAACCCAACTGGCCGAGGATACTCGGGCACAGCGGATAGCGGCTGGAACCGTAGTAAGGCAGCCGCACCACCTCCACGCCACCGATCTCTTCGCGCTCCGGCAACCGCTGGCTGGTATTACGGAACAAGCGGTCCAGCGTGATGATGCGGGTTGCCTGTTGCCCCGTGCGCGCCTGATGCAGGGCAATGTTACGCACCACTTCTTCCATGCCGCCGATAGACGGCAAATACTGGCGAACAATATGGGTGACGTTAATAGACATCCTTCCTCCGGGTGGCTTGGGTTTGGGGCGCCTGGGAATAGGCTTCGTGGAACTGGTTGACGCGCTTTATCAAGGGTTGGGCTGAGGGGCTTTCCGGCGCCGGATTGCGCAGGGTGCAGCCCACCAGGAACCAGAGCAGGGCAGCGGTTTTGAAGGCAAATAACGAGGTGCCGCTAACGCAGAGGATCAAGGCGATATACACCGAGACAAAGGCGCGAAAACGCTGGCCGCGCGCATCGGGAATCTTGAGCAGCCACAGGCTGAACCACAGCAACAGACACAGCGGCAGACTGAAGGTGGACAGCACATAGGCATAACCCATATCCGCAAAATTCTCACCCGGTGCCGCGCCCAACAGCGTTGCTACATCAAATTCCGCCAGCGCCCAGCCACTGATGGCCAGACGCCCCAGGAAGGTGTCGCCGATGCGTTCATCGATCATCGCCCCGGCCACCATCACAATGGCAATGGCGCCGAAGGGCGCAAGAATCGCGAGGTACAGACCTTTGCCACTCAGCACCATGCGCATCGCTACCATCAGCGATACCGACATCAGCGCGAAGCGCGAATCGGAGAGCACCATCAGCACCACGGCGGCACAGACAAAGAAGATGCCCTCGCGCCAGTCGTCTTTATCGCGGCTCAGGCCCCAGGCGGCGGTGATCGCCGCAAAGTTGCCGAGCGACACAGGTTCAAGAAACACCGAGGACACCCGGTGGCTGCCCAACAGACCGGGTAGCAGCGTGCGGCCGATGCCTTCGGGGCGAATCCCGTTCATTTGCAGCTTGCTGTCGCGCACATACTCGGTGATGACCTGCAGGTTACCGATGTTCACGTAGTAGCCGAAGATGTTGAAAAATTGGGTGTAGAGGTCGAGCAGGAAAAACTCGAACAGCCCCATGGTCAGCACTACTGTGAAGGCATAGGTCAGGGCGCGATCCGCCAGTTCAGGGCGGCCAATATTGCAGCCGAGCCAGAAGAACGCCAGCGGGATGAGCAAGTCGCGGAAGGCCTTGATTTCAAGCTCACCACTGAGCAGGGTCAGCAGGCAGAGCAGGGCGCCCATCAGCGCCAGGATGACGATCACACCGGGTAACAGACGGCGCACCAACAAGGGCAGGCAGGCGGCCAGGATAATCGCTTCGGCCAAACCGACCATGGCGCGGGAGACGGAAAAGACCTGGGTATTGATCAGGCACAACAGCGCCTGGTAAGACACGGCAGCCACCAGAATACCCAACACCAGACGCTGCTCGAACACCTGCTCGGCAGAGGTATCCCTCATCAGCGAATTACCCGTCGGTACTGGCGAGGCCAGCAGGCCGGGCGGTGATTGGTACCGTGCAAATCCCATCCTGAATTCTCCCGCAATGGGCCTTAGTGGCGCAGTGCCACACCGACGACGCGGACGCCCACGCCCCAGAGGTTGGCGCAGAGCTTTTCCAGATCTTTCATCCGCGAACTGTGTTGCTGGGCGATTAACAATGCCGCGCCGGCTTGCGCCGCCACTAACTGGGCATCACGGTTGCGCGCCATGGGCGGTGTGCTGATCAGGGTGATATCGAAACGATTGGACAGTTCGCCCACATAATCGCGGTAATTCCTGCCCGACAGCAGTTCCTGGGGATTGGGCGCCTGGGTGCCGGCAGGCAACAGCCACAGCGATTGCAGGGCTGCCACAGTTAACGGCTGGATGCGCGCGCGGTCCGCCAGCAAGTCCGATAAACCCGGATGGCGGCCGTCCACGCCGAACAATTTATGCAGTTGCGGCTCGCGCAGATTGCTGTCGATCAGCAATGTGCGCAGACCCAACTGGGAAAAGACGATAGCCAGATTGGCGGTCGTGCGGGCAATGGTCTCGGCCTCGTTCGCGCCGACCACAGCCAGACTGAGGTTGGGCGCGGTATTGAAATAGCGCAGCATCAATTCGCTGCGCAGGCTGCGCAAGGCTTCTACCTCGCTGCTTTCGGGCCTGAATATGGCCGTGAGCGAAGGCGCGAGCCGGCTGGCGGCATCGGGTACGGCGGTGTAGGCAAATTGCCGGGCGAGTACCGAGCGGATATCCGCCGGGCTGACCAGCCCGAGCAACAGCGCCGCTTCACCAAAGCGAATGCCCCGCTCGTTTTGCAGGGTGATGATGGCTTTGAGGTCGGCGGCGGTGATCTTGCCGTTATCCACCAGCATGTGGCCCATCTTGACGCGCGTACTGGGGACTTGCAGGTCGTCGGTTGTAGCCTGTGCCAGGTTGTTCATCGCTTGATCTCCCTTTTGGACCAATTCCGCTCCAGAGGTATATAAGCCAACACCGGTATGCCGAGACTGGCTTCCAGTTCTTCGCCGCTGCGCACTCGCCGATCAATCCACTCCCAGCACAAGGCGACCGCCGTACCCAACAACAAGCCGAAAACCATGGCAATGAGCAGGTTTAGCGCCGGCTTGGGTTCGGTGGGTTTGCTGGGGATCGCAGCGGTGTTGAGGATGGCGACATCCGTGAGTGCAATACGGCTTTCCAGTTTGGTCTGGGAAGCCCGCGCCAGCGCTGCATCATAGGCAGCCTGGGCGTTATCAACTTCCTGACGTAAGAGGGTGAGTTGGTTGCGATTGCGGTTCAATTGCAGCACATGTTCTTTTTGTGCGGCGACCTCGGCCTTTAACTGCTCCTCGCGGCTTTGTGACAGTTCAACCGAGGAGCGCAGACTGCCGCCCACCAGTTTGAGGGTGCGCTGTAACTGGGTTTGCAGGGCATCCACTTCGCGCTGGGCCTGGCGATACTGGGGGTGATTGCTGCCGACCTGGGAGCCAATCTCGGCCATGCGCGCTTGGGCCTGGGACAATTCGTCAGAGATCTTCTGTACCTGGGGATTGGTCAGCACATGTTCCGGCAGGGCGCCGGGCTTGCTGCCATCCAGTTGTTTGCTGCGACTTTGTTCATCGAGCCGCTGCCCCTGTACCACCAGCAACATGGAGGACAACTCCGCCAGCTTTTCGCTCTCCAGATCCAGGCGATCACTGGACGCGATGATGTTGTGTTCTTCCTGATAAGCCGCCAGCGTATTCTGCCGGTCCACCAGGTTTTCGCGCAGGGACGCCAGTTGCAGGTCGTACCACTGGGTGATTTGTTTGGCCGGTTCAATGCGCAGTTCCAGGTTGGTCTGGATATAAGCCTGGGCAAAGGCATCGGCGATGCGGGCGGCCAGTTCCGGGTTCCGCGCCTTAAAGGAAATACTCAACACGCTGCTGTCGCGCTGGGGAGTGACTGCCAGCCCGGTCTTGAGGTAATAGAGCAGCCAGCCGCGCGAGGGCAGGGGTTCAGTGCTGGCCGCACGAAATTCCGGTTGCAGGGCCGGCTCTTCAATCAGGTTGAGCTGATCAATCACCTTGTTGGCGACATTGCGGCTGCGGATGATATCGGCCTGGGTGGCGATATAGCCGGACAGCATCCGCGCCGGCAGGGATTCACCACTGATGGGGTCCTGCCCTTTGCCATCAATGATCAATTCCGTGGCGGCTGTGTAGGACTTGGGTGTTTGTAAGGTGACTACGCCTGCAACCACTACGGCGATCAGGGTGAGGCCGGCGATGGTTATCCATCGCGCGCTCAAAATGCGTAAAAGTGCCGCCAGGTTCATACTGCTGACTCCCTAAAAAAGACTTTCCTGAATAACCAATACATCGCCGTCCATGACCGGATCATCGGGTTGGGCCCGCAACTCTTTGGCTGAACCATCGGGCTGCCGGCGATAAAGTTTCACGGCCTTGGCGTTGGCGCGCGCGGTGGGGCCGCCGCCGACACCCAGTGCCTGCATCACGTTGAGTTTACGATCGAGGGGATACATGCCCGGCGAGCGCACCTCACCGCTGAGATAAAACCGGCCCGCTACCGGCACGTAAATGGTGTCGCCATTCTTCATCCACACCACTGGCTGATCTTCTGCCTGATGATTCAACAACTGCTGCAGGTCGTATTCGTAACGTTCCTGCTTACCGTTTTTGTCGGTGCGGATCAGGATCAGGCGTTCGCTGCCGGTTTCTGCCACACCGCCGGCGAAGGCCAGGGCATCGGTTAAAGAAGTCGGACCTTCAAGCACCAGTTTTCCGGGGCTGTTTACTTTGCCCAGAATGGCAATCGATTGGCTGCGGTACTTGGTGATCAGGATATTGACGTGGGCATCCTGCAAAAAATCACCGCGCACATAATGGTCAGCGATCATCCGCGCGGCGTCGGCGCTGCTGCGGCCAGCGAGCTGCACGCTGCCCAATAACGGAATTTCCAGCGTGCCATCACCACTGATTTGCCCTTCGGTCGTGAGGTCGGGTTGGTTGTAAACGGTCAGACGAATTTCATCGCCCGGACCCATTAAATAACGGCTTTGCGCGTGGGCGTTGGCAACTGCCATGCAGATCAGGACGCCCCATACTACTGTTCGAAAAAAATCCTTCATGGGTTTTCCTTAGTGGCGTTAATGGCCTTTCCCCGTGTTAACGACGACTTTGCATAGCAATACCTATGCAAAAGAAAGGCCGCTTCGGGAGTGCTGGAGAAAAGGAGTGCCGTTTTACATCAATCACCGGAACACAATGTGAATAAGTGTGAAAGAGTTACCACTCTTTGCGTATTCCGCTGTCGTTGCATCGATGTAACAACACAGGTTTGAAGTTAGTGTGAGCCTTTTGTCTTACAGCCGTGTGTAAGCTACCGCTTCGGGTTTAATTGCTTCCGTGCGTAAGCTAACACTTAACTGACGCATGATTTATTTTGTGCGCCAAGTCCGTGAGTCAGCGGGGTGCGTGCGCACAATGAATGTGCGTGATGGCATGAAAGAGAGCGGTTATGCTGCAGCGACAAGAAGAAAAAAACAGGATGAATAATAAAATTTCTGAACAGATTTTTTATCTTGCATAGCGAATAAACGTTTAATGCGAATGGTTGGTACGTCGGTGTCCATCATCCGTGTCGTTAACCAGCGCGGTGCCTTTTTCAATGATTGACAGGATCTGCGCCAACTCCACCGGTTTCACCAGATGGTGATTAAAGCCGGCACTGCGGGATAGATCGCGATCTTTATCCTGGCCCCAACCGGTAACGGCAACCAGAACGCATTGGTGTGTTTCCGGAAACTGGCGTAACAAGCGTGCCAGATCATAACCATTCAACCCCGGCATGCCGATGTCGAGAAAGGCAAACTCGGGCATAAAATTGCGCGCGATATGTTGGGCGGTTGAGCCTTCATGGGCTGTGCGGACATCGTGGCCCATTGCACTGAGCAGTGTGGCCATGGTTGCGACGTAATCCACATTGTCATCCACCAATAAAATGCGGCGCGGCGCTTGTTTGTGTGCGGTGGTGGCGGGCGATTTTTCAGACGTGGCAAAAGGTGCTGTTGCACTGGCTAAATACACGCGAAAACTGCTACCCAAACCGGGCCCGCCGCTGTGGGCGACCAATTGTCCGCTGTGCAGTTCTACCAGGCGTTTTGCCAATGCCAGACCAACGCCCAGGCCGGCGTGCGTGCGCTCAAGGGTTTGGTCAACCTGGGTGAACATATGGAAAATATTGTCGAGCATATCCGGCGCCAGACCGATGCCATTATCGGTGACTTCCACGACGACTTTATCGTCTATTAATTGCCCGCTGAAGCTGATCAGCCCGCCGCGATTCGTGTACTTGGCGGCGTTGTTCAAAAGGTTGGAAAATACCTGCGCAAGGCGAATCGGGTCGGCATCGATATACAGTGATTCTTCCGGCATATTCACGCTGAGTTGATGGCCACAATTTTCAATAAAACCGCGGCTGGCTTCTACAGCATCGCGCATGATGGATTGCACATCGATGCGTGTTTTGCTGATGGTTAATTTCCCGGTCGTAATACGCGAAACATCCAACAGGTCATCCACCAGTCGCACCATTTGTTTGAGCTGGCGCTCCATAACGGACTTTGCGTTGGCGGCAATGGCGGGGTTGGTATCTTTAGCGCGGAGTATGTGTAAGCCGTTGATGAGGGGCGCGAGCGGATTGCGCAATTCATGGGCGAGGGTTGCCAGGAATTCATCTTTGCGGCGATCTGCCAATCGCAAGGCATCTTCAGCCGCTTTGCGCTCGGTCATTTCGTGTTCCAGCGATTGATTCGATGCTTCCAATGCTCTGGCCCGGCGCTCGACTTCGCTGAGCATGTCATTGAAGGCATCCACCAGCACGCCAATTTCATCCTCCGTAAATTTTTTCGCACGCAGGGAGAAGTCGCGGCTCTGCATCACTTGGCGAGCAACGTTGGTCACGGCGAAGATCGGTTTGGTGACCGCGCCGCGCAACCAGATGGCGACCAACAGCGCCAGCCCCAAACTGGAAATCAACACGCCCACGAGGATGATGGCGTAACCCACCAGGCGGGCGCCTAACTCGTACCGGGCGTGAATATAAACCGCGCCGAGAGGCAGGTCGTTTTTTACAATCTGCTGCCAAACCTGAATACGATTACTGTCAATGATGGTTTCATTGTTTGTTTGCGGTTGTGGCGGTGGGGTAGATTCCAGCTCGCCGTCGTTCGTATATTCCGCAAAGATCGCACCGGTATTGTCGTACAGCACCGCTCGCAGAATCATCGGGCGGGTGCGCAATAAGTCCAGGTTTTCCTTGCCCGTCGCCGGGTCATTAAATTCCAATGCCGGGGTGCTGACTTCCGCAATGATATTGGCCTGGGTTGTCAGATCCTTGATCACGCTGTCGCGGTAGGTGCTCAGGTCATAGGCGAGCATGACAATCGCATAAGCCACCAGGGCCGTCAGCGTGGTGGCCATAATGACCAGCATCAGACGGTTGGAGATTGACCGTTTGGCGATATGCATCATTGGGACGTCTCCTGTTCTACGGTCAAGGCGACTGAGAGCAACCGGGCACTGAGCTTGAGGTTGTTGCGGCGCGCATCGGAAAGCGACACATCGAAACCGATACGGTCGTTCAGCAGGCGGAGGTTGATGGTGCTGCCGGGCACCAGCCCCTGGTCATTTTCCGTCACGATCAAAATCGCCTGCTGCTCGGCCATTTGGGCCAGTTGAGGCAGGTGATGTTCTGCATTGCGCCCGACAAAAACAATATGAGGTTCGTCGATACGATCAACGAAGCGGGTCTTGAACACGTTAATAGCGCGGTCGTTAGAATTGCGCTCACGGGTAATGACTCGCAATTCATTACCAATGTCATTGGCATCCAACAGCCAGATGCGATAGGGCGATTGAGGTGCATCAAAGGACTCGACAGGCCACTCAGTGTAGTCGAGAAATTTAAACAGCATGGCGGCTTTGATCTGGATTTCCGCCGAGTCGGTTGCGTTCTCGGCGTTGGCCACATGGAGTGATCCGCAGACGATCAACACCGCGAGATAAACCAGGCGGGATAACCATTTTCGTCTGGGGGACCGATCTTCAGTGTGGTCGCACATCGTTAACATGATCAATGTTTTACAGATCCCAAATTAATTTGCCGTAGAGCGCACGCTCATATTCGCTACGACCGGGCGAAGCGCCAAATTCCGGGTGCGAGTGATCGGTAAGATTCTGCCCCACCAGTGAAATTTCGAGGTGTGGGCTGATCTCCCATGCTACACGGACATCCAGCGCCGTGTAAGCCGGCACTTGTGAACCCTCAAGTTCATCCACATAGCGCAGGGTTGAATCAATCGTTACGTGTGACGACAGATCATAAGACGAACGGATAGAGGAATAGAAGTCCGGGTCCTCGCTGGCCAACCCGGTGGTGTTGGAAATATCGGTGCTGCCGGGCTCCAGGTACACATCAAACGTCTGCGTCACCAGGCTGGCATGCAACCGCCAGTTATGCACGGGCTGCCAACTGCCCCAGATTTCCATACCGTAGGTGTCTGCTTTTGCCTGGTTTTCAAAGACATAACCGGTGGCTGGGTCATTCAGCTCCAGGGTGCGCAATTTATCGTATTCACTATAAAACGCCGTGATTGACCAGGACATCTGCGCGACAGGTTGTTGGCGATAACCCAGTTCGTAAACACTGGCAGTTTCCGATTCAAAATCGGGGCCGCCGGCAATCAAATATTGGGGAACGCCATCGACAACCGGCGGGTTGGCGGGGCTATAAAAATCCCGGTCGATGCGTGAAGGCGTGCGTACAGCACGGGACGCCTTGGTCCATATCAGCTGGTTATGTCCCGGCGTCCAACCCAATTGAATAGCGGGCAAGGTTTCCCAGCCGGTGAAGGGATTATCCTCCCACTTGGCGCCGATTGTCAGCTCCAGGTTTCGGGTCAATTTGATTTCATCCTGAATAAACACATTGCGCCATTGCATGTTCAGGTCTTCAGGCAGGAACGCAAAAAATACATCGTTATCGACATGGTCCGACATGTAGCGATAACCGCCGCCCCACATAAACATCTGCCGCTCGCCAATCAAACACTCGTGTTGCAATTCCAGGTCGATGGTATTCAGGTGTTGCACGAAGGCGTTGGGTTGATGGCGTTGGGTATGATCAACATAAGCCTGGAAGGTCAACCGGGAACCCGGCGCGAACTCGCGGCTGGCGCGTCCGAGAATATTGGCGCCGCTGATTTTTATGTCGTCGGTGCCGGCCTGATGCAGTCGGCCGCTGTAGGCGTCGCCCTGCAAGGTGTAGTGATCATCATAGCCCTCCCAGTCTGCGCGAAAACCGGTCTGGCTGCGCTCCCAACCGGTATGGGTGGAAATCCCGCCCGCCGTTTCGGTGTCATCGTGACGACTGTGCTTCGCATAGATGCGATAAAAACCATCGTTGGTCAATTCACCGCCGTGACGCACAGCGGCCTGTTGCTCATGCACACTGCCGCCCACGGAAATCAGTTCACCCTGCGTGTCTTCCGCCGAGCGCGTGACGATATTCACCACACCGTTTACCGCATTGGCACCCCACAGGCTGCCGCCTGGCCCGCTGATAACCTCGATGCGATCCAGGTCAGCCAGCATGACATCCTGCGCATCCCAGTACACGCCGGAGAATAAGGGTGAATACACACTGCGTCCGTCGATCAAGACCAATAATTTATTGGCGAAAGCGCTGTTAAATCCGCGCGCGGTAATCGCGTAATTGCGCGCATCCAATCGCGCCACTTGCAGGTTGGGTGCCAGACGCAAGGCTTCTGGCAAGGTGGTGGAGCCTGAGCGGCGAATATCCTGTTCGGTAATAACGAAAACGGATGCCGGTTCATTAGCCAGCGGTTTAGGCTTTTTTGAAACAGAAGTAACACGCAGTTCTGCCAACTGTTCGAGTGACAGATCGGCAAGTGTGGCGGCTGCCTGTGATGAATGTATTACGCCCGCGCATATAAATGTGACAACCCATATCGCCTTGGGAAGAAGGTGGCGATGGTAAAAGTTTGAGTGCCGATATGTCGGATGAATTTTCATAGAGATAATAATCGGAGCCATCGCCGGTGAACCAGATTGGCGCTTTAAGTTGCAAAAAGAGATTTACTGTCAGCGAAAAATATTTTCATTATCTGTGTCCGTCTGATGATCATAGAGCATTCGGCCAATAGGTCAACGTTTTGATAATGAAAGAAATTATTCATTAGCGAGGCGGTTGTAGAAAATTCATTAAGGAGTGCGGTGACTCTTCGGGTAGTGAAAATTGTTTTGGGATTTCTGATCGAAGCTGATGTGTCTCGTCCAGTAAAGAGTGCTCTGCGAAAGTTCACAATTTTAGTGTGCTGGTAAAAAGTTATTTCGGCCGGACACCAAACGGAAAAAGACCGAAAACAAGCCGGCCCCTATCGCAAAAGAACTAACCTGAACTACTGCACCCCATCGGCATCTTCGCCAGCGCTGTGAAATAACGAAGCATGTTGTTTCTCGCTCACCTTGTTGCGAAAACGAATTTTTTGGTAGTGGGGTGATTATCGAGATTGGGATGTGACGAAGGGTGGGGCGACAGATGTGATAGTAATAATCTTATGAGAACCGGTAAATTTTCTAAGTACCTGATACTGATAGGGCATTGGATGCATAGAAGGGACTGTAATTAAATCTGTGTAACGGTTTATCCTTCTCTTAGGTCGGGGCAATGATAAACTATTACGCAGATTTAATTACAGTATCGGAAACCTATTTGGGGTCCCAACGATTTTATGTTGATACTTTTCCCATTTTTCCGCGCATCCTTTCTGTTGGCTACTCTTTTGTTTCGATAAATCTGACGTAACATTGACCTACTTCGTTTTTGCTGTTGTCATCTACCGAAAGCGTTACCCTTTTTCCTGCCATTTTTGCGGCTAATGCCATTGAGTATGATCTATCGCCCGAGGTGCCAGTCCGAAAAGCGGCTATCACTAAACCCTCTGCGGAGAGCGGGCAGGTACCTGCTGACTCAAAGCCATTAAGAATGATAATGTCGGAGTCGATCTGATATTCGATGACTGCTAATCTTAAAATGGTGTCGGTGTGTTTAAACGTAGCAGCGAAGCCTAATGTCGGAATCAATAAAAGGATAAAAGCTAAATTTTTCATGATTATTACCTCTTTTATGAAAGAGTGTTTAAAACAAGGCTTTAGAAGTTAACGTCGACTCGATATACCTTGGGGTGATCTGCGAAACAATCTGCTATGCCCAATGTGACGGTTTTTTGTGCTACTGCGGCTGCTATCGCTAAGGAATACATTTCTCTCTTTTCTATGGTGCCTACTTCAAAGTTTATGATTGCCCTGCTTTTTGAAGCTAGGCAATTTTCTTGTGCATGAGTGAATGGTGGTTCGAAGTACACAACGGCATAATCGTCATATGCTGACATTTTTGTTATGGTGACTTGGTGTGTGGTTTCATTGGCTGCATGTGCAGCAATAGAGAATATTAGTAGTGCAAATGGAATTAGTTTTTTCATAGTGTCTTTTCTCGATAGATATAAAAAATTACTTCATGATGGTGTAGTTTGGTTTAACGTAATGAGGGCGGGTTGCGCAGGTCTCGCCATTATCACTGTTCATGTAAATTAGCAGGGGCTTTTCTGCAACTTTGGCGCTTAACACAAGAGAGGATGCTGCATCGCTATTGTTGCAAAGCCAGTTGTCTGAACCGGTAATTTTAAAGGCAAGTTGCTTTTTTCCATTCCCGTCTGTGCAGTTAGGGTGATCTCCCATGACCCATGTGACTGTCCCGGTACAACTAATATCTGCAGCAAGAGTTTGGAATGAATTGGCTGATAACACTAAAATAACTGCTTTAAAAAAGACGGAGTTGTTTGGAAAGGGTAACATTGATAATTCCTTTTTAATCCTGGATAAATTTGCAAGCTATAACTTTTCTTAGGAATATCCCTTAAAAGATCAGAGCTTTAGTTCCCCTTCTGTCTGGCAGTACTAAGACTTCTCCAGTCTAATATGCTTAATGGCTGGTAGTCCTTCATGGCATCCCGAAACTGTCATGCTGACTCTTTTATTTGCTATTTGTGCGGAAAGTAATAACGAATAAATTTTATCGGAGCTTGGGTGTGAATTTGGCAGGATGAAGTAATCACTTCTGCCACAATTATCAGGATCGGCTAAATTTTCGTGTTTTATTACTACCCCGGTATGGGATGCGTGGAAGTAAATTGCATTAACCTCTCCCGCTGAAATATATCCATCTGCGCTAGCCGCTGAGCTAATAATCAGTGCTGGTATTAATAATTTAATAGATTTTTTCATATGACGTCTTCCTTGTGGCTAAAGGGTTGTTTAAGCAGGCTTTTTCCATCTTTTGCATAAAGAGGCCGCTCCAGTACAACTTGAGGTTCGATACTAAATAGATGGATGGTGCTTCATAAAAAAGGTCAGTAGGCGTT
Source organism: Cellvibrio sp. PSBB006 (assembly GCF_002162135.1). Classification (NCBI taxonomy): domain Bacteria; kingdom Pseudomonadati; phylum Pseudomonadota; class Gammaproteobacteria; order Cellvibrionales; family Cellvibrionaceae; genus Cellvibrio; species Cellvibrio sp. PSBB006. Next base: position 2,480,356 of record NZ_CP021382.1, on the reverse strand, counting down.
AACCTGCTGACCCTTGTCGCATATGGTAGCTAGAGGCGGACTTGAACCGCCGACCCCAGCATTATATGAGTCCCGTGTACCGAGGCATATTAAACCACAATATCAGTTAAAACAGCAACTTAAAGCCATTGCAACCTGATTGAACCATGGGCTTTGAGAAAAACTGGTGAGTTGGTTAGTGACTGTCATACAGTTTAGTTGGCGGAGAATTGATCCTAGAGTTTTGTGAAGTTATAATTCGCGCACTTTTAAAAGGAGCTTTCAAAAATGCTTGTCCGACTGATATTCGCTACCCTCATCCTCTGTGCCTCTGCCGTATCTCACGCTGATCTGATTGATTTCGAAGGCTACGCCCCCGCAACCCAACTTGGCGGTTATTCTATCTCTACATCCGATTTTCCGCTTCAACATGGTGACTTCTACACCTATTCGCCAATAAACAGTAGCTCAATCTGGAATGAGACCAGTTTTTATGTCCAAAACGGGATCTATCCCGATTCAGGCTCCGATTGGCTTGCCACTTCTTCTTTGGGGATCGAGCTCGCTGGTGGAGGGGTCTTTTCACTGTTAAGCGCTGATATCGCAGAGTCGTTTTATTTTATGCATCCCACCAATAACATTTTGACCTATATGTTAATCAATTCAGAAGATCAGTTTGTTCAGGGGGTGCTGGGCCTTGATGAAATCTTTGGCTTTGAAGCAGTTCAGTTTGGTTCGGTATTTTCTAATATTCGCCAGATAATCATCAGTGCTGACGCCGCTTTTGCGATTGACAATGTTGTTGTAACTAGAACAGTTCCTGCTCCGTCGACTATCGCATTGCTGTTTTTGGGTGTCGCCGCGCTAGTCTTCGCTCGTCGCCGTCAAAATAATTAAAAACTCGCTATCTCTGTTTTGCTTCTTTAAAGAGTCCGTCTTTCTACGAGCCTCGCTTCTTGACCAGCTGCGGCTCAAAGCTGCCTTCACGATCACGGGGTGTGTTGAGCTGGAATTCGCCGTCTTCGGTTTTCAGCGTTTTTGTCGTATGGCCATTGCGGCTATTGGTGGAGGTGGATTTCTGGTGTTTTTCATAACCGAGGTGGACATCCAACTCGCCGTTGAGAGCGGCCTCAACGGCGACCTTGGTCAGCATCTGGGTAAAGTAACTCAGATCCTTTTCGGTATTCATGTGTTTCGTCGCTTCACAGGCGAAGGCTTCGAGGTCTTTCGGGTTCATACTGTTTATCCTTCCCTTCGGAGGGTTAATGATAAACAGTTACACAGATTTAATTACAGTCTCATGCTACTGCTACTAAGATCCAAATTTCCATTTTTTTTGCGGCTTTTAGCTGGTCAATTTTCCAATGATCTTGACATATTCAAGACTGCTGTGGCCAGTTCATCTAGGCTGATGAACCCGATTAATTTGTTTTCATTCTTTTGTTGGTGTCGGTTATAAAATACTTTATTTTCATTGTCTTTTATCCCGGCTATCACAAATCCTGTTATTTTATTAATATCTTTTTCGCTCAACTCCATTTTCTCAAGAACCTGATTTTTGCTTCGTCTGATTTCAAATAGCCAATCTGATACCTGACTATATGCATGATTTAGATCTGCGGTTTCGTGTCCGTTCCTTTTGAACAGTCTCATTTTTGGCCTTTCAATCTCTATAAATATTAAATTGTTGTTTGCATCTAAAACTGCGAAGTCTGCTTGGTGATTTCCGATTATTTCGGGCTTGTTAAATACTTTTTTTGCATTGAACATACAAAGCATTACCGGATTTTCTTCGATGAATCTTTGAATTACGCTTTCATTATTTTCCGTTTGAAGGATGCCTATAAAATCACCTACTACAGAGTTAATTGAGTTCTTGGAGTATAGATTTTGTGTGCTTGTTGATTCTGCGGAAAGGAATTTTTGGAATAGCAGCGCGTGCATGCTCTCTTTGCAATACCTTAATGGCGCATTTACTTTTCCGCATTTACACCTAAAATATTCTGGTAAGTCTGACTGCCATATGCAACCGTCATTTTCTAGCTTGGTGCTTCTACTTAATCCTGTATATGCGGGAAATTTTTGATTGCAGGAAGTGCACTTTATCTCTAATTTTGCTTCCTTGTAGCTCATTAGTCTTGATCTAATTCCTTGAACGTCATTGGCATTCAAAGGTTTTTGCGGATTGTAGGTGAAAATAATTTCTGATAGCCACATTTCCTCTTTATTCTTTTTATTTCTTAGAAATATCGCTACTACACCGGGTTCTTCAATTAACACGCCTCCGGCTGGGATTTCGAAACTAATCCATTCTTGATACTTTAGATAACCGTAACCTTTTATTTTTTCGCCTTTCTTTTTTGGGGGCTTTCCCAATACAGATGTTTCCCATATGATCTTGGCCTTTCTTTTGAACACTAGCTCATAGTGTCCATCGAAAAAGTCTTTGGTAAAAGAGTTGTGTACGATGAAGATGTACTTCGCGTTATGGGGAGAGGTTGGGTAAATTAAGTAGTTCTTAGCTAACCCTATATTTATGAAGTCTGTTCTTGCGTAAGGATAGCTAGCGTCAGAAATGACTCTGTCGGCCATGCCTAAGAAAACTATTGGCGGTGTGCCATTAATCATTGCTTATTCCTTTGCTGAATCTTTTTGTCTTTTTATTGCTTTCTTTTTATATGGAGGGTGTTTAGCGTCCACACACTCCTAATTTTTTATATTTTAAAGGTCAATATAATTAGTTTTTCTTTCGATTTTTTCCTGGGCGAATGTTTCGTATGCTTTATAGCAGCTCTCCTTCCTGTTCTTACACCTTCCTCCACCTGCGGGCAACCTTGCTTGCTATCTTCAAGCCTTCTTTTGTGTTCCTAATTCTTTTTGAGCGGCTTTTGTCATTGGGCTTATTTGCCCTGCATCTGATAACTCTTCTCCATACGCCAGCCATAGCATGTACTCAGGCCGTGCTTTTCCTATTGCTTCGATTTCTTCACGCCTGAGTTTTGCTTTCCGTTGGAGAACATTAGTCCATCTGGTATGGCTAATGCCTGTCCTTTGGCTCAGAGAATCTTTACTGGCTGGCTCAGTTTCAATAATTAAATTGATTCTGTCTATTACATCCAATAACGGCTTAAGTATTTATTGCTGGCAATTAATTACCGGTAAGTATTGCCTTTATCGGTAGTTGATCGTGGTTCATTGTGGCTCAGCGAGGTTTAAAAACCAAGCCCTGAACCGTAACCGGAAAGGGTGCTTGATATGCCGACTCCCGTTGTTTACCTCACCTTTGATAACGGGCTGGAGCTCCGCCTCTCAAGTTCCTGTATCGATTTCTTCATGGCCGTTCTGGTCGTCTTCTGTTCACTGACCATCAGTTCCATAGCATCCATCACATTATCCCTGCTGGCGGTAAAGACTTTGCCCTGCATTTCGATCAAGCCTTCTTCGGCCTCCCTATTGCTAACTCCTTATGTAGAAAGAGTTTTTGCCGCTAGCTCGGGCTGTTCGTGCTGCCCGTCGTTTGTGGCACATTTATTTGCATTCTGGCGATCAAATCTAGGGTTGACAATCATTCAAACGCCCCCCAAAATACGCGCCCTCACTATGGCTAGATAGCTCAGCTGGTTAGAGCACAGCACTCATAATGCTGGGGTCGGCGGTTCAAGTCCGCCTCTAGCTACCATATACGACAAGGGTCAGCAGGTTAACGCCTACTGACCTTTTTTATTGGCTTACCAAAAACTTACCAAACTTTCCTTTTTACCTCAGCCGCAGTATTTACAAACCACAGCTTTCGCAAAACGCACCGTGCCACCACAATCTAAAAGCAACGCTCCACGCTGGTTCGTAACTCGCCGTTACAGGCGTCTCCGACGGCTCTCCGAGGGCTTAGGGGGATGATCCCCCTAAGAACCCACAATCTCATGCTGCAACATCCCCAGTAATAGAAAGCCGATACCAACGGGAAGAACCAAAGGGTTGGGTGCACACCCGTGTTAGATGATTGCCACCCATTGCCGTGTGGACAAAACGCGAGAGTAACGCCTTAACCTGAAACACCGTGTTGCGTTGTTGCCCACACTGCCCGCGCTCACGCGCCCTTGTTGCCTATCCGGCAACCACAGGTAGCAATATAAAAACTTAAAAAGCGATTCCTTTTTTTTCCTCTTCGAGAGTCGCGCGACTTATCACTGAAATGGTTTTTCAATCGCGTGATTATCGTGCTAACCGGAAGCATTGCGCGGTGCGATTAAAAAACCATTCCAGTGAACGCCGTGATACAACGTCATGAAAGCAAGAAGTGGTCAACAGGGTGTCATATCAGCGAGAGTTCCCGAACCTTTGCCATGTAGTCAGGGGCAAGGTGTGCATACCGCATGGTGATCTTCAAGTCTGAGTGCCCAAGGATACGTTGCAGAGTGAGGATGTCACCACCGTTAATCAGGAAGTGACTTGCGAACGTGTGCCGCAACACGTGAGTCAATTGACCATCCGGCAACTCAATGCCCGAACGCTCCACCGCCTTGCGAAATGCCCCTTTGCACGGAGAGAACAACCGCTTTCCTGTGGGAAACGCCAGCGACCGCAGATAGGCCACCAAGTCAGGCTTCACAGGCACAACACGCACACGGCCATTTTTAGTAGCAGCGAACACTATGCGGTCATCAAGAAGCCCTGTAGGCGGCAAATCATTAGCCTCAGACCAACGAGCACCCGTAGCAAGACACAAACGAACCACAGCACCGCAATGATTATTAGAGGACTGATCACATGCGTGAAGCAATGTCGGAATTTGTTCCAGGGTGAGAAAAGATAATTCCCGCTCACGCTCAGCAAACGTGCGAATTTTAGCAAGAGGATTTTTGCCCGCGTATTGATCCAACCGAATAAGTTCAGAAAACACCGCCCGCAAATAACGGGTTTCATGGTTAACCGTAGAGGTAGAAACCTCAGTCAAACGGCGCTCACGATAGGCTGAAAAAGCTGATCCGGTAAATTTATCTAAAGTAGGATCACCAAGAGCATTAACAACCGCCAAAGTGCGAGATAATCGATACTTAGCGTCACGCAAAGTACGACCATGCAGCCTATACCAAAGTAGCACCAGATCGGAAAGGCGACGCTTATCGACTTCAAACCGCTCAGGGGCAGCTTGATAATCCATCTCATATTGAGCCTGCAAAACCTTTAGTTCTTTACGAGACCTCCTAATGCGAACAATACGAGGACCAGAAGAACCAGCAGGGTAAAAATCCAGTTTATACCGCCCATCAGAAAGCTTTTTTATCACCGGAAGATCCCCTACCACCAACAAATAAAATCGAAACGAGAAAGCCAGCGATAAATCCAACCGCTATCCACGCCAGTGACGTGTAAAAAGTAAAATTTTCAAACCAGACAAGAAAATCCCAGAGATCAAGAAAAAGCGCCTCACATGAATCAATCTTTTCCATAAAAACCCCCTTAAGCAGCCACACCGTTTAACAAGTGCAAACGCATTTTTTCAGATACAAATTCAAGCAACACGTCATAAAGCACATCAGAGTTACCATAGAAAAGCACACCAAAATAATGCGCCAAATCAGACTCCAACCCCGAGGAAAGGAGTTTAGAAACCACATACTCAGGATTGAAGCGCTTGCGAGAATAAAGCTTGATTTGATTGCCAAGCCAAAAAGCAACATTGCGACGGGATGAATCAGACGGTGGCTTTTGTTCACGACGATATGGCAACGCCGGAGCAGGGCAAAAAAACTGAATATCTTCAATCAATGCCTGCCAAAGCGGATCAATATAAGACGTTGAGTGCTGCAACCGGAAATTGTTTAACGAATACTGCCAAAGAGCAGTTAAATGTGGAGCCAATTCGGAATAGTTTTTAATTGAAAGAGACTTACCATCAGGCAGTTTAGTACCCCAACAAAACTGATTAATTACCGAGTGATGAAACCTTGCCTCAATCCGATGGACCGTATCCCCAATTTGATATTCACTGGCAGCAACAGGATTAGAAAAATCGCCATCAAAATCAGACGCTGGCACTTGAGACCAGATCGATTCCCAAAAATCAATCTTGTCACTCTTTAGGGACTCGGCAACTTTATCGTAAACACAAAATTGCAGAGACCCAGCCGAGCCAAAAGTATAAGACTGACCAGCCCCGTAAATCACCGCCGTTTCATTCAATTCAAGCTGGGCGTTACTGATCGAATTAAATTTATATTGACGCTTAGCTTTTGCCACCAAACGCGCCTCAAAGTCCGCAGGAACCACAAAACCCTTAACATCTACCGCAATATGGACAGACACCCCAGCGTAGACCAGCTGGACGCAGAACAGCGACGCAATACGATCAATTTCAGCCGTCAAAGACTCAGGCGTATGTTCAGCAATAAGCTGGGGCGTGCACTCGATCTTAAGATGACTGGCGGACAGGTCAGCATCCGCATAAAACGATTTAAGCAGCACCACAAAACCAGCATCAAGGTTTTTAAGAATGAACTGGTAGCCAGACGCTTTAGATGACCGGGTAATCAACCAATCAAGACCACCCCACGTAAAGACAATATCACCGCCATCATAGGCTTGCTGGATAGCACAAAGCACATCATGGCGAATCAGGCAATTATAGAGCTGTTTAATCGTATCCACCCCGGTGTGAAGATAGCGAAGCCCGGAAAGATCAACAGAAGCCGTTTGATTAAAAAAGCGGTGGCCATCACGGTGCCAGAATTTATTTTCGTAACGCATGCGGAGATTCCTAAAAAAAGCGGTTTAAGGAAAGAATGTGGCGTTTTGTGGTTCTGTGTGTGTTTGCACTCCCCTTATTATTAACGTGTTACAGAGACGTTAGCGTGCCGCCGCGAGCGGGCGGGGCAAGCCCTGTTCGCCCGCATTCGCGGCAGGCCGAGCAGATTGATAGTACTCATCAGGTTTGGTGTGATCGAAATAACCATTTTCCACATAGTTGTAACAAGCAGTTTGTGAAATGGTTATAGGGGTAGCTTGTTGGCTAAAGCATTTACATACACCGGTAAGGTTATTGCGAATGCACTGAGGCCGTGGAAAGCTCTTAGGGGTGGTTACCGCATCATAGATAGGTGCAGACCAAGGCACATCAGGCAAACGCGGTGTAAACGACTGGGTGTACTCTTCTGTGGTGATAAATTTTGTTGTGCCTGATGAAGACGTGGTGGTCAACGACGGAAAACTTAACGATACACCCGTAGAAGATTGCAGTTCAGCATCAGCCAAAGCCACCTCATCCCCAAGCCGATCATTCCAGCGCGAGAGAAAGTGAACCACCAGCCCGATAAGCAATGCCAGGAAGATAAACGGAATAAATACCTTGAACGGAATCTTGCGCTTGTGAGTGTGGACCTCGGCGGATTTATAGAGGCCATAGTATTTCTTATCGAAAGAAACCCTTTTAACTACCGCCTCTTTGCGCTTGAAGTGATCCTCGACATCTGGCACACACTTTTCCCACGTCATCCACTTGGCCGACTCCAAGCCGAAGACCCGCTCAATATGAACATGCTTACCCACAAAGCGACGAAAGCCCGCATCTAACAGCATAGGATTCTGTGTGATGAAGATGAGGTCATAGCCTTTGTGGCGATGCTCCGACATTTTGACGATCCAATCCGGCATAGGCTTGCGACTGTCGCGAGTAGGCATCAGGTATTGCGCTTCATCCACCACCAGCACCGCACCATCCGGCAAGGTATCCCACTCCATTACCTCATCCGCCGTTAACTCAATCCATGGCAATTTCAATTCCTTGATACGGTGATAATAAATCTCCCGGTTTTTGAACGTGGGATCTTCATTAATCATCTTCAATACGTTTAACGTCTTCGAGGAACCGGGAACACCTGTAAATAAATAGATCATGACTACGCCTCCATGCCGCCCGGAATATTGGAAGGTTTATTCCATACAACTTTTGCAGATTGTGTTGTGACTTTAATCGTGATTGCTACGGACATGGCAGCAAACATCATCGACATTCCGATATCCAATTTCAGCAAAAGTAAAATTTGCAATAGGTCCGAGGGAAGGCCATCAAATTTGTTCATCAGGTACGAAGACAAAGAGTCAATAAAGAAATTGAAACCGAGGAACGACACCAGCCCAATTCCGAACAACTTTAAAATGAACCCCATCATCTGAGGTAATAATGCAAAAATGAATGTTGCCAGCCAGCCCCAGAAGGATGTAAACGCAAAGCGGAAATAGGACAATAAGCCTGCCAGTGCTCGCAAAAGTAAACCGACCATATCAAACCCCCTGCAAAGAACGATAAATAAGAAGTGACGAAAGGTAGGAGAAAATTAACACAAGGAAGCCCGACAACTGAGTAGCTAAATCGCAGAAGGGCTCATAGGAAACTTCATAGCTTCCAACAGACAATTGAATTGTTCGAGGTGGCGGACATGAACCCGACGAAGGAGAATTACCAATGGCATAAACATCAGAAAGGCCAAAATCTTGCGAAGACAAGTCAATGCGATCAGGCGCTAATTGTGTAAGCACTCCGTTCTCATCAGTTTCTTCACCCTCTTCTGTCAGCGTGGTAATAAACTCATTAAATTTGCCCTCATCCTCAGTCTTGAATCCATCAAGGCCAGAACCGAAGTTATTTTCAACGAGGTCAGAGTTTTGTTGATGATCTTGACAATTAATCAGCCAGGTTTGCTTGAGGACAGAACAACCGACAGGATCACCCGTACAACTCGGCTCCTCGCCACAACTGCCGGCAGCCGTGGATTGTTTGTCAGTATTGCAACGGTGGTAATGCGCGTTTAAGAGAATTGCACAGCCAACCGGATCACCATTACACACCGGAGCCGCACCACAGGTTCCCGCCGCCGCTGCATCAGCCCCATCACTGGAGGCTTGCCCCTCACTGCTCGGCATAGGATTGGATTGGCAATACCACTGATCACCAATCTGGAATTTATTAGGACACGTTGAATCAGCAGGCACAGGATTACCCGGAGAAGAACTACCGCTCCCACCATCATCACCACCATTACCGCTTGAAGAATTACCGCCACCCGACGAAGACGCCGAACCACCACCAGAAGAAGAACCCGCCGAGGAATTACCAGAAGACGAAGAAGAAGGCTCAGGCAAACAATCACCTGTCTCAGGATCAATACCCCAAACACAAATCGGTTCAGAAGAAGAAGCCGAAGAACTGCTACCCTCACAGTCCCCAAAAGGGCAATCATCATCTACACATGAAAAATTTGTCCCGTTGTACTGCCACGACTGACCCGCAGGGCATGAGGAGGCCATATAGTTGCATTTATTGTTGTAGTAGCCGACGAAATTGGAAAACCCACTGCAAGAACCGTTGCAATAAAACGCTTCCCATTGATATTCAGTGTGTTGAGTAGGACCAGTAATAAGAATGCCATTAGGAAGCGGGTTAGAGCATTGTGAATTAGGCGTTGGATATGAGCTACAAGAACGAGAAATCCAATTAGATGTACACGCGGGATTAGTTTGAGCAGAAGCAGGAAAAGAAAAAAGCAATAAAACCAAATAAATAACGGCAGTAAAAACAAGCATATAAAATGAATAGAGCCGGGGATCTTTAAACACAATCACACCCCCTCACCCATCACCACCAACGCCGCGAGCAAAACCAGTAACAAGTAGGCATAGGGATCAAAAAACATTGTGGTAGCCCTCAAAGAAAAAAGGAGGCCGAAGCCCCCTTTCTGGGTTGTTGCTATTAACCGAAGAAAGTCGCCTTCACCCACTTGATACCGACGGCAGTCACCGCCAGACCGATCATGGCACCGCCTACGGTGATGATGTCGGTGTTGGTGTCGGCCATGTTGAAATCAATCGGCAGAACAGACTGAGCCTGTGCAGCACCGGCCAAAACCACACCGGATACAGCAGCAGAAGCAGCCGCAAGTTTTTTGTTGATAAACGCAAATTTGTTTTTCATGGTTGGTCACCTTTTGGAGAAGAAAGTAAAAGTTTTAAAATCACACGCACACTGATGGCAGTGAGCATGATTGCTATGGTGCCCCCGGCCAGTTCGTAGTAATCAGCCTGGGTAAGCTGGCTAGAGCGGACGAGAGCACCAAGCAATTCGTTCTCCGAAACGGATTGCCATGCGGAGCAAGATATCTGGTTGTCGATCACGACAATTTCAGACTCGCACCGGAGATAATGCATACCCTACACCTAGCCTTATGCGCTGGGTTTAGAGCTGGAAACAGTTGAAGCCGAACCCGCCGAAGGCTTGGTATCGACCTTCACACAGTGCTGGCCCATGCGACCGCCAGCGGCTTTTTTCAGGCGCACATGCATATCAACAGGCGAGGGATACTTGGCCAATTTCAGGCTGTGATACACATCAGGATCACAAGGCAGTTTCATCATGACGATGCCTTTCGCGCCCTCTTCTTTTTCGTCAACTACCTCTTGACCAACATAGAGAGACGCATATTGCTTGCCGTCAACATCAGCGAGAGAAGCACCATACAAATTCACAGACATTACTTGGTTCATAACAGTTACCTTTTGGTTAAATGAGCTGGACTTTATTAAATCCTGCGCCCCAGCTTGTCAGCGCAGAATGTGTTGAATAAAAAGGTGGCACATGCACACGGACGATCCGCATATCGCCTTTAGTGTGTGCAGTGCCAGAAGCGGAAGTCATTGCGGAGCAGGAAGCTGACTGACTGTTGAATTTATTCTCAAAGTAAAAAATCGCTAAAGACCAGATCAACGCCGAGTGAACAAGAAGAATTAAAAAATGAACAATGTGTTTTTCTTTGATCACGATAAAAGCCCCTACCAAGGAAAACTCAAATTAGGCGATTCAGAAACCAAGCACCCCAAGATCAATAGCAACACCAAATGCGGAAGCAGATACAGGAAGCAGCGAGACAGACGAGTAATAAAAACGCTAGTCATGAGAAAAATCCCCGCTGGAAAAAATCGTTTTGCCAGACTCCAACATTTTCACGAAGCGGATCACGTCGATAAAACGCTGGCGGCCAATCTTTACGTGCGGGATTGTGTCTTGCTCTACCCAGCCGCGAACGGTGTCTTTGGTCACGCCTAAGAACTGGGAGAATTGCTCCTGTGAACTCACCGGAGGCAGCACGGACAGCTTTACCGGTGTGTTGTGATCGAACGACATTACGCAACCTCAACAATAAATTCACGAGTACAGCAGTCAAAAATCTGATGAAGCTGACCAATAGTTAAATCTTGGAAACTAATAGAACGAAGCTGACAATAAGCAGTAACACGCTCATAACAGAGTTGAGTAAAAGGCGCATTGCACCCAGAAAGCTCAAGACCACGGAGAAAGTGCAAAAAAAGAGTTTCCGAAATCATTACGCAGCCGCCTTAGCAGCATTCACTTGCTGCAAAAATTCTTTAAGTTTTGGGAGTTCAGAAATCGGGAAGCCGAAGAAGGCTTGATCGAAGTACAGGGTGAAGCCTTTACCACCGGCATCAATAACGTGATGGATGCTGTTGGAGCTGATGGTCAGTGAACCGACGACCAGAAAGGCCATGAAGAAATCGATACGGGGACTTGAGAGGCGGAATTCCAGCCCATTATCAGCGGTGAGGTAAACAACTGGAGTCGGCATAGCAAGCACCCTTTACGGTTAAGGTTCAGGGCTTGGTTTTTAAACCTCACTGAGCCACAATGAACCACAAGAATTAATGCGATAACTAATTATTAGTTATTTGATCATTTTATGGAAATAAAACTAATTAATAGTTATGAATGTAATAGATAGAATCAAGCTATTGAGAACCTTGGAAGGAATTAGCTATAACGAGCTTTCCGAAAGGACGGGCATTGACAGAAAAAGACTGGAAAACGTAATAAACTTAAAAGCAAAGCCAAGACATGAAGACATCGAAGCAATCGGAAAGGCATGGCCGGAATACATGCTTTGGATCGCATACGAAACTGAATTACCAGAAGCGGGACAAATAAGCCCAATGACAAAAGCCGCTCAAAAAGAATTAGGAACACAAAGGAAGGCTTGATATTAGCAAGCAAGGTTGCCAGTAAATGGAGGAGGGAGCAAAACCAATGAAATACTTAATCACATTCTTGTTAATTACAATAACCCAAATTGCAACAGCAGACGATTGCTCACACTGGGAAAGAGAAGCCGATTACTACACGGACCTAAGGAGAAAAGGTGGAAGCAACCATCAAATGAATTGGTGGCTAAAAAAGAGAAATGAATATCGGCAGAAATATCACGACTGCCGACTAGACGGAGGAACCACCGGCCAAATCGAAAAAGTAAAAGGCAGCAGAAATAAAAATAACTATGCCGACTACAGAGACCATGTACACAGCAACACCAACGACGAAACACTGCAAAAATTAATCAAAACCTGCAATTACTGGATAAACACTCACAACAACCACCCCTCATTTGATCATAAAAATTACCGAGATATCGCATGTAAAGCAGTAAGCGCAAGAGAAAGGGAAATCAGAAACCCAACAACACCAGACACACCAATAGTCAGAAGTGTCAAAGAATGCATGAAACCCAATAACGTCATTGACGAAGAAGTAAAAGACTGCGCCCAGGGTAAAATAAGCCCCTATTGGCTAGGTGAGACCAACAATGAATTGTGTGAATTTTGGATAAACGAGCACAAAAAAGACAGCTCAGATTTTAACAACAGCAGAATGAAAATGGCCTGCCAATAACAAGCTATTAACCAATCTAATCACCAATTACAGTAAAAAATAACCGCTTAGCATGTTTCAGTAAGTTTATAAACCATTGTTTTATATAGAATTGTGGGCCAGCATGGACAGATACACAGTTCTCATAATGCTGGGGTCGGCGGTTCAAGTCCGCCTCTAGCTACCATATTCGATAAGGGTCAGCAGGTTAACCTGCTGGCCTTTTTGTTTGCTCATTTTTTGTCCATTCTATTTGGTTCGCCATCGAGTCTTTGCCCTTCTTATGGGTTTGTCTCTAGGCCATTTCTACCCCCTATTACTTATCACTGGAATTTTTCGAATAGCGATCATCTTTGCTCGTGATTCACATGATGTGATTGAAATAGAGCTGGCCACTATATAACCATGGCGACCCAATCAAACGTCAATATTTTTCCAACGCTTTTTTTCACCTGACAGGAAATTTCTGTTTATCCACTTTCTTCTCATCTGTCGCATTTAGTTGAAAACGTTTTCCGCCAAAATATTATTTTTTTCGCACAGTCATAAACTTACAAAAATTATCCTGAAATCGTTTTCAGAAATTTGAAAACGATTTCTTTTTTTCAAAGCCTTGTTTTCTGCTGGACAGGTAATCCTGCACGTCTTTAAGATGATCTGCGTTGGGTGAAGCAGTTTCTTATAAGCAATAATCCGCTGCAAATGTTCCGCCCGATACCTATGTTTTAACTTACCCAAAAAGGGAATTTTTCATCTGGCGATTAATGGCAAATGTTGGCAAGTATTAAGAGCCGGATGATAAAAAATAATCCATAAATGAATAATTGGAGAGGTTCATGAACATCAAACGAGGTTTTAAGAAAAAAATTCTGGTAAGCGCCATCGCTTCCTATGCGGCAATCGGTTTGAGTGCTCAGACACAAGCGCAGGCTGGCAATGATACGGTTGAGGAAATTGTTGTCACGGGTGTTAGAGGTGCGCTGACATCCGCAATGGACACCAAGCGCGAGTCTTCCGGTATCGTCGATGTCATTAATGCGCAAGATATCGGTAAATTCCCGGACACTAACCTGGCAGAATCACTGCAACGTATCCCTGGTGTGTCTATCAATCGCGAGGGTGGCGAAGGAAAGTTTGTAACGGTTCGGGGTTTTGGTCCCGGCTTTAACGTGGTGACGCTGAATGGCCGTCAGCTAACATCGGAAAATAATAACCGCGATTTTGAATTCGATACGCTCGGATCAGAAATGATCAACGCTATCGTGGTCAACAAGAGTGGTTCAGCGCTTACCGATTCCGGTGGCATTGGCTCTGTTATTGATCTGCAAACACCGCGCCCTTTTGATGTTGGTAATAAGTTTGCCGGTACTATCAAGTATAACTATGAAAGTCTGGCGGAAGAGGGGAGCCCACAAGCCTCGTTGTTGTACAGTGGCAATTTTGCAGACGATACCTTGGGGATTTTATTTGCCTACAATCACTTTGAACGGGATTCGCGCGTTAATCGTGTAACCAACGCAAACTGGGCGCGGGTGGAAGCCAATTCGGGTTCTAATCTGTATCCGGACGAAACGGAATTGCGTTCTAACGCCAATCCTGATGGCCGTCTGTATCTGCCACAAAACCATTTCATCCAGGTGCAACAAGATCAGCGTACACGCGACAATGCTAATTTAGTGTTGCAATTTGCACCCAACGAAGATTTCACCATAACGGCGGATGTACTCTATTCCGAGTTCGAGTTGTTACGCGATCAAAATATGCTGGTGCATTGGTTCGGCAGCCGTCCGGATTGGCGCGATGTCGTAGCGGATGAAAACGGTACGGTGACACACTTTATCGCGGACCGGCGCGAAGGCGAAGGCGTTGTGCAAGCCACCGAGTTCAACGCAATTAAAGAAAACCGGAAGTCCAACACTTTAATGGGCGGCCTCAACTTTGCGTGGGACGTGACCGATACATTGAGTCTTTCCGTGGATGCTTACCACTCTGAATCTGAATACGATGACCCTATGGGGTATGGTAATTCACAGGTGACCATGGGTTATCGCAACCGTCTGACCTGGGATTTGGGTGATGGCTTTATTCCCGCCATCTCCGGCTTTGAGTCTGACACGGGTTCGGTTCCCTATCAGCCAGATGCTGACGGTAACCTGACTATTCCGAATGGCGATTACCTTGACCCCAGCAATTTGCGGCCGGGCTTTACGATTCGCAACGGTCGCGTTGTGGATGACACCATTGATCAATTCAAAATCGCTGGTGCATTTAAATCCGATGAAGCGACGGGTTTGGTAAAAGCCGATTTTGGTCTTTCCATGAAAAGCCGCACCAAGGCGCGCCAGCAATTTACCACCGGGCGCGGCCTGACTGAGCAAGAGGCGGAGACAATTGCTGAGAATGAGCCGCGCGCTTACGTCGGCCCAGGTGCAACGCTGAACTGTATGTTCTGTGGTGGCGAGTTCTTCTGGACGGAAATTGCACCGCCGCAAGTGTCCGTGCTTGATGCGGGTTCTGATTTCCTCAGCGGTGTGAGTGGCAGTGGAAATATTCAAACACAATGGTTGGAGTTTGATCACGACGAGTTCCGTCGCATCTACGAAGGCCACGTCGGTGTTCCTTTCACGACAGTCAATGTACCTTCAGAGTCTTACGACATTGATGAAGACATTATGTCGCTCTACACGCAATTGGAGTTCGCGGGTGATTTGGGTGGTTACCCTTACGGTTTTGTAACGGGCTTGCGCTATGAAAAAACGGATCTGACCATTACAGGGAATCTCGCATCGATTCTGCGCGTCGAGGCTGAAGGTGCGGAAGTGCTGAATGAAGTGCTCACAGCGGTTACGCCGACCAAGTTGGAATCGGATTATGCGATGTTCCTGCCGAATGTGAATTTCAGAATTGATTTCACTGAGGACTTGGTGGCGCGCGCGGCTTACTCGAAAACCATTACGCGTCCGTCTATGCAAGAGTTACGTCCCAATCTGGAGTTCAGGGATCTTAAACAGAACGGACCCTATCCGGTCACGGCGGGCAACCCGGATCTGAAGCCGCTGGAGTCGGATAACATCGACTTGTCTCTGGAGTGGTACTACGGTTCCGGTAGCTACGCCTCTATCGGTGTGTTTTACAAGCAGGTGGATAATTTTATTGTTAATGCAACGAGCGGGCAGGTTTTCCTGGGTGAAGACGGGGAGCCAATCACTGACCCGGCGACCGGTAGCATTACTATTATTCCTCCTGGTGGTGCGCCTTCTGATCTTATCGATCCAAATGATCAGGTCATCGAGTTTGCGGTAACCAAGCCGTCAAATGTTGAGACCGCTGATGTCGATGGTTATGAGTTGGCGGTTCAGCATATGTTCGGTGAGACAGGCTTTGGTGTGGTTGCCAATGCGACCTTTGTTAATACCAATGCCGAGTATGACGCGAGCAAATTTGATCAAGGGTTTGCGTTGGTTGGCCTGAGCGATTCCTATAACCTTGTCGGTTTCTATGAAAACGATAAGTTTGAGGTGCGTTTGGCGTACAACTATCGCGATGGCTTTTTGCAATCACTGGATCAGGGCGGCGTAGCCGAGCCAACCTTCGTCGAAGACTACGGCCAATTCGATCTGAGTGCGAGCTATAATCTCTTGGAGAATGTTTCTATCTTCCTGGAAGGTATTAACCTGACGGGTGAAGAAACACGTTGGCACGGTCGTTTTGCCAACCAATTCTTGCTGGCAGAAGAAAGTGGTCCACGTTATACGGTTGGTGTACGTGCATCCTTTTAATAATCTCTTTCAGTAAGGAGCAAGACAAGGGTCTTTTTTAAAAAGGCCCTTTTTAACAACCGGTTATTAAACCAAAGTCCAATGTTGAAAATATAATGATAAATGACAGCGTAAGACATGTGGTTGTAGTAGGTGGCGGAACCGCTGGTTGGATCACAGCGGGTGTTCTTGCTGCAAAATGTGTGAAAGAGCAGGGCCGGGATTTGACGATTACCCTGATTGAATCCCCGACGATCGGCAATGTTGGCGTGGGCGAAGGAACCTGGCCGTCAATGCGGACGACCTTGCAAGCTATGGGGATTTCCGAAGCTGAATTTATTCAGCAATGCGATGCAACCTTCAAGCAAGGTGCGCGCTTTAATCGCTGGGTTGATAACGCTGAAACTGATTTTTATTACCACCCATTAATGCTTCCCTTTAACCTGGGGCCAATCAGTACGGTGACACACTGGTTGGACAATGCACCCAACGCCGAAGGGCTTTCTTATTCGGCAGCTGTCTGTCACCAGGAAGCCATTTGCGAGGCGGGTCTCGCCCCCAAATCTATTACCACGCCCGAGTATCAGGGCAATCTTAATTATGCCTATCATCTGGATACCAATAAATTCGCCGCGTTTATCAAAGACCATTGCATCAACAAGCTCGGTGTCCACCATGTGGTCAATGACATTATCGGTACCCGTGCGGGCGAAGATAGCGAGATAGCCGTACTGCAACTGGCAGATAACACTGAGTTGGTTGCGGATTTTTATATTGATTGTTCGGGCTTTGCCGGCTTGTTAATTGACAAGCACTTTAAAGTTCCATTCATTGATAAAAGCGACGTGTTATTTTGCGATAGAGCGGTTGCTGTGCAATGTCCTTATGGCATTAATGGGAAATCTGTTATCGCCAGTCACACGATCTCAACCGCGACCGGGTCCGGTTGGATTTGGGATATAGGCTTGCAAAGCCGGCGTGGGATTGGGCATGTTTATTCGAGCCGGTATATCGATGATGAAGAGGCAGCGCAGGGCCTGCGTGATTATGTTGGCGAAGCCGTGCGGGATTTGCCCTTACGCTTTATTAAATATACGCCGGGTCACAGAGAAAAATTCTGGCGAAAAAATTGTGTAGCGGTGGGGTTGTCTGCCGGTTTTGTTGAACCCCTGGAGGCTTCATCTATTCTGCTTGTCGAAATTTCCGCGTACTGGATCGCTGAAAAACTTCCTCAGTATAAAAGCGGTTTTGCGCGTTGCGAGCAACAATTCAATGAGATTTTCAGATACCGCTGGGATACGATCATTGAGTTTCTGAAGCTGCATTATTGTTTGTCAAAGCGCAGAGATACCCCGTTCTGGCGCGACAACACCAGTCCGGAGTCTATTCCCGATACGCTCCTGGAGAAACTGGCTATGTGGCAGGAGCATTGCCCCTCCGTGTTGGATTTTTTGAATCGTGCAGATGTGTTCCCCTTCGAGAGCTACTGTTATATTTTGTATGGTATGAAGTTCAAAACGGCTACCCATAGGCCGGATGAAAAAAACCTGCAACGCCTTGAACATAAAGTTACTAACCAGCGCCGACATCTGACTGCGCTGATGAGCGCTTTACCTGCTAATCGTGCACTTATCGATGCGATTCGTAAGCACGGCCTACAGAAGATATAAATCTATGAATGCAAACATTGAGGTGCTGGACAATAAAACCCATAAGGATCTCCAGGTTGACTTTAAAGAAGCGAGAAAGTCGGCATACAAACAACGATTGATTCCGGTGGTTGTGTCTGAGTTTCATACGTTGATGTTTCATTATCCGATCGTTTTTGTTAAGGATGGTGAAACGGGAGCATTTACCTGCTCACTATTGTTGGGTGTATCTGGAGAGTCGAGTTTGCTTGATGGTCAGGATATCTCTAATGATGACATGCTGCCACTAAATGTACGCCGACTTCCGTTGGTTGCCATAGAGTCATCAGATGCTGCTGGACCGGTTATCGGGGTCAACCTTGACTCTCCGTGCGTAGGTAAAGGAGAGAAGCTATTTGAATCGCAGTCCGAAGGACTGGAATCAGCCGTGGCTGCGCTTGGGGAACTCTATCGAGGCTACAAAGAAACGGATGCATTTATAAAAACTGTCTTGGAACTAGGCCTGATCACCAGACTTAAAGCAGAAATACAATTTAAGGGTAAACCCAAGACGGCCCTGGAAGGGCTTTATGGCATTGATACAAGCAAAGTGCTGCAAATCACTGATGGCGATGACAAGGATAAATTTTTGAGCATTGCTAATTTCGCTTATGCGCAAAGCTTTTCGCTGTTCAATATGCGGAAATTAACCTTTCTTAGTAGCTGACTGTTATGCGCGATTATTATCGTTGCGATATCTGATTTTCATCCGTTATTTTTTTTAAACAGAACAATATTTAATTGTTCTGTTTAAATATTTTAATCTTCAGTAAATTACCTTCTTAAACTGCTTCTCTTGCTATCCACGATAAAATTTTTTACATAGAAATCGTTTTCATAAAATTGAAAACGATTTCATTTTTTAAGACGCCTTTTATTCTATGGAAGCAGCCGCTAAGCTAATGCTTGGGTTGCGAAGGATGTCTGCTGCATCTTTTATTTTTTTAAAACATTAGTCGAAGTAAAAATAATGAAAAATTTATTCTTGATATTGGTTTCTTTTATGCTTGTTACCTCATGCGCTCATAAAAAGATCGATACCCTGGTGTCCTCTCCCTCCAACAACCTGAATGTGGAATTTTTTCTGACGCAGGAAGGACAGCCAGCATATCGCGTGCTTTATAAGGGGGGCGAGATCGTGAGCAAGTCATTAATGGGCTTCGATCTGAAAGATGCACCGGCTTTGGCTAAAGGGTTCAAGATCATTTCTTCAGATACCTCCAACTTTGCAAATACATGGGAGCAGCCGTGGGGTGAGGAGCGTTACATAGAGAATCGCTATACAGAACTGCGAGTTGGCTTGCAGGAAGTCAGTGAGTTGCAACGTAAATTGAATATCGTTTTTCGCGTGTATGACGACGGCATGGGATTTCGCTACGAATTTCCGCAGCAGCCTCAGTTGGGCTCATTTGAAATTATGGATGAGTTGACCGAATTTGCACTGACGGGCGATCACTCAGCCTGGTGGACGCCCGGCCAAGCCGGGAATCAATATGAATACCTGTACCAGAATACACCGGTCAGCGAGATGAAGCTGGTGCATACACCGCTGACCATGGAAACTGCCAATGGGACTTTTATCAGTCTGCATGAAGCCGCCCTGTTTGATTATTCCACCATGAACCTTGCAGTAACGTCCGGCACCTCATTGCGGGCAGCCCTGGTTCCCTGGAGCAAGACATCTGAGGTTAAGGCGAAAGTAACAGCGCCGTTTGCAACACCCTGGCGGACGATCCAGGTTGCCGATAAAGCGACGGATTTATTGACGTCTTATTTAATTCTCAATTTGAACGAGCCGAATAAACTCGGCGACGTATCCTGGGTCAAGCCCGGAAAATATGTGGGTATCTGGTGGGAATTGCATTTGGAAAAAGGTTCCTGGAATCAGGGGCCAAAACACGGTGCGACTACCGCCAACACGAAAAAGTATATCGACTTTGCAGCTGAGCATGGCTTTGTCGGAGTTTTGGTGGAAGGCTGGAATGTTGGTTGGGATGGTGAGTGGTGGAATCATGGTGGCGATGCGTTCGACTTCACCAAACCTTATCCCGATTATGATGTAGACGAAGTTACGCGCTACGCGAAAGAAAAAGGTGTTTACATTATTGGTCACCACGAAACCGGTGCATCTACCGATAACTACGAGCGGCAATTGGAAGCGGCGTATCAGTTTCTCGAAAAATACGGCATGAAGGCGGTGAAAACCGGGTACGTGGAAACCGGAGAATTGTTAACGAATGGTCATTACCATCACGGCCAGTTTTTTGTTCGCCATGCGCAAAAAGTTACCGAGATAGCGGCAAAGCATAAGGTCATGGTGGTTGCTCACGAAACCGTGAAAGACACCGGTGAGCGCCGCACCTATCCTAATTTAATTTCACGCGAAGTGGCTCGCGGTCAGGAATACGATGCCTGGGCTACGGATGGTGGAAATCCGCCGGACCACACAACGATTTTGCCGTTTACCCGTATGCTTTCCGGCCCCATGGATTTTACACCGGGCGCGTTTGAATTGACCTTGCCGGATCGTCCGAACAATCAGGTGAACACGACACTGGCAAAACAATTGGCATTGTATGTCGTAATTTATTCGCCGGTACAAATGGCATCGGACCTGCCGGAAAATTATGAAAAACATCCGCAGGCGCTGCAATTTATTAAAGACGTTGCGGTGGATTGGGAAACAACCCGCGTATTGGGTGGTGAGATCGGTGAATTTGTCAGTATCGCTCGCCAGGAGCGGGACAGTGATAACTGGTTTGTGGGTGCAATTACCAACGAAGATGCGCGCAACCTGACAGTTGCACTGGATTTTCTGCCAGCGGGAAAATACTACACGGCTAGCATTTATCGCGATGCGGACGATGCCGATTATCGCTCCAATCCTGCGGCTTATGTAGTAGAGACAAAGCGGGTGTCTGCAGCCGATACCTTACCGCTACGCCTGGCGCCAGGTGGTGGTGTGGCTATCAGTTTGCTGGCTGAGTGAAATGGTGATTGCAAACACATAAGAAATTTACGCAATGGTATTCCGGTCCCCAGGTGCATACGCCGACCTCCGGTACCTTGAGCAGAGGATCTCAATAACCTGTTTCTTCCGTCAGGTTGCGATGTCAATTTACAACTCTGCTCTTTTTTACAACCCAATTGGTGGTGCCGGTTGTTGCGGCATCACCAAACCATCTGGCCGTGGAGCTGGATAAACTTCTCCCTCAAATATGCTGACCAGGCCGGCAGGGCTTAGGCTTTTTCGCTATTTTGCGACTCGGTTGCCAATAATCAGGTGCATAAATCTCCGCAGCTGGCTAGTATGAAGTTAATGCCTGTGGCACATTTCCTGTCATCGGCGAATAATAAAGCTCTCCCTACATCCCTGTGCATCACAAACCATCTATAACAAAGCTGAATTTAGGGGATCGACATGATCGGTATTAAAGAAATTGCCAAAGAGGCAAACGTCTCACCTGCCACCGTTTCGCGCGTACTCAGGAATCCTGAGCTGGTTGCTGAGGCCAAGCGCAATACAGTTTTGGAAGTCATCAAGCGCACGGGTTATACGCCTAACAGTCTGGGTGTCAGCCTGCGCAAATCCAAAACCTATAACCTGGTTGCTGTCATTCCCGACGTGATCAGCGCTTTTAATTATCCCGTGATCCGCGCGATCGAAAGTATTGCTTTGCAGCACGGTTATTCGCTGCTGTTGGGCGACACCCAGGAACAGGAAAGCCGCGAACGTTCCTTCGCCGCTATGGCGCGCTCGCGCCAGGCCGACGGTATTTTATTATTCTGCTCGCGCTTGCCCTTTGATATTGACCCCGCGATTCCACTTGCCGACCAATTACCGCCGATGGTTAATGCCTGTGAGACTGTGTCGGTGACAGGCTTACCAAAAGTGAATATTGATAATGCCGCCGCCGCCGAAGATGCCGTGAATTATTTGCTCTCCCTCGGCCACCGCCGCATCGGCATTGTCGCCGGCAACATGACATCACCCAGCACTCTGGACCGCCTGCAAGGTTATCGCCGCGCGCTACAAAAAGCCGGTTTACCTTACGAAGATGAATTGATTGAAGTCGGTGATTACGGTTTACAAAAAGCAGAACAGGCGACGCGCAAACTGGTTGCGCGGGAAAATCGCCCCACTGCGATCTTTGCTTTCAGCGATGAAATGGCCATGAGCTGTCTGGCTACGCTGCACAACCTCGGCTATAAAATCCCGCAGGATTTTTCCGTCATGGGTTTCGATAATATTTCCTACGCCCAATACTGCTATCCCGCCCTCACCACCATCGCCCAACCCATGACGGAAATCGGCATTGCCTGTATGGAATTACTGTTGCCCCAGTTAAATGGCGAGCCGATGCAAGAGTGCAACAAGATACTGCCGCACAAATTGATTGTGCGGAATAGTACCGGGGTGGTGGGTGGTTGAGTTCCGTTATTTGACGGGCACAAAACTCGTATCAATGACCTTACTCAACACCTGTTCACTACCATTCACCAGCACATGAGCCGTGCAGTTCATGCAGGGATCAAAACTCTGAATCGTGCGTTGAATATCAATAGCGGCGAAGTCATCGGCATTGCGAAAAGCGGTTTCCAATATCGGCGTATTCAGCAGGGCTTTTTCCATCGGTCCCGGTGTGCGGGTCGGTGTGGTGGTACCGGCGTTGATGCGTGATGGGATGGCGATCTGGTAGTTGTCGATACGTTGTTTATCAAGGACTGCCCAGTGCGCGAGAAATCCGCGGCTGGCGCCCCATAATCCCACGCCGAGCTGTTTTGTTTGGGCTTCATTCGTGTTTGCATCGTTTAATGCGGCATGGGTTTTTGTTTCGCCCACGGCGAGCAAACGGTAGGCGCTGTCAATATTTTCCCGGGTTACGGCCAGATTAAACGCAAGTGCGTAAGCGCGTGCGCGATTGCGTGCAAACGTATTCCATACGTCCGGTATATGCCATTCCAGTTCTACAGCTTTTTCATTCGCTGCGCTGAGTAGGAAATGCATGCTGGAGCCGGTAGCGTGAAGGTAGGGGCTCTTGGGAATTTTTTGGGCAGCGGCGGTGAGATAGAGGCGTGCATAGGCGCCGACCTCAAAGTTGTGTCCGCGCCAGGTGAGGCTTGATCCCCAGCTGTATGCATTCGGACTGGCGTTTTTACCTGCGTGCGTTTTTTTGTTCCAGGGATGGAGTTGGCTGATAGCATTGCCCACTGGGTCGTGTGTAATGACATCGGCTGCGGGAATATCAATGCGTGATTGAAAGGAATAATCCAGATTCTCTTCCATGCCGGCATTCAATTGACTCAGCGATACGCAAGCTAACTTGCCATTGATAATGGCGGCGGGGGTAGACCAGCGGTGTTGCCCCCAGATGTCGCAGGTTTGATAGCTACCGTCATAGTGATCCGGGTGATCCCACTGACCGAAGTCCAGCAACGAAGCGTCGCTGCGTCCCAAATCTTCATAACGCGGATTGGCCGACAACATAAAATCAAAAATATCATCCCAAATAGCAGCAGCTTTTTGGCTGTAATGCATGAAGGGCTGCAACATTTCGCTGAAGTGTCCCAGCTTGTGCGCATCGGCAGTCATCGTGACGCCGCCGGGGATAATGGATTCGGAATGCGGATATTTTCCGCCGAGTAAAATATAAGCCTGGCGCGCAAGCGATACCATCTGGAGCGCTTCGCGGTACAGCGATCCGGAACCTTTATTTAGCTCCACCATAATATCGCTGATATGTGTATAGCCGTGCAGGTGCGAAAATTGACTCTTGCTTTGCTGTGCCCTGCTCCAGATTTCCGGATTGGTTTTTTCAACGATGGCTTGAGAATAATCCGGGCCGGCGAGGACAAATAAATGCATACAGTTGTCGCTCAGGTACTGACAACTGAGCAGTAAATTGCGCAGCACAATGCCAAAGGGCGGCGGTTTTATGCCGAGTGCCATCTCAAGGCACAGCGCGGAAGCTGTTGCGTGTACACCACCGCAAATACCGGAGGCGGTAGCGCTGACCAGCCCCACCTGGCGAAGATCCCGTCCCGGTAATAGCGATTCATAGCCGCGAAATGCGGTTGCCATGGATGCTGCTTCGATGATGCTTTTATCATTCAAATCGACGCGGCAATTCACCGCCAGCCCGCCTTCCAGTTTGCTCATGGGGTCGGATGCCTGAGTGATGGCATTCTGCTGTTTGACCAGTTCTTGCATGGCCGGGCTCAGTCGCGGTGTATGGGCGTCGCGCTGATTTACTTTGGCGGTGTTGATCAGTTCGGCTAATTGCAATTCCATTGTGTGCTCCATGTTTCCTCGTGGTGCGGTTTCACGCTTCCGCTGATAAGTGCGCTTCTTCAACTTCCCAGGCAGGTGCGGCGATATGGCCGTACCAGGCTTGTTCCGGCGCATCGCCATAGAGCGCATTTTTAACTTTAATCCAGATCTGGTTGCCCCAGTCGTAATGCCAATAAAGAATCGGGTCGTTAAGGAAGCCTTCGCTGCGCAGTGCCCAATCCATCAAGCGACGGTTCCACAAGCGTTCATCATCATCGGCAATAAGTCCCTGTTGCCATTGCCGTTCAAAATAATCCGTGGTGCTGGCTTCAATAATTTCTTCAAAGCGTGTACCCATATTTATCCAGCGTCCGCTGTCACGTTGTCGTAGTGTGATATCAATCGATGCACCGGTAATATGAATCGGAAAGGTACGGGCATCACGCGGGCTAAAGTTGCGCGGATCACGCACGTAACCCAAGGCATATTGCCGCCACACATCTTCGTTGCCGTCGGGGAGTTCGCGGCGACCACGTTCGTAAAAAAACGTCCATAAACCGCGCTGACATTCAATGGGGCGATAGGCATCCAGTATCAGTAACTCGGCGTTATAGGGATGCAGTAATTGATTGGCGCGAGCCAACTTTTCAGCGATGGTTTTTCGTAACCAACCTTCCTGCCGCGAGCCCTGAATCGGCTTTTTATACGGTGTATTGCTGCCGTCTGTAACAGCGTGCCAGGATAAAAAAGGCAGGTCATAGTGTTTCAGATTGACCAGAGGTTCGTTATAAAGCGGTGATGTTTCATCAATAGGAATTTGATAATGCGGTGCATGAATCAGCTTCAGATCCACCAAGGGAATCCTGTGATCAATATCGTACATAAAGGTCATCCTGGAGATTGTGATATGTGAAGGTGTCCGCCAGAGGCGGCCAGGAATTGCATCTTGTCAGCGAAGAGAGGGCCGTTGTAACGCCGCTCCAATTGGGCAAGTTCATAAACTCTCTGGCGCGTATCTGGATCAAGTGCGTGGGCGAGGTAGCGAAAATTGGCGATGGTTTCATTAAACAGGCGGCCGAGACAGCGTGCAGTGGGCGAGGTTTGCTGATCGCATAGCAATTCAGCAAATTGATCGAGTGATTGCCACTGGCTGCTATTGATTTGATACTCAATATCGGGGTACCGGTGAGCCAGGCTTTTATCAACGGTAAAGATATATAACCAGGTGCATTCGCGGGCTTGAAGTTGCTCAAAGCGGGCTTGCATAAATTGCTGCTGCGTTCCTGTGACATTTATATCGTTAATAATAATGACGGATTTGTGCTGGAACTGCGGCAATAAGCTGTTGCTGTCAATATGTTGTTGAACCCGTTGGCGCTCGGCAATGCGCTGTTGCAAATTGTTCTTGCTGTAGTTGTTGTAGTTTTTTATATCCTCTCGTGTGCGGATTTCCACTTGTTGCGGACTCAGGCGCGGCTCAACCAGGGGAATAGAGATACCGCGCTGCTGCAGAAGATCCTGGACTTGTCGAGCTATCAAATTCGCAGCGGCGGGCAATTGATAAAATGCTGGTGCTGTTAACACCCAATCGTTGTTCTGGTCTGCTTTCTTTTGCAATATAACGAGAGCCAGCTCGCTGAGTTGTCGCGCAAAAAAATGAATGTCGGGCAGATAGCCGAGCTTCATGCCGGGGTAGTGCCGGTAGCGCGGTTGATCCAGTACCAGAGGCAGCGAGTTGACCTCCTCCAGCGCATGGGTATTTTTTGCGAATGTTGAATGATGCATGAGGCAACTTTTCATGAAATAACTCTTCTCATTAAACAGCTCGTCCCGTTAAAGAACTCTTCCCGTTAGAGCATGCTGTCTATAGGTATTCTGAAGCTTGTTATTATTTACATGGTGAACAGTTGCCACACGGATATCCTCACGTGTGGCAACCAGTCTTCTATTAACGCAGATCAAACGCAGAGCTTTTAATCATCTTGCGATTAACTGCTGCTTTCTGTGCAGCGGGTAATCCGCTTGATGGAACCGCATCCAACTCCTTGCCTTTGCCACCCACACCATTGGCGAGGAAGCTGAAGTCGCGACCAAGTTGCTGGGCAGCGCCATGACAACCCTGGCAGCCGCCCATGCTGAATTTTGCCGCCGGAACCGGTTGGCTTTGTTGCACATTGAGTGACACGTTGTTGTAAGTCGTTGGTGGTGCTGAGGTGTTCAGGGCCGGATCAGGATAAATACATTTTGTGCTGCCGATATCACCACGGCAGTTCACAAAATATTGTTGACTCTTATCCTTCACACCTTGTACAGGCACGCCGCCGTTTAACAGAATGCCGGTGAATAATTGAATCCCCGGTTGGCTGCTTTCCACCACGATATTGGCGAGAAAATAATTGCTTGCGGTGGAGTCACTGGTGGGGACAGCCTGAACGCCCTTGAGACGATAGTTGGCCCAGATATTATCCTGGTCCAGACTTTTAATCAGCGTGTTCACCTGGTTATTCACATCGTTTACTTCCTTGACGATCGTGTTGGGTTGCACCACTGTCGTATAATCTTGCGAGATAGCTCCGGCATCCGGCAAGTCGTAAGTGGTTTGTTTATTTTGTTGTGCCGGTTGACCGGGTGCATTGATTGAATAGGCGCCGGTCGCCGTAGCCGTGTGGGGATCATCGCTCGGTGTCTGGTAGGACAAATTGTTGTAAGTGGTTTTGTAAGCCGGATCGGTAATCTTGTTGTTACCATCGCGCGTTACCGCATCCACGTGTTCAAATGTCGTAAAGATGAATTCCTGATAATTGGCGGTTTTCTGAATGATATGCAGAGCGATCAGCGCAAAGGTGTCTGTATGAATGGTTGGTACGCCACTGTCGTCCACCACATAATAGGTTGCGCTGGCCTGGTGATAGGCTTGTGGATTTGAATTTTTAATATCCTTTACTCTGCGCCAGGCAGACTTCACTTCCACAACCCCATCGGGAAAATCCCAGGAGACTGAGGAACTGGGCGCTTTGCGTGCTGGGTCAAGCGCATAGGTTGCTTCAATTTGATTAACCTTGGCCATAAATAACACGGGGAATTCCGGTGCATAAGAGTTCTGGTAATACAGAAAATTTTGGCTGATCTGGTTAGTTTCATCCAGATAAACATAATTTTGATTGCTAACGGTTAACGGCACCGTATTGTCTTTGTTGTCGGTGTAAAAGGTGTAATACACCGGCAGTTGCTGAATCGGTGATGGGGGTTTTTGGCTGGTGTAAAATGGAAAGGCTTCGGTGCGGTGATAAAAACTTTCGAAAACCAGCGGGTTATCAACACCGGGTGAGGTGCCGGTATCAATAAAATTATTCTTACCATTGCCTACTGCGCGACCCTGACCGCTACTGAGTGTGGCACTGGTTTGTTGTGTTGCAGCAATAAACAAACGCCAGGCGTAATTGGCAAATTGCGTTTGGTTAGCGCCGCTTACCAGATCGGTGGGGAAATCTGTCACCGGTTTGGTTAAGTCGTCTTTGGTAATGCTGCCGCCGTTATCCGGCGAGGCAGAAAAAGCCATGTGTGTGGTAAAGGTTAACAGCAGTGCGCTGATAAGTTTTAAAAAAAATGGTTGCGGTTGCATTGGATTAATCTCCATGAAAATGTCATTGATCGGCTGTTATCCACCTCAAGCCGTTGCTTTGTTCCACTCGTGGTTGTGGGGTATTTCACCTTTGGCGAGAGGTGCAATCAGTTCAACGGAAAAACTTTCACCCAGGGGCGCCACCCAAATGCGGGATGAAAGATTGACTTTAAAGAGTTCAAATAGCTTGTCGTCGTCTGCGCGGGTTTCGCTGTACACTCGACGGTCAATCAATTGATAAAACTCAATGGGCACGAAATCTTCACGCAATTTTACATGAGCAGTTTGTTGCCCATCACTGACCCACCATTCAAACTTCATTTCGCTGTTGCAGCGGTTTACGCAGTTTTCATTTTGCATGACCGTCAGGCAGTCACGGTCAGCACAGCCCGTTACATAATTGAGTGAGTCGAGCACGCCGGGGCCGGGGTGACCGCTCACCACAACAAGATTGTCGCGGCTCCATAATTGCTTTTCCGATAGCGCCAGAGCCGCAACCTGCATTGCGCGATAACCCACTGCCGTTCCCCACCAGAGCGAACGCTGGTGTTTTGCGGTGGCTTCCTGATAGTCGAGCGTGAGTAACTTGCCGTGGTCAAGAACACGGATAAGTAGTCCTTCCGCAGGAATATGATCAATGGAAGATATAGCGTTCATGAGAAGATCCTTTTTAACTTAATTAAAATTACTGGAAGATTTGGCGGTGCTAACAAATGCGCGGCAGTTGTTCACCCACCAGCATGTCCACAATGCGTTTACCACCGAAACTGGTTTGCATATGAACGCGACCGGGGCGACCTTCGGCCAATACAGAGCCTATGTCGGCGGCATCTTGCCCGAGCGGGTGCGCGTGCATAGCTGCCAGCGCTGCTGCGGTTTCCGCTTCGGGCACCACGGCAACCAGCTTGCCTTCATTGGCCAGATATAACGGATCAAGTCCAAGTATTTCGCAGAAGCCTTTGATCTCTGTGCGAATCGGTGTGCGCGCTTCGTGAATCTCAATGGCGCAGCGCGACGTCTCGGCAATTTCGTTCAGCACTGAAGCAATTCCCCCGCGCGTGGCATCGCGAATAAAACGCGTATTGGGAGCTGCCTGCAGCAAACTTTGTATTAAGGTATGCAGCGGTGCGCAGTCGCTTTCTATCGGGCAGGAGAGCTGCATATCGCCGCGAGCATTCAGGATTGCGGCACCGTGGTCACCTAAAAAGCCGTTCACCAGAATGTGATCGCCGGGGCGGGCTTGATGGGCACCCAGTTGATAATCCTTGTGGATCACACCGATGCCGGCGGTATTAATAAAAATCTTGTCGCAACTGCCGCGCTCCACAACTTTGGTATCACCCGTCACGATATGAATGCCTGCGGCTCTGGCGGTGACGGCCATGGAGCTGACAATCTGACGCAAGGTGTCAACGCGCATGCCTTCTTCGATGATCATGGCGCAGGTTAAATACAAGGGCGTGGCGCCGCCCACAGCGAGATCATTGACGGTGCCGCAGATTGCCAGCTTGCCAATGTCACCACCCGGAAAAAACAGTGGATCGATGACATAAGAATCGGTGGTCATTGCCAGACGGTCACCGTAGCTCGCCAGATCGTCCAGAGAAAATCGTGCTTGATCTTCCAGCGTATTCAGCGCGGGATTACTGAACGCCTCGATGAAGACATCGTCGATTAAATCGCGCATGGCTTTGCCGCCGCCGCCGTGAGCCAGGGTGATAACATTGCTCACCAGTTTTCCCTGACGGATGCGGGCTGTTGCCGAATTTTCCTCAATCGGTTTTTTTTCTGCGACATTCATGCTCTGAGCTCCTCAATATCATCTTCCACTTGCAGCGCATCAATACGATCGCCGCCGTACAGGTAATAGGCCGCACAAGCGCCTTCACTGGAGACCATCAGTGCACCGACTGGCGTTTCCGGCGTGCAGGCTTTGCCGAATACTTTGCATTGCCAGGGCTTTATTGCACCTTTCAACACCTCGCCACATTGGCAGGATTCCGGATCGGCGATGGTGACGGTTTTGGTTGAGAATTTTTTTTCTGCATCATAGGTGCTGTATTGTTTATTCAACTGAACCCCCGAATGATCGATGGAACCCAGACCGCGCCACTCAAAAAATTGCCGCAACTCAAACACCTTGCTGATCGCTTCCAGCGCCATCCTGTTGCCGTATTCCGGTACGATGCGGTTGTATTGGTTTTCCACCCGTGCTTCGCCAGCCTGTAGTTGTTTCAGGACCATCCACAGGGATTGCAGAATATCCAGCGGCTCGAAGCCCGCCACCACAACCGGGCGATGATATTGCTCAGCAATAAAGCCGTAAGGTTGGTTGCCGATCACCATGCTCACGTGTCCCGGCCCCAGGAAGCCATCGAGCTGTAAATCCGGTGAATCGAGCACGGCCTTGATGGTGGGAATGATGGTGATGTGATTGCAGAACAGCGAAAAGTTGGTGACGCCATCGGCCTCGGCCTGAAGCACGGTTAGCGCTGTACTGGGCATGGTGGTTTCAAAACCCAAACCGAAAAATACCACTTCCTTGTCCGGATTTTTTTTCGCAATGCTCAGCGCGTCCATCGGCGAATACACCATGCGCACATCGGCACCGTCGGCCTTTGCCTCCAACAAACTTTTTTGCGAGCCGGGCACGCGTATCGCATCGCCAAATGTCGTAAAGATTACGTTCTCTTGCTCAGCAATTGCCACGCAGTCATCAACGCGACCGCGCGGCAAGACGCACACCGGGCAGCCGGGACCGTGAATCAACTCGATACTCGGCGGCAGCATATTTTCAATGCCGTAACGAAAGATGGAATGGGTATGGCCACCGCAGACCTCCATGATGTAGGTCGGTCGCTGTTGGTCATCTGCCAGTGCGTCAGCAATATCGATAATATTGTCGAGCAAAACTTTTGCTTTGTGTGGATCGCGAAATTCATCAACGTATTTCATCGCCAGTCTCCTTTGTATGTATTTTTCCGCGCGTATCAGCCAGTAACGTATGCACCAGATCCCACAGCACGTGATAGATCGCAACGTGACATTCCTGTACGCGATGAATGCTGCTGGATTCAACGATCAGGCAATGATCCAGTTGCAGCTTGGCCATCTCTCCGCCGTTACCCCCGGCCAGCGCAATGGTGGTTGCCCCGATCTTTTGCGCCTGCTTCAGTGCCCGTATCAGATTCTCCGAATTACCGCTGGTGGAGACAGCAATCAACACATCATTTTCTTTAACCAGATTTGCGACCTGCCGGGCATACACATGCTGATAACCCACGTCATTAGCGATAGCGGTCATCACAGTTTTGTCGCAACTTAAATCGTAGGCGGGCAGGGCTGGGCGTCCTGTCGTGACGGGATGTAAAAATTCCACGGCAATGTGTGCGGCATCGGAACTGGAGCCGCCATTGCCCATGGTGAAGAGTTGCCCCTTACGGTTGTAAACATCGGCAATTGCCTGGGCACAATTCACCATGGCCTGCGCATGAGAACTGAAAAACGCTGTGATCACGCGTTGGTGTTCCACGATTTTTTTGTCAATCGAATCCAATAGCGCATGATTCAAAACCGCGCTATCAGACGGCGTGTTGTTGAGGAAGGGATAAAGTGCCTGCAAGCTGGCGTTATTGTCGGAGTGATTCATCAGGATTCTCCCTCCTGCATCGCCGCCATTTCTTCCTGCATGTTGCCCAACTCGGTGAGCACCGCGAGCGTGGCTTGGGCTTCAGCTTCGTTGATAACACTCATGGCGAAGCCGACGTGCACGAGCACCCAATTGTCGAGGTATTGCTGGAGGTCTACATTGGGTTCAGCAATGCAACTGAGATTGACCGCCCGCTGGATACCGCCGACATCGACGATGCCGACCTGTTGTTCTGCGTCAACAATGCTGACGATCTTGCCCGGTATTCCTAAGCACATAAGTCTTCCCCTGATGGTTAACACGGTTAGTTGTGATCATTATTTTTTAACTTATCCTTGCCGCCGCTATCACGGCTTGTCCCAGTGCGATACCGCCATCATTCGCCGGTATATCCGCGTGTGTAATACAACGCAGCTGCTGTTGATCCAACGCGCGTTCAAGCCCCTGCAACAGGATCGCGTTTTGAAAACAACCGCCGGACAAGACGACGTCGGTGAATGTAAACTCTTTCTGCAATTGCTTGATCAACAATGCAATGCTGTCAATTAGCCCGCGATGAAAACGCGTGGCAATCACGCTGATCGGTTGCTGTTGTTGTATGTCATTCAGTAATGCCGGCCAGATACAGGCGGGATTGAGTTGGAGTAAACGATGGCCTTGCGTATCTGTTATCTGCTCAAGGCGCAACGCGTAAGGGCGATCAATCGTGTTATTTAATACGGCCGCTGTGTCGGTCATCATTTCCAGTTCAATCGCGGCCTGACCTTCAAACTGAACCTGCTCCGCACACAAACCAAGTGCACCGGCCACCGCATCAAACAAGCGCCCCATTGAGCTGCTTAACGGACAGTTGATGCCTTGGCTCAACATCGCATGCAAGGTGGGTAATGGTTTGCTGGTAAGAAGATTGGCAAGTGATGTGTTGCCGTATAACGCGGTAAATGTTTCCCAGCTCATGCTGTTGCAAATCTGCGCATAGCTATTGCGCCAGGGTTGTTTGATGGCCTGAGCGGCGCCGGGCATGGCCACGGGTTTGAGCAAGGCGAGACGACGGTAATCGCGATAGGTCGATAATAAAAATTCCCCGCCCCAGAATTCGTTATCGTCGCCCAGGCCCAAACCATCCAGTGCGATACCCAATACCGGTGGATGATCTACTGGCAGATTATTTTCCGCCATGGCGCTGGCGATATGGGCGTGATGATGTTGAACCTCCATGAGATCAACTTGCTGTGCGCTTGCATCGCGTCGGGCAAACTTACTGGAGAGATATTCCGGGTGTTTGTCTGCGATCAGATATTGTGGCTTGCATGAAAATATCTGCTGATAAAGTTGCAAATTCTTTTCAAAATCGGCGGCAGTTGTCGCATCTTCCAGGTCACCCTGATGCTGCGACAAGATAGCCGCGCCCTGCTTAAGCAGGCAGAAGGTCGATTTCAGTTCGGCACCGTAGGCGATGATGTTATCGGCTTGCTCGAAGCCTTTGGGCAAGCTGATTGAGCGTGGTGCATAGCCGCGTGCCCGGCGTATGACTCTGATTTTTTCACCCACACACCGCACCACAGAATCGTCGATGCGATTCGCAATATCACGATCGTGATACACCATCAGATCAGCAATATCCCCGAGTTTCTCCAGGGCTTCATCGTTATCAATAATCTGCGGTTCGCCGGCGACATTGCCGCTCGTCATCACCAACGGCTTTCCGAAGTCCTGGCACAGCAGATGGTGCAGCGGTGTATATGGCAGCATGAAACCCAGCAGATGAGTTCCCGGCGCGATGGCGGTGGATAAGGTATTAAGGCCCTGTTGTTCGCTGTGTTTTTGCAGTAACACGATGGGTGCTGCGCTGCTGGCTAAGGCCTCTTGCTCCTGTTTGGAAACCTGACAGTAGGCACGAATTTTGTCGATGCTGTTGCACATTAACGCAAAGGGTTTGGCATAGCGTTGTTTGCGTTCGCGCAAACGGCTTACGGCGAAGTGGTTGGTCGCATCGCAACACAAATGAAAACCGCCGAGGCCTTTTAGGGCTACAATTTTTCCATCCTGAAGTGCATCTACTACATCCTGGAGGATGTGTCGGGTTTGCTGTTTTCTGTCGCCGGAAAGCGTCGGTGTTTCACCGGAGAAATGATGCAGAAATAATCCCGGACCGCATTCATGGCAGGCAACCGGTTGCGCATGAAAACGCCGATCCAGTGGATTGTTGTATTCAGCTTCGCACGCAGCACACAAGGTGAAATTCGCCATGGTGGTGTTGCCACGATCATAGGGAATTCCCCGGATAATCGACAGGCGTGGTCCGCAATGTGTGCAATTTGTAAAGGGATATAAATAACGGCGCTCAGCAGGATTAAAGATTTCCTCCAGGCATGACTTGCAAGTAGCAGCATCCGGCGATATGTCCGTGCGCCCCTGTGATGCACTGGATTGGCTAATGTGGAAATTGTGATAACACCACTGCGCTGTTATCGCGTTGCTTTCAATAGATTCAATTCGCGCCAGCGGTGGTGATTCATGTTCAAGTCGCTGTAGAAATTCGCGGATATCGGTGTGAACACCGCTTAAACGAATAAACACACCGTCGGTATCATTAAAGACCTCGCCCTTGAGTCGACACTCAATGGCCAATCGATAAACGGTCGGGCGGAAGCCCACGCCCTGGACAGTACCTCTGACTCGGACTTCATGGTTTTCCAGTGCGATATTGACCACAACTGGCTACCTCCTTGGCGAGAACTATATGACCGTCCGCCTTACATCGGAACACTGGCAGAAGCGAAGAAACGGGTTGAAACAAATATTATCACGTTATTTCTTTTATTCAGGCTCGCCTTGTTGGTTGAGCCTTTGGAGCGAACGACTGAACGTAAAAACTACTATAGTCACCGGTTTATGAAAATTACAGCAAATTACCTGAAATTTATTGCTACGATTTTTTTGTCTTAACCAATCATTGATTTTTTATCGTTTTTTAAAATGATGTTTATAAAAGTATGTTTTTTTGTTTATTAAAAATATTGTGTTTTGTGCCATATCCCTGTGTGGCGACATTTATATGCATAAAATAATTTATATAAATTCTGGCGACAAATATTACAAGGGATTACACCGGCTGGTTATCCGGAAAAAAGCCGCTACAGTAGTAGAGGGCAACCACTACCCACGGAGGGTAATCATGCTAAGAAACATTTTTCTAATAAGTCTTGTCTTTATTGCAACCGCTATCCAGGCTCAACCCCAATCTCAAGTTAAACAGCTCGGCTATGTCGATACGGCCTGTTCAATTTCACCCAAAGAGTTAAATTCCTGGTTTGTTGGCGGGATCAGTAAAAATGGTCTTGTAAGCTTTGCCGATAGTGTGAATTTTCCGACCGATAACACCAAGTGCGACTTCTACAAATGGGCGCATCAAATGTTCCTGTGGATTACATCACCGGTCAATGGTGGGATTCTTCTGGACTCAGCGACTTTCTTTGATATGTACACCGACGGCGTTGATGCATCAGGCAATACAATCTATCGCTATGTGTCGAACAGCGCTGATACTGTCAATAAAGGGTTTGCACTGCGTGATACCAAACCGCAAACCATTCAGCCGGGCGGGCAAGCCGGTGGCAGCGATACCTTGTTATCGTTAAATGGATCACTGGTCTATTTTGCCGTGCATGCCAACGATGTGTATGCCTGGTTTAATACTGCGCTGACTAATAAATATTTGCCTGCTGATACGCCTTTTCCTACCACACCAACAGAATTGAAATCAGTGTTAAGTTACGCCAAGAGCAACGGAGCAAACATTGGTGATGGCAATGCACTGACGATGGAGTTAAAAACCGCATGGGTTGATGCAGCGACGGTGGACAATGTGGCGAATTACGTCACCATTGTGGCGATGGTTCCCAATTATGTTAAAACCAGTCCTACCCAATGGACCATCAGTACCACCGCTCCCTCTGTACAGAAAACATTGGCCCTGGTTGGTGTCCATGTGGTTGGTCCGGTGCAAGGGCATCCGGAGATGGTGTGGGCGACCTTCGAGCATCGCAGCAATGCGCCGGATAATACGTTTTATTTCAACGATCTGTTTGGACAGACCCAATCTATTCCCTACAACTCCACGGGGCAATGGAATTTCATGGCAAGCGGTGGCAGTCAAACGGGCGCGCTGGTGGCGCAGATGACTGTGGATTCATCCACGGGCAACATCAACGCTACCTCAGGCAATACAATTCAGGCCAACAATGTTTACCGTGTTAATCCCTGGGGTAATGCGCCCACCAAAGCTTCAGCAGAAAATAACAGTGAATTGATTTCGCTGAATCTGGATATTCTGGTAATGCTGGGATTAATAGGCGATGTGCGCAGTAATTATTTTCAGGTCGGCGCTGTGTGGACGAAAGATGGCTCTATCCCCTCCAGTCCAACCGATCCGGAATTGATTGGCTCATTGTTGCTGGCCAACTCCACGATGGAAACCTATCACCAGCTGGGTTCGTCGTCATCAGATCAGGGTTGCTTTGGTTGTCACTCCGCATCAACCAGCACCGGCACCAGTCATGTGTTCAGCCTGACGAATATTCCCCTGGTGCCTGCCGGTTCTACGCCTAAGAAAAAATAAAAAAATTGATGTTGAGACAGACGGCGCCATGGAGGGCGCCGACTTATTACTTATGCAGTGTGTCGAGATAATCCATCGCTGCCACATAGGCACTGTCATCCAGCTTGCGGCCATCGTAGTTTCCATTAAAAAATGTCAGGCATAGGTTGGCGGCGTTTATCGGGACATTCTTTCGTTTTAAATGGGTATCCAGGAAGGTGCGGTTATTTTGCCTGGCGGCATCGAGCAATAAGGGGCTGAACATACCCACATCCAGCAGCAAGGGTTGCTTCAGCATCTTGTGGATCTGCGTTAAAAAAATCGTACCAAATGCACTGTGGGACAATTGCTTCCATTCATTGATCACCTGATTACAGGCATAACGATAAAAATCAAGAAATTCGTTGTCTCGCTCCATCACAATGACGGCATTATTGACCCGCTCAGAGACAATAATTTTCTCACCCTCTTGATGGACCCAATGCTCCTGGCAAAAAAGAAATTTACAGGGCGGAAACGCAGATAAAAAATTCGCGGGATTATTGATATACACATCGGCATCAATCCAGATCACCCTATCGTAGGTATTTAATAGTTCCTTGGCCAGCTCCAGGCGCGCCACATCGGACACCAGATGACGCTGATTGCCAACAGCCGTCCGCAACCTGGCGGGGGCATAATTAAAAAATTCGTCGTCATAAAAGTGATAGGCGAAGTCCCGCATCTCTGCCCAACTGGAAACACTTGCGAGGCATCGTGTCATCCAGTCGGGTACGTCAGTGGTGCGAAACGATTGATATACCGCAGTCTTCATAAAATCGGCTCCATTCCATTTGCATCATCGTGGAGCTGCTACTCCACAGCTCATGATACTAGCCGATCTTTCACTAAATTACCTTGTCACCGATCGCGTCTGAAACCAGAAACAAAAAAGCCCCGATATTGCTATCGAGGCTCTCAAATTTGGTGCCTAGGACGATGTGCATGGATGCACAAGTGTCGCGGTGTACCGGACGTACAAGAGCGACTGAGGACAAGTCCGTTGTTAATCGAAGCCGCAAATGAAAAAGCCCCGATATCACTATCGAGGCTTTTGAATATGGTGCCAGGAGAGGACAAGAAATATTAGTATAAGTTATTGATTTTAAATGATTAAAAAATATTGATTTTATCCGGTGCCAACGACGATACCAACAAATGTGAGGTGCTGTGTCTGCTAAATCCTGCGCGTACTGGTCGCAAAATACCCTTTAGGGAGTCTCAAAATACCCTTTTTTTTAGTGCGCAAAAATACCCAATTCCCTTTCTAAGATGTCCAGAAATACCCTTATTCTCCGTAATTTGCCGGTGTTTACGGCTTAAAAAGGGTAATGAGCTGATTTGCTATGTACTTTGGTTGACTGGCGGCAGTTTACTCATATTTAATGTTTCTGCTCTTGGTCTACCGTGTGTGCTAATTATCAAGCAAAAGTTTCTGGAACCTTACTAGGAAGGAAAAACAAGATGTTCGGCATGAATAGAATTGGATTGATAGTGTTAGCTTTGGTTGCGAGTTTACTCCTTTTTGGTTGTGATAAATTTCAGACGGCTCCGCGTGTAATCACTGCCGATGGGAACGAATATCTTGCATGTGGTGGGATGGTGTGGGTCAGCGATGAAAGTGGCATGTTCTCTAGTAAACCAATATATAAAATCAGCTTCACAGATTTAGCAGGAAAGGATCATGTCATTCGCGGTGTTCAGAATCTTCATGTAAGCCAGCCATACGATGAGGTTGCCCCTATGCCTTATTACTTGCCAGACATAGAAAAAAATGCAGATGTAAACGGAAAAGCCTATGTCGATGGACAAATTTATACATGGGAAAATGGCGCAAAAGCTAAGCTCGTAAATGGCAAATGGGCACCGGTAGCTCTAGCTAGTGCGTGTAAATAAGTGAAGCGAAATTAACAACAAAACTTGGTGCAATCAGTTAAATATTCAGGCTATCCGAAAAATTTTAGATTGAAGCATGTATGTTTTTTGTTGATTTAGCTCTTTTCTTTTAGCGATGCGCATAGACCATGCAGTCCGCTGATTCCGTTGCGCTGCAACATTCTGAAAAGCCGCTTGGGTGTCCAAGGGTTGCCTCTGCTGGTAGTGATTGCCAGGCGGTTTAGCGCAGCTACCGCTTTCACATAGCTGGGCGGGCGCGAGTTGTTAAGCAATAAAACGGTTTGCAGGTGCTTAATGGTATTGCGATTGGTTTGTTGTTGCTGCCATCGGGTCATATGTTTACCTGTTCGTTGTTAAATCGCCTGTGGGCTATTCTCGCGCCTTTATCCGGCTAGTACCGTAGTTTTTTGTCTGTTGGGGTTTGTAGCTCTTGCCACGGCCTTTGGCTAGGTATGACAGGCGTTTGATTGCTTCCTGTGTCTGGTGTCGGTTTGCGCGTGTCAGGCGGTAATAGGCGTTGTCTGGTAGCCAGCATTTGCCGCCCATAAATTCCCAAATGGTTTTTATCATTTCCCATATAAGGCTGGGCTTTTGTATTTTGTTGCCGTCCAGTATTAGCGCAAAGTGATAGTGCTGCTGTTTTGCTTTTTCTTGCTCGCGCACCCAGCAATAACCAAAGCGGCTCAGGCCGTAATGCCGGATCACTCGCCGCGATAAGCGCCGCAAAAAATCAGTGATGGTTTTATTGGTGTCAGTATGGCTCGGGCAATGTAAATCAAAACGAAAAACCAGCGCTTTATTGTGGTGACTTAGCATTGCGAATAGTTGCCCCAGTATTGCCTGCATCATGTCGTGGTAAATGCCACTCTTACGCGTGTTTATTTCCCACCATTCGCCGTTAAATTCGATTAATGGATTGGTGACTATGTAGCTCATTGCGCATCCATTAGAGCGATGTAAGGGGCGGTAAAACTTGACATAGATAATATAAAGTAACCTAGCGCAGCATGTGGGGTAGCTTGGTTTGTAAGCCTATGAATTAAAAAACAAATTCGGTGGGCTGTATTGCAAAAAACGGGGTAAAAAACCTGCAAGGTTTGTCCAATGCCGTTTGGTATGTGCGCTAAGTTTTTGATTAAAAAACCTTTTCTGTTTTTGAGGTGAATTGGTTTGGGAATGGTGTTCATGCTGTGCTAGCCTGTTGTTGGCTAGCGGCTCAGGTCTGCAAACTTTCACCGCTAGCCGTGTTAAATAAGCCCGCTTAGGCAAATGTTTAAGCGGGTTTTATTTTTCTGTCTTTTCTCCTGCTAATTGAATCAGTACATAGCGAGCAACATTCCTATGAAGAAAGCCGTTTTGGTCAGTTATGCTGATTCGGTCGGTGTGTATCAGGTGACCTTGCTCGCGTAACTCTTTCACGCGCGGGGCGGGTGCCATTATATTTAATCGGTCACGGGCATAGAGTGTATTGACTGCACCCAGGCTTTTAAGGGCTTCCAGTAAACGTTTTCTTTGTGCGTTGGCACTGGCGTTACTCAGGTGTTTGCGGTTCATGCTTCACCCCCAACACTCTCGATATAGCGACGGATATCATCTACTCGCCAAGCGGTGCAACGCTTACCCAGCTTAACGGGTTGAGGGTAGCGACCTTCTTTAACACCAAGCCAGAAGGTGGATTTGGAGACTGGAATAATTGCTGGTATTGGTGGGTTTGCTTTGGGGTTGCCAAGTATTTGATTTAAGCGAATAAAGCCGGTTGGGAATTGGTTCATTGGATATCGTTCTCGTGTTGTTGAGTGCGATATCTAATTTATATAGTTATATAGAAATTAAAATTTGTACTTCGTGCGATAAATATATTTCTCGTACGAAAAGTATATATTTAATTTTTTGGTCGACCTCTTGCTTGAGCTGATTTAGGCGCTATTGGTCTTAGCCAGCGTTTAATGACGTTTATATCACGGGGCAGTTTGTAGCCGGATTGGTCTATTATTTCTTCTATTTCTTTATTAGACGAACATAGAGCTTCAATATGAATTTTAGTTAGCTCTGCTATTTTTCCTATTCTTTCGTGTGAGTGTGAGGGGGACTTCCAGCATTTATTGGCAAATTCTAGCGCTTCCTTTCTGACAAATTTACTGGCAACATTTTTTTTCGATAGTGCAAGTTCAGACTTCATCCCATGTCTTATTGATGACATGTTCTTAGAAAACTCAATTAAATCGGTTGCTTCTTGGTCTAGTTGGGCTGATGCCAGACCGAGCCAGTAGAATGTTGAGGCAATCAAATTTATGTCCCCCGAGGCTAGGACGGCTCTCGCCTCTAAGGTTCTGTCTTTCAAAACTACCCATTTTTGGTCGAACTCTTTTATACCCTGTTTTTTTTTGTACTGATTTTCTTCATGTTCAAGTATTAGGCTAGTGTTGTATCGATGCTCTTCGAGATGATCCTGCATCTGCATTATCAAGTCCTTTTTAGAAAGTGTGCCTATATGCTGAGATCCGCGCTCAATGAGAAATTCTTCATATTCGATATGGCCGCTTTTTATAAACATGGTGTCTGTTCCTTCATTAAATTGCTTTTGATTCTATCTATGTTGTTTGCCCACCACTCCATCATTTCAAATCGATCATCTTTGTATTGCGCATGGTGGGTGTAGGCCGCTCTTACGCCGTTACGCTCCATGTGAGACATTTGGCGCTCAATAGCATCTGGGTTAAAGCCCTGTTCATTCAAGATTGAGCAGGCGGTAGTGCGCAGGCCGTGGGGTACGCATTTGGCTTTGCCTGGAGTGTTGCCGTCATAACCTAATTTGAATATGGCGCGACGCATGGTGTTGTCGCTCATGGGGTCGGTAATGCGGCGCTCGGAGGGAAACAGCAACTCAAAATTGCCCGTTATCTCGCGTATTTTCTGCAGTAGTACCAAAGTCTGTTTGGACAATGGCACCATGTGGTCAGTTTTCATTTTCATGCGCTCAGCGGGTATGCGCCACAAACATTCTTTTAAATCAAATTCACTCCAGCGCGCGCCACGAAGTTCACCAGAACGAAGGTCAGCACTAAAAGCTCTACGGCATAGCGCGTAAGTAGGCGTCCGCGCTCATGGTAGCTTGCAAGGTCGCGCATAAATTGCGGTAGCTGCTCTGGAGGTAGGGCATCTCTGTGTGTCGTTTGGCGAGCCTTTGAAGTCAGTTCACGCGCTGGATTAGTTTCTATATGGCCTAGCTCTACGGCATAGGCAAACACTCGGCGAACATCCTGTAAAACCCGTTTGGCTACATCTAATGCATTGCGCTTTTCTATGTTGTGGATAATCGCTTTGATGTGTGGTGGGCGCAATTCAGTGATGGGGGTGATGCCGATACGCGGGAACACGTCGGCCTCTAGGCGGCCTAGAACTCGCAGGCTGTGGTGTGGGAGCCAGTGGCCAAGTTTGTGTTGCCACCAATCGCGGGCGATAGCTTCAAACGTGTTTGCGGCCGCTAATTGTTGTTTGAGTTTTTCCTGTTTTTTATCGAGTGATGGGTCGATGTTTTTGGCGAGTTTATCTTTTGCTTCATTGCGCGCGTCTCTGGCTTGTTTTAAAGCGACGCTTGGATAAATGCCTAAGGCTAAGGTTTTTTGCTTTCCTGCGAAACGGTACGCCAGCCGCCAGCATTTTGTGCCGTTGTTTTTAACCAGCAAGTAGAGCCCGCCGCCGTCGGTAATTTTGTAATCACCTTCTCGAATTGCGGCTTGTTTGACTTCAATGTCCGTGAGCTTATTTGTTGCCATTTGGTCGCCGAGGTTGAATCTCGATACCAACAACGATACCAACAAAAAAGCGGGATTGAAAGGGACCTAGCTGGACATTCTCGGAGTCTAAAAATGCAAAAACCCGCTAAATTTGCGGGTTCTCGGACAATATGAGATTGCCTCATATCTATAAGTGGTGCCCAGGAGAGGACTTGAACCTCCACGGCCTTTCGGCCACCAGCACCTGAAGCTGGCGTGTCTACCAATTTCACCACCGGGGCAGGGAGTGCTCGGCGCGGTTTGCCGAGGCCGCGAACTATAAATATCCACTCTTGGGTTGTCAACGGGCTTTCCTCGACTTTTTAGCATTTTTATTTATGCCAAATTGTAAGGATTCCTTGTCTTTTCGTGTGTTTGCGGTTCGCTAACCCTATAATCAGGCTATCCCTAGGGTTGCGATGTGAATATTGCACCTTATTTAGGGTCTAAACGCCCAAACCCATCTTCCAGGGATACTGACAGGACATTTATTTTGACGAAACGCAAACTGCCCAAAAACGACCCTTTCGCCCAGCGCGAGGCCGA
Source organism: Cellvibrio sp. PSBB006 (assembly GCF_002162135.1). Taxonomy (NCBI): domain Bacteria; kingdom Pseudomonadati; phylum Pseudomonadota; class Gammaproteobacteria; order Cellvibrionales; family Cellvibrionaceae; genus Cellvibrio; species Cellvibrio sp. PSBB006. The sequence goes on along the minus strand of NZ_CP021382.1, from coordinate 2,437,826 downwards.
AAAATACGAAAACCCCATCCCCAGCCGTGAATATATTCTTGAATTGTTAGATAAAGCCGCCTATCCGGTTACCCACCCCGAGATGTGCGACATGCTCAATTTGACCGGTGAGGATGATGTCGAAGCGCTGCGCCGCCGCCTGATCGCGATGACGCGGGATGGCCAATTGATCAGCAATCGGCGTGACGCCTATGTCCGGCCGGACAAGATTGACGTGGTGCGCGGCCGGGTACAGGGGCATCGCGACGGCTACGGCTTTGTGATTCCCGCTGAAGGTGGCGAAGACATCTATCTCCACAACCGACAAATGCGTCGTGTGTTTGATGGTGACGAAGTGCTGGTACGCATGGCCGGCCATCAATACCGGGGTAAGGAAGAAGGCGCTATCGTCGAGGTGTTATCGCGCAACACCAAACAGTTGGCGGGGCGCTTCTTTAATGAGGAAGGCGTGCAATTTGTGCGGCCGGAGAATGTGCGCATTACCCAGGACATCATGATTCCCTTCGGTGCCTGGGGTGGTGCAGAACCCGGGCAAATTGTGGTGGTGGAGATCACCCAGCAACCGGACAAGAATCGTCCGCCGGTAGGGCGGGTCGTCCGTGTGCTCGGCAACCACATGGCGCCGGGCATGGAGATTGAGCTGGCGATCCAGTCCCACGGCATCCCCAGTATCTGGCCGCCGTCGGTTGAGGCCGAAGCGGCAGGTATTCCCGGCGAGGTGCAGGAGGCTGACAAGCTGCATCGTGTCGATGTGCGCCACCTCCCGTTCGTTACCATTGACGGCGAAGATGCGCGCGACTTTGATGACGCGGTGTTATGTGAGCGGCGCAAAGGCGGTTGGCGTTTGTATGTCGCGATTGCTGATGTTTCGCATTATGTACATATCGACAGCGCTCTGGATAAAGAAGCCTGTCTGCGCGGTAACTCTGTTTATTTCCCCGACTTCGTCGTGCCCATGCTGCCCGAGGCCTTGTCCAATGGCCTGTGTTCGCTCAACCCACAGGTAGACCGCTTGTGTATGGTATGCGAGATGACCATCACCGATGCGGGCAAGATTTCCGGTTATCAATTTTATGAAGGGGTGATGCACTCCCACGCACGCCTGACCTATACGCAGGTGGGCGAGATCCTGGCGCATCCGGATGATGATCAATATCCACTGCGTCAGCAGTTCCGCGCGGTGTTGCCGCAATTGCATCGTCTGCATGACTTATATAAGTGCCTGCGCGAAGCGCGCGATGACCGTGGTGCGATCGATTTTGAAACGGTAGAGACGCGCATTGTTTTCAATGATGAGCGCAAGATCGAACGCATCGTACCGGTGCGTCGTAATGATGCGCATAAGTTAATTGAAGAATGTATGCTCTGCGCCAATGTGTGTGCAGCCAAGTTTCTACAAAAGCACAATCTGACCGGCGTGTATCGGGTGCACGAAGGCCCTACCGAACAAAAGCTGACTAATCTGCGTGAATTTTTGGGTGAGTTGGGCTTATCGCTTGCGGGTGGCGATGCGCCAACTTCGCTGGATTACCAGGCCTTGATGGAGCAAATCCAGAATCGTTCAGACAGCAACATGATCCAAACCGTAATGTTGCGCAGTCTGCGCCAGGCGATGTATCAGGTGGAAAACCTCGGCCACTTTGGTCTGGGCTATGAGGCCTACACACATTTCACCTCGCCGATTCGCCGTTACCCTGATCTGTTAGTACACCGTGCGATTCGTTCGGTCATTCGCAGTGAGCTGCCCTCGAAACAGGTGCAGCGCGTTGACGGTGCCAGCCTCCTGAAGCAGCGCGCTATCTACCCCTATTCGCCCGCCGATATGGCCGGGCTGGGCGAGCACTGTTCCATGACTGAGCGGCGCGCCGATGAAGCAACACGCGATGTGGTGAGCTGGCTCAAATGTGAATTCCTGCGCGATCAGGTTGGTTCGGTATTCCCCGGCATTGTCAGCGCGGTGACCGGGTTTGGTTTGTTTATCGAATTAAAAGAACTGTATGTCGAAGGGCTTATTCACGTCACTGCCTTGCCGCATGATTACTATCGCTTTGAAGCCGCACAACATCGGCTGGTAGGTGAGCGCACGCGCAAAGTCTTCGGCTTGGGCGATGAACTGGTGGTGCGTGTCGTGCGTGTTGACCTCGACAATCGCAAGATAGATTTTGAGCTGGAATCTGTTGTGGCGCATCGTGCAAAATCGAGCAAAACCAAAACAGCAGAAAAACCCGCCAAGCGCAGCAAAGCGACGACCAAGTCAGCGAAAGGCAAAAAAGCGCAAGAGCCTCGTGTTGCTCCAACCAAAGCCAAATCCAGACAGGCCAAGGTAGAGACAGCAACAGGGTCGACCAAGGCCGGCAAGAAAAAATCCACGGCAGGCAGCGCCAGTGCAAAGTCGACACAAGTTGATGTTGCACCGACCAAAAGCCGCCGTACCCGCACGGACTCAACAGCTGGAGTGACGGATGGCAATCAAGATAAAAAAGCTCGGCGCAAGACGAAGACAGAATCAGTTCCTGCGGCTCAAGCAAGTGCGCCAGCTAAAGGCAAGTCAATTCTTTCGTCCGCGACAGCTGGCGTTAAAAAAGCGCTGGCTAAATTTAAGAAGGAGAAGTAGGGCGCAAACGGAAGTGATCCTGTGCAGTGATCAGCAAACAGATGAATAACCCACCGATTGTTATCAGCGGTGGCTTTACAGTTTGGTTTTTTTGAGGCTTACATTGAAAGATAACGAATTGATTTACGGCCTGCACGCGGTTCAGGCCCTGTTGAAAAGTGCACCCCAGCGTGTACAGGAATTGTTTTTGTTACAGGGGCGTAATGACCAGCGCCTGCAAAAGATTGCCAGCGCGGCACAGAACAATGACATTCACATTCAGTATGTTAATCGCACTCGCCTTGACGAATTAGTGGATGAGGAAAACCATCAGGGCGTGGTTGCACGTTGTACGCCGGGTGAGAACCATGACGAAGCTTTTTTATTTCGAATGCTGGACAATCTGTCCGAACCGGCCTTTCTATTGATCCTGGACGGTGTGACCGACCCGCATAATCTCGGCGCGTGCATGCGTACCGCAGAAGCCGCTGGTGTCCATGCGGTTATTGCACCCAAGGATAAGTCTGCCGGTTTGAATCCGGTCGCACGCAAGGTCGCTTGTGGTGCGGCAGAAGTCCTGCCTTTTGTTCCGGTAACCAATCTCGCCCGCACCCTGAAAAAACTGCAGGAAGCCGGTGTGTGGTTATTCGGTGCGGCCGGCGAAGCAGACCTGTCGGTTTACCAGTCCAACCTGACTGGTCCTATCGGTATTTTAATGGGCGCGGAAGGTGACGGTTTGCGACGCCTGACCCAGGAAACCTGCGACCATCTGATGAACATTCCCATGGCGGGGACGGTCAGCAGCTTGAACGTATCGGTCGCGACCGGCGTTTGTTTATTCGAGGCTGTGCGTCAACGTCAACAGAAGTCTTAGTATCATTAAGGAAGCCTATGCGTAAAAAGATTATCGCCTTGAGTCTGTTGCTCGGTTTGGTTACGGGTTGTGCGCCGGAAGTCGGCAGCCCCGAATGGTGTAAAAAAATGAAGACCAAACCCAATGGCGAATGGACCATGAACGAAGCCAGGGATTACGCAAGCCACTGCCTCTTCAAATAACCGCACCCCTCTTTTTTACATCGCTCCCATCCACAATCCCAACAACCTGTCGGATTACGCCGCGGTGCGGCTAATTCGGCCTACGGTTGGTCGTGCTCTTCATCAAACCAATCTGGAACAAGTTTTGCCTCGCACATTTCATTAACATCCGAGGCAAACGCCATGAAATCCGCACAAGACTTTCTGTTGGCCGCCAAGCATTGCGAGATTGATGCCCTGGAGCAGCTGCGCACTACCTGTGAGTTGGTTACCGGGTTGAGTGAGTTGATCCACAGTTTGCAGCGGGAACGCGGTGCATCCAACGTCTATCTTGGTTCGTCCGGGGTGCGTTTCAGCCAGGTGTTACAGCATCAGGTGAGCGAATCTTCCCGTGCGGAAAAGACGTTGCGCAACCAGTTTTCCCGTCTCGATCAACACGCTGGCAGCGTCCGTTTATTCAGCCGCATTGCATCCGTGTTGCACGGTTTTGAAACACTGCCGCGCTTGCGTGAACGGATTCGGGCTGTCCAGTTGTCGTCCCGCGAAGCAACGACGGCCTTTAGCCGCTTGATTGCCGGTTTGCTCGCCATTGTATTTGAAGCCGCCGATACCGCCGCCGATCCTGAAGTCACCAGCCTGTTGGTTGCCATGTTTAACTTTATGCAAGGCAAGGAATTATCCGGGCAGGAGCGGGCAGCCGGCGCTATGGGTTTCACGGCGGGTTTTTTCACGCAGGAGGAACAGCAGCGCATGGTGTACCTGCTGGATGCCCAGGAGCGTTGCTTCGATATCTTTACCCAGTTTGCGCCGGCCAAGGCGCTTATCGCCTGGCGTCAACTTACGGATTCGCGCTTGTGTGCGGAGCTTAAAACCCTGCGCCAGGTTGGGCGTAAAGCCAATGAAGTCCAACCGGTGCCCTCGGAACTGGGTGAGCTCTGGTTTGAATTAGCAACGCAGCGAATCGATGAAATGAAATTGATTGAGAATCAATTGGCCGATGCGTTGGTGCAGCTTTCCGCGTACAAGATCGTCGAGGCCCGCGCGGATTTGCACAGTCACAAAGATTTTCTTGCTGCTTTTAATAAAGCCGAAACGCCGCCGTTAGTTCCTATGGCGGTACTGTTGGATTCATCCATGATGGGATTCGGTGCCGTTGCACATTCGCAAAAACTGAGCGTGGAAGACATGAGCCCTCAACTCAGTCACTCGCTCTTTGATCTTGTACAGGCGCAGGCGCAACGCCTGCAATCGGTGAGTGATGAATTGTTGGCAGCGAAGCGGGCATTGCATGAGCGCAAACAGATTGAGCGTGCGAAAGGCATATTGATGATGCATCGCGGCCTAACGGAAGAGCAGGCATACAAGATGTTGCGGCAATCGGCTATGGACCAGAGTCGCCGTATGGCGGATGTGGCTGAAGCAATTCTGAATGTTGCGGATCTGCTACAGGAAAAGCGTCAAGTTAACATTCCCATCATCTAGTTTGTTGTGCGCGCAACCTGTGCAAATTTTCTGTTTTTTGCGCACTGCTGGTGCATCTTTAAGGGCGAAGATAAGCGCGATGTTTATGTTTAACTAATTGTTTTTAAATGATTTTTTTGGTTTTTAAAAACTTGGTATGCATTCTGCAATATTCAAGTCAAGGATTCGGAAATTCTGAAAGTCAGCAGAATTAAACGAATCAAAAGTAGCTAAGTCGATGATGACCTGGCGCTGGTTTTATCTAAGAGTCAACGGGCAACGGTGCCACATACGTTAATTGCTTGCGCGGTAATTAACTTTGTGTGGCACCGTTTTTTTTCGCTTAAAATTTGGCATCAGGGGCAGGCGTAATGGAAAAAAAATCTTCCACAGTGATCGGCGGCAATGACTTAACCAAGCGTCGTAAGTTTTTAAAACACAGCCTGACTGCGATTGGCGGTGCAGCGGTATTAAGTGGTTTACCCAAAGGGCTCGGCAGTCTTGCCTGGGCCGCAGGCGGTAGCCTGGAAACCACCACCGCAAAATTGGGTTTTATTGCACTCACCGATGCCGCTCCCTTATTTGTCGCCGAAGAAAAAGGTTTCTTTAAAAAATATGGCATGACCGATGTGCAGGTCATCAAACAATCTTCCTGGGGCACCACGCGCGACAACCTGGTTCTCGGCTCGCACAATAACGGTATTGATGGCGCGCATATTTTGTCGCCCATGCCTTACCTGATTTCAGCAGGTGTCGTAACGCCGAACAATCTTCCTACCCCCATGTATATTCTCGCGCGCTTGAATCTGGGTGGCCAATGTATCTCGGTCGGTAAAGAATATGCCGACTTAAAACTGGGTACAGATGCCACGCCGTTTAAAGCCGCCCTGGAAAAGAAAAAAGCCAGCGGCAAACCGGTGAATGCCGCGATGACGTTTCCCGGCGGTACGCACGACTTATGGATTCGTTACTGGTTGGCGGCAGGCGGTATTGATCCCACCAAAGATATTTCCACGATTGTTGTTCCTCCAGCACAAATGGTTGCCAATATGAAAGTGGGCAGCATGGATACCTTCTGTGTGTGCGAGCCCTGGAACGAGCAATTAATCAACCAGAAAATTGGCTACACCGCTAATACCACCAGTGAGCTTTGGAGCAACCATCCCGAAAAAGCTTTCGCCATGCGCGCGGATTATGTTGATAAAAATCCCAATTCAGCCAAAGCCCTGTTGATGGCCGTGATGGAAGCGCAGATGTGGTGTGAAAAAGCCGAGAACAAGGAAGAGATGGCGAAGATCTGCTCCGGCCGTAAATGGATCAACGCGCCCTACAAAGACATCATCGAGCGCATGAAAGGTACATTTGATTATGGTACTGGCAAGGTGGTAGAGAACAGTCCGTTCCAGATGCGTTACTGGAAAGACCATGCGTCCTATCCCTTCCGCAGCCACGACCTGTGGTTCCTGACCGAAAATATGCGCTGGGGTTATTTCCCCGCCTCCACCGATACCAAAGCCTTGATTGATAAAGTGAACCGCGAAGATATGTGGCGCGATGCAGCGGCGACATTAAAAGTGCCGGCCAGTGATATTCCCACGTCAACCTCTCGTGGGGTTGAAAAATTCTTTGATGGCAAAGTCTTTGATCCGGAAAATCCAAAAGCGTATCTGGATAGTCTGGCAATCAAATACATGAGCTGAAGTTGAATTGCCAGTGACAAGCGGAGGTGATGTATGAATTCCAGAGCCAGTATTGATAATGCGTCGGCTATGCCGCTGGCAGTCAATAAAACCGATACCGGAGCGTTAAAAAAATCCTTGTCGAAGACGGCGGGGAAGTGGAAGGATTTTCTTCTTTCACGCTTTTTGCCGCCGCTTATTGTGATGACAATCCTCGTAGCGATCTGGGAGATAACCTGTTCCGGCCCGGAAGCGTCCTTACCTTCAGCATCGGCGATGGTTGAGCAGAGTTGGGAATTGATTGTTCACCCGTTCTACGACAATGGCGGTAACGATGTTGGAATGGCCTGGCAAATCCTCGCCAGTCTGGAACGGGTCGCTTACGGCTATTTATTGGCGGTGATAGCCGGAGTCAGTCTCGGTGTGCTGGTGGGGCAATCAACCTGGGCGATGCGCGGACTTGATCCGGTTTTTCAGGTGTTGCGTACCGTACCGCCGTTGGCATGGTTGCCTTTATCTCTCGCTGGTTTTCAGGACAGTCATCCCTCGGCAATCTTCGTTATTTTTATTACGGCGATCTGGCCCATCATCATCAACACTTCCGTGGGCGTGCGCAATATTCCGGAAGATTATCGCAATGTCGCACGCGTGATTCGCTTAAATGGTTTTGAATATTTCCGCCAGGTGATGTTGCCCTCGGCCGCGCCTTATATCTTTTCCGGATTGCGGATCGGTGTCGGATTGTCCTGGCTGGCTATCGTGGCGGCGGAGATGTTGATCGGCGGTGTGGGCATTGGTTTCTTTATCTGGGATGCCTGGAACTCATCACTGATCAGCGACATCATCCTGGCATTGATTTATGTCGGTATCGTCGGTTTTATCCTGGATCGTATGGTGGCGTTTATCGGTAACCGCGTTACGCGGGGTACATCGGCCAGCTAACGAACACGCACCAGACACAGCACAGTAGAGGACTTGATCATGGGTGCCAGTTATCTGCAAATCGAACAGGTGGCGATGGATTTTACGCGCGGCGATCTCACCAGCCATGTGTTGCAAAATGTGAATTTAAAAGTGGAGCGCGGTGAGTACATTTCTATCATTGGTCACTCCGGTTGCGGCAAATCCACAGTGCTTAATATTGTGGCAGGCTTGTTGCGCGCGACCTCGGGTGTGGTAATTCTCGATGGTAAAGAAGTCAATGACCCTGGCCCGGATCGCAGTCTGGTTTTCCAGAATCACTCACTCTTGCCTTGGCTGACGGTTTACGAAAATGTGGCGATTGCGGTGAACAAAATTTTCAAGCACAGCAAGTCGGCGGCAGAACGTCATCAATGGATTGTGAAAAATCTGGAGATGGTCAACATGGGGCATGCATTGAATAAACGGCCGGCGGAAATTTCCGGCGGTATGAAGCAACGCGTGGGCATTGCGCGCGCATTGGCCATGGAGCCGAAAGTATTGTTGCTGGATGAACCCTTCGGTGCGCTGGATGCGTTAACGCGCGCGCACCTGCAGGATGAAGTCATGCGGATTCAGTCGGAATTAAAAAATACTGTATTGATGATTACCCACGATGTTGATGAGGCCGTGTTGTTATCGGACCGTATCGTCATGATGACTAATGGGCCCTCCGCGACCATCGGTGAAATTCTGGATATCAACCTGCCAAGGCCGCGCAATCGCATTACCCTGGCGGATGACCCCACTTACAATCACTACCGCCACCAAGTCCTCAGTTTTCTCTATGAAAAGCAACGCAAGGTGGATGTGGCGGCAATTGCTTGATGGTCTGCCAAATGCATCGCGATTTTTACCGATGAAATTGCCACACTCTCGCTCACATGTTATACAGACAGCTCAATTTCGCAGCACTGCTATCGGCCATGTCTCTCCGGTGTCCGAATGAAGTGCGCGTAGGCAAGCAGGAATAGCTCCCACAAATCTTTTCTTTGGGTGGACGATGGAATGGTCAGCCTCGTCGGGTATTCCTTTGTCTTCGCTGATTGGCACAGCGGGTTGAGCGGGCCGGTTACGTCAACCGAGCACCACAAAAAATACTGCCAAATCAGGAGAGCATGATAGATCGTCAAAGGTGGCGCGGCCCGAGCTGATTGGGCTGGTGCTTTTTTGCGTGGGCGTTTTATACGCCTGTTTATCATGAGGGTTAAAAATAATGAAAAATCCAATCGTGCTATGGCTCGCCGTTTGTGCGAGTGTGTTCTCGGTCAATAGCTTTGCCGTCAATTGTTCCAACCTACCTGTCTGGTCCAGCGCCGGTGTGTATACCGGCGGCACCCAGGTTCAATATCTCGCCAAGGCCTATGAGGCCAACTGGTGGACCCAGGGACAAAACCCGGCCAACCATTCCGGCCAGTGGCAGGAATGGGATTTATTAGGTAATTGTGACGGCGCAACTTCATCCAGTTCCATTCCTGCATCATCCAGCAGCGTTTCATCCAGTGCTTCATCCGTCATTTCCAGCAGTGCCAGCTCGGTGGCCAGCAGTAGCTCCTCCGTCGTGGGCGGCAATTGCGCGTCGCCGCAGTATGCGGCTGGCACCAGTTATTCCGCCAATCAATTGGTGCAAAACGCGGGCAGCGAATATCGTTGCATGGTGCCTGGCTGGTGTTCCTCGACAGCGGGCTGGGCATATGCGCCGGGCACCGGCATGCATTGGGATGATGCCTGGGATCTGGTACGCAGCTGCGGCGCGACCCCCAGCTCCAGTAGTGTGGCTTCCTCATCAACCCCCAGCAGTTCGGTGAGCAGTGTCACCAGTTCTTCATCTTCCTCTATTCCCGGTGGCGTTCGTGCCCCAGGCGACAGCAGCCCCTTGCCGCGCCATGCGTTGGTTGGCTATTGGCACAACTTCAATAACGGCAGTGGTGTGATCCGAATCGCTGATGTCGACGACATCTGGGATGTAATTGTCGTGGCGTTTGTGGATGATGCCGGAAACGGTAACGTGGCGTTCAATCTTGATCCGGCGCTGAATAAAGCCCAGTTTATTGCCGATATCGCGGCCAAGCGTGCAGAGGGCAAGATCGTCGTCTTATCCTATGGCGGTGAAAAAGGCACGGTCACGCTGAACAATGCCACTAACCTCGCTAACTTCGTCAACAGCACGGCGGCCATCATCAATGAGTACGGCTTCGACGGTGTGGATATTGATCTGGAGAGTGGCGCGGGTGTGCTGCACGGCGCACCGGTGATTCAGAACATGGTGTCGGCAATCAAACAATTGCACAGTCGTTTCCCCAATCTGTATGTATCCATGGCTCCCGAGCATCCCTATGTGCAGGGCGGTCACGTGGCTTATTCCAGTATCTGGGGGGCTTATCTGCCGATGATTGACCAGCTGCGCAATGAACTGGATCTGTTGCATGTGCAGCTATACAACAACGGCGGTTTGGCTACCCCTTACGCAGCTCAGGCATATCCAGCAGGCTCGGTGGATATGATGGTGGCCTCAGCCCTGATGCTAATTGAAGGCTTCCCCCTGGCTTATGGATCGGCGGGTAACTTTAACGGATTGCGTGCTGACCAGGTCGCACTCGGTTTACCGTCCGGCCCGCGCGCAGCAGGTTCCGGTCAGGCAACAACGGCCAACATCAACCGTGCAGTGGATTGTTTAACCCGTCTGACCAGTTGCAACACGGTGATTCCGAGCAGGGCCTACCCCGAGTTCCGTGGCGTGATGACCTGGTCGATCAACTGGGATGTGAATGATGGTCGTATCTTCTCGATTCCGGTGGGGACTTTCCTGGAGACACTGCCCTAGTCTGAAAACCCCTGCTTTTAGGTAGATAACGGGGCGCTTCGGCGCCTCGTTTTTTTATAATAGATGTCGGATTGCACCTTGTGGCTAATCCGACCTACGCTGCCTCCCCCTGCTTATTTTTTGTCCTTGCATCACTTTCGCAAACTCTCTAGAATGGCGCGCCCTCATCTGGCCTGGGGTTATTCGGGCCTCTCCTTGTCTCACCGTGTTTGGCGGGAGACTTTAACCCGTAAGGAGCTACAATGCGTCATTACGAAATCGTGTTCATGGTCCATCCGGATCAGAGCGAGCAAGTTCCAGGCATGGTGGAGCGTTATACCTCTACTGTGAAATCCAGCGGCGGTACTGTTCACCGTCTGGAAGACTGGGGCCGTCGCCAACTGGCTTATGCCATCAACAAAATCCACAAAGCTCACTACATTATGATGAACGTCGAATGTACTGAGGAAGCGCTGGAAGAGTTGACCACCAACTTCCGTTACAACGATGCCATCCTGCGTAATCTGGTGATTCGTGAAGACGAAGCTATCACCGAAGAATCTTTCATCATGAAAGCTGAGAAAGAAGGCCGTGAGCGTAAAGCTCGTCCGCCTCGCGCTGACCGTCGTGATGAAGAGTCGGATTCCGAAGAGTCAGATGATGACGATATGGATTCCGATGAACTTGAAGAACAAGAGCAGGGGGTTTAACAGATGGCACGTTTTTTCCGTCGTCGTAAGTTCTGCCGTTTCACCGCTGAAGGCACCAAGCGTATCGATTACAAAGATATCGAAACCTTGAAAGCCTATATCACTGAAACCGGCAAAATTGTTCCAAGCCGTATCACTGGTACCAAAGCCAGATATCAACGCCAATTGTCGTCCGCGATCAAGCGCGCACGCTACCTGGCCTTGATTCCGTACACTGATAGTCACGAGTAAGTTTTACCATGCGTGCGCTGGCTGAGTTCATCATGCGCGGCCGCACGCAAGCTGCTGTGGTGGCCGTTCTGGGCACTGCGGTACCCGTGCTGACGCCGGCGGCCATTGCGTTGGTGTCATTGCGTAAAGGAATGGGTAACGGTTTGCTAATCCTGTTATGGGGTTTGCTGCCGATGCTGATTTCCCTGGCGATGGGTCAGATGCAGCCATTGATGCCGATCCTGGCGATCAGTGGTTTGGTGGTGACCTATGCCACTGCCCTGATACTGCGCAATAGTGTGTCCTGGCCCCATACCCTCTTAGGGTTGGTGGCTCTGAGCACCCTGGCGGCTTTGCTGCAACTGGTTCTGGTGCCGGATTTATTGGCCCAGTTGACCGCCTCCCTGGCTGAGTTTGTCAAACAGCTGTTCAGTGAGGTGGAGCCATCAACAGTGGAGATGCCTGGCCAGACATTTGTTGTGGGCATGATCGCCTATATTACGGCTGTTGGCAGTTTGTTCGGTGTGATCGTGGGACGGTGGTGGCAAGCGGCGCTGTATAACCCTGGCGGATTTGCCGAGGAGTTTCAGCAGTTTCGCTTGAACACCATCCAGGCGGTTGTCTGTATGGCTGCGGCCATTTACTGCCTGACACAGTCGCCGGACTATCGCTCCTGGGCCACGCTGTTTGTGCTGCCGCTGTTGGTCATGGGGGTGGCAATTGTCCACCGCTTTGTAGCGGTCAAGCGCATGGGTACGCAATGGTTGATTGGTTTTTATGTGCTGGTGTTCCTGTTGGATATCATCGCGCAGTTGCTGGTAATCGTGGCATTTTTGGATACGTGGCTGAATTTTCGCGGGCGGTTTAAGCCGAAGCTGTAGCTTAACCTCACAAGCAATGCTCAGCTGCCCGTTAGATAAATGAAACTGAGAGGGTAAACGAGATGGAAGTTATTCTGCTCGATAAAGTAGGTAAATTAGGCAAGATCGGTGACAAGGTTTCCGTTAAGGCGGGTTTTGGCCGTAACTACCTGTTGCCGCAAGGTAAGGCTGTTGCTGCAACAGCAAAAAACGTTGCTGAATTTGAAGAGCGTCGCGCAGGTCTTGAAGCTGCTGCTGCTGCCAAGAAGGCAGAAGCAGAAGCGCGTGCTGCCAAGCTGGCTGAATTGTCAGTCACTATCGCTGCCAACGCGGGTGACGAAGGCAAACTCTTCGGTTCTATCGGTACTCGCGACATCGCTGATGCGATTACGGCGGCCGGCGTAGAGGTGACCAAATCTGAAGTGCGTCTGCCGGAAGGTGTATTGCGCGAAGTAGGTCAGTTCGACATCGACGTTCAACTGCACCCGGAAGTTATCCAAACCGTCAAACTGGCGGTGGTTGCAGAGTAATCGCGCAGTACTTTAGTTTGGTGTTCTGAAGGTCCACCCCGGACCGGAGAGTGCTGACAAGCGTGACGAAATCGGGCACTATCGACACCCTTTCGGGTTGTTTATAGTGCCCGATTTTTTATTTCAGTCTTTCGAATAATTCCGTAGTTATTGCCTATGTCCGAAGCATCCTTTGAACTGCCCTCGGCGGAAGCCGTCGCCCAGAAGACTCTCTTGCCCCATTCTATCGAAGCGGAGCAGGCGGTTTTGGGTGGTTTGATGCTTGACAACAAGCGCCTGGATGCGGTGCTTGAGGCGATCTCCGACGTGGACTTCTATCGCGAAGATCATCGTCAGATCTTCAAGATGATGCAAATTCTGCAGGAAAACGCCCAGCCACTGGACGTTATTACCCTGTCGGAAGAGCTGCATCGCCATGACCAGTTAGAGCGGGTTGGTGGTTTGGCTTATCTGGTAGAGATGGCCAACAACACACCCAGTGCCGCCAATATCGTTGCCTATGCGCGCATCGTGCGCGAACGCTCCACCTTGCGGCAATTGATTGCTGCGGCACAGGAGATCAGTAAGTCCAGCTATAACCCTTCCGGCCTTGACTCCGATGATCTGCTGCAACTGGCAGAAAAGCGTGTGGCCGAGATTGCCGAAGATCGCCCTAAAGAGGGCGGGTTGGTCGGCGTAAATGACCTGTTAAAAGCCACGGTTCAGCGTATCGACGAGCTGTTTCGCTCCGGCAGCGATATTACCGGTGTGCCCTCGGGTATTGCTGACCTTGATACCCGCACCTCCGGCTGGCAACCGGGAGAACTGATCATTCTGGCCGCGCGTCCGTCCATGGGTAAAACCGCGTTGGCACTGAATTTTGTTGAAAGTGCCATGTTCAGCCAGAACCGACCTGTACTTGTGTTCAGTATGGAAATGCCCTCCGCAGCGATGGTCATGCGTATGATGTCGTCCGTGGGGCGGATCGATCAGGGGCGGATGCGTAACGGCAAGCTGACCGAGGAAGATTGGCCCAAGCTGTCATCGGCCGTGGCCAAGATGAAGGATAAATTGCTGTTTATTGATGATACGCCCGGCCTGAGTCCTCAGGAATTGCGCGCCCGGGTGCGCCGTATTGCCCGAGAACACGGCAACCCCGGCATGATCATGGTCGACTATCTCCAGTTAATGCAGATTGCGGGCTCCAGCGAAGGGCGGACTCAGGAAATCTCCGAGATTTCCCGCTCGCTCAAGGCGATAGCCAAAGAGTTCGACTGCCCGCTGATAGCGCTCTCCCAGTTAAACCGGGGCGTGGAGCAGCGCCCGAACAAACGGCCGATGAACTCGGATCTGCGGGAATCCGGTGCGATCGAGCAGGATGCGGACGTGATTCTGTTTATTTACCGAGATGAGTACTACAACGAAGATAGTCCGGATAAAGGGATCGCCGAGTTGATCATCGGTAAGCAACGTAACGGTGAGATAGGTACCTGTAGAGCCGCATTCATTGGTAAGTACACCCGCTTTGATAACCTGGCGCCGGAATACTTTCAGAATGATGGTTATTAATTGATCAACCTATAATTTTTCTGTCTAACAGTGACCGGGTAAAAAATGTACTTACCCGGCGCAAGAGTGTATTATCGCGCGCCCGGATGTGGGGCATTTGGTAACAGTTTGGGTGTGTCCGTTATGGCAATGCAGGTTTTTCACCACATTCAATCGCTGCGCGAGGCGTTGCAACAGGAGCGTCAGGCTGGCAAGCGCATCGGCTTTGTGCCGACCATGGGCAATTTGCACGACGCTCACATTGAGCTGGTGAAGATTGCTCAACGTCATTGTGACGTGGTGGTCACCAGTATCTTCGTCAATCCCCTGCAATTTGGCCTGAATGAAGACTGGGATAAATACCCGCGTACGCTGGCGGCGGACACGGCGCGCCTGGAAGCTGCTCAGTGTGATTATCTGTTTTGCCCTTCTGATACGGAAATTTACCCCAATGGTATGGCCGAGCAGACGCGCGTCATTGTGCCCACCATGACCGATGTCTTATGCGGTGCCAGCCGACCTGGTCACTTCGAAGGCGTGACGACGGTGGTGGCCAAGTTATTCAACATTGTCCAGCCGGACGCAGCAGTATTCGGTACCAAGGATTTTCAGCAATTGGCCGTGATCCGCCGCATGGTGGAAGACTTGTGTATGCCAATTGATATCATCCCCGGCGATATCGTGCGTGAAACCGACGGGCTGGCGATGAGTTCGCGCAATAGTTACATCACGCTGGAAGAGCGTCCCCGGGTGGTGCAGTTACATCGCAGTCTTAATTGGATCAAGGCGCAGATTGAAGGCGGGCGTCGCGATTTTGCGGCGCTAGCCGAGACCGCCCGCGAACAAATTACGGAAGCGGGATTCAGGGTGGATTACGTCAGTATTTGTAACAGCCACACGCTGGATCTGGCGGCCCATGATGATCAAAGCATCACCATTTTGGGGGCCATGTACACCCGTGGTGCGCGCTTGATTGACAATGTTTCAGTGGTATTGGGCTGACAGTCGTCAGTTCCGGTAACAAAAGCAGGAGGAGTGTCATGCTCTCACAAATGTTGAAAGGTAAGTTGCACATGGCCAAGGTCACCCAGGCGGAGCTCTGGTATGACGGTTCCTGCGCGATTGATGCCGACCTGGTGGCGTTGGCCGGCTTGCGCGAATTCGAGCAAATCGACATCTACAATGTGAACAACGGTGAGCGTTTTCACACCTATATTATTCTGGCGGAGCCTGGCTCTGGCACCATCTCCATGAACGGTGCGGCGGCGCGTAAAGTTCAGGTGGGCGATCGGGTTATCATCGCTACCTATGGTCAATACAGCGAAGCGGAGTTGATCAATTACAAGCCCAAGCTGGTATATCTTGACGAGAACAATCGCGTTGAGCGCACAACAAACACCATTCCCATGCAGGTTGCCTGATTCTCGTTAATCAGCTTGACCCATCTTCTTTCGAGGGCCGCTTAGCGGCCCTTTTGTTTTGTGCTCCGTTATCTTTACTGGCGCGGTGAATCTTTGCTTTTCGTGGTGTCGAAACTCAACGATTCCCTAAGTTGTCTGTGGATACTAAGGAGCTGAACTATGTCAGACCAACACGAAAAACCGCGCGCAAAATCAACTACCAATACGCGAGATCAGGAGCGGGACACCAAACAGCACCCGACCATGCCGCCAGGGCGTAGTGATTTGGCGTTGAAGCGTTACGAAAACCTGAACGAGAAACAGGACGAACATAAGGATCACAGCTTGCAGGAGCAGGCAAAAGAACGTGCCAGGCACCCGCACAACCTCAACGCGGGCACGCCATACGATTGGGAAGATCTGGATGCTTATCAGGAAGAGCTTGAGCGCCTGGAGCGGGAAGGACCAAAAAGCCCGGATACCCCCTGAAAGAGCTCATTCCCGGGACAAACGCAATCGCCAGGACAACGTTGTCATTTACCCTGTCTCAATCAGCTGTTAAGCTAGCTCACCTCAACTTGGGTCTGTCCAATAACACAATAACGGCAGGGAGATATCACTGTGTCCGACGTCCATCTTTACCCCGTTCCCGAACATTTCAAGGCTAGCGCTGCTATTGATCTTGAGCGCTATCGCGCGATGTACGCTGAATCGGTTAATTCACCTGATACCTTTTGGGCTGAGCAGGCCAAGCAGTTTTTGACGTGGCAGCAACCCTGGAGTCAGGTCACTAAAAGCGATCTGCGTAAGGGTGAGGTTGCCTGGTTTATCGGCGGCAAGCTCAATGTCAGCGTGAATTGTATTGATCGACATCTGCCTCAGCGTGCGAACCAGACCGCGATTATCTGGGAGGGTGATGATCCCGCCGAAGATCAATTGATTACCTATGCGGAATTGCACACAGAGGTCTGTCGACTGGCTAATGCGTTGCGGGCTCGCGGCGTTAAAAAAGGTGATCGTGTTTGCATCTATATGCCGATGATTCCCGAGGCCAGCTATGCCATGTTGGCTTGTGCGCGTATTGGTGCCGTTCATTCTGTTGTGTTTGGTGGTTTCTCTCCGGAAGCCTTGAAAGACCGTATTCTTGATGCGGATTGCAAGGTCGTTATCACGGCTGATGAAGGTTTGCGTGGGGGCAAGAAAGTCCCGCTGAAAAAGAACGCCGATATCGCCTTGGCATCCTGTCCCGATGTTCACACGTGTCTGGTGGTGCGCCGCACCGCCGGCGAGATCCAGTGGAACGAAAAACGCGATATCTGGTATCACGATCTGGTTGATCAGCAGAGCGACGTCTGTGAACCGGAAGTCATGGATGCCGAAGATCCCTTGTTTATCCTTTACACCTCCGGATCGACCGGCAAGCCAAAAGGGGTGCTGCACACGACCGCCGGGTATCTGTTGCAGGCGGCGATGACCCATAAATACGTCTTCGATTATCAGGAGGGCGATGTTTACTGGTGTACCGCTGATGTGGGTTGGGTGACTGGCCACAGCTACATTGTTTACGGCCCGCTGACGAACGGTGCGATCACGTTAATGTTTGAAGGTGTGCCAACTTATCCGGACGCCTCGCGCTGCTGGCAGGTTATCGACAAGCATCAGGTTAATAGTTTTTATACCGCACCAACGGCCATTCGGGCGTTGATGGGGGCCGGTAATGACTGGGTCACAAAAACCTCTCGCACATCGTTAAAGCTGCTGGGGTCGGTAGGCGAGCCCATCAATCCTGAAGCCTGGGAGTGGTATTACCGGGTGGTTGGTGATAGCCGCTGTCCGATCATGGACACCTGGTGGCAAACCGAAACCGGCGCGCATATGCTGACCCCCTTGCCCGGTGCTATTGATCTTAAGCCGGGCTCTGCAACGGTGCCTTTCTTTGGTGTGCAGCCGGTATTGCTCGATGCCGAAGGCAAGGAAATTGACGGGCCGGGTGAAGGTAATCTGGCGATCAAGGCCGCCTGGCCCAGTCAGATTCGCAGCGTCTATGGTGATCACCAGCGTTGTATCGATACCTATTACAGTACCTATCCCGGTTATTACTTCACCGGCGACGGCGCTCGCCGGGATGCGGATGGCTACTATTGGATTACCGGTCGCGTGGACGATGTGCTGAATGTCTCTGGCCATCGTATGGGAACGGCGGAGGTGGAAAGCGCCCTGGTGCTGCATGACGCCGTTGCTGAGGCAGCAGTGGTGGGCTATCCCCACGACATCAAAGGTCAGGGCATTTATGCCTACGTGACCTTGATGAGTGGTGTAGAGCCTTCGGATGAATTGCGTAAAGCCTTGATCGCGCTGTGTGTTAAGGAAATTGGTGCGATTGCCAAACCGGATATTATCCAGTGGGCACCGGGTCTTCCCAAGACTCGCTCGGGTAAGATCATGCGCCGTATTCTGCGCAAGATTGCGGCTAATGAATTGGATAGTCTCGGCGATACTTCCACTCTGGCCGACCCGGCTGTAGTGGATGAGCTAATCCGCAACCGCGCTAATAAATAACACGCAAACCAAAGAGCCCGGATTGATCCGGGCTCTTCAGTTGGTGGCCTGCTAGTGCTCAAGCATCAATAAATTCTGGCGCGCCCGCTGCAGTAATTCCTCAAACGTCTCCCCCGTTTCTGCACAGCAGACGACATATTCGATATCAATCCGCTGAACAATCTCGTCCCCCGCATCATTCCTGATGCCGATATGCTCCACATGCATGAGCAGGCGTTGCACAATTTCTTCGGCATCTTTGGGTCTGGTGTTGGGTAAAAACATCGCGAAGCGGCGTCCGCTGAGGCGAGCGGCGATGTCATGGCTGCGCGTGTGGCGCAGTAGCAAGCGAGCCACTTGTGTCAACACAGCGTCGCCAGCCTGGTAGCCCAGGTTGCGGTTGGTTTCCTGTAAGTTGGCGATTCGCAGAGTAATCAGTGCGGCGGTTTCACCATGATGCTGGGTGGATAGCATTAAGTCCGGGCAGGTGGCAAAAAAATAGCGACGATTATATAGCTGGGTTAACTGATCCACCGTCG
Organism: Cellvibrio sp. PSBB006; assembly: GCF_002162135.1. Taxonomy (NCBI): domain Bacteria; kingdom Pseudomonadati; phylum Pseudomonadota; class Gammaproteobacteria; order Cellvibrionales; family Cellvibrionaceae; genus Cellvibrio; species Cellvibrio sp. PSBB006. The sequence continues at coordinate 2,418,981 of NZ_CP021382.1, read as the reverse complement.
CCAGGCTGTGCTCGATCTTGCGATAGCTCCCCAGCAAAAGACGGTTGAGTCGATAAGCCTTGCCCAATTCAAACAGCCCCAGTGATGCGGCAAGTACTCCACCGGGTAAGCCCACAATCTCCAGCCAGCGCACCAGCAGCCAATCACTGTGAACCAGGGTGTTGAGCAGCTCCTGCCAGGCGCCGAGAAACAGTAAGCCGAAGCCCACCATCAACTTGACAATAATCGGGCGGCGAATGGGCAGTTGGGCGGTGATACATAGCAGAATAAAGGCGGCGATACAAAAGAACAGGTTGCGAACCGCCAGGTGCATATTCACGCTGCTCAGTGGAATACTGTCACCGCTGGCAAACACCGCGACGGCCCATAAAAAAACGGCAACCAGCACCAGTAGCAAAGTGACCAGCGCGATAGAAAAATTGCTCCACATAACTTCACCGATGTGTGGGGAATAACAGCAAATTCAGCATGGCTTGCGCTGAATCATCTCGGGCATAATAAGTCGAGTGCCATCGAGAGTTTGAACGATAGCTGTAGTCGATTATAGCGGCTGCGCGCGATTTAGAAGCGCAGCTTCGCTGCTGGAGGGTGAGTTGATGAGCGAGAAAGACAAAGATCACGAGTTGTTCACACAACAGATGCAGGATGTTGAGCCAATTCAGGTGCCGGAGACGGTTACCCTGGCGTCTGGTCACACTGACAAACTGAATGCCAGCTCCCGCCGCAAGGCCGCTCTCGCTGAAGATCCGCGCGACAAAAACTTTCTCTCCGGCGAATATGTCGAGCCGGTTGATCCTTTGGCCATATTGGAATTCAAGCGCGATGGCGTACAGCACGGTGTCTATCGGAACTTGCGGCTGGGTAAATACCAAATTGACGCGCGCCTGGATCTTCATCAAATGAAGGTTGAGCAGGCGCGTCTGGCGGTATACCAATTTATCAGGGATTGCATGGCTAACGACATTCGCTGTGCGTTGATTACTCACGGTAAGGGCGAGGGTCGTGAGCAGCCGGCCTTGTTAAAAAGCTGTGTCGCGCACTGGCTGCCTCAATTTCCTGAAATACTTGCCTTTCACTCCGCCCAGAAACAACACGGCGCCAGCGGGGCGACCTACGTATTACTGCGGAAGAGTGAGCGGAAGAAATTGGAAAACTGGGAGTTGCACCATAAAAAACAGTAACAACAGCTCATAGACCTTTTTGTTATGTAATCTTAGATAAAAATATCCTCATGATATTAAAAGCACTGATTTTCTCTTTCTGCCATGGGTAATGCGTTATAAATCAATCCATTGCCGGCGAACGTCTTGGTTAAAGTGATTACATGTAATATTTTGACTCATTACATGTAAGAGAGTAGAGTGCCCTTCATGCAGCCAAAATCATCAGCACATTACCAGCGCGAATACCGCAAACGTTTGCGCGAGCAAGGCCTTGTTAAGAAGGAGGTGTGGATACTTCCGGAGAATACGGCCCAGCTCACGGCATACGAAAAGGAGTTGCGCGAACCCTTGGGGCTGCGTTCAACCAATGGCTCTACTCTCATGAAAGGAGAACAACCGATGACAGACAATATGACTCGCTGGACTACAACAAGTCTTTACGAAGCGCTTTGCAAGGCGGATATGTTTGTTGGCAAGCGTGCCGAGGTGGAATTGATTGACGGGGTTTCCCCGGCGTTGCATATCGTAATGTTTGATTATGGAGACTTGCCGGTTTTTCTCACGGTGTCGGGAGAACAAATCATTGTGGAAGCTATGCTGTGGTCTGCTTCCGAAGTCAAAAATGTGGACCGGTTTAACGAGGCGGTACTGCGAACCCACAAATATTTTCCATTATCTACGATCAGTCTTGATCATATGGATGGCGACGATTGCTATCACATGTTTGGTGCCCTGAGTTCTGCATCGAGTTTGCAGAATGTGCTCTTTGAAATTGAAGTGCTCGCGTCCAATGTCATTCAGGCCACCGAGGCCTACAGCGAGTTTTTAAAAGAATCTGTTGCAGCATAAGGGGAGAGTTATGAATATCTGGGCAAAAATGATTACCGCCCTGCGCGGCGGGGTGAATGAAGCCGGTGAGGCCGTTGTTGATAGCCAGGCGTTACGGATTCTGGATCAGGAAGTGCGTGACGCATCGGAAGAATTGAAGCGTTCCAAAGACAGTCTGGCAGAGATTATGGCACGCCAGAAGTTGACGGAAGAAAAATGCAAGAAAAATAAAAAGGCCATTGAAGAACACGAAGGCTATGCGCTGAAAGCCCTTGAAAAGGGTGATGAGCCGCTGGCCCGAGAAGTGGCTGAAAAAATTGCTGAGCTGGAAAATCAGCTGGCTTCGGAGCAAGAGGCGCACGATGGTTATGCAGAAAGCGCAACAAAATTGCGTTTCGCTATCCAGCAAGCAGAAAAAAATATCAAGCGATTAAAACAGCAGGTGGATACCGTTAAGGCCACAGAAAATGTACAACGCGCGCAATCGGCCGTTGCTGAACGTCATAGTGGCTCCAACTCAAAACTGCGCACCGCCATGGATTCCCTTGAACGCATCAAGGAAAGGCAAGCGCTGAGAGATGCGCAGATCAGTGCCGCCAGTGAATTGGCTCAGGATACGCCGGAGTCCTCGCTGCAAGCAAAGCTTGAAGCCGCTGGTATCGCGCCTAACGGGGCCAGTGTGGATGATATTTTGACGCGTCTGAAGAACAAAAAATCATCGTAAGAACTCACTGGCAATTGCTCATCGAATAAAAAGGAGGTGAAGATGTTCGCGGTTCTCTTAAGTGAAGGGATGAAGCCGTTTTATCAGATCGTGGCTTCATTTCCGACGATATTCTTCACGATACTGCTGATCGTTGTAGTGATTTACTGGTTGTTCACCATACTCGGTGTATTTGATATTTCATTGCTGGATTTTGATGTGGATATCAGTGTTGAGGGTGATATCTCCAGTGCCAATGCATTGACCGGTCTGATGATGCGGTTCGGCTTACACGGTGTGCCGGTGACGATCATCATCAGTCTGGTGGTGCTCTTCGGGTGGCTGATCTGCTACTACCTGGTGTATTTTTTTTCGCCGTTGTTTTCCTCGGGTCTTCTTCGTTTATTGCTGGGCTTGCCCGCGCTGGTGGGGTCGCTGTATATCGCCGTCATGCTGACCGCCCTGGTCATCAAGCCATTGCGACCCTTCTTTCATAAAACCCAACAGGAAACGATAAAACGAGTTCTGGGCCAGGTGGCTATCGTTCGCTCATCGGTTGTTAATGGACAATTTGGTGAGGTCACCCTGGCGGATGGTGGTGCGGGATTAATTCTTAAGGCCCGCGCTATGGGGAACACAGAATTTCATCGTGGTGATCGCGTTGTTTTGCTGGAGTATTTGCCAGAGCTATATGTGTATCGCGTTATCTCAGAACAGGAGTTTCTGGGGAAATCTTCATCGTAGTGGCCGACAGAGACACTATTTACATTTGATCTATTTATATTGGTAAAAAGAAAAAAGGAGTGACTATGAATATTGACGTGGCCGCTGCATCCCCGATTATTCTGGGTGTGGGTATTATTGTATTAATCATCCTGGGGTTAGCTTTCTTTTATAAGCTGTTTTACATAAAGGTTGCCCAGGGCACTGCGCTTATTGTCAATGACATGAGTTCAACGCCCAAAGTTCATTTTACCGGCGCACTGGTATACCCGATTATCCACAAAAAAGAATTAATGAATATCTCATTAATTACGCTGGATGTAGACCGTCGTGGACGTGACGGTCTGATCTGTAAAGATAATATGCGCGCTGATATCAGTGTGGCATTTTATTTGCGCGTTAATGAAACGGCAGAGGATGTGTTGCGTGTTGCCAAATCTATCGGCGCTGATCGTGCCTCTGATATAGAAGCCGTCGATAAACTTTTTTCAGCAAAATTCTCTGAAGCATTAAAAACGGTCGGTAAGCAGATTGAATTTGTTCAGCTGTTTGAAAACCGTTTGCAGTTCCGTGAAAAAATTATCCAGGTTATTGGTGATGACCTGAACGGCTATGTCCTGGAAGACGTGGCGATTGACTATATTGAACAAACACCAAAATCCTCTCTTGATCCTCACAATATTCTTGATGCTGAAGGTATCAAGAAAATCACTGAGCTGACTGCGGCGCAAAATGTCCGCACCAATATTCTTGAGCGCGACGAAGAGTTGGCGATCAAGAAGAAAAACGTTGAGACCGTAGAGGCTATGCTGGAGCTGGATCGTCAGCAAGCGGATGCGGAAGCACGTCAGCAGCGTGAGATTGCCACCATTCGTGCGCGCGAAGAGGCGGAGACGAAAAAGGTTCAGGAAGAAGAGCGCAGAAAATACGAACAGACGGCGATTCAGGTTGCTCAGGAATTATCCGTTCAAACAGAAAACCAGCAGCGCGAGATTGAAGTGGCCGCGCAGAACCGTCTGCGTGCTGTCGCGATTGAAGAAGAAAAAGTTACCCGGGCGCGCGAACTGGAAATCGTTGCACGCAAGCGCGAGGTAGAGTTGCAGACGATTGAGGCTGAAAAAGCCATTGAAGTACAGAAGAAAGAAATTGCCAATGTTATTCGCGAACGGGTAGTGGTCGACAAGACCGTGGCCATAGAAGAAGAGCGTATTAAAGAAGTGCGTGAAGTGTCCGATGCCGACCGCAAAAAACAAGTACAAGTGCTGGCGGCTGAAGCCAAAGCCGATGAAGAAAAAGTTAAGCAGGTAAAAGCTGCCGAAGCGGAAGAGTTGTCTGCCAAGCATAAAGCGATAGAGATTACGACTATCGCACAAGCCAAGCTGGATGCTTCTGCCAAGGAAGCTGAAGCAATGAAGAAAATGGCTGAAGGTATCCAGGCTGAACGTGCTGCGCCAGGGCTTGCGGATGCCAAAGTCCAGGAAGCCAAAGCCGATGCTTTGGAGAAAGAAGGGGTTGCGCAAGCCAATGTCATTCGCGTGAAGGGTACAGCCGAGGCGGATGCAGGCAAAGCCGAAGCCGAAGTGATTAATGCCAAAGGTATGGCGGAAGCGGAGGTTATCGCTGCGAAGGGCACATCGGAAGCCAAAGCACGTAAAGATGTTGGTTTGGCTGAAGCAGATGTGACGCGCGAGAAGTTCAAGGCTGAGGCAGCTGGTTTGGTCGAGAAGTTCGATGCAATGAATGCCATGAGTGCGCAGGCGCGTGAGCACGAAGAGTTCCGCATGAGTCTGGAAACCGCATTCAAGGAAGCCCTGGCAAGTATTGAAGCGGGCAAGGAAATCGCCAAGGAAAATGCAGAGGTTCTGGCAATTGCATTGCAGAAAGCGCATATCGACATCGTCGGTGGTGAAGCGCATTTCTTTGATAACTTTGCCAAGTCCCTGTCTATTGGCAAGGCGATTGATGGCCTCGCCAGCAAGAGCGGCGTATTAACTGCGGTATTGGATCGGCTGGTACAAGGTAAGGCAGCCGAGCCTGTCAAGGCGGACGTGGTTCAAGAGTAATTATGATCACGCCTCAAGCCTCGCCGCTGTGATTCAGCGGTGAGGTTTGCCTCGCTATTTCCCCAAGATGCCACTGGATTTAAAGGATCATAAAATGGTGCAGCAAGCCCCTGCCAATGAACTCGTCGACAACGCCGTTGCAGAAGGTGGCGCTTATGAGATTATCCGCAAGCGTTTGCTGGAGCAGGGACACACCCTGGAAGCACGCATACGTGAGTTGAACGAAGCGCGCCTCGAAGAATTCGGTACGTCCGAGATGAGTGTGATCGCGCGGGTCAGGGTGCGCACCGAAAATAATTGCATTCCCCGCGATATTGTCCAGGTTGGCGATTATTTGTTGTTTGGTTACAACGTGTTTATCGGGCTGAAAAAAGAAACCCGTGTTGAAGATGTGTTTGCGCTCTTTGCTGCACGTAAGACGGATGACGGCTATGAAATGGATGAGATTCCATTGGCCAAGACCTTCTTGTCTGAGCAAGGATTTGTTAATGACTTTGAAGAACTTTATCGGTATTACAAGCACACCAAGCTTATCAAGCTCAGCATTAATCACGGGAATTTGTTAGCTGGATTTCAAATTGGCGAGCGGCTCGATGATATCCGCGTATTCCGCTGGTCTCTATCGCCTGACGGTAAACAGGTGAAATATATTGATAATCGCGGCGAGCGGGATATCGAGTTGCCGCCCGCATACGATTTTGAATGGGTAGCAGCCACGCGCGAAAATGCTGTCCATGGCCGGCATCCTCACCTTAATATTCTGGATAAAGTATTTGTTGAAACTGTTGGTGGTGACCTGACTATCAAGGTTGAAAATAATACTGAAGATGGGTTAGGTATTTATCGCGAGCCCGTGGAAGACAAAACACAATCCCTTGATGACGCCGATGTTGACTACGCTGCTGTAGGCAGTTTAATCCTGTTAAAGATTCGTCCATATCGCGAGGAACAATGGCGTTACCTGATTTTTAATACGATGACGCAAACCGTCGTGCGTATGGATCAGCTGGGCAATTCCTGTGTGCAGTTACCTGAAAATCACGGCATCATCTTTCCCGGTGGCTATTACCTGCAATCGGGTGAATATAAAACCTTCGACGAAGATACCCAGGCGTTTCGTTTCAAGCGCATGATTCGCTCACCCAATGGCGAAGACGTGCTTTATATTTTCTATGAGCCGGCAGATGGTATCGTCGGGCTTTTCGCTTATAACCTGATTCAAAAGGTTTTACAGAATCCTATTTTTGGCAACGGCTACGCGCTCTCCGAGGATGGCAAGGTTGTTATTTTCTCTGCGGAAAAAGAGCCCACACGGGTGCATCCCATGCAAATCTGGCAGACGCCTTATCAAAGCGTTGAATATGCCAGTAAAGCACCAGCGAGTCAGACCTTTTACGGACGTATCGGAAACACTGAATTAGTGCGCGGCATTTCCGATTTCTACAGTATCGCGCGCTTGATCAGTAACCAATCGGTTTCGTTGCGCCTGTATGAAGAGTTGAGTGTTGCGGCCAAGAAAATTTTTGATAGCTACTACTGGGTAAATGAAAGCGAAACCCGGGCGATCGCAGCGGTAATGAAAGATATTGCTGGTACCGCTGAGCTGGTGATCGACGAGTTTGAAAAAGTTGAAAATATTCGACAACAGTCCGCCAAAGCCATGACCCAGGCGGAGGCTGAGCAGGAGCGTTTACTCCAATCCGTGCGGCCAGAAAACTGGACCCTGGCAGAGGAATATGTTGATGCCTTGAGTCGTCTGCGCAAACAGCGTGGCCACCTGGCGACTATTCGCGAGTATCGCTACATCGATAACGCGCGTATTGCCGCGCTGGATAAACAGCTCGCGGACATCAATGATAGTTTGAGTGAACAGACGGTTCATTTTCTGTCTGACGAGCAGGCATTAACGCCCTATCTACAAAAAATAGAGTCCATCAATAACGATATTGAACTGGCGACAACCAGTGCCACTCTGGCACCGGTTCTGGAAGTTATAGAATCTACCGCGGCGGGACTGGACTTATTATCGGAGTTGATGGGCACCCTGAAAGTCCAGGACGCGACAGTGCGCACGCGTATTGTTGATGCAATCTCTGAAGTCTATTCCCACCTGAATCAAAGCAAAGCCAACGCGCGGCACCGGGAGAAAAATTTTGGTTCCGCTGAAGCGGTTGCCCAGTTTGCCGCACAATTTAAACTCTTCTCGCAAAGCATCACCCATGCGCTGAGTCTGTCGACTACACCGGATCGTTGTGACGAACAACTGTCGCGAACCCTGGTGCAACTCGAAGAAATCGAAGGACAGTTCAGCGGGTATGATCAGTTCCTCGCGGACATCATGAGTAAGCGTGAAGAGGTTTATGAATCCTTTCAGGAGCATAAACAACGCCTGCTGGATGAGCGGCAGCGGAAAGCCCAAACAGTTACCGATGCGGCCTCCAGAATATTAAAGAGCATTGAAAAGCGCTCGCTTAGCCTGACTAAACCAGACGAATTAAATACCTATTTCGCATCGGATGCGCTGGTGCTGAAGATTCGCGATTTGGTTGAACAATTGCGCGAACTTGATAACGCGATTGCGGCTGATGATCTTGATTCCCGCTTCAAGGCGGTGAAAGGTCAGGCCCTGCGGGCATTGCGCGACAAGACCGATATCTTTGAAGAGGGCGGGAATGTCATCAAGTTAGGGCCGCGACATAAATTCAGTGTCAACACCCAGGAGCTTGACCTGACCATTATTCCGCGCGAAGGCGAATTGAATATTCATCTCACCGGTACCCATTATTTTGAGCCGGTCAAGCATGCCGAGTTGTTAGCTCTGCGGGAATTCTGGAGCATCGTGCAGGAGTCAGAGTCGGAACAGGTTTACCGTGCGGAGTATCTGGCCTCTCTCATACTCAAGGCAGCCCAGGACAATCGCGAGAACTTGAGCTGGGATAAACTGCATCAGGCGCTTCTGGATGATGAGCAGTTGCTAAAACTGGTGCGTGAATTTGCCTCACCGCGTTATAAGGAAGGTTATCAAAAGGGCATCCACGATCACGATGCCACGCTGTTGCTCAAGGCGCTGATTCCAGCTATTGATCGTGCCGACCTGTTGAGTTTCGACCCGTTAAGTCGTGCCATTGCGCAAATTTTCTGGGCCAATATTAATAGCAGTTATCAACGTAAACCTAAAGTCAGCCCGGGACGTGATCCTATTCCGCACGATACCTGGAAAGAGCGCGCGCAGTCCGCTAAACAAATACAACTAACCTTTGGTCAATCACAAGCATTAAATGATCTTGTGGCGGAAGTGACCGATTGTTTAACCGGATACGTGGGCCAACATCCGCTGCCAGCGGATCAGGTAAGCATTCAACGTGCGGCGCAGTACCTGGTTGAGGAGCTTGCGCGTGAACGGACAGAATTTATTGGCAGCAAATATGCCCGGCAACTGGTCGATGAGCTGAAGCAATCGCTAGGGGATGCCAGCTGGCGGCAGTTTCACAGTGCCTTGGAAAAAATGCATGGTTGGCCTGCGGAACGTTGGAAGCTCACGAGTACCTGGCTGCATGCGCTCGTTCAACAAAAACAACTGCACAAGATCGCACGTTATATTCCCGAAGCGGTTGCGTTGATCAATGCTGATGAGCGGCTGGACCGGCGTTTCACAGAGGTAGATCTTGAGCTGACTGTGGAAGGATTACTCGGTGAACATGTGACGCTGAGTGAGCGCCGCCTGGCTTATTCCCTGGATGATTTTCTGCAACGCCTTGAGCATCATCATCAGATAGTTGTGCCCGGCTACCAGCGTTATTTGCAGATCCGCCAGGACATCGTTAACGAAGAGCGCAAACTGTTGCGTCTGGAGACATTCAAAGCCAAACCCCTGAGCTCGTTTGTGCGTAACCGGTTGATCAACGAATCCTATCTGCCGATTATCGGTGATAATCTGGCGAAACAAATGGGATCGCTCGGTGAGAATAAGCGTACCGATCTCATGGGCTTGTTGATGATGATCTCACCACCGGGCTACGGTAAGACGACCTTGATGGAATATGTTGCGAACCGCCTCGGGCTGATTTTTATGAAGATCAATTGTCCCTCTTTAGGCCACGATGTATTGTCATTGGACCCGGAGCAAGCACCGAACTCTACCTCCCGTCAGGAGTTGTATAAATTGAACCTGGCACTGGAGATGGGTAACAACGTGATGCTTTATCTCGATGACATCCAGCATACTCATTCAGAATTTTTGCAAAAATTTATTTCGCTGTGCGATGGCTCCCGTCGTATTGAAGGTGTATGGAAAGGAGAAACCAAAACCTACGATATGCGCGGCAAGAAATTCTGTGTGGTGATGGCGGGCAACCCTTATACCGAAACCGGTGAAGCCTTCAAGGTGCCCGACATGCTGGCCAACCGGGCGGACATTTACAATCTGGGTGATATTCTCGGCGGCATGGAAGAGCAGTTTGCGTTGAGTTACATCGAGAATGCCATGACCTCCAACCCCGTACTGGCTCCGCTCGCGTTACGCGATATGGATGATGTATATAAACTCATTCGTATGGCCAAGGGCGAGCAGGTAGCTACCACCGATTTGCGTCATCAATACAGCGGTGCGGAGATTAATGAAATCACTGCGGTAATGAAAAAATTATTCGTCATTCAGGACGTCGTCCTGAAGATCAATCAGCAGTACATCGCCTCGGCTGCGCAGGATGACAAGTATCGCATGGAGCCGCCATTCAAGTTGCAAGGCAGTTATCGCAACATGAATAAGATGACCGAGAAAGTGTCTGCCGTTATGAATGAAAGTGAGATGATGCAAATGATTGCTGATCACTATCTGGGCGAGGCGCAATTGTTGACCACCGGCGCAGAGAGTAACCTGCTTAAACTGGCCGAGTTGCGTGGCAATATGACGGCCGAACAGAAAACTCGTTGGGAACAAATCAAGAAAGACTTCCTGCGTAATAAAGCGATTGGCGGTGCAGATGCTGACGTCGGAGCGCGTGTTGTCGTGCAACTGGCCGACCTGGTGGAAAATATAAAGCATCTGGGTACAACCGCCCAGGTTGTTGCCGGTAATCAGGCCAAGGCATCCAGCGACAATCTCGGTGCTTCACTGGAGCGAATTGCACAGCTACTGGAAAGTCTGAGCGAAAAAAGCGCTGTTCAACCGCCCAGGGTGGAAGTGATCAATCAGCCGGTGCCAGGGATGGATAAAATTTTGCGTGTCCTGGCAGAAACCATCGAGAAAAGTATATTTCCACTGGTGCGCAGTATGGATAAAAAACTGGATATCGATTTACGCACTCACGAAAAAATGCAAGATGTTCTGGTACAGCTTCGTCAGCTGGAGGTGGAAATTGCCGGAAAGCCGTCGAGAGGTTCGACAAAAAAGATCTCACATGACCAGAAAGATCCTGAATGACAAGAAAGATCTCGGATAAATTCAAACTGATACTGTATTTATGTGCATTGATGGTTGGCGTGCACGTCCTGAATGTTGTGCTGAATTATCAGTTAAATCGGTTCGGTATATATCCTCGGCATCTGGATAGCCTATGGACTGTATTTGCCGCGCCCTTCCTGCATGGCAGTACGGCGCATCTGCTGAATAATCTGGTTGGTTTTTGCATCTTCAGTGCTTTGGTGTTGGTGCATTCGATTCGACGTTACCTGCTTAACAGCTTATTTATTATTGTGGCAGGCGGCGTCCTGGTCTGGTTATTTGGTCGTCCGGCAACTCACATCGGTGCGAGTGGATGGGTGTTTGGTTTGTGGAGCCTATGCATTGCCACGGCCTGGTTTGAGCGACGATTTATCAATATTTTAATTGCCTTGTTTGTTGTGCTTTTTTATGGTGGTTTGATCTACGGCGTGCTGCCTACGGATGCGCGTATTTCATTCGAGGCGCATTTATTCGGTGCTTTGATGGGTTTTTACTGCGCCTTTCTCAATGCAAAAGGCTTTTTTGGTAAGCGTAAAAGGATCTGACTATGCGTCTGGATGAATTGGAATCCTGGTTAACAGAAAGCCTGGAAGATTTTAAATTAAGTCATGCGGAGACCCTGGCGCTCCGTGAAATATTGCCGCAATTAAAAGCGGATGAAACCAGTTTTATTCGTAACAAAGCCTTTGCCTTGGCGCGCGAACCGATAAAACAAGGCGGTGATGTTGCTATCGCCGTTCTTGGGTGGCTCGATAAAATCATGAAGACCATGGACACGGCGCGCAATGCGCAAGTGGTCATTGTGAATAGCGCTCACTTCAGCCCGGGTGACGATTGCCGCCGAAAGCTGTTGGACCTGTGCGTCAGCGCGCGCCAGTCTCTCGATATCAGTGTGTTCACCATTTCTGATGATCGTTTGTGTGATGCTATTTGCAGTGCACATCAACACGGGGTGGCGGTACGGATACTGACGGATAATGATAAGTCACTGGATCTTGGCAGCGATGTAGAGCATATGGCCGCACAGGGAATTCCTGTCAGGATGGATAATACCGAGCACCATATGCACCACAAATTCGCCATCATCGACCGCCACATGCTGGTCAATGGCAGCTTCAACTGGACACGCAGTGCTTCAGATAAAAACCATGAAAATATTCTGGTAACAAACGAGCCGGCGTTGGTGGCTGCCTATCAGATGGAGTTCGAATCCTTGTGGGAAAATTTTTCTGCCTGATAACTTGAGAAGGAAAAGAATATGAAATGTTCAACATGTCAATCCGCTCAACTTGAACCGAAGGAGCTTGAGCCAGGCCTGCTGGTTGCCGCATGTCCAAAATGTGAAGGCTCTTTGGTTTCATTGATGAATTATCGCTTCTGGTTGGATCGTTATGATGGTCTGGCTGCGTCTGAGCCTCTACCCGAATTGGATGTGCCTGATGAACAACCGAGCGCGCGAGCATGTCCCAAGTGCAGTCGTTTGATGACAAAGTATCAAATGGGGTTGAACTCGGCACACAAAATTGATTTGTGTGCATCCTGCGACGAAGCTTGGCTGGATAAGGGCGAATGGCAGCTGCTTAAACACCTTGATCTGCACGGCAAGTTACCGAAGATTTTCACAGATGCCTGGCAGCGTAATATTCGCAAGGCGCGTCAGGAAGCATTTCATCAGGATCGCTATGAAAAACTTTTAGGTGGGGAAGACTTCGCTCAAGTGCATGCCTTCCGCCAATGGCTATACCGCCACGCCCGTAAAGAAGACATCAAACAATATTTATTGATAGCGCCTGAATAGCGCTACGTCAGTTCTCATCCACATCGTCCATATCCACCTGGCCAGACATGGCTCGGCGGATATGGGACCAGGACATACCGGCTGCGAGCAGTGCAGCCACCAAAATTTCGCTGATCCAGGTGATCGGTCCAGCCTTATCCAGTTTGATCCAGCCCCAATAAACCAACAACCAAACCAGACAAGCCAGGAATGCACCCGCCAGTATCAAGCCCACAAAACCCAAGGAACGCAAAGTGGCGCGCACATATATAGCCCAGCCGATCAATAAAATTAAACCTGCCAGCGCGATGTAAGGTGTAAGTGCCGACCAATTAGCGTAGAGCCAATGATAATAAGAATAGCCGCTGGGGTTGTAAGTGGCGAACACTAACAACAACGCGAAAACAAAACGTATACCGACACCGGCGGCAGAGATAGGCTTCATATAAAATTCCTGACGTGTAACGTTATTAATAATTAACCGCTAAAGATTTTCTTTTTGATGAAGGGCTGCTTATTCCTTTGGGGCTTCTTGCACGAGTACCCATGGCTTTATCACCACCGCCCAGACCATGGCATTCTGCTCATACCAGATTTGCGCCTGCTTATCCGTCACGTTGTCTACCAACGATGCATCCATCCACTGTTTCAGTTGTGCGGATTGATCCCGCGCAATAACCCGTGCAACCTCGGTGAGATCGAGGCTCGGACTTACGGCAATGGCTTTACCGCCGGCAAAAAAACGTTGCAGGTCTTGCCAGGGTATTTGTGCTGTTTCCAGATTTATTTTTGCCTGGACAATGTCATCGGGAAGGTATTCATCAATCATGCCTGGTATTTCCGTGTGATAGCTTGTGCGACTTTGGACCCATTGGTTTTCCCGAGATATTCACAGATGCTATTGCCGGCGGCAATTAATTTTTCCAGATCGACCCCGTGATCAATGCCGAGGCCATTCAATAAATAAATCACATCTTCGGTCGCGACGTTGCCCGAAGCGCCTGCCGCGTAGGGGCAGCCACCCAAGCCTGCGACAGAGCTGTCCACGACGCTAACGCCGCACTCCAGCGCTGCGTAAATATTTGCCAATGCCTGTCCATAGGTATCGTGCATATGTACCGCGAGTTTTTCTACGGGAATATCCTGCATAAGAAACTCAATTAAACGTTTGACTTGCCCGGCGGTACCTATACCGATCGTATCGCCCAGCGAGATTTCATAGCAGCCCATTGCCAGTAAGTCCCGGGCTATTTGCGCAACCGTTTCCGGTTCCACGGCGCCGCTGTAGGGGCAGCCGACAACGCAGGAAATGTAACCGCGCACCGGTATGTTATGGCGTTGTGCTGCATCCATCAGTGCTGTAAATCGCGTAAGGCTTTCGGCTATAGAACAGTTAATATTCTTTTGGCTGAATGCTTCTGAGGCGGCGGCGAATATCGCAACCTCATCAACATGTGCGGCGAGTGCGCGCTCGAAGCCTTGCAAGTTGGGCGTCAATGCAGCATAGGTCACACCGACTTTACGAGTGGCACCGCCGAATACTTCAGCGCTGTCGGCCATTTGTGGCACCCATTTTGGGTTTACAAAACTGCCGGCTTCAATATAGGACAGTCCCGCCTCGGACAATTGGTTGATGAGTTGAATCTTGGTCGCGGTAGCGATAGTTTGCTTTTCATTTTGCAAGCCATCGCGGGGACCGACTTCTACGATTTTGACTGATTTGGGTAATGCCATAATGTTTGATTATGTTGGTTAGATCGTTGTCGGATTACGCTGCGCTAATCCGACCTCCGGATGGAGTTGGATATCAGTCTTCGCCCCAGCGGGGCATCAGGTCTTGTTCAATGCCTAGTTGGTCCAGAATGCGGGCGACGATAAAATCAATTAGTTCAGTGATGGATTGTGGCTGCATATAAAAGCCTGGGCTCGCCGGAAGGATGACAGCGCCGAGTTGTGTGAGCTTGAGCATGTTCTCCAAATGAATCGCGGAGTAGGGGGTTTCCCTGGGCACCAGGATCAGTTGCCGGCGCTCTTTCAGCGCAACATCTGCAGCGCGTTCAATAAGATTGTTGCTTGCGCCGTGAGCAATGGCAGAAAGACAACCACCGCTGGCTGGGCAGATGACCATGGATGTTGGTGAGCTGGAGCCTGATGCAACAGGAGAAAACCAGTCGTCCTTGGTAAAAATTTGCAGCTGATCTTCATCCGCACCGAATAATTCGCTGAGCATCGCCTGTTGCTCGTCGAGCGTTTCCGGTAAATCGAGATCTGTTTCTGTGCGAATCACAACTTCTGCCGCATTGGATAACAGCAAATAAACCTTGCAGTCCGCTGCCAATAAACATTGCAACAAACGTAAACCATACTGCGCGCCGGATGCGCCGGTCATGGCCAGGGTGATGGTGCGTTGTGTCATGGTCAAATTCCCCGCTGCCCTTAAAACTGTTGGTCTTACATGAAACGATATTGATTACAGCGCGTGCTTTTTTAATTGCTCAATCATCTTCTGATGCACGCCGCCAAATCCGCCGTTGCTCATAATCACAATGTGCGTATCAGCCTCGCTCAGTGAAATCGCGCAGTGAATTAATTCATCCAGATCGTGTACCAGTTTCGCCGGAACGGGGCTTTTGTTTACCACTTCATCCATCGCCCAATCAACATTCGGTGGTTGATACCAGAGTACGTCGTCGGCGTCGGTGCAGGCTTGGTTCAATGCATCTTTATGAACACCCATACGCATGGTGTTGGAGCGCGGCTCAATGACGGCGATAATTTTCTGGTCGCCAACTTTAGCGCGCAGGCCAGCGAGGGTAGTTTTTATCGCCGTGGGGTGATGGGCGAAATCATCATAAACTTTTACGCTGTGGATATCGGCTAAACACTCCATGCGCCGTTTTACCCCGGCAAATTGTTCCAGGGCTTTGGCACTGATCTCTGGTGTAACACCGACATGACGCGCGGCGATCATCGCCGCTAAACCGTTATTGACGTTATGCAAACCGGTCTGCGCCCAATGCACTTGCGCCACCGCTGTGCCTTCATGAAACACGGCAAATGCTGAACCGTCTTTCTCCAATAACTCCGCCCGCCACTCGACGGAGGTATCACCATCGACTGAGAATTTTTGTTGCGGTGTCCAGCAGCCCATGGCCAGAACTTCATTCAGTGCCGCATCATCTTGCGGAGAAATCAGCAGGCCGTTATTCGGTACCGTGCGAACTAAATGATGAAATTGTTTTTGAATGGCCGCGAGGTCCGGAAAAATATCCGCGTGATCAAATTCGAGGTTATTGAGAATTACCGTGCGCGCATTGTAGTGAACAAACTTGGAACGCTTATCAAAAAACGCGCTGTCGTATTCATCCGCCTCCACCACAAAAAACGGCGTCTCACCCAAACGCGCAGAGTTCGGAAAATTCTTCGTCACTCCCCCTATTAAATAACCCGGCGCCATACCCGCGTATTCAAGAATCCACGCCAACATACTGCTGGTGGTCGTCTTACCATGCGTACCCGCCACCGCCAGCACCCACTTCCCCGGCAACACATAATCACGCAACCACTGCGGCCCGGACGTATAAGGAATCCCCTGCGCCAACACATACTCCACCGCCGGGTTCCCGCGACTCATCGCATTCCCGATCACCACCAGATCCGGCGCCGGTTGCAAATGCACTGGATCAAAGCCTGGCATCAACTCAATCCCAGCTTGCTCCAGTTGAGTACTCATGGGGGGATACACATTGGCATCACTGCCGGTCACGCGGTGCCCGAGGCCTTTGGCAAGTTGCGCGAGGCTACCCATAAAGGTGCCGCACACGCCGAGAATATGGATATGCATGTCAATCGCTCGTAAACCCTTAGTGGGTGCGAGCTTATCACTAAGACAGTGGAGCAAAAAGGCTGGTGATGATCAGTTTAAGCACTAGAGACTTATAAAAATGACTTCAGAAAGGTGACACAACTTTATATCGGGTGGCGCGGAGGGCATAGCGGAGTTGGGGTGCGGGACCATCACCGACAGGATGTCGGTGCTGAGCCCCCATGGATGGGTTCACGGCGTGTCCCGCACCCCAACTCCGCTATGCTCGCTCTAATTCAATGAACGAAAATTAACGTCCCAATACACCGTTCACGAATTCAAGAACGGTTTTGTCCTGGCAGTTTTCAAAGAAGCAGGCCTGGAAGCGCTCGCCAGTTACCGCTGTCTTCACCAACTCCGGATCAAGGGACTTCAAGCCTTCCAAATATTCCTTGGTCAACGCGTTTTTTACACTGCTCAGAATCCCCGCATTGCGCACTTGGGACTCTTTACGTTCCGCCGGGTAACCCTGGCCGCGCACGCCGCCAAACGCCTTCTCAAAGATATAGCGGATGTTCAATTCCGCTCCCCAGCCGAAGCCCTTGGCGAAGGGTAATGCCAGTGCATTGCCGTTGTTGATCTGGGCGAACAGGTAGGCGTCGGAGGGATCGATACAGTAGCCGCACACTACGCCCGGGTGGGCGTTCAGGGACATCAGCGCGCCCTGGCCGGTGCCGCAACCGCTCACCACAAAATCCACGGCCTTTGAGTTCAGCAGCAGGCTGGCCATGATGCCGAGGTGGATGTAGGTCAGGTAATGGTCGTTGTCGTCGCTCATGCCGACGTTATAAACGGTGTGATTCTGCTCAGCGGCAACGTCTTTCAACTGTTGCAGGACAACGGCATTCTTGGACGCCTGGCTGAATTCATTCATCAATGCAATTTTCATGGTTGATTCTCTCTCTTGGTTAAACGACGTAAATCGGAGGGCAGGCTCGTTGGCGCTGCTTTATTGATGTGAGGGCGTCTATTGTAGAGGTTTAGACCATGGGATGGTACCGAGCCGGGTGGCTCGGTCGTAAAGGAGTGTGAAGACAGTAATGCGAAGAAGCGCAGCGGGCGGCGCCCGCCGGAGGTGCTAGGCGACTTTCGCGGTGGCGACCGCTGGCGTCAGATAACGTTGACGCTTATTGGCCTTCATCAGTGTTAAATCGCCCATAAACAAGCCATCTACACAATTGCCGAAATCCGAATCCACACTGAACGCCAGCAATTGATAACCGCCGTCTTCGTAGAGAGCGGCGTATTGCTTGAACAGCACTGGCAGCTTGTGACCCTGCTCGGAAAACTGTTGTTGCAGATACTCAAAACCTTGCTCGCGATCCAGTGTTGAAAACGCTTCGCTAAAGGCTTGATAGATTTCCGGCTCGATAAAATGCGGATGACTACCTTCTGCGAGGGGCGTTGGCGCGCGGTAGTAACGCTGATAATAAAATACCAACAAGTCGCGCAGCGCTTTGGGGTAAGTCGCGCTCATGCTCACCGGGCCCAGCACATAACGCACCTCGGGGTGATGTTGCAGATAAGCGCCCAAACCTTGCCACAAATAATCCAGGCTGGCTTTGCCCCAATATTCCGGATTCACAAAACTGCGGCCCAGTTCAATCGCCTGTTCGAGATAATTGTTGGCCCCGGCGCGATAGTGAAATAAATCCGCTGTATACAACCCGCCGATACCTTGCTGACGCAAAATGCTTGCGCAGTCTCCCAGGCGGTAGGCGCCGGCGATGGTGAGCTTGTCTTCATCCCACAACACCAGGTGGCGATAGTAGTGATCGTATTTATCCAGGTCACGGCGGCTGCCGGTGCCTTCGCCTACCAGGCGAAACGTCTGTTCACGCAGGCGTCCGATCTCGCGTAATACCGTAGGGTGCTGGCGGTAGTCGCACAAGTAAATGCGATGGTTATCACGGGTGGTGCCGATCAGAGTGGCCGTTTTAAATTCTTTTTTGAGCGCGCTACGGTCTTCAGGGTGTGCAATGGTTTTTTCCGTGACAAAGATCGCTTGCTTGCCTTTGCCAATCTTGTACAGATGTTTTTTCAGGCGTTTGATCAGTGCTTTGTCCGCTAACTTATTGGATTCCAGCGCGTGATGCGGAATGACTTCACCCACCCGAAATTTAATTTCGCTGGAGTGTTTGTTAAACATTTCATGGGCGAGCAACGCGGTAGCAAACGGCTTGAAAATAAACGAGGCGCCGTAGAACAACAGCGAGTTTTTAGCGGATACAAAGATTGGTAACACCGGCGCTTTGGCTTTGCGTGCGAAGTGCAGGAAGCCTGCTTGCCACTGGCCATCGCGAATGCCTTTAGGGCTTGCGCGCGATACTTCACCAGCCGGAAACACGATAACCGCTTCTTCATTGTTCAGCGCATTGAGGATGTTCTTATAGCTTTGGCGGTAAGCCGAGCGGGTCATGTTATCGAGCGGCAACAATAATTCATGTAGCGGTTCAAAAGCCATCAGCATGTCGTTGGCAATAATTTTTACATCGCGGCGCACTTCGCTGATCAGTTTCAGCAACGCCAGACCATCCAGGGAGCCGATGGGGTGGTTGGCGATAATCACCAGACGGCCTTGTGAGGGAATGTTGTTTCGCTCGCGATGGGAAACGCTGTAGCTGAAATTAAAGTAATCAAAAATACGATCAATAAAATCCAGACCGCGATTGCCCTGGTTGTCGTGGAGAAAGCGGTTTATCTCCTGCTCATGGGTGAGCTTGCGCAACAGCGTCAGGGTGGATTTGCGAATCAGCGGCGCCTTGGTGGCAAAACCGGGAAATTTATTAACGACAGATTGTTCAATGTTAAGCATGGCAGCGAACCTGTAGGAGAGATCGCCCACAGGTTATGACGGCAAAATGACGGTTGTGTGATGAATGTGTTGCGGAAATGTTTCAGGTGCGCGATGTGGGAATGAATGTCGGCTTACGCTGCGTTAAGCCGACCTACAGATGAATCAGGACTGCACTTTTATGAGTTGCTCTTCCTGGCGGACGAGCAATTCGCTGTAGGGGGCTTTGATGGTCGCCAGCTTGCCGCTGTTCTCGTCTACGTCGATGTGCGCCAGCAAGGTGTCGTCCAGCAAATGGCGGCTGATAAGGATATCGCCGCGCTCGGGGTGGATAGGGTCTTGTTGTTGGGTCACAAAATCTTTCAACAGTACGCCGTTGCCATGGCTCGTCGGACGCGCAACTTCCTGGATAGCAGCTGACAATTGCAGGCGCGGGCTGTTGGCGCGGGCGCAAAGGTTGTTCAGCAGTTGCGCACAGCAGAGTGCGCGAAAACTGCAGTCGTACAGGGCTTCGCCGACGAATTCCACCATCAGGATATCGTTATCCAGCAATTGGCGTTGGCCGTTGTATAGCGATAGCACGCCCTGCAATTGTTTTTCAAAACGACGCAATACATTGGCGAAACCTTCACTGTTGAGTTGCTGGTACAGTTTGGTGAGATTGGTGATGCGCACTTGCAAACGCACCGCGACTTCCGGCGGAGCTGGTGGTTCCGGCGCGAGGGGTTTGAGATCTTCCAGCGGGACTTCCGGGATGGTAGGAATCTTTTCAACAACCTTGGTCACGAGCTTGCCGGGCGATGGCAACTTGTCGCGCAGGCGCGCCCACCACTGCCGCTGGATCGACCACCAGATCGTCCACAAGGCAACAAATACCGCTGCCGCCCAGATCGTCAGAAAGTAATAGTCGTAGCGCGAATAGCGCGGCACTTCCAGGGTCACCTGCAAATAACCGGCAATATTGTTATGCAGGGCGATGGGTGCGGTAAAGCTGTAACGCTCGCCCTCGATGGACTTGTTAGGATCATAGCCAGTTTGCACCAACAGTTTATTTTCAACGTTATGAATGGTGGCGCCGATCACGGTGGGGTATTGGCCCACATCCAGTAACACGGCCTGCAGGCTGATAAGGTCTTGCGTCAGGGTGGCGTCGACGGCCTGGCGCGCTGCGCTGCGGGCGAGGGTCTGGCCGTAGTAATTGATCTGTTCCTGCTGGTTGTAATAGGTGTTGTGCAGATAAAGCCCGGCGCCGAGAAAACCGAGGATCAACAGCAAAACGCTGCACAGGAAGAGCTGTGGGTAGGATCGATAAGTCGTGAGTAACGGCATCGGGATCTCAAACGGCCGGGGCGATCCCCGTGCATCCAACTGATTGTCAAAAGTGAGCCGCATTCTAGCCTAAAGCGGCTGGCTACTGTAGCGTTCTCATTTAGGCTAGAATGCCGCCCCTTGATGAGAACCGGCTGATAAAAGTGAGCGAACGTGAAAGAAATCCTGTTGATTAACGTCTCCGGCGATGACAAACCCGGCGTCACCTCGGCGATCACAGCGGTACTGGCCCAGCACCAGGCCACCATTCTCGACATCGGCCAGGCGGTGATCCACGATACGCTGGCGCTGGGTATTCTGGTATCGCTGGAGGTCAATGCCGATACCAAAGCCATCATCCTCGATGAAATCCATGCGCGTACCCGGCCTCTGGCCATTCAGGTGCGCTTCCAGCCGGTTTCGTTGGAAAGTTACCAGCACTGGGTTGATCAGCAAGGCAAGCCTCGCCACATTGTTACGCTCCTCGCGCGGCAGATCAATGCAGCACAAATTGCCGAACTGACCGATATTACCTTCAAACACGGTCTGAATATCGACAGCATCAATCGTTTGTCCGGCCGCATTCCGCTCGACGCCTTGGAAAATCATAGCAATGCCTGTGTAGAGTTTTCTGTGCGCGGCACACCGGAAGACCTCATCGCGTTGCGTGCGGACTTTATGGATTTATCCGCGCGCCTTGATGTGGATATCGCTTTCCAGCGCGACACTGTGTATCGGCGCAACCGTCGACTTGTCTGTTTCGATATGGACTCCACCTTGATTGAAGCAGAAGTCATTGATGAGTTGGCCATCGCGGCGGGCGTGGGCGAGCAGGTGATTGCCATCACAGAAGCGGCGATGCGCGGTGAGCTGGACTTCAAACAAAGTTTTGCGCGGCGCCTGGCGTTATTAAAAGGCCTGGATGAATCGGTGCTCGAAGGGATTGCAGCCAACCTGCGCTTGACGGAAGGTGCAGAGAAGCTGATTTCCTCCTTGAAAAAACTTGGTTACAAAACGGCGATTTTGTCTGGTGGGTTCAATTATTTCGGGCGCTATCTGCAACAGCGTCTGGGCATCGATTATGTGTATGCAAACGAGCTGGATATTGTCGATGGCAAGGTCACCGGTCATGTTGTGGGCACGGTGGTGGACGGCCAGCGCAAAGCCGAACTGCTCGCCATGCTCGCACAAAAAGAAGGTATTGCGCTTGAGCAAGTCATTGCCGTTGGTGATGGTGCGAATGATTTACCCATGTTGAGTGTTGCCGGGTTGGGGATTGCTTTCCGGGCGAAGCCGCTGGTGAAAGCGTCGGCGCAGCACGCGATCTCTACGCTCGGGTTGGATGCGATTTTGTATTTGTTGGGCTTTCGGGATCGGGATAAGTTGTTGTAATCCGACACAGCCAATCCCTCATCACGTTTCCATATTAAAATCGTAACTCATATTCTGCGTCGGCTCTTGCAGGTAATGCCCTTGAATATAATGTGCACCCGCTTGCCACAGGGTCGACAGCACACTCGCATTTTCCACGAAGGGCACGATGGTGATTTTATTTTCGCCATGCAGCTGTTCGATCAAATGAATCAGCGTCTCCGGGCTTTCCTTATTATTCTGGATATCCATGGTAAACGAGCCATCGATCTTGATGATGCTGGCAGGCACATGCTTGAGGGTATTAAACGGATTCAGTGAACACCCGAAGTTGCTGATCGACATAAACGTCTTCAATTTCTGCAAGCCTTCCGCAAACGCCTTGGCCGCATTCAGGTGATTAGTCACGTCCACTTCATTGGTCTGGAACACAATGGCATCGCTCGACAGTTTCGCGGCCTTAAAGGCGACCCCTAACCAGGGAACCAGCGATTCATCACACAGTGAATCCTTGCTTAAATTCAAAATTAATTTGGTTTTATTGCCCTTGGCACGATGCTGCGACAGCATCTTGATGGATTCGAGTATCACCCAGCGATCAATCTTGATACTGGCACCGATCGATGACGCGGTTTCAATAAAACGGCTGGGGGAAATTTCCTCGTTATTATCGTTGATCATCCGCAGATACACTTCGTAATACTCTTCCTCGGAACCGCGCAGGCTGATGATCGGTTGGAACAATAACCGGAAGCGGTCGTTGTCCAGCGCATGTTGCAGATCAGAGGCAATGTTTTTCTGATCGCGTTCATCCGCCGACATCTCCGGCTCAAACAATTGCGCGCTGTTGCCGTTTGCATTGCGCACTTTTTCCATGGCGTTGATCGCCTGCTCAATCACCTTATTAGCGTTGGTGGTGTTGTCGTTGATCAGCGACACACCGATGCTGGCGGTGAGCTGCAAGGTTTTGTTATCGATATCAATAATGTGTTCTTCAATCGCCTTGCATAATTGCTTGGCGCGATTCACGGCCGCATCGGCACGGATGTTGGGCACTAACACGGTAAACGCAGTATCGCCGAAACGGGCGATGATATCGGTGGTATTATTTTTTTCACGCAGCAACGATGCCAGGTCACTCAAGGCCATATCCGCTGCCGCCACCCCTAAGGTTGATTGCGCGCGCTCAATAAAATTATCGATGTCGACGTACAACAAACTCAGGTTGTCTTTTTCCGTGACGTTGTCGATGATTTTTTCAAGGTGGTCGATCATGTACTGGCGGTTGTACAAGCCGGTGACCACATCCTGCCATTTAATTTGTTTGATCTGCGCTTCCAGCACATCGTTATTGAGGTCCACCCGGTTGGCGCGTGCGAGGAACTGAATACACGGCTCTTCATCGTAAGTAACGTGAGACACTTCCAGGCTGATGGGGGCGGCGGTGCCGTCCTGTTTTAAACCGCGAAACGCCAGCTTGGTGGATTCGGCATCCAGGCCTTTAAAGGTGAAATCTTTCAGAAAGGTTTTCAGCGTGTCCTGATCTTTATCATCGACCATGTCCATGATGGGCATGCAGTCGATATCGTCTTTATCTTCATAGCCAAACAATTCAGCAAAGGATTGGTTGGCGTACAGGTACAGACCATCCTGCACATAGGCAATCGCATCGCGGGAGCTATCAAGCAGCTGCTGGCTGCGTCGTTCCGCCTCACGGAAGCGGCGGTCGGCCAGACGTTTGGCCTGCCGTTCTTCGCGATTATTCATCTCCCGCTGCATGACCAGCAATAAATGCTGGTCATCGTCGAGGCGCACCACATCGGCGGCGCCCAGTTTCATGCCTTCAATTACCGCGAGGAATTCATCATCGTTCTGCAGGATAACGGGTACGTCTTTGCTCAAGCGGCGGATATGTTTGATGGCGGTTTGCGGGGTGACATTGGTGGTTTGGTCATGAGCAATCAGTAAGTCCCAGGTTTGCTCTTCGAGGAGTTTGACGAGCGCATCCTCGCTCTCGACATGCTGCGCGCGGCTGGGGCGGCCGGCGTTGTGAAGCATACTGATCAGACGTTCCGCTTCTGCGCGAGAATTATTCAGAATCAGGAGGCGGATAGTGTCATTTGCATTCATAAGGCGTTACTGCGCTCTTTGTCTGTGCCATTTGGCCACTTGGTGTGACTTCTACACCAACTATCGGGAAAGTCTTGCAAGCAGGATTATCTACTCAGAGTCTAGGCTAGCTGCGTATATTACCCAAATAGTCTGTCGCCTCAATGCGGTCGGTTGAATTGTGCGACATGACTATAACATTTCGTCTTATGGCGTTGCTTTTTTCTGCATTCTCAGTTCTTTTGCCAGACGGAATCAAAGTCATCCTTTGATTCATTAGCCTCTGTTTTGGCGGCCACCAGTTCGCGATAAGTGAACTGGCTGAAGGCGCCGGTAGCGAAGACGCGCCGGGTTAACTGCACGGACGCTTCGCGATGTTCTTCCTCTTGCGGCGACGGCGGATGAAACAGGCGGACCTTGCTGTATTCGCGAAACGATACGGAGTTGGTCAATAAGGTGACCGGCTGGTTGATCGCTTTCAAGGCCGGAAGTTGCAGGGCGCGCAGGTATTCGGAAAACCCGCCGGTTTTATGCACGATAGCGACACCCAGCGGTGTTGCCTGGGGGGCTAGTATCTGAATACCCAATTGGGTTGCCCCCTTGGTTTGCTGTACCCAGCGCACCACACCCACGCTCCACTTTTGCCGCCCTTCGTCGCGTATGCCTAACAGTTCGCCCGCCTTGACCTGATTGGGAATCTCATCCTGCCACTCCAGGCAATAGCCGCCGGGACTGGTATCCACCAGCGGAACTTTATACACCGGGTGTTTGCCCTGGTAATCCTGTTGCTGCTGTTTGCGAATAGTGTTTTCAATATTCAGCGTAGGCAGTTGCTTTCCGGCCAGCGTAGTGCCGGCCACATCGAAAGCATCGCCCCAGGGATCATCGTCGGTCGCTTTGGTGGGTTTTAACTGGATGCCGCGTTTTTGAAAGATGGCTTCGGCATTGTCATCGCCATGGACATTCGCCGTTTGATTGAGGAAAAGGTTAAACGACAGTTTGCCAGCCACGTGGAAATGCAGGTTGGTCAGGCCCACGGTGACTTCAATAAAACCACTGGTCTCCTGCCGCTCAAAGCTGCGTTGCGCGAGGATATTCCACGCCTGGAGTAAGTGCTCCGTCAGTACAGGCGACAAATCCAGATCGTTGCGCAGGTTGCCTTCGTTGGTCGGGCTTTGCTTGACCTGTTCTTGCAGGGTCTGCGCCAGCTGCGCGGTGTTGAGTTCGCGGATTTCGCCATCGGCATTTTGTGGTAAACGCGACTTATATTGTGGCGGCCGATTGCCGGCGAGCTGGATGGCGAACAGATTATCTTTCTGCGCCGGATTGTGTGGCAGTAACTTTGTCAGTGGGCACAGAGTTTCCAGTGCGTTATAGGTGGCCAGCACCTCATCCTGTCGCATCTGGTTGGGCTTGGCACAGGCTAATAACATCAGGCGCAAATACGCGTGGTTTATGCTCTTGATGCGCTGGTGGTGAGCCAATTGATCGTCAACGGGATGTTCAGTCAGTGCCAATGCTTCTGCGATTTCATACAGGGTATGGATCTCGGTCCAGAGTTGACCGGCAATGGGAATATAAAGCTGATAACTGCGTAGCAAGAGTAAACCCAGGCCGGTCAGCGCCCGGTGGATCGCCAATGCCTGACGCGAGCGGGATTCGTCCTGTTTACCTTGGTCACGTTTACCCTCCAGGCACAAGTCGCGCACTGCCACGAGATAGGCGTTACTCATATGTTTTTGCAACGCTTGCGCAACCGTGGCGGTCTTGCGTGCGGCTTCCGGCAAAATCAGGGGCTGGTTGAGAAAGTGCTGCGACAGGCCAAGGATGCACTGTTGCACGGCAGGGCGGAGTGTTTCGAGGATGGCGAGGCGCATCTCACTGCCGGTTTTTAAGCGGCCGATTTCCGGCACGGCTTTATACAGCAGCGCGCTGACATGATTGATGCGCGTTAACGGCAAAGCACGTACCCATTCCCGCACCTGCTGGTCTTTGCTGCCGGCGCAAAACGTCAAGGCCGCCAAATCCTGGGGCGGTACATTGAGGCGTTCAAGCAGTGTCTGGAGTCGAGCGTCAGCAGTCATTCATTCCGGCCATGGCAATCGGGTTAGGAGTTCGGGCAAAACAGCGAGTGTTTTGAACAAAGCCTGTGCAGCATTCTAATGTCCTGATCTCTAGCCGCTGTTTTTTTAACCTGCTCACCGGCTGTCGGTTTAGCGTATCGTCGAATATGCTACCTCTGAATATAGCTGAAATCTGTTCGCCTACCATCACAGGCTATTTCATCAACGCCAGGGCTTTGATTTGTGCATAGACCTGTTGGCCGACGCTCAGCCCCAACTGATAACAGGATAGATGGGAAATCCGGGCTAGCAACACTTGATTTTCAATCGCCAGGTGCACCAGGTTCTGACCGCGCTCACCTGCATCTATTTGCGTGATGCGCGCCGGTAAAATATTCAGGATGCTGGTGCGTTGCGGGTGATCCAGACACAGGCTGACATCCCGCGCGTAAACGCGCAAGCGCACGGACTGCTGTTGTGCGGCTTGCAGTTGCGGCAAATAAACCTGTGTCTCGCCGAGGGTAACACAGGTCAGGTGATGTTCAGGTTTGATCGCCGTTACCTGCCCCTGGAGCAGGGTAAAGGCATCCTCACGTTGCGCCAACAAAGGATGCTCGCTTAACAAGTCGATTACCGGGCCCTGTGCAATGATCTTGCCGTTATCCATCAGTAACAGGTGATCGGCCAGTTGCACAATTTCATCCAAAGCATGGCTGACATAAATCATCGGAATCGCCAGATAGTGTTGCAGGCGTTCGAGGTAGGGCAGGATGTCTTGCTTGCGTTGCTGATCCAGCGCTGCAAGCGGTTCGTCCATCAGTAACAGCGCGGGGCTGGCAAGTAGGGCGCGGGCGATGGCAACGCGTTGGCGTTCACCGCCAGATAAATTGTTGGTGTTGCGCGTTAACAGCGGGGCAAGGTCGAGCAGTTGCACTAATTCATCGAAATTCGCCTGTGCGGGTTGATTGCGTTTGAAACCATACACCAGATTTTTTTGCACGGTTAAATGCTCAAACAAACTGGCTTCCTGAAATACATAACCCACTCTGCGTTGATGGGCGGGCAAACGTTGTGTTGCAGAAAACCATACGCTGTCCTTCACCTGAATACGCGAATGTTTTTGCTGCAAGGCGTTGTCTTCCAGGCCGGCGATAGCGCGCAGCAAGCTGGTTTTGCCGCAACCGGATGGGCCGAAGATCGCGGTGATACCCCGGCCCGGAAGCGTGGCATTCACCTGCAAATGAAATGCAGCGCGCGGCAGGTCGATGTGTAATGCAATTGTGTCTGAACTCATCGCGCCCTCATCACATCAAAGCGTCGGTTCATGGCGTACACGCCGATCAACAGCGCCAGCGATAACAATAACAGGCACGCGGATAACCAATGGGCTTGCGCATATTCCACCGCCTCCACATGATCGTAGATCGCCATGGAGGCCAATTGTGTCTTGCCGGGGATGTTGCCACCGATCATCAACACCACACCGAATTCACCCAGCGTGTGCGCAAAACCGAGTACAGCACCGGTGATATAACCGCGACGTGCGAGCGGCAACACCACGGAAAAAAACCTATCCAGCGGTGATGCCCCCAGCGTTGCGGCAACCTCCAGTGGACGCGAACCAATATGGGTAAAAGCATGTTGCAAGGGCTGTACAACAAAAGGCAGCGAATAAATCACCGAGCCCACCACGAGACCGGCGAAGGTAAAACTCAAGGCGGGTAAACCAAGGGTATTCAATGTGCCGCCGATAACCCCGCCGGGACTCAGGGTGATTAATAAATAAAATCCCAGGACGGTCGGCGGTAGGACCAGGGGCAGAGCCACCAGGGCTTCCACCACAAATTTAAATCGCCAGCGGGTGCGTGTCAGCCACCAGGCCAGCGGTGTGCCGATCAGCAATAAGATGGCAGTGGTCAGGCTGGCAAGTTCCAGCGTTAACCACAATGCTGCAATATCTGAGGAAGAGAGCATAGATCTCCGATGATTCGAGCCTTCGCTGTTGTTCAACTTTTTCGCGAGTGGCGGATTCTTTGTCGGATTACGCTGCGCTAATCCGACCTACATGACTGTTTAATTCAACACTGCTACCCCGTAGGTCGCATTAGGCGCAACGCACCCTAATCTGACACGCTGTTTCACACACGTAATCCAACTCCACACTATTCATAACCATAAGCCCGAATAATAGCTTTACCTTTTTCACTACGCACAAAATCCACAAACTCCCGCGCGGCCTTTTTATCACTGAGCAATACCGCCTGCTGCTCAATAGGCTCATATAAATCCGCAGGCACCCGCCAGTAAGAACCGCTGATCTGTTCCGGTTTTTCCGGATCAATAATTTGCGCTAGCGCAACAAAACCCAACTCTGCAGCACTGCTGTAAACAAACTGATGCGTCTGGCTGATGTTTTCCCCGCGCACCAATTTTTCTTGCAGCTTGTCGTCAACACCCAAAGCCTCTAACGTTTGTTGCGCCGCTAATCCATAAGGTGCAAGGCGTGGATTGGCCATGGCAAGATGCGCAAAATCACCGCGCTGTAATACCTTGCCTTTCGCATCAACAACACCCGCTTTCGGGCTCCACAATATCAATTGGCCGCGTGCGTAGGTAAAACGTGAGCCACCTTGAGTGCGCCCATCCTCCTCCAACCGCATCGGCGTCCTGGCATCTGCGGCAAAAAACGCATCGAAGGGTGCACCGTGAATAATTTGCGCGTAGTGCGCCCCGGTAGAACCAAAAGCCAGTTGCACGCGATGTTCGCTGTATTGCTCGAATTCAGCCACCAGCTGCTTGGCGGCACGGGTGAAGTTGGAGGCTACCGCGATGGTGAGTTCATCGGCGTGGCTAAGGGGCGTCCAGAGAAGTAATGCAATTAAACTTTTATACAACGGGGATGGCATAGGTAATTTCCGGTGAGCTTAAGAAATGACTGCGCTGGATTGTAGCGCTGTTAAACCACTGACAACACAGGTAGGTGAAAAACAAACCCATTTCATGGGAGGGAATTGGGCGCCGGGGGAATCTGTGCTTGTGGTGCGTAATACCCGACCGTAAACTTTGCCGCTCTTCTGCTTTTTGCCACGGGTGCCACCTTGGAATTCTCCACCGATATATTGCTCTTGCTGTTTTTCATCGCTATCTGCGCCGGCTTTCTGGATACCCTCGCTGGTGGCGGTGGGTTGATTACGATTCCGGCGCTGGTGTTGTCTGGCGTGCCACCGCTGATGGCATTGGGCACGAATAAATTGCAGGCCTGCGTCGGTGTGGCGACGTCCAGCATTTTATTATTCAGGCGCGGCAAGCTCGACTGGCCTGCATTGCGGGGGTTGATGCTTGCGGCATTTATCGGTTCGGTTGTGGGTACGCTCATTATTCAATTTGTCGATCCGGCGGTACTCGGGTTTGTGATCCCCTGCGTGTTGGCCATTATTGCGGTGTACTTTATTTGTTCGCCTTTTCTTAAGTTAGAAACTGGTAAAGCGAAACTGGGCGAGGCCGCCTATAGACGCGCGGTGATTCCTGTCATCGGAGCCTACGATGGCATGTTTGGGCCGGGCACCGGTTCCTTCTTTGCGCTGGCCGGCGTCAGCCTGCGCGGTCTGGAATTAATCAAAGCGACTGCCATGGCTAAGCCGCTTAATTTCTCCACCAATCTGGCTTCTTTGCTGGTGTTTCTCCTGGCGGGGCAGGTGCTTTGGGTGGCTGGTCTGGTCATGATGGTCGGGCAGGGCTTGGGTGCCTGGGCCGGCTCGCACTATTTGTTTAAGGTTAATCCCATCCTGTTGCGCGTGGTCATCGTCACCGTGTGTTTATTGATGCTGGCGCGTTATCTGTATCAACGGTTGGTGGTGTGAATGCATGTGCTGGATGCGTTCTTGTGCACCACTATTTGCACTTATTTGGATCGTTTTACTGATTTTTTTGTGCGCACTGATGGTTCATAAAATGTGATTCTGTCTGGCTTTGTGCATTAAAGTTGCGCACTCATTTCAGCTGCTGCACTCCTGATTTGCGTTATGGCTCGCGCTGAGATGACCGTTTTTGTTTATATGGGCGAGATAAAAATACTTCCTGTAAATTCATTTAAATCAATGGGTTGGATGATTTTTAACGGCCATCAAATGAATTGATTCACGGGTTTTGAGCCGTGACTATTGCGAATTTTTCTGTCTGGCATAAGCCTTGCTCCAGGTCATTCAACCTCTATTTTCTTTGTTTGAATGATCGCTTATGTCTGATTCTGTTGTGGCATCAACGAGAACCGTCGCCAGCGTCTGCCCTTACTGTGGGGTGGGTTGCGGCATCCTGCTGGAAACCGACGGCAAAAAAATTCTCAAGGTCATTGGTGATAAAAACCATCCCACCAACTTTGGCCGGCTATGTACCAAAGGCTCCACCAGCGCTATGGCACTGCGCGATTCCGGGCGGATGGAATCCGCATTCCTGCGCAATGAGCGGGGGCGTGATCCGGTACAGATTGGTATGGACGAAGCCATCAGTGCCAGCGCCAAACGCTTGCGTCACATCATCGACCAACACGGCCCGGATGCGGTGGCCCTGTATGTGTCCGGGCAGATGTCCACCGAAGCCCAATACCTCGCCAACAAACTCGCCAAGGGCTTTATCGGCACCAACAATATCGAGTCCAACTCGCGTTTGTGCATGGCCAGTGCCGGGTCGGGCTATAAGCAATCCCTCGGCGCCGATGCACCGCCGGGGTCATACCAGGATTTTGATCGGGCGGGTGTATTTTTCGTGATCGGCGCCAACATGGCGGACTGTCACCCGATCCTGTTCCTGCGCATGATGGAGCGGGTCAAGCAGGGCGCCAGGCTGATTGTGGTTGACCCCCGCCGCAACGGCACCGCCGACAAAGCCGATTTGTTTATGCAGATCAAACCGGGCACCGACCTCGCGTTACTCAACGGTTTGCTGCATGTGCTGCACAACAACGGCCACACCGACGCCGACTTTATCGCTGCCTTTACCGAAGGTTGGGAGTCCATGCCGGCGTTTCTCGCCGAATACACGCCGGAACGTGTGGCCGACATAACAGGTATTCCTGCCAGCGACATTATCAAAGCCGCCCAGTGGATCGGCGCCGCGCCGGAATTTATGACCTGCTGGACCATGGGCCTCAACCAGAGTACTCACGGCACCTGGCACACCAACGCTATCTGTAACCTGCACCTCGCTACTGGCAAGATCTGCCGTCCCGGCAGTGGTCCTTTTTCGTTGACCGGCCAGCCCAATGCCATGGGCGGGCGGGAGATGGGTTATATGGGACCGGGGCTGCCCGGTCAGCGCAGTTTACTGGCCGAGGCCGATCGCGCCTTTGTTGAAGACTTGTGGCAGATTCCACGCAATAGCCTGCCCACCACCTTAGGTAAAGGCACGATCGATTTGTTTGAGCGTATGGCTGCCGGTGAAGTAAAAGCCTGCTGGGTCATTTGCACCAATCCTGTGGCCAGCGTGCCCAATCGCCAGACGGTTATTGATGGTCTTAGTCGCGCGGAACTGGTGATCACCCAGGACGCTTTTCTCGATACCGAAACCAACCGTTACGCTGATATCTTGTTGCCCGGTGCGCTCTGGGCCGAAGCCGAAGGTGTGATGATCAACTCCGAGCGCAACCTCACGCTGATGCAAAAAGCCATAGACCCACCGGGTGCGGCTTTACCGGATTGGCAGATCATTGCGCGCATTGCTTGCGAGATGGGTTATGCACACGCCTTTACTTACACCTCCGCCGAAGAGGTATTTGAAGAGATAAAACGTGCTGCCAATCCGAACACCGGATACGACCTGCGTGGTGCCAGCTATGCGCGCCTGCGCGAAACGCCGCTGCAATGGCCATGCCCACCGGATCAGGCAGACACGCGCAACCCGATTCGCTATCTCAATGACGGCGTGAGCCAAACCCTGCGCGAAACAAACGGTGAACGCCCGCACCTCAATTTCGCCACCGCCAATGGCAAAGCCGTGTTCTGGGCGCGCCCCTACCTGGCGCCCGCCGAATTGCCGGACGATGATTTCCCTTTTGTATTAAATACCGGTCGCCTGCAACACCAGTGGCACACGCTCACCAAGACCGGCAAAATCGCCACGCTTAACAAACTTAATCCAGGCCCTTTTGTGGAATTGCACCCCGAGGATGCGGCGAGATTGGGGGTGAAAAATAAAGATTGTGTGGAGCTTGCATCGCGGCGTGGCAGCGCAATTTTGCCGGCCGTGGTGACGAACCGTGTTATGGCCGGCAATTGTTTTGCGCCCTTTCACTGGAACGATGTCTACGGTGAACAACTCGCGGTCAACGCCGTGACCAACGATGCGATTGATGCGGTCTCGCAACAGCCAGAGATGAAATTCTGTGCAGTGAGTTTGAAAAAAGTGGAATTGATTGCGCGCGAGTTTGCCAGCACACCCGCTGCTGAATCTGCGCCACCGAGCGCTGAACCGGTAATGGCATTCGCGCCCATGAGTGAGGAAATCAGTATGGCCCTGATCCAGACCTTCGCACAAAAAGTGGGGGTGGTGCAGGTGCTGGCACCGGAACTGTCGGACGATGAGCGCAGTTACCTGAGTGGTTTTGTCAGTGGCTTGCAAGCCAGTGCGCGCTTGATTACCGCCGTCCCGAGTTTGCCGTTCGACGCACCCGTAGACGCCGGCAAACGCACCTGGATTAATGGCTTGCTAGCGGGTATGTTCAGCCGCGTTTTGCCAGTAGATTTGCCGGCAGAAAATGATAAACCTGCGTTGCGGATTTTATGGGCATCCCAAACCGGCAACGCCGAAACCCTCGCGGAAAATCTTGCGCAACAGGCGAGCCAGGCCGGATGGGCTGTGAAGGTTAACGCTATGGATGACTATCAACTTGAGCAACTGACACAGGAAAATTATCTGGTCTGTATTACCAGCACCTTCGGTGATGGCGATGCGCCGGACAACGGTCAACATTTCTGGCAACAACTGTCCGATGAAAGTGCGCCGTCGATTGATCAGCTGCACTTTGGCTTATTGGCATTAGGCGATTCCAATTACGCACAGTTTTGCGGTCACGGTAAAAATCTGGATGCGCGTCTGCAAGCGTTGGGCGCAAAGCCCTTATTGAATCGTTTGGACTGCGACACAGATTTCGAAACACCGGCGGCGCAGTGGTTTACGCAATTGCTCGCCAGTTTGCCAAGCAATGAAACGACACCAGGAAAATTATCGGGTGTGGTGGCCTCTGCAAAAACAGACGTTAATGTCAGCAAAACCAATCCCTATCCCGCCCAGCTGATTATCAATCGTCGCCTTAACAGCGAGGGCGCGGCCAAAGACACGCGGCAATTCGGTTTTGCGCTCGGCGGTTCCGGCATCACCTATGAAGCCGGTGATGCGCTCGGCGTCTGGCCGCAGAATTGCCCTGAGTTAGTTCTGGAAATGGCGCAACAACTCAATATCAACCTGGAAACGCCGGTGCTGGTGGATGCGCGCGAGAAACCCTTGCAACAAGCACTGCAACAACACTTTGAGATTTCCCGCCCCAGCCCGGACGCATTGAAATTGATTGCTGAACGCTCTGGCAATGATGAGCTGAAAAAATTGTTGCAGGCAGAACACAAAGCCGAATTACAGGATTGGTTGTGGGGACGGCAATTGGTGGATCTGCTCCATGAGTTTCCCATTCAATGTTCTGCCGAGGAATGGCTCGCGGTACTTAAACGATTGCAGCCGCGTTTATATTCGATTTCATCCAGTCCCAAAGCCTTTGCCGATGAAGTTCATTTAACTGTATCAGCAGTGCGTTATACGCGTTATCAACAAGGTAAAAAAACTCGCAAAGGCGTGTGCTCGACCTTTCTCGCAGATCGTGCAGAGGATATGACCATACCGATCTTTGTCCAGAGCAACAAAAACTTCCGTGTCCCCGCCGATGGTAGTGTACCCGTCATTATGGTCGGCCCGGGCACGGGAGTTGCTCCCTTCCGTGGGTTTTTGCAAGAGCGTCGCGCACGCGGCGATACGGGTAAAAACTGGTTGTTCTTCGGGGAGCAACACCAGGCAAGTGATTTTTATTATCGTGATGAACTGGAAGCGCATTTGCGCGATGGCCACCTCACCACCCTCAGCCTCGCCTTCTCCCGCGACCAAGGCCAAAAAATTTATGTTCAGGATCGCATGCGTGAAGCCGGTGCTGAAATCTGGCGCTGGCTGGAAGAGGGCGCGTATTTTTACGTTTGTGGTGATGCCAGTCGCATGGCCAAAGACGTTGATAATGCGTTACGCGATATCGTGCAACAGCACGGTGGTTTTAATGAGGTAGATACTGTGAATTACATGCGTAAGTTGAACATGCAGAAGCGGTATTTGCGGGATGTTTATTGATTGCTAATAGCGTGTGGATCGCTTTTAAAAAACTAATTGTCGGATTACGAGGCTTGCGCCTCTAATCCGACCTACAATCGAGCCAGTAGGTCGAATTAGAGGCGGCCCGCCGCCTCGTAATCCGACACACATCGCCCAACGTCACGCAAGTTTGAAATAACTGATCCTTGCTTTTAAATCCTGCGCACTCTTCAACAGCTCTTCGCTGTATTTCCCAACCTGATTGACCGTAGTGACTGTCAACTGAGTCACCTGGCTGATATTCACAATATTTTTATTAATTTCATCGGCGACCATCGTTTGCTCTTCGGCCGCCGCAGCGATTTGCATGTTCATACCATTGATGGTGGACACTGACGATTTAATTTTACTTAAAACGCCTTTGGTTTTTTCTGCGTAGGACACGGTTTGTTGAGCCTCCTGACGGCCCTTATCCATGGCTTTAACCGCATTGGCAACACCGTTCTGCAATCGCTCAATCATGCCCTGAATCTCCTGGGTAGACGCATGTGTGCGACTTGCTAATGTGCGCACTTCGTCCGCGACCACCGCAAAACCACGTCCCTGTTCGCCGGCGCGTGCGGCTTCAATGGCGGCATTCAAGGCGAGTAGATTGGTCTGTTCAGCAATGCCGCGAATGACTTCCATCACTTTACCGATTTCGTTGCTGTCTTTAGCCAGCTGTGTAATGGAGTCAGCCGTGTGGTCGACTTCGTGTGACAGGTCCAGGATGGATTGCAGTGATTGGCTGACCAAATGATTGCCATCTGTAAACTCATTGTCCGCCGTATGGCTCGCCTGAGCAGCGCTTTGTGTATTGCGCGCAACATCGGTAACGGTGGCCGTCATTTGATTCATCGCGGCGCTAACTTGCTCAGTTTCCTCCTGTTGCAAACGCAGGTCGCGAATCGTTTTTTGGCTGCTGGCAGAGAGCTCCAGGGATGTCTGATTCAAATGATTACTGACGGTTTGCACGCTGGCTATTGATAGTTGTAATTGTTTTAGCATCTGGGTTAGCGCAGAAATAATACTGCCGTCCCGCGCCTTCCATCGGCTGGTATCAATAGTCAGGTTGCCACCGGCGATTTCGCGCGCGATATTGGCTGCATCAGTTGGCTCGCCGCCCAACTGTGTCAGCAGGTTGGAGAGAATGCGTGTGCCCAGAAAAATACTCAGGCTGATGGCCAGGATAACGCTCAGTGCATTAATCCAGAGAGTGCGCTCGTAGGTTAGGGTGGACTCGTCGTATTCCTTATTCGCTAACGTGAGTTGCAGTTCAATTAATTCATTAATCTTGTTGCTGATAGGATCTATGCTTTGATAAAGCGGCCCGTCAAACTGGCCCATTTCGTTCGTTATTACACCGCTTTTTCCGCGCAGAAAATAAATTAATTTATCAATATCCTGATTAGCAGTAGTAAACAACATATCCGCTTCCCTGGCTTGTCGTGCTTCCTCATTCGTTAGTTCCTTGGTTTGAAAAGATCGCCAGGATTCCTTGATCATGCGATTGGCACTTTCCAATTCGGCAACGGCTTTTTCCGCTGTAATCAGCCCGGCATTGGTTTTATTGACCAGATCGATAATGGAAATGGCGTAGGCATCGGAGATAGTCTTTAACTCCCGCAAAGGAATTTCCAGCTCAAAATGGATCATGTGGATACTGTCATGCTGGGACTTAACAAAATAGGTACCGCTCAACGCGATCAATAACAGGAACAGGCAAGGAATAGCTAACGTAAGATACAACTTGGAAGAAATTTTCATCAACAGACACTCAGGAAATCGTAATAACCCAGGTCTATGGTTAAAGGGGTGGCGGGCCGGCCAGACGTAGCTGTACTCTTCCCACCGCTAATGCTTTACCCATAGACAATGCTTCGGGAAATCCTTTACCGCATAATTCAGAACGACCGATAGGTACAATCTTCAACGTCTATACGGTAATGCTGGCTCCGTAGGTGAGCGATGAAATGGCTGCGTTAGTCAAGGATGGTTGCCTGGCTATTAAGGTTTATGGTCGCCAGATTAATGTTGATTCACGCGACAATGAGGTTAGCAGGCTTTCTGTGCTATTCACTTGCTTTGGATCAAATTCGCTTATGATATTTTGTTTGCTATTTTTCGAATTTGTGCCTTGTTTAGCGTTGTCTTTGCTGCTTAAAACCGAAAGCGCAAGAAGTTGTGATTGATAGATGCTTTTGGATGGGGAGGAAAATTTGCAAAGGTGTTTTCAGTTTTTACTGAGCGTGCGGACGAGCTTGATTCATACCATTCTGTCGGATTACGAGGCGGTGGGCCGCCTCTAATCCGACCTACGTTTGGGTTTAGTTGAAGATATTGTCGTCGCCTGGAAAAACGCCCGCTTTCACATCCGCTACATACTTCTGCATCGCGCCGGGAATATCCCGCGCTTCCAGTAAAAAGTTTTTGGAAAACTTGGGCGGTTGTTCAGTCAGTCCGAGGATGTCGTTGATCACCAGGACTTGCGCGTCGGTATCGCGGCCGGCGCCGATGCCGATGGTGGGGATGGGGATGCTGCGGGTAATGGCAGCGCCCAACTCGGCGGGAACGCACTCAAGTACTAATAAATCAGCGCCGGCGTCGGCTAATAATTTTGCGTCGGCGAGAATTTTATCGGCGTCTTCCTGAGAGCGGCCTTGCACGCGGAAGCCGCCAAATTTGTTCACCGACTGCGGCGTTAATCCCAAGTGTGCGCATACCGGAATGCCGCGTTCGGCGAGCATGGAAACTGTCTCGGCCAGCCAGGCGCCCCCTTCGAGTTTTACCATGTGTGCGCCGGCTTGCATGATGCGCGCGCAGTTGCGCAGAGCATCGTCGGGTGTGGCGTAGGTCATAAACGGCAAGTCGCCGACGATGAGGGATTTTTTATTGCCGCGCGCGACCGCTTCGACGTGGTAAATCATCTGCTCCATGGTCACCGGGATGGTGCTGTCATACCCCAGCACCGTCATGCCCAATGAATCGCCGATCAACACCACTTCCACGCCGCACTTTTGTGCCATGGCGGCCATGTGCGCATCGTAGAGTGAAATCACCACAAATTTCTCGTTACTGTTTTTTAATTTATAGAGCGTGTTGATGGTGACGGGTTTGGTCAGCGCGCTGTCGGTTGTGGGTGTTCCGTAGGGCATAAGGGTATTCTCTTGAAGCAGCGTGTGAAATTCACAGCGCGGGTGTCGGGTTGTAATAGTGGCGGCCGCTTTTGATGGTCAACACGTATTCAACCAGCTGCTTGAAATGATCGCGGTTGCTCGCCAGGTTTAAATCTTTTGCGTTCACAATTAATAAGGGGGCGCCATCGTAATAATGAAAAAAATGCGTGTAGGCGTCGTTCAGCGCCTTTAAATAATCCGTGCTGATCTGTTGTTCAATGGCGACGCCGCGTTGGCGAATGCGATCTACCAATACATCCAAAGGGGCTTGCAGATAAATCACCAGATCCGGTCGCGGTGCATTGATCGTCAGGCGGTCATATACCTGTTGATAAATATTTAACTCGTCGTCATCCAGCGTGACCTGGGCAAAGAGTTGATCTTTTTCAATTAAAAAATCGGCGACACGTACCGGTTCAAAAATATCCGCCTGGCGCAATGACTCCAATTGATTGGCGCGTTGAAATAAAAAGAATAATTGCGTGGGCAGGGCGGCGGTTTTCGGGTTCTGGTAAAACCGGGCGAGGAAGGGGTTTTCTTCCGGTTGTTCAAGCAGCACGTCGTAATTAAACAGGCGTGCAATATTTTTGGCGAGCGTGGTTTTGCCCACGCCGATGCAACCTTCCACCGCGATGTAACGCGGCAATTGCACATTGGTTAAATCCAGGTGTAACTCATCAAATACGGCTTCCACTGACTGCTCCTGTATTTGTTATGGCGGAAAATCCTGATCAGTTAATAACCCGCAAGCCATCGGCGGGTGTCTGCGCTAATAATGCCGCAAGACGAGTGCCGCAGGGTAACACTAATTGCGGATCAATGGCGGCGAGCGGGTAGAGCACAAAGCTGCGCTGGGCCAGGTAGGGGTGGGGTACTTGCAGGCGCGGGTGGTCAATTACCTGGCCGTCGTACAGCAGCAAGTCGAGATCCAGGGTGCGCGGTCCCCAACGCTCCAGGCGGACCCGCTGGTGGGCCTGCTCCACGGCTTGTAATTGGTCCAGCAAGGCCAGGGGTTCGAGATGGGTGATGATCCGCGCCACGGCATTGATGTAATCCGGTTGCTCACCCGGTCCAACCGCTCTGCTTTGGTACAGCGGCGATTGGCCGGTGAGACGGGTATCGGGGAGTTGCGCCAGTTCAGCAAGTGCCTGCTCAACCTGGGCGCGCGGATTTTCAAGGTTGCTGCCCAAGCCGATAAATGCCGTGATGGCGGGGGTAACGCGGCTCATCATCAATCGTTGGTTGTGCTGGGCGGATTTGCATCGCCGCCTTCGGTGCGCGGTTTGCGCGGCGCGCGCCGACGGGGTCTGGGTTTGCCCTTTCCGCCCGCCTGTTTGCCCAGATCTTTCACCATGTTTTCGCGTTCGTCGTCGCTAGCACCTTGGAAGCGGGTCCACCAGGTGCCGAGCCCATCAAGCTGCTCGCCCGCCGCTTCGCGCATCAACAGGAAATCATAGGCCGCGCGGAAACGTGGGTGATCCAACAGGCGTAAGGCGCGCATGCCCTGGCGTTGGGGCAAACGGTACTGCAAATCCCAGATTTCGCGCATGGGCAGCAGGAAACGTTTCGGTAACGAGGTGTGACCCAACTGCTGGCTGATAACCGTTTGCGCGGCTTGCAAGTAGGCCTGGGTGGGGGGCATATGCTTCACCAGACGGCGCAGTTCCGCTTGCAGGGCTGGCCATAGCAACGCAGCGTAGATAAAAGCAGGTGTTACGGTTTTGTCACTGCGTACCCGCTTGTCGGTGTTGACCATGGTCTGTTCGATCAGCGCCGCACCAATGGGGTCGCCGGCTGCCAACGCGGCTTCGGTGCCGGGAAAGAGGTAAGCAAGTAACCGATAATCGCGCATGAGCTCGAAGGTGGCGGTTGCTGAGCCGCCCATGAATAACTTGAGGACTTCTTCAAACAAACGCGCGGAGGGAATATTGCGCAACAGTGAGCCCAGCTCATAGATCGGGTCTGCAGTTTTGGGTTCGATACTGAAGCCCAGCTTGGCTGCAAAGCGCACCGCGCGCAGCATGCGTACCGGATCTTCTTTATAGCGGGTCACCGGGTCGCCGATGATACGCAACTGGCGTTGCTTGAGATCTTCCAGGCCGCCAGTGTAGTCATAGACCGCAAAGTCTTTGGCGTTGTAATAGAGCGCGTTAACCGTAAAGTCGCGGCGCACGGCGTCGGTTTCTATGGTGCCGTAGACGTTGTCGCGCAGCAACATGCCATCTTCCGAGCGGGCTTCATCGTGATGACCGCGGAAGGTGGTGACTTCAATAATTTCCCGCCCGATGCGCACATGCACAATCTGAAAGCGACGGCCGATGATCCGCGCACCGCGAAAGACACGTTTGATCTCTTCTGGCTTGGCATCGGTAGCTACGTCGAAATCCTTCGGATGCCCGCCCAGCAGTAAATCCCGTACACCGCCGCCGACGAGGAAGGCATTGAAGCCGGATTCCTGTAATTGACGCATGATCCGCAACGCCGCCTGGCTGACGTTTTTGCGCGAAATATTATGCTGATCTCGGGGAATAATGAGCAGGGAGGGATGGGTGGATTTGCCCTTGGGAGCAAGATAATTTAACAAGCGTTTAAGCATAGGCACAGCTACATGAAGTGAATTCGCGGGTGCTGGCTTGAAGTGTCGTATGGGACATTTCCTTTAGGGATAGCCTTCGAGGATGGTTGATCCAGCGCCCTTGCTTATAGATGCGCGGGAGTTTAGCACGGGCGCGGGAAACGGGGAAATTAAGGGTGTGACGGTGGCGGCGAATGACGGTGGTTAAATTCACCTGTTTGTTGTCGGATTAGCGCAGCGTAATCCGACATCAACACCGGCTAAACCCGCGCACCAATCGGCAAACGCGTGATCGGCTTACCTGTTGCGGCATACAAGGCATTGGCCAAGGCTCCCGCAACCGGTGGCACACCCGGTTCACCCACGCCCGAGGGCGGTTCTGCCGAGGGCACGATATGCACTTCCACCCTGGGCATTTGCGGAATCCGCATCAGTGTGTAGTTGTGGAAATTGGTCTGCACAATCTTGCCCTTGTCCAGGGTAATTTCCTCGGCCAGAGCCGCGCTCAGGCCAAAGCCGATGCTGCCTTCCATTTGTGCGCGGATCACGTCGGGATTGACCGCAATGCCGCAATCAATGGCGCAGACCACACGATCCACACTGAAACTGCCGTCGTCAGCAACGGTGACTTCCGCCACCTGGGCACACCATGAACCCATGGCCTTGTGCACGGCGATACCGCGTCCGCGCCCTTTGGGCAGCGGTTTATCCCATCCGGCCTGTTGTGCGGCCAGGTTGAGTGCGCCGAGGAAACGGGGATGCTCTTTCAGCATCTCCCGGCGGAACACCAGGGGATCTTTGCCTGCTGCCTTGGCCAACTGGTCGATGAAACCCTCCACGATAAACGCATGGCCGGAATGACCGACGGAACGCCACCAGAGTGTTGAGATAGCGGCTTTCATCTCGGTGGCCTGCACGGACAAGTTGGGGATGGCATAGGGCATATCCGCAATGCCCTCAATCAATGTACCGTCGATAGGTCCCTGGATAAACGCCTCAAACGGCGAGCCGCGCAGAATCGGCTGGGCAACGGCGTGATGCTCCCACGCCATCAACTTGCCTTCCGGCGACACGGCACCGCGCACGCGATGGACGGCCATGGGGCGGAATTTGCCGTTGTGAATGTCATCTTCGCGTGCCCATACCATCTTCACCGGGCGCCCGGGAACCTGTTTGGCGATGGCCACGGCGTCCATCACATAGTCGTTAGGTGCCGCGCGCCGGCCGAAGCTGCCGCCGGCGTAGAGTGTGTGAATCCTTACTTGCTCCGGTTTAAGGCCGGTGGCTTTGGCGACTTCGTGTTGGTCGTTGGTCTGCATCTGGCAGGCGTACCAGAGTTCGCAGGCGGTTTTGTCGACCTTCACCACACAGTTCAAGGGTTCGATAGGTGTGTGGGCCAAGTAGGGCAGGTGATATTCGGTCTCGATGACATTCTCGGCCTTGGCCAGTGCTGCGGCTGCGTCACCCTGGGCTTTGACCGAGGTGCCAGGTTTGCGCGCGGTTTCGGTGAATTGGGTAAAGAGTTCATCGCTGCTGCGGGTTTCGCAGGCCGACAGGTCCCATTCCGCTTGCAGCAATTGACGCGCTTTTTGGGCGGGCCAGAAGCCGTCT
This sequence comes from Cellvibrio sp. PSBB006, assembly GCF_002162135.1. Taxonomy (NCBI): domain Bacteria; kingdom Pseudomonadati; phylum Pseudomonadota; class Gammaproteobacteria; order Cellvibrionales; family Cellvibrionaceae; genus Cellvibrio; species Cellvibrio sp. PSBB006. The sequence continues at coordinate 2,377,033 of NZ_CP021382.1, read as the reverse complement.
GCCACCACCGCGACGCCGCGCGGGATTTCCACCACATCAACCACGCCGGGTACGGCTTTGGCCTTGGTTGCATCGACTTTTTTCAGTTTGCCGAACATCTTCGGTGGATAAAGCACCACAGCCGTCAACATGCCCGGTAACTGGATGTCCTGGGTATAAATCGCCGTGCCGTCGGTTTTTTCCGGGCTGTCTTTGCGTGGAATGGTTTTGCCGATCAGCCGGAAATCTTTGGGATCTTTTAGTGTGGGGGACTGGGGCACCGGCAGCGCCGCTGCCTTACCGGCCAATTCGCCGAAGGTGGCCGTCTTGTTGCCGTGGGAGATGATGCCGTCTTTGACCTTGATGTCTTTTACGGGTACTTCCCATTGTTTGGCCGCCGCTTCTACCAACATGGCGCGGGCAGCCGCACCGGCCTTGCGCAGCTGCTCCCAGGAATTGGCGATGGCGGTTGAGCCGCCGGTGCCTTGGGCGGGGCCCCAGAACAGGTTGTTGTAACGGCTGGAGTCGGCGGGTGCGGATTCCCAATCCATCTGCTCCCAACTTGCATCCAGTTCTTCGGCCACCAGTGTGGTCAGGCCAGTACTGACGCCCTGGCCCATATCCAGATGTTTGACGACAACGGTCACGCGGTTGTCCGGCGTGATGGTAAGGAAGGCGTTGAACACCAGCTCATTGGTGGAAATGGCCGCCTCGGCGGCTGAAGCATTGAGTGTCAGGCCGGGTAAGGCGCCACAACCGAGTATCAAGCCGCTCCCGGCGGTAACAGATTTCAGGAAAAAGCGTCGGCTTAGCGGTTGCTCGCTGAGGTTGCGCGGCGCTTGTGCCTGCGCATGTTGTTGTAGGAAGTGCATCAGGCTTTCCTCCCTAGTTCATCCGCCGCTTCATGGATGGCGGTACGGATACGCTGGTAAGTCGCACAACGACACAGGTTGCCTTGCATGGCGCTGTCAATCTGGTCATCGTTGGGCTTGGGATTATTTTCCAGCAGGGCTACCGCAGACATGATCTGCCCGGATTGGCAGTAACCACACTGCACCACATCCAGCTTGCGCCAGGCGTCTTGTACCACCTTGGCGGTAGGCGATTGCAGGCCTTCAATAGTGCGGACATCAGCACCGCTGGCCGCTGACAGTGGAATGCTGCACGAGCGCACTGCCGTGCCGTTGAAGTGGACGGTGCAGGCGCCGCACTGGGCGACACCACAGCCGAACTTGGTGCCGGTCAGTTTGAGTTCATCGCGCAACGCCCACAGCAACGGCGTATCCGGCGCGAGATCCAGCGACTGCTGCTTACCATTTATCTTGAGTGAAATCATGGTGTTATCCCTGTTTTTACGTGAAGGAGATCGGATCGGGTATCCACATCAAAAGCCGCGTTGGGCATAGGAACGGCGGTTACGTCATTGCCGTTCAATAAGCCCTTGGCGCCCCGGTCACCGCTCAGCTGCAGCAGCCAGGGTTTGGCTGTTGCCGGAAAGATGGCCGGTACCCCGCGCGTGCCGGCAAAGGCGGCGCAGGTAACTTTGTGGGGGTTGGCTTTCCAGGTTGTTAATAGTTGTTGTAAGTCATCAATGTCGATCAGTGGTTGGTCGCCCAGTAGAACCAGTACGGCGTTCTCAGGAGTTAACTGGCTTACGCCATAGGCCAGGGAACTGCCCATCCCTTTGTGCCAGTTTGCGCAATAACTTAATGTGATCGCTGAGTCGCTAATGTGGGCAGCGATATCCCGGTGATAGGCGCCGGTCACCATCGCCACCCGATTCAGCGGCAAACGGCTGGCAGCATCAATTATCCGGTCTAACACCGGGGCTCCCTGCCAGTCGGCCAATAGTTTGCAGCTGCCGAAGCGTGAAGAACTGCCCGCCGCCAGAATCAAGCCGTCCAGCTTCATGGTTAACCTGCTGCGTTAAAGGTGCCAAGGTTCGGGCGTGGCCCATTGATTTCCTGGGCTGAGTCGAGGGCGTAAGCCTCACTTAATGCTGTCGCATTACTGCCGTGGATAACGGCATGGCATTCGGCGAGCACGGAGAGCGCAATGCTTTCCGGTAAGTCGCCGCCCAGGGCCAAACCCATAGGGCCCGCAATCGGCACGGGAAGTTGGTGCTCACTGAGTCCCGCAGCAGCGAGTACTTCGCGTTTGCGTTGGGCAGGTCCGAGCAGTCCAATGTAGCTTGCCCCGCTGTTGCGCAACCCTTGCAGGGCCGCTGCGTCCAGTACCACGTTGTGGTGAGCGACGATCACGCCGTCAATTTGCTGCAGCAAGGCTGTATCGAGGTCGGTAGCACTCGTCTGTAACAGTTCAACGCCAGAGGGAAAACTGTCGCGGCGCTGTTGCGACAGACGTTGGTCGGCCAGTGTCACCCGCCAGCCCATCGCGAGGGCAAGATTACATAGGGGAACCATGTCAACGCCGCTGCCAAGAATCAACAAATGGGGTAAAGGGTTAATCAGGGTGACCAGATGGTCGCCGTCGTTACCGTTGATGATCTTGCCAGCCTGGCGTTGGTGAAAAGCCTTGGGACAGGTGGTAACGACAGCGGAATCCTGATCGACGGCCAGCTGATAACGGCACGCCTGTTGTGTCTGCAATTGTTCGAATACCTGATCCAGCGCCAGGAATTGATTGTAGGCATGACAGGGGTGGAGGAGGATTTCCGCTGCACCGCCGCAGCCAATACCAAGACGCCAGGCCAGGCTGCCTTCATCGGTGGCATCGTAGGTAACCCGTCGGCTTTTACCCAGCGCAATAACCTTACGCGCTTGCAGTAACAAATCGCCTTCAAGGCAACCGCCGCTCAATAGTCCCAACTGATGACCGGCGTCAGATAGCAACATCAAGGCGCCGCTCTTGCGATAAACGGAGCCACGGGTGCGAATAACCGCTCCCAACACCCAGCGGTGCTCGTGTTTCAGCGGAAACCATTGGCTCAGTGCATGGTAGAAACTGGTGGCCATAGAGGACTGTCCTGCGTCTGGTTAAGCCGGCTTGGGTTGCTGTAGCGCCAGAAGAGTGGCTTACGTTCGCATGGTGGCTTGGGTAGGGGGAAGGGGGTTTACATTTCTTTTATTTGTTTAAAAAAAGAGGAAGAAATCTTAATCCTGAATAAATGTCATGTGATGGAGCATGTGCCACGGATACAACAGACAGCTAGTAATTTGGAATCTATTTTTGAAGCGGGGTTTAGGAAATCCAATAAAGCAAAACGGGAAATCTTTCGATTTCCCGTTTGGAGGGCAGCACGACAAAGGTGCCAGTGGCATTCAAATGGGGTGCTTCCGTGCCCATTTCCAACTTCGCTTGCTATCCCATCCTGTGCCTAGTCAGTATTTCCGCTTTATTGTGTCTTGTTATATTTCTTGTCTTCTAGCGCTGGTTTTATCTAATTAGTCTTGTTGTTATTAGTAATATCTCTGTTTTTATTATTTGTTGTTTTTATTATCTAGCTTCAGTTTCTTATTGTTTGTTGTTTTTATTAAAAATTTTCAGTTTCTTATTGTTTGTTGTTGTTATTAGTTTGTCGCTTTTTTTCTTATTGTTTGTTGTTGTTATGGCTGCGTATAGAGCAGGTCTTGTGCCAATGTTGGTTTTTCTTTATTTTTCAATAAGTTAACTTTTTTGAAGAACCGCTTATTCAGTTTGGTTATTTCCGTAGGTTACAGATTTAAGGGAATGTTGTTACGTTTCCGTTGTCCGGTAACAGAATTCAGACGGTAACAGACCCGTGACCGGGGGTAACGAACCTGTCGCGCAACGCGGCCGGTTGGCATGATTTACAACCTTAGTGTCACCGGCGGAAATAAATGGCACTTGACAGATAGCTAAACCGGTCACAGAAGTGACCGGTTTAGCTATCTGAGACAGGATGGTGAGAAGGCGAGCGAAAACGGTTGGGCAGGGACTATTTAAGGATGTGAGCTGTGGACTTGTTGCGCGGAATACCGAGCCGCTGCCGGCGCTCCCAGAGGCACTTACGGCTGACGCCGAGTTTGCGCGCTAACTCCGTTTCGCTCATGGTGTCCTGATGTTCCAGAACAAAGCGCTGGAAATAATCTTCGAGCGATAAATCTTCCGCCGGGTCCTGTGGACCTTTGTGCGGGGCGCGACCGTTGCGGGCTGTTGCGCGATGCTCGCCGAAGGTGGGTTCATCTTCGTCGTCGAACCGCACCAGGTCCAGGTCAATGGACAGCAGCTCATGACCTATTTCTTTTTCGTCCTCACACAATATGACGGCGCGCTGCATGGCGTTTTCCAGTTCACGCACATTACCCGGCCAGGTGTAGGTGGTGATGGCCTGGATAGCTTCCGGTGACAGGCGCAGTAACGGTTTGCCGAACTGGGTGCAGTAACGTTGTAACAGTGACTCCGCAATATTGATGATGTCCTTGCCACGTTCGCGCAGGGGCGGCAGTTCAAGTTGTACGACGTTGATACGGAAGTACAGGTCTTCGCGGAATTTTCCTTCTTTAGCCAGCTTGCGCAAATCGCGGTGGGTGGCGGCGATGAGGCGGACATCCACCTTACGCGATTCCACCGAGCCCAGGGGCCGCACTTCACCTTCCTGTAACACCCGTAACAAACGCGCCTGGGCTTCCAGGGGCAGTTCACCGATCTCATCCAGGAACAGCGTTCCGCCATCTGCAGCGGCGACCAGACCTTCACGGGTGCTGGCGGCGCCGGTAAAGGCACCTTTTTCATGGCCGAAGAGTTCGGATTCAATCAGGGTTTCAGGAATGGCGGCGCAGTTGACCGAGATCATCAGATGGTCTCGGCGCTGGCTTTCCTCGTGGAGGGCACGGGCAACCAGTTCTTTACCGGTACCGGTTTCGCCGTGAATCAATACGGTGGCGGCGGTGGGCGCCACTTTGTGGATGCGGTTGTAGAGGTCATGCATCACATCGCTATTGCCGATCATGCCGGCAATGGCATGGCTGGCCGTTTGGGGCATGGCACCATTGCCACGGCTGTTAGCCTTGGCTTTGCCAATGACGCGCTTGACGGCGGTGACCATTTCGTCGTGATCAAAGGGTTTGGCGATGTAATCCACCGCGCCCATACGCATGGAGTCCACAGCGGAGCGCAGGCTGGCATAGCTGGTCATGATCAGCACAGGAATGTCGCCGGCAAGTTTGATCAGGTCAGTACCCGGCGCGCCAGGGAGGCGCAGGTCGCTGATGATCAGGTCGTAATCCTTGAGTTGGTAACGGGTGGTAGCTTCCTTAACGGAGGGGGCTTCATCGACTTCGTATTGGTTGCGCTCAAGCAGTTTGTGCAGCGCGGTACGAATGATGGTTTCATCTTCAACAATCAGGATTTTGCTCATAGGTCTTCTGTCGCTTAAGTAAACCGTACCCGGTTGAGTGTGGGGCTTATCCTACATCAAAACGGTAACACTTCCACTGGGAAGTGTGTAGGAAATGCACTTTTCGGGTGAAATAGATACGCATCCATGCGCGTAAACAGGGCAATACCCTGTTTAGCCGCTTACAACACCGAATCAATGTGACGCGGTAGCTTGATGGTGAAGCGGGCGCCGCGGTTGTGCACGGTATCGGCAGGACTGGTGATATCGAGATAACCACCATGGTCGTCGACAATGCTGTACACCATGGCCAGGCCAAGACCAGTACCTTCACCGGGTTCCTTGGTGGTGAAAAAGGGTTCAAAGATCTGCTCGATGTGCTCCGGTGCAATGCCGGACCCTTCATCCGTCACCGAGAAGATGATGCTGTATTCGTCTTCATTGCTGTCGAGGGTAACGCGGCCCTGCTCCGGGCTGGCGTCCCGGGCATTGGACAGCAAGTTGATAAATACCTGGATAATCCGTTGGGTGTCACCCGCCACAATGGCGTTGGGGGCGATGTCATTGCTGAACAAGACCTGGTTCTTGTCCTTTTGCAGGGAGAGTAACTGGATGGCTTCATTGGCGCAGTCGCGCAGGATCACCGCCTGAAAGTCACTCTTCTTGTTGTGGCCCGTATGGGAAAACCCGACCAGGGATTGCACGATCCGGCTGACCCGGTCGGTTTGACTGAGTATCTGCTCAGCAGTTTCCAGGATTTCCGGGTTTTCAGATTCATAGCGCAGGTTCTGCGCCAGGCAGGCAATGCCGGTAATAGGGTTGCCAATTTCGTGGGCCACGCCAGCGGCCAGTCTACCCACCGAAGCCAGGCGTTCACTGTGCACCAGTTCCTGTTCCAGCAACTGGGTTTCGGTCACGTCTTCCAGCAGGATCACCTGGTCATAAACCCCGGCGTTGATGGTGCCTTCAATCGCTGCCTTGTGCAGGCTGACCCAGTGGGGACGGCCATTCAGCTCGATTTCGCGCCGGTAATAATGGGTTTCACTGCCGTTGCTGAATTCGGTGAGCAAGCTGCGCCAGGGCTCGGCGATGTCATCGAGGCGTGAGCCGGTAACTTCTTCACCGGGCGTCTCGGTCAGGTCTGCCATGGCCCGGTTCCACATCAGGATCTCCATATCGCGCCCCAGAGAGCACACCGCCATGGGCAGCTCTTCCAGGGTTTTACGGTGATACAAGCGCAGGTTGTTCAGCTCTGCGGCCATCCCGGTGAGATGGTCGCGATATTCGGAGAGGCGGTTTTCCATCAGGTTGATATCGACGGTATCCCGCGCTTCTGCCACCTGATAAGGCAGGTGCTTATCCATAATCTCGCTGGCGACGTGAATCCCCATCAGGCTGGAGAGGTTGCCTTCAATCTGGTCGCGCAGGCGGCGCAAGGCGTAGGGGCGCCGTTCGTTGATACTCAGGTTTAACTCATTGAGGGCAATATCTACTTCGCGGCTGGCGGTCACTTTGCCCAGGGGTTTGGTCAGGCGGGTTTTGAATTCGAGGGCCGAATGCACATCCAGCGCCTGGCGTACGGGATGGCTGAGTTCGTCGGCCGCACACAGGTCAGCACTGTAGTGTTCATCTTCGGTCTGGCGGGTGATCAGCGAGATGATGACAAAGATCAGTGTATTTACCCCGAGCGACACCAGGGTTACATCACTCCAATGCTCAATGCCGACAGGTATCACCACCTCCGTAAAGGGCACCGCGAGGGCTTCTATGTGCCATATCACCGGAACCAGTAAACCCGCCGCCCAGATCAGCGTACCGGCGGCAAGCCCGGCAAGCATGCCGCGCCGGTTGCCTTTGGTCCAGAACATGATCGCGAAGGTGCCTGGCAGGAATTGCAGGGTTTCGATAAAGGCCAGCAGGGCGAGGTTTGTCAGGCTGTAGCGGTTGTCGAGAATCCAGTAAAACAGGTAACCACCGAGGAAGATGGCGCCGATCAGGATGCGGCGCAACCATAACAGCTGGCGGTAGATGTCATGGCGCGCGCGCAAGCGGAAGGTGGGTAGCAGCCAGTGGTTCATCACCATGGTCGCCAGGGCCAGCGTGATGATGATCATGGCGCCGGTTGCGGCGGACAGGCCGCCGAGGAACGCCAACACCGTCAGCCCCGGCGAGTTGAACAAAATGGGCACACCCAGGGTGAAGTATTGCGCGGGTAAGGGCACCGCCAGCTCAAACCCGGCCCACAAAATGGGGAATACCGGTAACGCCATCAACAATAGAAACAGCGGGAACGCCCAGGTCACTGTGTGGGAATTACGCATCAGTGGGTTTTCCGCGAGCCCCAGATGGAAGATATGCGGCATGGTGACCGCCGTCGCGATAAACACCAGCAGCAAGGTATGGGCCGAGCCGTCGCGGATCGGGGTGTGCAGCAGCGCGATATTTTCCGGGTGATCGGCGAGCCATTCGTCCAGGCCCCCCAATCCGTCGAAGATGCCGTACACCGCCACCAATCCCACCGCACAAAGCGCGCACACTTTCAGCAGCGACTCAAATGCCATGGCAGTGATCAGCCCGCGATGTTGTTCGCGGTTGGAGCCGAACAGAATCGTAAACAACGCGAGAATCACGCAGTAGCACAGTGCCATCAGATCCTTGAAGGTCAGGCCCGTGCCCTGTAATGGCAACGAAGGATTGCCGCTGACGGTGAGGATGTGCATGGTGTCCGCGATGGCCTGAATCTGCAGCGCCATCAACGGCAGGATGCCGAGCAACATGCACAGTGTGGTCAGCGCGCCCACGGCATGGCTGTGGTAACGAAATACCAGCAGGTCTGCCAATGAGTGAACCTGGTGGCGCCGCGCCAGTTCCGCCAAGGGCGCCAGTGCGACCGGCGCAAACAGGAATAACGCGCCGGTGCCCAGGTAATAGGCCAGCGCGCCGTAACCATAAGAAAAGGCCAGGTCGATGACCCCGTAAAACGCCCAGGCGCTGGCAAAGATGCCGAGCGACAAAATATAGGTGATGGGATGCGAGGTAATGGAATCCGGAATCCAGCCGCGTTCGGTAATCCAGGCGATACCGAACAGGAGCAGAAGATAACTGATGCCGATCAAGGCAACGTGGCTTAACTCAAACGTCATGGTGGTCGATTCTTTTTGTAGGCTTTCTTCAGTGTGTGTGTATAACTTTTATACCCGGGTCGATGGTCCGGGTTGTATCAATCAATTGATTAATCAGTCTTGCAGGTGGCGTCGGTTGATCGACGGCTTTTTGCGTAACTGGATAACAAACGCAATGACAATAACCAGGGCCCAGATAATGTAAGGCCGGTACCAGGCGCCTTCGGGGTTGATGATCCAGGTAAACAACGTCGGCGAGAAAATATAGGCAATCAGCAACAGCAATATGACAAGGCGTTGATTGGTCATGATGGGTTTCCTGTATTGCCGATGTGTGTGACGTCAGTTGTGGCTGACCCGTTTGTACTTGAGTCATTGCTGCCAGTCTCAGGGTGCCCGGTTGCCTGGTTTCAGGTGGCTCATATGCCAATGTGCCTTACCCCACTCCAGTACGTCGGTCGCGCTGGCTTTTATCAAAGCGAGTGGTGGATTCTGCCCTAAAAACTGCAGTGCATGCCATAAATTGTTGCCCGCGTTTGTGCTGTCCAAAGGCGGAGCCAGATTTTGCTTACTCAGTTTCTGCCCTTGTTCGTTGAGTACCAGAGGTACATGCCCAAATTCGGGAACTGCTGCGCCGAGCAAGCGAAAAAAGAAAATCTGGCGGGCGGTGACCTCTAACAAATCATTGCCGCGAATAATATGCGTCACCTGCTGCGCGATATCGTCCACGACGACGGCTAACTGATAAGCAAATAAATCGTCCTTGCGTTTCAGGATCTGGTCGCCCGCTGTATCGCGCAGATTTTGTCGTTGCTCGCCCTGGATCAGGTCTGCAAAGCACACATCCTGATCCAATGCTGCATAATCCGGGGGCAGGTCATACAGCTTCAATCGCCAGGCATGCGGTTGATCCAGGTCAATGGTCCGGTTTCGGCAGCGGCCATTGTAGATGCCACCCATGGCTTGCAGATCCTGGCGGGTGCAGTTACAGGCGTAGAGCAAATCCTCATTGCGTAAGGTCTCAAGCACTTCTTCATAGGCGGATAAGCGCTGGCTTTGGTAAAGCACCGGGCCATCCCAATGCAACTGGTGCTCGTCGAGGCAACGCAGGATGGCATCCGCCGCGCCGGCCTGTTCGCGCGGTGGATCGAGATCCTCCATGCGGACCAGCCAGCTACCTTTATGCATTCGCGCATGTAAGTAACTCACCAGCGCACTGACCAGTGACCCGAAGTGCAAAGGGCCGGTGGGCGATGGCGCAAAACGCCCAACGTAGGTATCAGGTGGATTTAACGGAGACAGGGTGGCGAGTGAGGTGATCATAAGGCCGGAAATGAGAAGGGAGCCGATAGGCTCCCTTTATGTAAAACATCCACAGTCATCAGCATTAGCCGCCGATTTGCTTCTCTTTGATCTCGTCCAGGGTTTTGCAGTCTACGCACAAGGTGGCGGTGGGACGTGCTTCCAGGCGACGGATACCGATCTCGACGCCGCAGGCATTACAAAAACCATAGTCGTCGTTTTCGATCAGCTCCATGGTGCTGTCGATCTTTTTGATCAGCTTGCGCTCGCGGTCGCGGGTGCGCAATTCGAGGCTGAACTCTTCTTCCTGACTGGCGCGATCGGCAGGATCAGGAAAATTGGCAGCTTCATCTTTCATGTGGCTCATGGTGCGGTCTACTTCTTCCATGAGTTCCATCTTCCAGTTCATCAGGAGCTGTTTGAAATGCTCCTTCTGATTGGCATTCATATACTCTTCGCCTTTTTTCTCCTTGTAAGGAACAAAGGGGCGTAACGCGAAGGTTTCGGTATTCGTTGAGCTTTTCGGCATGATTTTGGCGCCTCGTCTAACTTCCTCAATCCAGCAGATATACGGCACTGGTGCCGCTCAAGCCTGTTGCTGTCGGAGGCGTGCGGTGTTAGAGCAACCGTCCGGGGCCAGCACACAGATTTTTAAGGGAAGGCAAGCTACCAGATAACAAAACTTGGTGCCAGCACTTTTTGGTGGGGTTTCGTAAGTCTTACCAAGCATCCCTTGAAAGATAAAATATAGCCGCTAATTGACAGCGAGGCGGGGCCATTTGTTGCGATTTTGAGACATTCATCGAGTTAATGAAGGAAGTGTTAAGCGATTCGAAACCTTCGGCCAAGCGATGTTATCCTCTCCGGCCGTGCAACAGGCTAATAAATGGAGCGCCGCGTATTCATGTCATCAACAACTCTGGCCGAGCTGTCGCCCTGGCAGGCAGCGGAACTGCTTAAGCGCTACAAACGTTTTATGGTGGATGTCCGCCTCGCCGATGGTCAGGTTATTACCCTGCATTGCCCCAACACCGGCTCCATGCGCAACTGCGTCTTGCCGGCCACCCAATGCTGGTATTCCACCTCCGATAACCCCAAACGCAAATACGCCCATACGCTCGAAGTCGTGACCACGCCCGGCGGGCATCTGGCGGGGGTGAATACCGGGCGTGCCAACACACTGGTACAGATGGCTATTGCGGCGGGCATCATTGATGAGTTGCACGGCTATACGTCTGTGCGTCGCGAAGTGGTATATGGCGAGGAAAAATCGCGGATTGATTTTCTGCTGGAAGGTGCCGCCCACGACCCTCGGCCCTGTTATGTCGAAGTCAAAAGTGTGACCTTGATGGAAGCGCCGGGGCAGGGGTTATTTCCCGATGCCATCAGTGATCGCGGCAGTAAACATCTGCGTGAGCTGATGGCCATGGTGCAACAGGGGTATCGTGCGGTGTTGTTGTTTTGTGTCCAACACACCGGGATCGAATGGGTAGAGCCTGCCGATGGGATTGATCCGGTTTATGGCAAACACCTGCGCGATGCGCTTGCCATGGGGGTCGAGGTGATTGCTTATCAGGCGGATATCAGTCCGGCTACGGCTGACATCACCTTAGTGAAAAAGCTGCCGGTACGGATTGATTGAGAAAATCCTTTTTATTTTTGCGCCAGATAATCTTATTCACGCAAACCCAGGTAACCCTGATCGCACAAATACCGGGTGATGACCGCCACACAGTCCTCTGGTGGCATCTGATCAGTGTGCAGATGAATCTCCGGATTTAGTGGCGGTTCATACGCGGAATCAATGCCGGTGAAGTCAGCAATCTCTCCCGCCCGCGCTCTGCGATAGAGCCCCTTTGGGTCGCGTGTTTCGCATACATCCAGGGGCGCATCGACAAACACTTCAATAAATTCTTCCGGTGCAAACATGTGCCTTACGCCATCGCGCATTTCACGCAAGGGCGAGATAGTCGCCGTCAGCACCATCAATCCTGCCTCGGTACATAATTTTGCCGCCGCGCCGATACGACGAATATTTTCCTGCCGGTCTGCGATAGAAAATCCCAGATCCTTGCACAGGGTTGTGCGGACCTTATCCCCATCCAGCGAAAATGTATGGCAGCCGTAAGTGAACAGGGCGCGTTCGGTCAGTGTGGCCAGCGTTGATTTTCCCGCGCCGCTCAGGCCGGTGAACCACAGCACGCAAGGACGCTGTTGCTTTTGTTGTGAACGTTCATTCTGGGTCGGTGGCGTCATAAAGTTGAGCGTGTATTGAGGTGTAATGTTTATTTGACTGGCAATGTGCTGACAATAAAGCCCATTGTGAAAGTCGCGGTCCGTTTGTGGCTGAGTGTAGCGCAGCTTGTTCTGCTTGTGCGTTTATCGTCGCCAGTAAATTGGTAATTCCGGAATTTTCATCTAGGGTTAAAAAGCTGATCCTACCCGGTCGCGTTTGTTGAAATGTTATCAGGAAGCCTCACGGACGTCTTATGGAAGTGCCAATCGCTTGTAGTTCACATGACCTTGATAAATCGCTGGTGATTTCCTGCGCACAAGTGCCTTGTCATGTTCGTCTGCTAGCGATGCAAGATGAGCTCGCGCAACTGATGCAACAGCCCTGGGTTGATCATGTCAATCGTAAGGATTACTCCGGGGGCTGGGATGTGTTGCCGTTGCGTTGTCAGCGCGTGCATGTCGATGCCCATCCGGTATTGCAAGGATTTGCCATCGCTAACGGTGAGGATTGGCAGGATCTACCGGTGCTGGCGAGGTGTCCTGCAATCAAGGCTTTTCTGCAAACGTTGCGATGCCCGCTAAAATCTGTGCGCCTGATGCGCTTGAAAGCTGGTGCAGAAATTAAACCTCATCGCGATTACGGCTTGAGCCTGGAACACGGTGAAGCGCGCTTGCACCTCTCCTTGCAAACCTCCGACAAAATTCACTTCTATGTCAATCACCAGCGCGTTCCCATGGGCGCGGGGGAGCTTTGGTATATCAACGCTGATCAGGAACATGCGGTGCAAAATCTGGGCGATGAGGATCGTATCAATCTGGTGATTGATTGTGTGGCCAATGATTGGCTGCGTGAGCAGGTAACCCTGGGATGGCATCACGGCAGAGGCCAGAGCCAGCCGGTATGAATATCTTATCTGCCTATCGGGAATTTATCAGCTCGCCAGCGCAACTGGCGCAATGCCGGCAAGCCACCTCCGTCGAACAATTACTGCAACAACTAAAATTGTTGTGGCGTCAGGAAGCATTAACGGATGATCAATTAGTTGGCGAATTAGCCCTGTGTAATCAACAGCTACATGATGTGGATGTGGCGACCTTGAGTGGACATTGGCTACCTTATTGTTATCAGGCAAAAAGTCGCAGCATTCGCTGGTGTTTGCCATCGGGTCATGCCACCGAACCTTTTCACGATCAATACATTGAGCGTTGTCGCGGGCAGTTGTTGAATCAATTGATTACCCCAAAAACCTCAGTAACGCCTTTGATAGCGGGTCAGGTTGCTAGTGCGCCACTGCAACCCGCGGGATTTATTTTTCATCTGTCGCGCTGTGGTTCCACCCTGGTATCGGGGTGCCTTGCTGAATTGGATAACACCTGTGTCTTATCCGAATCGCCTTTACTGACAGAATTGCTGCTCGATGATTCTCTGGATGAAAAAACAAAACAACATTTGCTGCCACAGTTTATCCATTTGCAAAGCGTTACCTCGCCCGGTCGACATAACATCATTATTAAATGGAACGCCTGGGATATATTTTTCTGGCCGCTGATTCGCTCGCTTTACCCGCAGGTGCCGGTTTTGTTTCTGGTGCGCAATCCGGTAGAAATTCTGGCATCACATCAGCGATCAGCGGGGCGGCATATGGCGGGGGATCAATCCATGATGGTTATCAAGCCTATTCATGACGCCGCAAATGCTGCCAGCCTCGATGGGTTTAGGGAAAAAGTATTGCAATCGCTGCTAGGTTCTATGTATCACGCTAAAAATAGTGACGATGTGGTTACCCTGGATTATTCAAGCCTGACGTTGAACAAGATTCTTGAATTGGCCGATTACTTTCAGCTGCATGTCGATGACAATTCGCGATCCGGTATGGCCGCACGCATGACTTTTCATTCAAAATTTCCCGGCCAGACATTCCAGCCTGATGACCGGCATAAGCGGGATTTTTATCGCTCGCATCAATTTCCAATGCCCAATACGGAGTTGCTGACGCTCTACCGAAATGTAGTCTATTCCGACACCTTATCTCTGGCGGAGATATATTGATGCTGGAGCATATCACCTTATTTGAAGACCTGAAGTACCGGCTTGCAACACAAGAGGACGATGTATTTCTGGAGCAACTTTTTCGGTACACGCGCAACGATCTCTATCAGTTGCCGATGTCCAGGGAATTCATCGACAAGCTGGTTGCTCAACAATACCAATTGCAACAAGCCTCATATCGACAGCAGGCGCCAGATGCCAAAATTTATGTGATCGAATCAAGGCAATTGGCTATCGGCAAGATCATGCTGCATTTCGATGTTTCTTCTATCCACATTGTGGACTTCTCCATTCTGCCGGAAAAACGAGGACAGGGGTTTGGGACGCGTGTATTGCAGTCTGTACAGAATCTAGCCCGGCAACAGAATCACAAGATCAGGCTATCGGTAGATCATATGAACTTGCCAGCAAAGAAATTATATCTGTCGCAAGGTTTTGTGATTGCCGGGGCTAATGAAACGCACGACACGATGGTTTGGGCCGCTGCCTGACATTGGGGGCTGTTATGGCGTGTAATGCTATTTTAAATTGGCGCAGGCTAAGCTGTTGATTCGGTAAATTTAACGTGATTATTTTGATGGGCGTGGTCGATTGCAGTTTGTCATAAAAATGACGAATTACTGCGAGGGGAAAGATAGCGAGCCAAATGTGTCAGTAAAATTTTCTTTTTGCTGGCGCATCCTGGCTGGAACTTCGCGAAATACCTTCTACAGTTACAGCAACGATTGCATCATGCTTGGATGACATCAGTGAATAGTAACCGCGGGATCGATTCAGAAAGATAATTACAACTAAAACAGTTTCACAGGTGGTTGCATATTTAATGCTATCTGCCAACCCACTCAGATCGGGAATTAATTTGCTGGTTACGAAATTGCTCCGATTTGGAAACAACCTCAGTTAAGGAGAAAAGAAATGAGTGATCCATTCTTGGGAGAAATCCGCATGGTAGGCTTCCAGTTTGCCCCTCGTGGTTGGGCGTTTTGCGATGGGCGCATACTACCCATCGCGCAAAACAGTGCATTGTTCTCACTGCTCGGTACTATGTATGGGGGGAATGGGCAGACTACTTTCGCCTTGCCGGATTTCCGTGGTCGCAGCCCTGTAGGTATGGGAGCTGGCCCGGGTCTGAGTACTATCACGCAAGGTGAACAAGCGGGTTTAGAGAGGACGACCCTGAATATTCAACAGATGCCCAGCCATACTCATATAGCGACTGGTACGGCTGCAATTTCTGTCGGTGGTACACCAGCGAATCCTGTTATTGCTCCAACCGCAACGAATAATGTTCTTGGTGGATCGGTTGGCGGATCGGCTGGTGCTGCTGCCATCTGGTCAAATCAATTGACTGATCCTATTCCGTTGGGCAACGAGGCCGGCGTGACTGTTGCTGTGCAAAATACAGGTGGTAGCCAACCCGTTGATCTACGCAATCCCTTTCTGGGAACCAATTTTATCATTGCATTGGAAGGTATTTTTCCAGCGCGCAATTAGTTTGAGGCGCGATAAGGAGGCGCAACGGACGCGCCATCTTCAAACGCAGGGCAGAACATTTTATCGATGAGACATTATCTTGCCTGATACACAAAAATTTCATTTTATCTCCGGTTTGCCGCGTTCAGGCTCCACTTTGCTGGCGGCACTGTTGCGGCAGAACCCGCGTTTCTACGCTGGTATGACCAGCCCTGTCGGTGGGTTGTTTGGTGGCCTGTTGAATCAATTCAGTGCGGGTAGTGAATACGGCCCGATGATTACGCAAGCTCAGCGACGGCGTTTACTGAAAGGGCTTTTTGAAAGTTATTACGCTGACGAAAAAGATAGAGACATTATCTTTGATACCAATCGCATGTGGTCTGCCAAGATGCCTGCGCTGATGGATTTGTATCCTCAGGCCAAAGTGATTGCGTGTGTGCGCAATGTTGCCTGGATCATGGATAGCATCGAAAAAATTTATCGCGCCAATCCTTTTGAAAATACCAAACTGTATAACGATGACATAGAGCGCAATACGGTTTACAGCCGGGTTGAGACGCTCGCACAACGCAATCGCCTGGTGGGCTTTGCCTGGGCTGCGTTGAAGGATGCCTATTATGGCCAGCATGCAAAATCATTATTACTCATTGAATACGATCTGCTCGCTGAAGCGCCGGAAAAAGTGATGCGCCTGGTTTACGAGTTTTTAGGCGAGCCGTGGTACGAGCACGATTTCAATAATGTTCAATACGATGCGCCGGAGTTTGATCAGGCGCTGGGGCTGGATGGTTTGCATCGGGTTCGTACAAAGGTGGCTGCCCAACATCGCAAAACCATTTTACCTCCCGATTTATTCAATCAGTACGCCAGCCTGAGCTTTTGGAATGAAGATACTCCCAGTGAAGCGAATGTTATTCGGGTGAAAAATTCGCCACCTGTAGCTTAAAACGCAAACGAAATTTTAAAAAATATATTCAATCGTTCATAACGATTACCGAGGAAGCATCATGTCGTGGATCACTCTCCCTAAGGCCGGCCCAGCTCAAGCCTCTAACCGTAGCACCCATAAGCTTGATTCGCTCAATATGTTGTGCGGTGCAGCCTTGGCGACAGCGGTCCAATGCGCTTATGCAAGCCCACAGCAAGCACGGTTTGCCTTGCCTGCTACCCATGCATCCATTGCTGTGGCAACCACAGCCGCGCAGATGAAGCAGGTTGTGGTATTTGTGGATAGTCGGGTTGAAAGCCGTGATGTGCTGCTGGCAAATATTGCGCCGGGGGCAGAGGTTATTCAGCTGAATCTCCATGAAAATGGCTTGATACAAATCGCTAACCATTTAAAGCATCATCACAATATTGCCGAGATGCACATTATTTCTCATGGTGAAGCGGGCGCTTTATTGTTGGGTGAAAATGTTATTTCCCACTCTGATTTGGAGAGTTACGCCAACGAATTGCAAGTCATCAAGAATGCCGTAACGGCAGGTGGCGACATTCATCTATGGGGCTGTGAAGTGGGTGCGGGCGAAAAAGGCCAGGCATTTTTATCACGCCTGTCGACCGCCACCGGGGCAGACATAGCAGCATCTGCTGACTTGACTGGCGGTATAGCCAAAGGTGGTAACTGGGAGCTGGAAATTGCGACCGGTCATATCAGCCAGAGCGATGTCCTGGATACCGCCACGCTTAATGAATACGACCATGTGCTGGTGACTAGCAGCGTTAACTCGGTTGCTCAGCTTAAGGCGGCGATTGCCACCGGTAATGCCGATGGTGTTGATGATGAGATCACGCTGACCGGCAATATCACCTTCGCATCAGCAGTCGACACAATTTCCATCAACGTCACCGATGGTCAAACCATGAGGATTGTCGGTGATGGCTTTACCTTGAATGGCAATAACCTGGCACGCGTGCTAAGTGTTGCCACGAGTGGTGCAGGCTCTGAAGTTGCTATCGATAACCTTACGATTACCAATGGCCTGATTGTCGGTAACGGTGCCAACGAAGGTGCCGATGCAAGCGATAGCTTGGGCGCGGGGGTTTTCAACAGCGGTGTGCTGACCATTACCAACAGTACCATCACCGCCAACAAAGCGTCAGGCGGCGGCGGTGGTGGCGGTGATTTCGGCGGTAACTACAGTGGTGGCGGTGGTGGCGGTGGTGGCTTTGGCTCAACACTGGGCGGTACCGGAGGTGCAAGTCCTGGTGCTGGAACGCCAGTAACGCCACCCTCGGGTATTACCGGTGGTAATGGGGCTGGTTCAACCTCGTATGCGGGTGGTAGAGGCGGTAATGCCAGTGGTGGTATAGGTGGCAGCTATAATGGCGGGGGGTCCACTCCCGGTTACACGCTAGGTGGGACTGGCGCCACCGCGAGTAATGGCAGTATCAGCATTGGCGGCGGTGGTGGCGGCATGGGAACCTCTGGTGCTGGTGGGCGCGGTGGTGCTGCAATAGGGGGTATTTACAATGCCAGCACCGGCATCCTTACCATTACGGGCTCCAGTATCACCAATAACCTTGGGGCTGGTGGTGGTGGTGGTGGTGGGGTTGCATCCGGTCAGGCGAGTTATTATTCCCGTACCGGCGACGGTGGCAATGGCGGTCCCGGTGTGGGTGGTATCTGGAACGCAGGCGGTACTGCCCGGATGGACAGCTCAACCTTCACCAGCCTTGCTACGGGTAACGTTGGCTCGGGAGGTTCCGGCGGCTATGCGAGTACAGGTGGCAGCAGCGGATCTAGCGGATTGGCCACTTCAGACCTGGTTACAACGGGTGGTGGTGATACCGACACCAGTTACAGCCCGACGCCGCTTGTTTCCGATGGCAATATTTCGATATCTGGTGCCACCGGCACCGGTGGCGCCTACAAAATTGGCGACACCGTCACGGCGACCTGGAACAACACAGCGGGCGGTGACAATAACGCAGGCGTTACTGACGTAACGGTGGATTTCACGGCATTTGGCGGTGGTGCTGCCGTCGTCGCAACCAATAGCAGCGATACCTGGACAGCGACCTACACCATTGTGTCCGGTGCCATTGATAACACCAGTCTCAATGTCAGCGTTACCGCTACCAATGCTGAAGGGCCGACGACTACGGCCGATACGAGCGATGCCACAGTAGATAACGTAGCGCCTACAGTGACCGATGCGAGCATCAGTATTTCCGGCGCGACAGGTACCGGCGGTGCTTACAAAATCGGCGATACCATTACGGCAACCTGGAACAATACTGGTGGAGGCGACAACAATTCTGACACCATCAGTGGAGCCACCGTCGACTTTAGTGCATTTGGCGGTGGGGCTGCTGTAGCAGCGAGCAATAGCGCAGGTTCCTGGACGGCAACTTACACCATTACGGCGGGTGCCATTGACGCCACCAATCGCAATATCTCTTTCAGTGCGACGGACAACGCTGGAAACACCACGACCACTGCGGACACGACAAATGCAACGGTTGACAGCATTGCTCCTACGGTGACCAATGCCAATATCAGCATTTCCGGCGGAACCGGGTCGGGCGGAACCTACATTATTGGTGATACGGTAACAGCAACCTGGAACAACACCAACGCCGGTGGTGGTGATAACAATAGCGATACCATCAGCAGCGTTACGGTTGATTTCACCCAGTTTGGCGGAGGTGCCGCAGTTGCCGCCACGAACAGCTCGAATACCTGGACTGCCACCTACACTATCCTCCCTGGTGTTATTGAAGCCGGTGGGCGTAATGTGTCGGTCACCGCTAGCGATAACGCAGGCAACACCACCACACAAGCTGACACCAGCAACGCTCCTGTTGACAATTCTGCACCAACGGTAGCGAGTGTCAGCGCTCCGGCCAATGGCACCTATATTATCGGGCAAAATCTCGACTTCCAGGTTACCATCGCCGGGCTCAGTGATGTAGTTGTGGGCGCAGGCGGCACGCCACGTATCGCACTAACCATTGGTGCCTCTACTCGTTACGCCTCTTATACCTTCGGTTCTTCCTCACCTTGGTTAAACTTCAGTTACACCGTTCAAGCCGGTGATCTGGATGCCAATGGTATTGCAGTAGCGGGAATAATCGACGCCGACGGTAGCACATTGCGAGATGGCTCCGGCAATAGTATGAACCTGACGCTCAACTCGATCGCCAGTACCGCAGCGGTTCTGGTGGATGGCGTAGCGCCAACGATCAGCAGCGTCGATGTCCCTGCGAATGGCACCTACACGACTGGCCAAACCTTAAGTTTCACGGTTAACACCACAGAAAACGTCACGGTGACTGGCACGCCTAACTTGCCATTAACCATTGGCGCCACTCCCCGAGAGGCGGAATTCGTCTCCGGGTCTGGCGGTACAGAATTGGTTTTTTCCTACACCATACAAGCAGGTGATAGCGATGCTGACGGTATTGCCATTGGCGCCGCCCTTGCGTTGAATGGCGGCACGATGGGTGATGCCGCTGGCAATGACTTAACACTCTTGCTCAACTCACCAGGTGATACATCGGGCGTGCTTGTTGATGCTGTGGCACCCACCCTGCAAACCCTCAGTCCTGCGGATAATGCCGCCACAGTTGCGGCTAACGCCAATTTCGTCATGACCTTCAGCGAAGACATCGCGCTGGGCGCAGGCGATATCACCATTTACGATTCACTGAACACGCCGGTCGCGACCATTGACGTGGCTTCCCATGGTGGTCAGTTGAGCATCACGGACAACGAGCTGACGATCAATCCGACGGCAGACTTGAGCGAGAGCACCAGCTATTACATCCTGGTGGACAATGGTGCAGTGACCGATCTGGCGGGTATTGCCTATGCCGGTATCGCAGATAATACCACCTGGAATTTCACTGTGGCTGATGTGACACCACCGACGGTAACGTCTATCGATGTCAGCGGTTCACCCTCGGCCAACGCAGCGTCGATTCAATTTACCGTGACCTTCGATGAAGTCCCCGCGAATATTTCCCCGAGTGACTTTACACTGACGCCGAGTGGCGCGGGCGTATCAGGTAATATCGCCAGCAACTCCCCGGTGAACGTCAACACCGTCACCGTGACCATCGATCAGATTACCGGCACCGGTACCCTGCGCCTGGATGTGAACGCCAACTCTGGTATCACGGATGCCTTGGGCAACGGCGATGGCACCAATGGTTTTGTACCTGCGTTTACCGGTGGTGAACTCCATACGGTAGATCGGGAAGCCCCCGCTATACCTACTGGCCTCGCGCTGGATGCCGCATCGGACACTGGCACGCCTGGAGACGCCGTCACCAATGACAGCACGCCTATTATCAACGGTACGGCGGATGCGAATGTCACGATAGAGATCACCTCTGACGTAGACGGTGTGCTCGGCACTACCACATCCGACGGTAGCGGGGACTGGAGCTTCACGCCCGGATCGGCGATGACGGAAGGCATCCACAATCTGACCGCAACGGCGGCTGATGCGGCGGATAACGAAAGTGCAGCCTCAGACGTGCTGGCCATAGAAGTTGATACCGCAGCACCGACGGCCAGCATTGTGGTTGCTGATACGGCCTTTGCCTGGGGTGAAACCTCATCGGTAACCATCACTTTCAACGAAGCTATCACCGATTTTACCAACGACGATCTCACCATTGGCAACGGCACGCTGACTGACGTCACTACCCTAGATACTGGCGTGACTTGGACCGCTACCTTTACCCCAGCGACCGACACGACCGCCGCCACCAATGTCATCAGCCTGGATCTGACAGGTGTCACGGATGTTGCTGGTAATGCGGGTGCAGGCAACGAGGATTCCAACAACTACGCCATGGACACCCTGCGTCCGACCGCAACCATTGTGGTGGCAGATGCGGAATTACTGGCGGGTGAAACATCGCTGGTGACGATCACCTTTAATGAAGCGGTCAGCGGTCTTGCAGGCAACGATCTTACGGTGACCAACGGCAGCGTTGATACGCTTGCATCCGTTGATGGCGGTATCACCTGGACCACGACCTTTACGCCAGATCCGGATATTTACGAACTGGATAACATCATCAGCCTCGACAATACCGGCGTGGTTGACGCCGCCGGCAACACCGGCAGCGGCACCACCGACTCCAACGAGTTCACGATCAGAACCCAGGCGCTAACGCTGCTGGTCACCAGTAACCTCGACACTGGCGATGATGAAACCACAGCCGCTACCCTGGTTGATGATGAAGCCGATGGTAACGGTTTGAGCCTGCGTGAAGCCTTGTTCTGGGCACGTAGCAACGGCGACACCATTACCTTTGATCTGGATAGCGGCACAGGCGGTAACCAGGGCGGCACCATTGCCCTTAATGGCGCTCATCTGGTCGTTAATCAAAACAACCTCACCATTAATGGCGATCTTGATGACGACGGCAGCCCGGATGTCACCCTCTCTGGCGGTAACCTCAGCTTGGTGATGTCAATTGCCATGAATACCAGTGATGTTGAACTCATCGGTCTGACGCTGACAGAGGGTAGTGGAGGCGGCCTCCAAATAATTTCAAACGCCAGCGTCACTGTGCGCGATGCGCATATCACCGACAACTCCGGCGGTGGCTTTGGGGACAGTGGCGGCGGTATCTTTGGCAATGGCAGCCTGATCGTCATCAACAGCACCGTAAGCAATAACGTCAATGCGTCCTCTGGTGGCGGTATCAGTATCAACGGCGGTGTATTGCATGTGATCAACAGCACGATCAGCAATAACCTTACTACTGGCACGGAAGTGACGGGGGGCGGGATCAGATACACCGGTCCCGATTTGTTGCTGGTGAACACCACGATCAGCGGTAACCAGGCAGATGATTCACAAGCTGAAGGTGGCGGCCTGAGCATTACCAGCGGCAGTTTTGCTGCTGTCTATAACTCCACCATCGTTGGCAACGCGTCGACAAACGTGGGCGGCGGCGTGCTTGCTGATGGCACTAACGATATCTTCGTGAACACCGTGATTGCCGGTAATACTGCCGGTGCCGGCGCAACCGCTGCGGTTGGCGGCTCGCCCCTGGCAACCGGTGGTGCAGCCAGCGATGTCATCGGCACGATAGAAGTGGCCACCAACAGCGTCTTCGGCACCAACACGGCTATCACGACCGACACCAACAGCCTGAACAACCAGGGCACCCTCAATCTGCTGCTCGGCGACCTTGCCGATAACGGCGGTATTGTCATGACCCACTTGCCTATGAATGGCAGCGCGCTATCGGATGCAGGCAGCACCGCTGCGTTGCCCGTCGATACCTACGACCTGGATGGCGACACCAATGTAGCTGAGGCCTTGCCGGTCGATGCGCTCGGCGCCAGCCGGGTGTCTGGCGCGGCGGTGGATATCGGTGCGGTGGAAGGTAACCGCGCACCGGTACTTCTGGATTTGAGTGGTGGTAACACCTACATCGAAGATGGCGTCGCGGTGGTGATGGATAACGATGTCACCGTCACTGACGATGAACTGGATGGGTTGAATGGCGGCAACGGCAACTACAGTGGTGCATCTCTGACCATCCTGCGCAATGGCGGCGTTGACGCCTCTGACACCTTCGGCTTTATGGACGGCAGCGGCATGAGTCTGGTGGCAGGCGAGATCATCAAAAACGGCCAGGTGATCGCCACCTTTGATACGGCGACCGCTGGCCAGTTGGTGGTGACTTACACCGATGCCAATGGCGAAGTACCCGAACGTTCCGACGTTAACGCCATGATGCAGCAGATCACCTACGCCAACACGTCAAATGACCCGGATACCAGTGTGGTACTGGATTGGACGTTTGCGGATGAAACGGGTGCTCCGGATACTGAAACCGCGTCGGTCACCATCAGCCTGAAAAACGACGCGCCGGTAGTAACAGCCACCGGTGGCACCCCGACCTTTACCGAAGGCGGCACTGCAGTAGATCTGTTCAGTGCTGTCAGCATTAGTCCGGTGGAAGCCGCGCAAAGCATCATCAGCCTGCAACTCACCGTGACCGGTGCTAACAACGGTAGCGATGAAATTCTGGCAATTGACGGCTCCGATGTCGCGCTGACCCAGGGCAATGCGCTGGTGACTGCCACCAATGGGCTGGATGTCACGGTGGCTGTGGCGGGCACGACGGCAACCGTCACGCTGAGCCATGCCACCGGCATTACCGGCGCGGCCGCGCAGGCGGTGGTTGATGGTATGACCTATCGCAATACCAGCGAGAATCCGAATCCGCTCAGTCGAGTAGTGACCCTGAGCAGTGTTCAGGATAACGGTGGTGTGGCGAATGGCGGCGCTGATACAACCTCCCTGTCGATTGCGGCAACCGTAACCATCAGCGCAGTCAATAATGCACCGACCATCTCCGGCACCCCGGCGACCGTCACCGACCAGAACGCGCCTTACAGCTTTACGCCGTCAGCGGCGGATGTTGATAGCGATACGCTGATCTTCAGCATCGCTAACCAGCCAGCCTGGGCGAGCTTCGATGACGAAACCGGAACCTTGAGCGGTGTGCCATCACAAGCCAATGTGGGTGTGACCAGCAATATCGTGATCACCGTCAGTGATGGTGATATGAGCACCAACTTGCCGGCGTTCAACCTGACAGTTATGGATGTGAACGATGCGCCGATGATCAGCGGTATGCCGAGCACCAGTCTGGATCAGGACACGGCCTACCTCTTCACGCCGACGGCCAGTGATCTCGATGGTGACGACCTGACCTTCAGTATTGCCAATCAACCGGCCTGGGCCAGCTTTGATCCGGCGACAGGAGCCCTGGCCGGCACGCCAGACGTAGATGATGTTGGCGTTTACGCGAATATCGTGATCACCGTCAGCGATGGCGCGCTCACCACTGACTTGCCGAGCTTCAGTATCGAAGTGTTGGCGACGAATGTGGCACCGGAGATCAGCGGTACACCGCCATTGACGGCCTACGTGGGCGCCGCTTACAGCTTCACGCCAACAGCATCCGATGCTGATGACGACGAGCTGACCTTCAGCGCGATCGGCTTGCCGACCTGGTTGACCCTGGATACCGCAACCGGTCAGTTGAGCGGTACACCGGCGGCTGTCGATGCAGAAATGTCCTACAACATTGCACTCTCGGTCAGCGATGGCATAGAAACCGCGACCTTGCCGGTGTTCAGCCTGAGCGTGGAATACGATGGTGCCGAACCGGTAGTGACACCGCCGGAAGACATCACTATCAACGCGATTGGTTTGTATACACCGATTACCCTGCGGCAATTGCTGAGTTTGCCACCGGGTACCAGCGCCGCTGCGGTGCAGGAAGCCTTGGGCGATCTGGCCAGCGACAGTACCGGTGGTGAGGATTGCTGTGTTACTGAACCGCAAGGCTTGTTGGCCAACCTGATCCTGTTGCCGCCTGGCCGTCACGAGATTGTCTGGCGTGCGACCAACCCGGATGGCTTGACCGGTGAAGCGGTACAAGTGGTGAATGTGCGTCCGCGTGTGGCCTTTGGTAAACACCAGGTCGCCGTGGAAGACACCAGTGTGCAGGTGCGGGTGATACTCAATGGCCGCTCACCTTTCTATCCGCTGGAAGTGCCTTATGTGATCGATCCGGCGAGTACCGCACTCCTGGGCATCGACCATGACGCAATGGACGGCAGCGTAACCTTCACCGAAGGGCAGACGGAAGTGTCATTTACTGTGAACCTGCTTGCAGGCGGCACAGCGGGCGATACCCGTTTGATCATCCGCCTGGATGACAGCTCACCGCGCAGCCATGAGCCTATCCCGAACTACGATCCGGCGAACCCGGATATTCGGGACATCAACGCCGGCGCGGCGGATCAGCACTTCATCAATATCGTTGACGGCAATGTGATACCCAAGGTGAGCCTGCTGATGAACCAGTCCGGTGCCGACACCATCCTGGTGGGTGCGGGTAGTGGTCCGGTGACCGCGACCGCCGTGGTGACTGACCCCAATCCGGGTGATACCCACAGCTTCAATTGGACCGGAACCGACAGCCGCCTGAGCGATACCGATGGTAGTGCAACCAACAACACCTTTGTGTTTGATCCTGCCGGTCAGGTCGGGCTACGCAAACTGGAAGTGGTAACCACGGACTCTGCCGGTGGCGTGGATACGAGCCACTTGCACTTCCTTATCTTGCCGTCCTTGCCAACGCTGGATGCGGGCACCGACACGGACGAAGACGGTGTGGATGATCTGACCGAAGGCACCTCGGACACCAACAGCAACGGTATCCCGGATTATCTGGACAATATGCCGTCCAGCAACGTCCTGCCACAGGTGATCATCAGCACCACGTCTTACCTGATCGAGTGTGATCCGGGCGTGCTCTGTGGTATCGGCCAGTTTGCCCTGGGTGGTGACTCCGGTGGTGTCCAGATCCTGAACGATGAACTGGGTGTTACCGAAGGTCTGGTGGCTGATGAAGACTTCGAACCGGCGGGTGGCATCTTCGACTTTGTGATCAGAGATTTGCCTACCGCTGGTCAGAGCGTGCGTATCGTTATCCCGCAACAGGCGCCGATTCCGGCCAATGCGGTTTACCGGAAATTCCAGCAGGGCGAATGGGTGAACTTCATCGAAAATGCCGATAACACCCTGCATTCCGCACCCGGTAACCCAGGTTACTGTCCGCCGCCGGGCGACGACACCTGGGCGCCCGGTCTGGTGGAAGGCTACCTGTGTGTGCAGTTGAACATCCAGGACGGCGGCCCCAACGATGCGGACGGTGTGGTTAACTCCGCTATCGCCGATCCGGGTGCGGTCAGTTCGGCCAAACCGGTGGCGCCACCACCGCCACCGCCTCCACCACCGGCTACCTCGATAGACAGTAAAGGCAAGGGCGGTGGTGCGCTGGATTGGACATGGATTTTATTGGGAGGAGTGTTGCTGGTGTTAAGACGTTACGGATCAAAGAAACCGGCGGTGTTATTGCTGGTGGTGGCGCTCTTCTCGGGCGCCAGCCAGGCCCAGGCGGAAGCAGGTGATACCTACCTGCGCCTGAATGTGTACCAGGCAGAAGGTGATCAAAGCGCGGACGATTTCAGCAGCGCTATGGCTGGCGACGGCATGGCAGTTAGCCTGCGTGAATACGATGAATCACGTGTTGCCTACCGGTTGAGCGTCGGCTATCAATGGACGGAAGCCACTTCTGTGGAGCTTGGTTACCTGGACCTGGGTGATGTCACCGTCAACTTTGATACTACCGCCACCGATATGGCGGCCCTGACGCGCGCACTGGAAGAACACTATCCCATGAGCGCCGATGGCTTCACGCTTTCACACCGCTTCGGTCACCACTTCACCTCCGGCTTAAGCCTGTCCGGTGAAGTCGGGATCTTTATGTGGGACGGCAAGATTGATGTCGACGGCGCGGCGATTAATCCCGACCTTGGCAGTGGGATAGACCCGCTGCTGGGGGTGCAACTGGATTATCGCCTGGCAGAGCCGGTAAGTGTGGGGCTCGGGTATCAGCGGATTTTCTTTGATGGTCAGGCTGTGGACTTGATGGGCGTTTCCGGGATCTGGCATTTCTAACTCACTAATAGATCGAATCTGTGCGAGTTAAGTGCGCACAGATTCGTTTTTGTCCCCCGTTGGTTTTACTTTTATTTCTGCTTGTTTGTTGGTCGACTTTCCGCGCATTTTATCTTTCCCTTCCGTCCCCATTTGCGTTTATCCTCCAGTCATCACCCGTTTGTGAGGGAGGACTTATGTCTAAAATTGCTTTAATTACCGGCGCTTCATCCGGCTTTGGCGAAGCCTGTGCGCGCGCGTTTGCGGCGGCGGGTTATGCCCTGATTTTGGTAGCGCGCAGCGAAGAAAAATTGCAACAGCTGGCTGCGGAGTTGCGCCCCTCGACGGCGGTTCATGTGGCCTGTGCAGACATGATGGATGCCGTAGCGGTAAAAGCCCTGGTGCAGAACCTGCCCGAGCCGTTCCGCGCGGTGGATGTCCTGATCAACAATGCCGGCCTCGCACTCGGTGTGGCGCCCGCCTACGACGCCGACCTGAATGATTGGGAAACCATGGTCGACACCAACATCAAAGGGCTGATGCGCATCACCCATCACCTGCTGCCGGGCATGGTGGAGCGCAATCGCGGACACATCATCAACATGGGTTCCGTGGCGGGTAGCTGGCCCTATCCCGGTGGCAATGTCTACGGCGGAACCAAAGCTTTTGTGCAGCAGTTTTCGCGCAACCTGCGTGCGGAATTACTGGGCAAACAGATCCGCGTTACCAATCTGGAGCCGGGAATGGCGGAAACCCAATTTTCCATCGTGCGTATGAAGGGGAACACCGAGAAAGCGAGCCAGGTTTACGAAAACACCCAGCCACTCACGGCCGGGGATATCGCCGACATCGCGCTCTGGGTTGCCTCATTACCGCCGCACGTCAACATCAACACCCTGGAAGTCATGCCCACCTGCCAGGCCTGGAACCCCTTCGCCGTCAGCCGCGACATGTAATTCCCTCGTCCCGTAGGTCGGATTAGCCGCCAGGCGTAATCCGACACCCAATTGCCCTGAATATACAAACCATATATATTCCGTATATTTTTAAGGCTAGAGACAACCCCATGGGTATCATCAAAATCACCGACGAATTACACAACGACCTGCGCGACGCCAGTCGCGCCATGGCGCGCTCAATCAATGCGCAAGCGGAATACTGGATGCGCATCGGCATGTTGGCGGAACTGCATCCGTCGCTGAACTATCAACAACTGACCCGCCGGTTATTAAAAACGGGAACCATGCCTTTGCTGGAGTTGGTAGATGAACTCGATCAGGATTAAAGACGCCGACGACCTGGCGAAGATGCGCCACGCCGGTCAATTACTCGCCCAGGTATTTGTCATGCTGGATGACTTTGTGCGTGAAGGTGTGACGACCATGGAGATTAACCAGCGCGTGGAAACCTTCATCACCAACGACTTGCAGGCGCGCCCGGCCAGCAAGGGCCAGTATGATTACCCCTACGCGCTGAATACCTCGGTGAACGAAGTGGTGTGCCACGGCATGCCCAAAGCCAATGAAAAACTGAAATCCGGCAGTATTGTGAACCTGGATATCACCCTCGAAAAACACGGCTTTATCGCCGACTCCAGCAAGATGTACATGATCGGCGACGTATCGCCAGCCGCGCGGCGTTTGGTGAAAACCACCTATGAAGCCATGTGGGCCGGTATTCGTCAGGTAAAACCCGGCGCGCGCCTGGGTGATATCGGCCATGCAATCCAACGCCATGCAGAAACGGCAGGCTACAGCGTGGTGCGCGAATACTGCGGCCATGGCATCGGCCGGCAAATGCACGAAGAGCCGCAAGTGTTACATCACGGCAAACCCGGTACCGGTGTGACCTTAACTGAAGGCATGGTGTTTACGATTGAGCCGATGATTAACCAGGGCGACTATCGGGTAAAAACCTTGAAGGATGGCTGGACCGTTGTAACGCGCGATAAAAAATTATCCGCACAGTGGGAGCACACGGTTGCAGTGACCGCGACAGGTTTTGAGGTGCTGACGCTGCGGCCTGAAGAAACGCCATAGATTAATTCCCTTATCCTATGATGTAGCTTGTGGCTTAACGCTGCCACTTGGTCAAATTCATCGAAGGTGGATGATCAACATTGTTGTAAAGGCGTTCGCGATACAACAGTGACGGCAAGAGCACGTTGGCCAAGGCGCGCTTCACCGATGCAGACTCGGGTGGTTGTCGGTCAAGCGACAATATTTTGGTTTGCGCGTTGTAGTGCGCGGCAACGGCTGTTTGGTCAGGCTTTAAGATGGTTACCCGCTCTTGCTCCATCACCGCATAATAATCTTCAAATTGCATAATGGCGCGCCCAGGGCTTTGCATATCCTGGCTGAAATCCCGCCCTGGCATCGGGTGGGTAGATGAAATGCCCATCAAACTTAATAGCGTCGGCGCTAAATCAATCTGGCTGGCTACCGGGCGAATGTGTTGGGGTTGAATATCTGCTCCGAGGATGAGCGCAGGAATGTGAAATTTTTCTACCGGAACCAGATGGTTTCCATAAACCCGATTGTCATGATCTGCGACGATGAGAAAGAGTGTGTCTTGCCAGTAATCACTGGCTCTGGCGCTACGCATAAAATTTCCCAGCGCATAATCCGCATACTTCACCGCATTGTTAACGGTTTGCTTGGGCTGTTCATACAATGTGATTCGCTCATCCGGAAATTCAAACGGCGAATGATTGGATGATGTAAAAATTAAACTAAAAAATGGCTGCTGACGTTGGTGAAGTTGTGTTAACTGAAGGTGCGCGGTATTGAACAGGTCTTCGTCACTGGCGCCCCAACTACCGATAAAGGTCGGTGCAGGCATATCTTCTAAATCTACGATTTGACTGAAACCGTTGCCCGTAAAAAAACCGCGCATATTGTCAAAGTGGGCTTCTCCTCCATAAACAAATTGCGTGTGATAACCGCGGTCGCTCAGGAGGCTCGCCAGGGTAAAAAAATTCTGTTGTGCCAAAGATAGTTTGACAACACTTTGCGCGGGTGTTGGCATGAAGCCACTGATAACCGCTTCAATTCCCCGCACGGACCGTGTGCCGGTGGAATAAAGATTTTCGAACCACCAGCCCTCGTTTTTCAGTTTTTCAAGCTCAGGTGTCACCGCTAATCCCCCCAGGGATTCAACAAAAGTCGCCCCCAAACTTTCCTCAAGAATAATGACCAGGTTAAGAGGTTTTGTACGTTGCCTGCTGCTGATGTGTTCGTGCAGGGTGGGATAATGACTGTTGTGAAATTCATAGGTCTTTAACCAGGGCCAGTCCAACGCCGTGCTTATGATTTCCTTGCGGGGTAAGTGGCCATACACGTCGCTGGAGCGAGCTTCATGTTTCAAGCTATAGGCTGCATAAAGCACTGAGTAACTTGAATTAATAATCAGAGAATTGACCAGGGGATCACCGGTTATGGCGAAGAGTGCGGGGTTGGCCGGGCGGTGATCCGTCGTTGACCGGATAGCGGCAAAGAGGGCGAACAGAATCAAGGGCCAGGTCAACCAAAGTCGCATGTCTGGCCAGTATTGGAATGATGATGTGGTTCGATGTAACACGCGCGCAATGACAACGCTGAGTATTACTGTGAGCAGGATACCGCCGATAAAAAAGCCGCGAAAGCCATGCCACAGTGTGCTGAAAACTTCTTTCGGATACTTCAGGTACTCCAGAAACAAGCGGCTGGGCCGCACGTCATATTGCAGAATAAATCCAGGCGTTGCCAATTCCATGAAGATCAGGATGATTAAACCGAGCACGCTCCAGCTGTAGGTAAAAACCCACCAGCTTCGCGAGTTTCTTGCCCTGGCCCAAAGCGGAGCCAGTATAACGGGGAGCACCAGCCATGCAGCAAGAATGATTAAATCTGCGCGTACCCCCTGTAGCAAAAACGATTGCCAATCAATAACGGTAAACACACGCTCATACTGCCACCATCCCAATGCCAGCCGCGACAGGCTCAGCAGCAGTAGCCCTATCACCATAAAAACGAACAGTAGTTGATAGGGCCCGGTAAACCGGGCAACACCGTGATATTTTTGGCGTGAGGTATTCATGGATTGGGCCATCTTCATGCAAAGGCAGTAGAGCATGAAGATGCTTGCTTAAGGGAGGCTTAAGGCTGATGTGAGGAGGTTACATAGACCGATGCGGCGAGCGATGTAAATTATTGCAAACGATGAGGTGTTAAGTTTTCCTTAAGTTTTGCCCGATATCGTGCAACCTGAAGCAGATGCCACAGGTTGTTGCTATGAAAGAACTGATTAGCTCGTTAGATACTGTTACAGACACTACCAATGCTGAATCCTGGCAAATACCGCACCTACCACTGGTCAAGACGCCTCGGTTCGGTTTGCATGCGCGTCTTACACTGGATAACACGCCTGATGCAGAACGACTTGCGCTTGAACATTATATTTACCAACGTTTTTTACAGGCGCATAACGCCCGGGTCACACATTTTTTGCCGCTGATTGTCGGTCTGCGCTGTCGCAATGTTTATAGCGCTGCCGTTGGACTCGCACCTGCGGTTCTTGGAAACCTGCCTCAATCATTATTTGCAGAGCGCTATCTTCCGCAACCGATTGAAATGGCTATCGCCAATCGCTTGGGTGGTGATGTTGACCGCAGCCGAATAGTGGAAATTGGCAATCTGGTATCCAGTTGGAAAGGCAGCAGTCTGTTGTTGTTTATTTTTCTCAGCGAGTTGATTGAGCGTCTGGGTTATCACTGGGTGTTATTCACAGCAACTCGCGAGGTTGAAGCCCTTTTGAAGCGGTTGCAATATGCACCGGTTATCCTTGCCGATGCCAATCCTGACGTTTTGCCGGATGCGGGCGAAAGTTGGGGTAGTTATTACCAGCGTCAGCCGCGCGTCATGTTCGGGGACGTGTGTTCAGCGGTAAACAGCGCACGAAAAAACTCCCTGTACCGTACCGTGGTGGCGGTGATGGATAGCCAAATTAACACGATGTGCGCGCACTATCAGGCGCTACTGAAAGGCGTTACGCCTCTTGCTTCTGCAGACAGCCTTGCCGGGGTTGTTCATGAATAAGGTTCTTTCGGCGATTTATGATCATGCGGCCCGGACACCGGAGCAAGTTGCGTTGCAGTCTGAAGCAATTACACTCACGTATTCACAACTGGTTGAGCGGGTAACAGTACTTGCGCATTGGTTACAGACGCAAGATGTTAGACGTATAGGTCTGTGGGGTGAGAATTCAATCGAGTGGATTATCGCGGATCTGGCTGCATGGCAGGCGAATGTCACGCTGGTGCCTTTACCACTGTTTTTTTCCAAAACACAATTGCAACATGTCATCGATCTTGCACAGCTGGATTATGTATTGGTGTGTGGTGATATTGCTCCTGTCGTTAGTGCGTCAAAGCGAGTCGCAACGCCGATCGAGCGTCTCTCATGTGATGAATTGCGCCGCCCGGCCCGACAACCTGGGCAGGTTGATAACACTATTGCCAAGATTACCTTTACATCGGGCACCACCGGGAATCCCAAAGGCGTTTGCCTTTCACATCACGCGATTGAACACGTTACGCAAGCATTGGCTGAAAAAATCTATTGCGACTCAACGAAAGGTATATTGAATAAACATCTCAATTTACTCCCCCTCAGTACTCTGCTGGAAAATGTCGCCGGTGTTTATGTTCCACTCTACCTGGGGAAATCGGTGGTCGTTCTGGCGGGAAAAGATCTGGGTTTTCTCGGCAGCTCGCAGTTGTCACTGCCGGTACTACTCAAGGTATTGCATCAATACCAGCCTAACAGTTTGATTGTGTTACCGCAGATTTTACACGGACTGGTTACCGCCGCTTCCCAGGGTTATCCATTGCCCCCTTCATTGAAATTTGTGGCTGTTGGTGGCGCACACACCCCGCCGCAATTAATTCAGCAAGCGCGGTCGTTGAATATTCCTGTTTATGAGGGATACGGTTTGTCCGAATGCGCGTCCGTAGTGAGTTTAAATCACCTCACGGCGGACAAGCCCGGCAGCGTAGGTAAACCATTGGCTCATGTTCAGGTAAAAATACAGCACGGCGTCATTCTGGTTCGCGGCAACGGCCTCAACGGTTATCTGGGGCAGCCAGCCACGCACGATGAATGGTTCGATACCGGTGACGTGGGCCATATTGATGAAGAGGGATTTCTGTTTGTCACCGGTCGTAAAAAAAATCTTTTGATCAGCAGCTATGGCCGCAATATTTCACCGGAGTGGATAGAGGCAGAGTTGCTTCTTGGTCGGCATGTCGAGCAAGCAATGGTCGTGGGCGACGCCCAGGCCTATTGTTGTGCGATTGTCGTTCCAGCAGAGCCCGAGTGCGACCCCTGTATGATATTGAGCGACATTAATCGGATTAATAAAACGCTGCCGGACTACGCCCGTATTCATAAAATTATTCTTGTGCGGGAACCTTTTTCAACAACAAACCATTTACTCACCGACAACGGTCGCTTGCGTCGAGAGGCAATTCTTTCTCGCTACGCGCAAGCAATAGATGCTCTTTATACAGAGCATCTATCCAGTCAACATCCAGGAGTTATCTATGACCTTTTATGATCGACTACACACAGAAACCGAGCTGGAGCGCCAATATTTATTGAACTCGCCGTTGATCAAGCGATGCATCGGTCAGGGACAATTCAGCTTACAGGAATACATTGCCTTCCTGACAGAAGCTTATCATCACGTAAAGCACACAGTGCCGTTGCTGATGGCGGTCGGTAGCCGATTGCCCATGACGAAAGAACCTTATCGAGTCGCTATCGCGGAATATATCGACGAGGAACTGGGGCATCAGGAATGGATATTAAACGACCTGGCGGCCTGCGGTGAAGATAAAGTAAAGGTGCGCAACGGTCGACCAAATGTAGCAACGGAACTGATGGTGGCTTATGCCTATGACACGGTCATGCGCAACAATCCCATGGCATTTTTCGGCATGGTATTTGTGCTGGAAGGTACCAGTATCAGCTTGGCTACACAGGCAGCAGATATTATTCAGCAGCATCTCAAACTTCCCAACCAAGCGTTTTCCTATCTTCGTTCCCACGGGAGTCTGGATCAGGAACACATGGTGTTTTTCGCAAAATTGATGAACGACCTTACAGACATTAATGACCAGAATGATGTGATTCATGCAGCAAAGATATTCTTTCGTCTTTACGGAAATATTTTTCGCTCCATTGAGCAGCCGCTGCAAACCGCAGCAGCCTGATTCGCCGTCTACCGGATTATATGGAAGGGCATGTTATGAAATTAACAAACAAACTCATTCTGCTTACCGGCGCGAGCGGTGGTATCGGGCAAGCGATTGCCCGACGCCTTGCCCGCCGAGGTGTGCGGTTAATTCTGGTTGGTCGTTCCGCGCAACGGTTGAATCACCTGGCTCGGGAAATAAACCTGCGGGCCAGCGGTGGCTTTGTGTTGGTGGCGGATATCACTACGCCGGCTGGACTTGATGTTATTCGCACGGCCTTAATGGCATTGCAGGAACCATTGGACGGTTTAATTAATTGCGCAGGTATTAATGTTTTCAGTTTCCTGGCTGACATGGAAGTAAAAGACATTGAACAACTCGTTGCTGTCAATGTTACCGCACCGCTATTGCTGACGCGTATGGTGTTGCCTTTCTTGAGTCGCGTCGATAGCCGGATTGTGAATCTGGGTTCCAGCTTTGGCGGTTTAGGTTATCCCGGTTACAGCGTCTATTGCGCCAGTAAATTTGCCTTGCGTGGTTTTAGTGAAGCCTTGCGGCGAGAGCTGGGTGATAGCCATATTCAGGTCGCATACCTTGCTCCTCGCGCAACACAAACAGATCTTAACAGTGCCACTGTTAATGCGATGAACGAGGAGCTGGGCAACGCGGTGGACTCTCCTGAGGTGGTTGCTGGTGCGCTGGAAAAGATGCTGTCTGCAAAGCGTATGCGCGATCAGAATATCGGCTGGCCGGAACGGTTCTTTCTCCGCATCAACAGTGTATTGCCACAGATAGTTGATCTGGCGTTGCGCAGCCAATTACCTGCTATACGCCGTTTTGCGCAGTCCGACAAAGCAAATGATTTGCCGGCAACGCCAAATCGTATTTCTCTATAGCCGTTCATTGATGAGGTTACGCTATGAATAACATGTTGAAGATAATTTTTACCTTGATGATCGTCTGTTTATCCGCTGTTATCTCCGCGGAGGCTTTACCAACAGATATCGTCTATCTGCAAACGCGCTGGGCCGAAATTAAGTATCAATTACCTGAGGGGCAGCAAGAGAAAGCATTTTCTACTCTGGTGTCTGAAGCGGAAAAAATGCGTATCAATCACCCACAAGAGGCGTCCTACCTGATCTGGGAAGGCATTATCCGCTCAACCTATGCAGGGGCAAAGGGCGGCTTGGGTGCATTGGACCAAGTCAAGCAAGCAAAGCAGTTGTTTGAGCAGGCCATCGCGCTGGCACCGGATGCTATTGCGGGCTCTGCTTATACCAGTTTAGGTTCGCTTTATTATCAGGTACCCGGCTGGCCCCTGGGTTTTGGTGACGATAAGAAAGCCAAAACCATGTTGCTAAAAGGCTTGAGCTATAATCCAGAAGGCATTGATGCCAACTATTTCTACGGCGATTTTTTGCTGAATCAGAAGCAATATCAACAAGCATTGCAGGTGTTTGAAAAAGCATTGCTCGCGCCGCCAAGAGGTGGTCGGGAGCTGGCAGACGAAGGTCGTAAAAAGGAAATCGAGGCCGGTATGCTTGCGGCGAGAAAACATCTATGACGGGTATCCCATGGTATGCGAATTCTGTTGGTAGAAGACGATGCCTTGCTGGCGGATGGTATCGTCAGCGCGGTGCAGCAAGCAGGTTTTGTGGTGAACTGGCTCTCTTCCGGCAGAGCGGCTTGTACCTATCTGGTGGCTGAGCCGCCAGATATTTTATTGCTGGATCTGGGCCTGCCAGATATTGACGGCATGGATGTGCTTAAGCTGGTCAAGCAGAAAAAATTACCCACGCAGGTATTAATTCTGACAGCGCGCGACAGCACGGATGCCAAGGTAGCCGGCCTGGATTGCGGTGCCGACGATTACCTCACCAAGCCTTTCGCACGCGAAGAATTACTCGCGCGCCTGCGTGTACTGGAACGGCGTTTGGGTAATGCTTCGTCCGCAATTATTCATGTCGGCCCACTGAGTCTCAATACCACACATCAACAGGTATCGCTTGATGGCGTGCAGTTGATGTTATCCCGCCGGGAATACATGCTGCTAAAAGCGCTGGTTGAACATGTAGGTGTTATTCAAACCAAAGAGGGACTTGAAGCCAAGTTATATAGTTGGGGCGATGAAGTAGCCAGCAATGCTATTGAGGTACACATTCATAATTTGCGTAAAAAATTACCGGAGAATTTTATTCGTACGGTGCGCGGCATCGGCTATATGGTGCCTCGTCCATGAAGTCTATTCGTCGTTTTCTGGTAATTACCTTGCTGGCGATTGTGACCTTGGCCAACTTTATCGCGGCAGTGCGTGGTTACCTGGGGAGTATGGATGAAGCCGGGCAGTTATTTAATCAACGCATGATGCAGCAAGTAGACTTGCTTAATTACACCTTGCCGGGGCTATTGGAGCAGATCCGAACGCGGCAAGATGTTTTGCTCTTGCCAGAACGTTCAATGGATAACGGCGCCTCTCTGGAATTTCAATGGATTGATAATGATGGTCAATTGTTGGCTCGGTCGGCCGCAATGCCGCCAACGTTGGTGGCACCACTTGAGCCAGGATTCAGCTTTGTCAATTTTGATCAATATCGTTGGCATTTACTGATTACACCGAGTGCGGATAAAAAAACTTGGTTCATTCTGGCCGAGCGAGATGATCAACGTTATCGCCTCGCAGAGTCCATGATCTTACAAGCTGTCTACCCAATGGTGTTGGCCATCCCGCTTATCGGTGTGATCATATGGTTGGTTTTGGGCATAGGATTAAAACCTGTCAGCCGGTTAGCGGAGGAGTTGCGTCAGCGGGAAGCGACAGATTTACACGCTCTGGAGCAGCGGGACATGCCGATCGAATTGGTACAACTGACGCAGTCAACTAATGATCTATTGCGGCGTCTGAGTGCGTCTTTTGCACGCGAAAAACGCTTTTCTGCTGACGCGGCTCACGAACTGCGGACGCCGATTGCTGCTTTAAAAATTCATTGCGACAACTTATTGCTGGAACAGAATCCGCCTTTGGCGTCTGCGCTCAAGTTACAGGCAGGCGTACAGCGAATGCATTATTTGGTCGAACAAATTCTTTTGCTAAACCGTACAGCACCAGATCATTTCATGGGGAAATTTGAGCCGACAAATCTAACCTGCCTGATAAAGGAAATGATTGCCGAGCACAGTGAAATGTTGGAAGCCAAACACCAGCAGATTGAGTTTGAGGGTGATGACTGTTGGGTAATGGGCGACCGTCCGGCGTTGGAAACACTCTTCAATAATTTATTAAGCAATGCCATAAAATACACCTTGACCCATGGGCGAATTGCCGTCAATACCTGGCAGCGTGGCAGCAAAGTGGTATTGGAGGTTATGGACAATGGCCCTGGTATTCCCGAGGGGCAACGAGAACGGGTCTTTGACCGTTTTTACCGCGTTGATGGTGATCGTCATAATTCGCAAACACCCGGTTGCGGTTTGGGGCTATCCATTGTTAAACAAGTCGTGGATTTGCACGGCGCTTGTATCCAGTTGACGCAAAGTCGCTTCGAGCGTGGGCTTTTAGTGATGGTCACCTTTGCTGCATATGTACCTTCCGCTCAGGACATGCGAAATCGGCAAGCCAGCCAATATGTGCGTGATAAATCACCGCTGGAAGATGAGGCTTCTACCCATGAATAAAACACGGAACCGTTATTTTTTATGGTTGTACGTGATGTGGATAGGTACAGCGGCTCACGCTGAAGTGCCGGTATTTACATTGGAAATTCGTGACCATCTATTTTATCCCTCGTTACTGGTCATACCTGCCGGAACCAAAGTGAAATTAATAGTCCTCAATCGTGACACCACACCGGAAGAATTTGAAAGTTACGAGCTCAATCGCGAAAAGGTCATTATGGGTGGTGCAAAAGCCACGATTTTCATTGGTCCGTTGGCGCCCGGTGATTATCCTTTTTTCGGTGAGTTTAACCCCAAGACCGCGCAAGGTCTGATTCGGGCGGAGGATTGATATGGTTGACGCCGTATTGCTTATTCTGCGCGAAATTCTCGAAGCGGCCATGATTATCAGTTTGTTGTTGGCGTTGAGTCGACAAATAAGTCTGAATCATCGCTGGATTCTCGTGGCCATGGTGATTGGCATTTTGGGTTCCTGGTTATTGGCCTATTACGCTTATGCCATTGCCGAAGCACTGGAGGGGGTTGGGCAGGAGCTACTCAATGCGACTTTATATTCTGCCGTAATCTTGAGTGCAATATTATTAAGCTTGCACGTGATTCCGCTGAGCATGTCAGCTTCAAAGAGGGCCTTTTCTGAAAGACGCCCCAATTTTTTTCAGCCCGCATTGTATAGTATGCTGGTTATTACAGTGAGTTGCTCCGTTGCTCGTGAGGGATCAGAAATATGGATCTATGTGTCTGGCTTTCTTTATGATCCTGGCGCATTGCAATCAGCCATGATCGGTGGTGCGATTGGTGCCGGTATTGGTATGAGCCTGGGCGCTATCGCATATTACCTGTTTGTATTTATGCCAAAAAAAATATTCCTACCTTTTTTTCTTGTCACTGTGACGTTGGTTGTAGGCGGGCTTTCTATGCAAGTTGCAAAACAGTTTATGCAGATCGGTTGGCTAGAGTCTGCCGCACCGATGTGGGATAGCTCGTTTTTGGTGAGCGAGCAGTCCTGGCTGGGCGAATTGCTTTATGCTCTGTTGGGATACGATGCCAGTCCCAGTATGACGCAAGGTGCTTTCTATCTGGCTGCTATTATGCCAACGATATCAGGTGTGTTGTGGCATGTGCTGCATCGTCGCGAGAATAACAATGATTAAAAATATTTTTTCTCTTTTGGTGGTCTATTTGCTCTTTCAACCGAATGCGTATGCCGATATGAATCGGGTGTATCACCCCTATGTTGAGCAGCAAGAGCGCGAACTGGAATATGGTTTTGTCTGGCGTGATCTGGATGGCAATCCGATGCTATTGCAGCGAGCAGGAATCGGCTATGCCTGGAGTGAACGATTGTTTACGGAAATTTATGTATTGAATGAGTCCGTGACACATGAGGGAGAGCGAATTCGCGGTTATGAAGTGGAGTTGAAATGGCAGCTGACCGAGCAGGGTGAGTACTGGGCAGATTGGGGGGTATTGATAGAGGCTGGCACAGCGGACGACATAGATCGACATGAATTTGCTGCCGGCCTATTGTGGGAAAAAGAGTTGAGCGGACGGTGGGTCGCTGCTGCAAACCTGTTATTGGAATATGAGTTTGGTAGCGATATTGATAACGAAATAGAATCTGCTCTGCGTACACAAATACGTTACCGAAAAAGTTCAGCTTTTGAACCAGCGATGGAAATTTATCTGGATGATCAGGATTGGGCTGCCGGGCCAGCAGTTATGGGCGCTCAACCACTGGGTGCTGGTAAACAGATACGCTGGGAGTTAGGCCTGCTCTTCGGGATGGATAGTGAAACACCAGCCAGCAGCCTGCGTGCCAGTATTGAATTTGAGTTCTGACCGAAGCATGAAATGTTTGAGGGCCGCATTAAAAGGTGTATTTTTAACGTTAATCAATTTTACCCTTCACGGTTCATCAATAGTCATTTTGACTGTCTGCGTTAATGCACAGTATTGGCAATTTTCGGGTGGTTGATCCGATCATTCGAGTGCAAAATCAATAAATAATATTCCCCATTTTGATTACCCATAGTGCACACCAGTCAAACTTTGGTGCATGTCGTCTTATTGCTTTTTAAATTTAATTAAACGTGTTAAGAATAACTTGTGTGAAATATTTGCTGCCATTTTATTGTGTTTGCCATATTTAATGAGAGGCTCTTCACATTGACATCGCTGTCAATCTATTGATGGTTGACTGCAGGTGAACACAGGAATAATTGGACACACAAACAGAGGTTTATGTTGTAAATCGGCGGTGCTCACGCGTTCGGTCAAAAAAGTATGCGGCACAATCTGTGTCAGACATACATAGCGCGGTGCATTAAAAACAGTTAGTCATATCGACCTTTTTATTGGTCAGTTATGACATTCAACAGAAGCTTATCGTTATGTCACCATTCTCACGGTCACGCGCCGTGGCAAGATTCTTTTTGCCTGCGGTTTTGTTTGCTTTGTTTTCTGGTGGTGCTCACGCACATGTCAAATGGTTTTCTGAACCAACAGCTGCCGTCAGTGATGCCGGTTTTACTCACAGCGAAATCATCGCGGCGCTTTTGTTGTTGCTGATATTGTTAGCTGTTGCGCGTTGGTTAAACGCTCAGGTAGCGAAACGCGGTGCAGCCCATTGTGCCCCTTGGTTTCATGACACAAAACCGTTGGGCTACGCATTTTTGTTGTTGTCTATTTATTTTTTAGGTTGTGCTTTCTCAGGTTTTATTCTCGCTCCGCATGTTGCAGCAACCAAGGGTGTGACGGCGCTCTGCATCGGTTTGCAGGCAACTGTATCGATACTGCTATTGCTCAATCGTGCGCAGATGTTTATGGCGGGATTAATCTCGTCGTTGTTCGTGGTAGCCAGCGTCGCGGATGTCACTTTTTTGCTGGAATATGTGCTGTTGTTGGGATTAGCCTGGTTGGTTTATTCAACGCAACGAATCCCGAACGAGCCGACGATGATGATTCTGCGTAGCGCTTTGGGTATTTCGCTGGTGGGCTTGGCATTAACAGAGAAATTGCTGCAACCGGAATTAGCCATGAATGTCTTGCAACAATATCCGCTCAATTTTATGGCGCATCTGGGCGTACCTTTCAGTGATAAATGGTTTGTATTGGCGGCGGGTATGGTGGAGCTGTTGATAGGTTTATTGCTTATGCTCGGTTGGCTGGTGCGCACCACCATCCTGGTGTTATTGGCGTTGATGATTGCCAGCAACAGTTACTTTTTGATGGTCGAAAACCATGCGCTGGCCTTGATGGAGTTCATTGGCCATCTGCCGGTGTTTGCGGCGGGCATTTTGTTGTTGTGTTACAGCAGCACCGTCACGCGCAATGCGCGGGAACTTGCCCTGCAAAGTCGCTCTGCTATAACGACAGAGCAAAGACTATCGGCGGAGTCGGGGCATTAAAACCCCCGAACATTAATGATGACTTGGTGGCAGGTGCGGTTTCTTGGTGGCAGGTTTAACACCTATCTTGCGCACGCTGTTGCCGTCGATCTCAACGATGGTCCACACCATGCCATTCCACTCCACATGGTCACCTACAACGGGTTTGCCACCGATCATTTGGGTGACCAATGAGCCGAGCGTTTGTTGGCCGTCGAGATCGCCGAGGTTGAAGGCATACAGCATGGCCAGGTCTTGCAGTTCGGCATCGGCTTGCAAGATAAAGTCGCCGAAGAAGCTCAGGTCCAGGTTGCGCTTGGGTGCTTCGCTGAACAACTTGCCCAGGTTCGGCAGATCGTATTCATGGCCAACCACGCAAATGATGTCGCCGGCCATCAGTCGTGTGCTGCCGGAAGGGTGCAGTAATTCTTTATCGCGGAACAAGGCAGCAATGCGTGTATTTCCCGGCATATGTAATTCGCGTAGGGCCGCACCGATACACCATTTCTCAGCCCCCAATTTGTAGATAAACAATTCCCATTGACTGGCGAGGTGAATCTCCAGACCCGCCCGCGAAAATGGCATGGGAACGGAAGGGACCACCACGTCAGCTTTTTTGGCGGCAAAGGTGAGGGTGGTGCCTTGCAGCAGCAGTGACACCAACACAATAAAGAAGGCGACGTTAAAGAAGAGTTGTGCATTGGGCAGACCAGCCATCATGGGGAAGACGGCGAGGATCACGGGTACGGCACCGCGCAACCCGACCCAGGCGATAAAACTGCGTTCGCGCCAATTGAAGTTGCGAAAGGGCAGTAATCCGATGAGCACCGACAGCGGCCGCGCGAACAGGATCATCCACAGCGCCAGGCCCAATGCCGGTAGCGCGATAGGCAACAATTCGCTGGGCGTCAGCAGCAATCCCAATACCAGGAACATGCCGATCTGACTCAGCCAGGCGAGGCCGTCGAACATATGCAGGATGCCGTGGCGGTTGCGGATCGGACGATTACCCAGCATCAAACCACACAGGTAGATAG
This sequence comes from Cellvibrio sp. PSBB006, assembly GCF_002162135.1. Taxonomy (NCBI): domain Bacteria; kingdom Pseudomonadati; phylum Pseudomonadota; class Gammaproteobacteria; order Cellvibrionales; family Cellvibrionaceae; genus Cellvibrio; species Cellvibrio sp. PSBB006. The sequence continues at coordinate 2,334,725 of NZ_CP021382.1, read as the reverse complement.
CCAGAATGCCGCTGCCGCCCAGCGCTGTCGTGATGGCATAAATAATCAGGCCGCCGCTGACCGCGAGCAGAGGATAAAGCCCGTCAGCTAATTGCATCCGGTTGATCAGTTGCAGCAGCAGCCAGCCACCGGTTAAACCCAACACAATACCGAGGCCGAACTGTTGCAGTAGCTGTACCAGAAAGCCCAGATCAAAACCGGTTTGGCCGGCGGCGATCATATCGATCAGCGCAATGGTCAGGAACATCGCCATGGGGTCGTTACTGCCGGATTCGATCTCCAGTGTGGCGCTGACACGTTCATTCAGGCCGCGCCCGCCGAGCAGGGAGAATACCGCTGCGGCATCGGTAGAACCTACGATGGCGCCGATCAACAGTCCCTGCATCATATCCAGTTTAAATAACCAGGCTGCCAGCATGCCGGTCAAGCCGGCGGTAATAACAACGCCCAGCGTGGCGAGGGAGAGCGCGGGCCAGAGAGCCACGCGAAAGCTGGCAGCGCGGGTGCGCATACCGCCATCTAACAGGATCACCGCCAGCGCCAGGTTGCTGACCAGATACGCCATCGGATAATTGTTGAAAATAATACCGCCAACACCGTCCACGCCGGCGATCATGCCGACAGCGAGAAAGATGACGAGGATAGGAATACCCAGACGCGAGGAGAACGAGCTCACCAAAATACTGGCCGCAACCAGGATGGCGCCGATTAAAAGAATGGTATTGATAGTACTCGCGTCCAAAATAAAGCGCTTCCTGTGGGATAGTTAGCCAGTAGAGTCACGCAAATCGCGTGCCAGGCGATTTTAACCTGTGCCGGCGAGCTGTCAAAAGAAAGATTGTCTGCGCAACATCATCAGTCTGTCACGAATTCTTCACGTCTGCCTGCCATTCTCCGCAGCACAAACCCTGAATTAACAATAACCGTGGGCATCTATGTTTGATCTCGGATGGGCAGAGTTAATGTTTCTGGCGGTGCTGGCGCTGGTGGTGGTCGGGCCACAGGATTTACCGAAACTGGCGCGCGCCGTGGGTAAATTGTGGGGCCGCCTGCAGCGCTTTTATCGCGACTCCCTGCATCAACTTCACAAGCTGGAAACCGAGATGGATATCGCGTCCAAACCGGACCAACGCAACCAGCCATCTTATTATGATCTCTTGCCCGAACACGTGCGTCAGGCGATGGAACAGTCTGAGCCCAGTCGCGATGCGGCACATAATCAACGCGTACAGGAAATGTATGCAGAGGCCATGGCCGAAGTGAAAGCCGCCCATGCGCCCAAAGACGATGGGCAAGATAACCGGGTACCCGATTCAAAGGCGGCTGGCGTATGACAACAGATTCGCTGGATTTAAGTCGCGCGCCGCTCTTATCACACCTGCTGGAATTGCGTCGCCGTTTGTTGCAATGCCTGCTAGTGTTTTTTGTGGTATTTGTCGGTTGCTATTTAATGGCGGAAGACATTTACCACTTCCTGATGCAACCCTTGGTTCAAGCCTTTGGCGAAGCATCCGGGCGGCGGATGATTTACACCGGCTTGCACGAGGCTTTTCTGACTTATTTGAAACTGTCTTTCTTTGCCGCGCTATTTTTCACCTTGCCGCTAATACTGATTCAAATCTGGAAGTTTATTGCGCCCGGTTTATACCGTAGTGAAAAGCGCGCAGTCTCCATCCTGTTTGCACTGACACCAATCTTATTTTTAATCGGCGCTGCGCTTGCGTTTTATGTCGTCTTTCCCATGGCATGGGGATTTTTTATCAGCTTTGAGAGCGAAGCCGTGGCCGGTGCTTTGCCGGTACAATTGGAAGCGCGGGTCAGTGAATACCTGGGCTTGGTGATTCAATTGATCCTGGCGTTTGGTTTGAGTTTTGAACTGCCTGTTGTGTTGTTACTGATGGCTCACGCTGGCATGATTGACTCAGCTACTTTGATCAGTGGAAGACGTTATGCCATTGTTATTATCTTCGCCGTTGCTGCTTTTATTACACCGCCGGATTTAATTTCCCAGATTGCGTTGGGCACGCCTATTCTGTTGCTCTATGAAATGTCCATCTGGATGATTCGGTTGCAAGAAAAACGTAATGTGGAATCTCGCGTGGATATGGTTTCCAAAACCTGAGTCAGCTTTTCTTCAAGAATATTTTATCGCGTTGTTATTTTCTCGCCTTTATCCTTCAGCTTCTTAAACGTCGTATATTCATATGAGCATGCCTCCGCATGTTTAATTTTTTATCTTTATAAAACTATTTTGTAGTAAAACCAGTATTCCACGACATCGTTATTCGTTTGAGTTATTGATAATAAAAATAAGTCGGAAATGTCATCTAAGTGACGCGGTATTTTCATAAAGCGGACGTAACCTCCACAGCCGAGACATTGTGCTCATCGCCAAATGAACAATACCTAACCGTGGAGATTACCCGATGAATAATAGTCCAGAATTGTTGGAAATCACAAACGATTTACCTGTAGAGCCTATCGTTAACCGCCGTGATTTTATCAAGGGCGGTGCAGCCGGTGCTGCGGCAATTTCACTCGCTGCTATGGCAAACCCTGCCAGCGCATTTACCAGCGATTACGGTCCTGTTGCACCGGTCGCGGATGAAGTGACGGGTTTGCCTTTGTTGCAATTGCCGGAAGGTTTTAAATATTGGTCTTACGGTTGGACCGGCATGATCATGAAAGACGGTACACCAACACCGGGTGTTCACGACGGTATGGGTGTTGTCGCTGCGCAAGGTAATACGATTGCTCTGGTGCGTAACCACGAAGTGCGTGGAGCAGGTACCGCCGTAAGATCGCCTGCCATGTATAACCCAGGTGCCGGTGGCGGTTGCAGTAATTTATTGTTCGATGCGTTGAATGGTCGCTGGTTAGCGTCTTACATGAGCATCAGCGGCACGTCCACAAACTGTGCCGGTGGTATCACGCCCTGGGGCACCTGGTTGACCTGTGAAGAAACAACCTCAACCTACAACGGTATGACCCACGGCTGGATTTTTGAAGTACCCGGTTTTGGTATCGCCAAGCCGGAACCCATTAAAGCGATGGGCCGTCGTGCTCACGAAGCCACCGCAACTGATCCGGTAACCGGTTATGTGTACATCACGGAAGATGCCGGTACGTCATCGGGTTTTTATCGCTATCGTCCGGACATCTACGGCAATTTATTAGCCGGTGGTGTGCTGGAAATGTTGAAAGTAAAAAATGCCGACCAAGCTAATCTGACCGCCAGTTATCCCAACGGCACAACCTGGGATGTTGAGTGGGTCACTATTGATCAACCGGAAGTCATTAACCCGCGCAACTTCACCCAGGGGTATAACAAAGGCGCTGCACGTTTTGCGCGTTTGGAAGGTGCCTGGTATGACACGGGTCTGGTGTACTTTACCTCTACCAGCGGTGGCAGTGTCAGCGGTGGCCAGGTATTTCATTTTGATCCGCGTCGCGAAAAACTTACCTTGGTATTTGAAAGCCGCAACAACACCTCTCACCCGGTTATGCCGGACAACATGACCATCAGCCCGCGTGGCGGCATTTTGTTGTGTGAAGATCGCGGCGGTATTTCACGTTTGATGGGCTTGAGCCAAGCCGGTGACGTGTTTGAATTTGGCCGCAATAACATGATGCTTTCAGCCGCCGATGCCGCGGTAGTGCACAGTAAATTCCCCGGCACAGAATCACGCATCAACGGCGGTAATTATGTCGGTTCCGAAACCTGCGGTGCCTGTTTCCATGACCGTTGGTTGTTCGTCAACATCCAGAATCCCGGCGTAACCTTTGCGATCACCGGCCCCTGGAACGACGGAATTCTGTAATAGCGGCGCGAGGTGCGGCATAAATTTTTTCCAAAACACGCCGCACTTCGCAACCACCTGTTTGCTCACCATTTATCAAGAGGAATTATGTATGAAACAGCTTTTGACAGCCTGTGCGATCTTGCTGTTGGCGATGAACGCCAATGCATTACCCAGTTATTACACTGGCGAAATTTCTGGCTCCGGTATTTATGAAGACACCTTGAACAGCAACAGCGCCTGGGTAAATCCACCCGTATTCGGTTTGAACAGCAGCAATAAGGATGTGAGTTTGTGGGGCTACAACGCTAACGCGGGTGACGAGCTGTCACTGGACGTGAGCAGCCTGGGCGATTTTATCGGCGGCATCAGCATTTATTACGGCGAAGTCAGCAGCGAGGACTTCTTGTTTGGTTTGTTTAACAACAGCGGCGACTTTGGCTTGGTGGATTATATTGCCGGTACATCAACCTTTATGGCAGATTCATCGCTGAGTGATATTCGTCTGGATCTGAGCGGTTTTTACACCATCATTGTTGGTGGAAAATCGGCGTTTGGTTGGGATGATAATTACAGCTACTCGATGAATGTTACCGCGGTGCCGGCACCGGGTGCGTTGTTGCTCTTGTTGACGGGTTTGTTGAGTATGGTGGTATTGCGTCGCAAGAAAAATTTGCATTGATTTTTCAAGCAGAAGCCAGCTCGTGTGAGCTGGCTTCGATATGGTAGAGATTTGATAGCGTGTTGTAACGGGCTTCGTAGTTCGTTTGTCGTTAGTACATTGATTTTGAAAACGCATACATACATCCCTGTAGCTCCCTCAAGTCGTCCCTGACTTGAGGGTTTCAAAATAAATGTCCTAACGCCAAACTTGCATTGTGCCAGCGGGAGGTTTCCAAATCGTTCTTGGAAAGTAAGATTTAATCGTCAAGACTTCCCTTCAACCGAATCCGCTTTCTTCTGCGTCACTACTCACATCACTTACGCCTTTGCGAAAGCTTTTAATACCTTCTGCAAGATCGCCCATCAATTGGGGAATCTTCCCACGACCGAACAGTAATAAAAAGAGCACCGCAACCAATGCAATTTGCCAGAAACTTAAACTCATGGCGCCACTCCTCTGGGGGGATAAGCAAAAATAGAAGTCGCTATTGTCCCAGAGGCCCGTGACGAAATGATGACGTAGGTTAAGCAGCCAGCTCCAGAATGCGGCGCGATGCATCCAACGTAATATCACCGTGCTCGCCGAGTTTTAACAGATTATGGCTTTGGAGTTGTGCAACCAGTTTGTCGATAGATGCCGTTTCAATCTGATAATCGCGCAAGCGTGTCGGTGTACCCATTTGTTCAAAGAACTGACGTGTGGCCGCAATGGCAGCGTCAATAAGTTGATCTTCATCAGCGTGTTGCAAATTCCACACGCGGCGACCGTATTGGATCAGTTTGTCGCGTTTTTGTTGACGCTGATGTTGCATCACGGCGGGTAATACAATGGCGAGTGTTTGGGCGTGATCCAGACCATGCAAGGCGGTGATTTCATGGCCGATCATATGCGTCGCCCAGTCTTGCGGTACCCCAACACCAATCAATCCGTTAAGGGCCATGGTCGCAGCCCACATGACATTTGAACGTACGGCATAATTGGTGGGTTCCTGTAGGGAGCGTGGGCCTTCTTCGATCAGCGTTAACAGTAAACCTTCTGCAAAACGATCCTGCACTTTTGCGTCAACGGGAAAGGTTAAGTATTGCTCCATGATGTGCACAAAGGCATCCACGACACCGTTGGCCATTTGTCGTGGCGGCAGGCTATACGTGGTGGTTGGATCGAGTATCGCAAACTGTGGGTACACCAAAGGACTACCAAAACTTAATTTTTCCTGAGTGCTCGCGCGAGTAATGACCGAGTTGCCGTTACTCTCGGTGCCCGTGGCCGGGAGGGTAAGCACGCAGCCCAGTGGCAGGGCGGATGTGACGGGTGCATGTTTGGCGAGGATGTTCCAAGGCTCACCATCAAACTCCACGGCGGCTGCAATAAATTTTGTTCCATCAATCACGCTGCCGCCACCGACAGCGAGCAGAAAATCTAGATGATTTTCTTTTACCGTGGCTGCGGCGCGCATTAAGGTTTCATAACGCGGATTGGGTTCTATACCGCCGAATTCAAATAATGGCCGATCTTTCAATGCGTCAACAACCTGGTCATAAACGCCATTCTTTTTTATCGAGCCGCCGCCATAGGTAAATAAAATTCGCGCATCGGCGGGCACCAGCTTCGCTAACTGACTGATTTGATTTTCACCGAAGACAATACGGGTGGGATTATGGAAGGTAAAATTCTGCATGGTAATAGCCTCTAGGGAACTCGCATTTGCGGTGTTTGATTCAGAAAGATTCGTGATAGATAAGATACAAAACGCGCGTTAGTGTTCCTGGTCTGTTACGCGCTCAGCGATCAATTCCACATAGCCGTCCACGATGTCGAAAGGCAGTGCAATTAAGGCTTTACCACTGCACGGGCCGGCAACACATTCGCCGTTTTCAATCACAAATAATGCGCCGTGATTGGCGCATTGGATCATGGTATGGCTGGCATCGAGAAATTGATCTTCAACCCATTCCAGTGCAATGCCGATATGGGGGCATTGGTTGCGGTAAAGGTAAACCTTGCCGTGTTGTTTAATGAGGAAGACGTTCTCGCCGTTGACAGAAAAACCTTTGCTGCCCGGATCTGGCAGCGTGTCGAGGTGACATAAGCGTTGACGTTGCACCATTATTCGCGGGGCGCCGCAAGGGTCAACTTGCGTTGTGCCATCTTGCCGTTGCGGACGATATGCACTTCGACTTTATCGCCCGGCTTGTGCCGCTCCAGTGCACTCATCAGCTGATCCTGATTAGGCGTCACTTTTTTGTTGATGCCGACAATGACATCACCCAATACAATTTGCCCCCAGGCATTGCGGGAAAGGCCCTCCAGACCGGCTTGGGCCGCTGGGGAATTGGCTTCAACACGCAGGATAGGCACGCCCTGGATACCACTTTGATGCGCCCAATGATCCGGCGCCAGCGCGACGCCCATTACCGGGCGCACGATCCGCCCGTGGGCAATCAATTGGGGAACCACTTCTTTCACCGTGTTAACCGGAATCGCAAAACCGATCCCGGCGCTGGCCCCACTGGGGCTGTAGATCATGGTGTTGACGCCCACCAGTTGCCCCTGGGAATTGAGCAAGGGGCCACCGGAGTTGCCAGGGTTAATCGCGGCATCGGTTTGAATCACATTGGAAATAGTACGTTGATTGGGTGACTGGATCTCGCGGCCTAATGCACTTACGACCCCGGTGGTCAGGGTCGCATCCAGCCCAAAGGGGTTGCCGATAGCCAGTACCTTGCGACCCACCGACAGTTGGCTTGAGTCGCCGAGTGGCAGTGCCGTCAGATGTTCTTCCGGGGCGGAGACCTTGAGCACCGCCAGATCCCGCTCCGGCGCAAGGCCGACGATTTCAGCGGGCCAGGTGCTTTGATCCTGCAAGGTAATCATCACTTTGCGCGCGCCATCGACTACATGGAAGTTGGTGACGATATAGCCGCTCTCATCCCATACAAAGCCGGTCCCGCTGCCGCGCGGCACCTCAAGCAGATTCAGCGAGCGAGGATCGCGCACCAGCTGCTGGTTGGTAACAAAAACGACACTCGGCCGCGCCTTTTCAAACACCTGAATCGTATTACGCTCATCGTCCGTGGCGAAATCGGCCTGGGCGTCGGCAACTGCCACGCCTCCGGTCAGCAGAGTCAGCAGTAACCAACGCATTATTTTCATGCAATCCTCCGGGGGATGAAGATGAGATAGGGCGTGAAGCCGCCAGGTTTACACCTGACGGCTGAGGGCTTCAATGCGGTCTTCCAGCGGCGGATGGCTGGAGAAGAGCCGGCCGAACTGTTGTTTGAATCCACCGCTGATACCGAAGGCCTTAAAGCCATCGGGCATCGGGTTCTCGGCACCGGCCTTCACTTCGGCCTGCAGGCGTTGCAGCGCACGGATCATGGCACCGCGTCCGGCAAGGTGGGCGCCGGCGGCATCTGCGCGGTATTCGCGGTAACGGGAGAAGGCCATCACGATCATGGAAGCCAAAATACCCAGCACCATCTCGGCGATAAACGTCGTGACATAAAAGCCGATGCCATGGCCGTTTTCATTTTTCAGGATCGCGCGGTCTACGGTGTGGCCAATGATGCGCGCAAAGAACATCACGAAGGTGTTCACCACGCCCTGAATCAGGCTGAGCGTAATCATATCGCCATTGGCGACGTGGCCGATTTCGTGGGCGAGGACTGCGCGGACTTCATCGCGATCGAAACGCTGTAACATCCCCAGGCTTACCGCCACCAGTGCCGCATTACGATTCCAACCCGTCGCAAAGGCATTGGATTCCTGTGCGGGGAAGATACCGATCTCTGGTGTTTTGATGCCGGCTTTTTGGGCCAGATCGGCGACGGTGTCCACCAACCATTGTTCATCGGTAGTGCGCGGACGCTCAATCAGCTGCACACCCATGGTTTTCTTGGCGATGAATTTGGATAGTAAGAGAGAAATAATGGAGCCGGTAAAGCCAAACACGGCGCAGAAGATCAACAGTGTTTGCAAATCCAGGTTACCTGATTGATCCAGGTAACGCCCTACACCCAGCAAACTGAGGGTGATGCTGGCCACCGCAATGACTGCGATGTTGGTCAACAAAAAAAGGCCGATGCGTAACACGATAATTCTCCTGTGTGAATTGAATGAGCTTGAGACAAGCTCGGCAGGACGAAATATGCGTTCGGCTTGAAAATTTTCAATGGGTGGAGGGAAATGCCAGCGGAAAGAAAGGTAAAGAAAAATGGCCACTCAATGAGTGGCCCAAGCAACCGTGGTTAGCCGAGAGTCCTGGAGCGATTAAACTCCACACTCCCAAGGAGAAGATCCGGCGATCAGCTTGCAGGGAGATCACCTTCACGACTGTCACACAAGAGATGTTGTGCAGCAGTTGTGAAAACAATAACTATTCTCATTTGTGAAGTCAACGACTTTATTGAGAAATATTCTTATTTGTTGGTTTGGATGTAGAAAGGGAATTATTGATGCCGCTCAATGGCGCACCTAATAGCTTTTCGCGCTCAATGCCAGCAATTGGTTGTTGAGCTGGTTGATCTTGGCGGCCATTTCTTCAATCAGGCCCAGGCAAATCTGGGGCTGATGATCAATCAGGTCGATAAACTCTTCCTTGCGCACCGCCAATACGGTGCAATCGCTGGTAGCGATAACCGACGCTATGCGGCGCTGGCGAGTGAAGACGGCCAATGCACCGAAGATCTCATCGGCATGTACTTCGCCGACTTTCACGCCATCACAGGTGGCATCGGCGCTGCCTTCAAGCAGGGTATAGACCTTATCGGCCACCGCGCCTTGCTCAATGATGGTTTCGCCGGCCCGGAAATGCATAAACCCGGCGGTAGGTTGGAATTCTGCGCGGATCTCCTGCGCCAGTGCCTGCTGGTAATAGCTCAGCTGGCACAGCAGGTAATAAGCCCAATGCTTTTGCAGGCGGGGATCGCTGTTGACATGGTTGACCAGGTCGTCACGATCATAGGGAGTCAGAATAACGGGTGAGGTACAACTGAATTGTCCGTCCGGCAGGCTCAATGAACGGGGTAGGCCCAGTAGGTCACCTTGCTCGAACAGCGTAATAATCTTGCCGTTAATCCGGTACTCTACCTGGCCTTCGGTAATCTGCAGCAGACCAGTATGGGTTTGACCGGCGAACAGGTCATCGGACTGGCTTACCGACAGCGGCTCCCCGGATGGCGGCAACTGGGCAAGTAAGACCTCGGTCAGCCCACGCAGTTTGACGGCGAGATCGGTAATAGTGTCTGATTGCTTGCTGGGTAAATGCATGAGTCCCTCGATTGGCTACAAACAAAAGCATAGGGGTGAACAAGCTTCATTGTAGCTTGTTCACGGCGAATGTCTGTGCGATCTGCTGACAATGCGAGTCAGGTTGCATTGTCGCGGGATGTCATGGGATGCCCGAGCCAGTCAGGCTTCGCTCAGGCTTTCCTGTTCCGCTTCTGCTACCAAACGGGATTTCATATCCGGCGGCAGGTCATTCCAATGCACATCCATCAGGGCGCCCTGTAAAGCATAGAGCATCACTTTGGATACATTGATATGACGTGCTTTGATTCGGCGATAAGCCTCAACAGCACCGGTACGACTGAGATCCGAGTAGGTGTTTATTCCGATAGCATGAAGGATATTTACGGACGCCATACCCAGGTTTTTCAGCTGGAGTAATTCACTATGACTGCTAGTCATACAAGGCACGCTCCACTTATTATTTATCATTATTTTTTGTTGGCCAGGGAACAATTTCCATTTATAGCCACGCGTTATATTACATACTTAATAGCATTGCGCAAATACTTCTTCTGAAACTCCTGATTAACTTCTCGGGTTTTATTGAAAAATGGCGTAAAAAATATTTTCCAATGAGTCTATATATCGACAATGACCCAGGATCAAAATACAAAAATCAATACTGACTTGTTATGTGGTATTGATAATAAAGAGTTGGTGGATGTTCCGTCTCCGCGTTGTCAATTGCACCGGACGGTCGTGAAACCCTTGCTCGAACTCTGCGATGCTGCACGCAATGCCGGTTTTGATTTACAGGTCGCGAGTAGTTATCGCGCGTTTGACCGCCAGTTGCATATATGGAATAGCAAAGCCAGCGGCCGGCGGCCGGTACTCGATACAGCGGGGCAAGCCCTGGATATCACAGACCTGTCGGAGCGGGAGTTGGTCTTTGCGATCCTGCGTTGGTCTGCTTTGCCTGGTGCATCGCGCCATCATTGGGGAACGGATTTGGATGTTTATGATCGGTCACTCATTGGTGAAGACTACGTTGTCCAGCTCACGGTTGACGAAACCTGTGGTGGTGGGCCTTTTGCCGCTTTTCATGTGTGGTTGAGCAAGGAGTTAGAAAAAAATAATCGAGGGTTTTATCGCCCCTATGCTGTTGATTTGGGGGGCGTGTCGCCAGAGCCTTGGCATTTGAGTTATGCCCCACTGGCTAACAGCTATGCACAACAACTGACTGAAGCCGTGTTGCGCGAACATATCGTGGCGAGTGACATTCTGCTGAAACAAACGATCCTCGATAACCTTGCGGAAATTTATCAGCGCTTTATCTGTGTTCCCCCGGGTCACGTTTAGTTTTTTCACCTGGGTGTTTTTCTTGTAGACATTTTTCTTTTAAATATTCTTTTAAATATAAAGTACGCTGGTGAAATGTGTTGAAACCCTTCTCCACGCCATCAAAAAACCCTATGGAGTTTACATCTTGAATGACGCAAATTCGGAGGTCGGGCGGGCGAAGGTATCGCGCGCGGGCATTTTCAGTTGGATGTTATTCGACTGGGCAGCGCAACCTTTTTTTACCGTTATTATTACGTTTATTTTCGGCCCCTATTTTGTTTCCCGTCTTGCGCAGGATGCCGCAACGGGGCAAGCCGCCTGGGGCTACACCATCACCGTTTCAGGTGTCATTGTTGCTTTGCTCGCCCCTGTATTGGGCTCCGTCGCCGACGCAACCGGCACGCGCAAACCCTGGATCGCCTGTTTTGCATTGATCAAGATAATTACCCTGATTCTGCTCTGGTTTGCGAGTCCCGGTTCTGATTTATGGTTGCCGGCCTTATGTATTGTATTTGCAACGGTTGCAGCAGAATTCTCGATTGTATTCAACGATTCCATGATGCCGCGTTTGGTGCCCGAGAAAGATATTGGTCGTATCTCCAACCTCGGGTGGGGTTTGGGTTACCTTGGTGGTTTGGTCGTGTTGTTTACGGTCCTGCTGTTTTTATCTGGCAGTCCCTCTGATGGAAAAACACTGTTGGGTACGGAGCCCTGGTTCGGGCTCGATTCGGCGCAGGGTGAAGATGCGCGCATTACCGGACCATTTTCTGCGCTGTGGTATCTGATTTTTATCTTGCCGATGTTTTTATTTACACCGGACGGTGGAAAAGGATTGCCACTGAATAAAGCAATAAAATCAGGTTTGGTTGAATTAAAAAATACCTTGATTGAATTAAAGCAGCGCGCCGGCGTGTTGCGTTTTTTTATTGCGCGTATGGTTTATCAGGATGGTGTTAACGGGTTGCTTGCCTTGGGCGGAACCTTTGCTGCAGGCATGTTTGGTTGGCAAACCACGGAGATGGGAATTTACGGCATTCTCTTGTTGGTGGTCGCCATTGGCGGATGCATGGCCGCCAGTTGGCTGGACGCGCATCTCGGTTCAAAACGTCTGGTTTTGTTAAGTCTGTTTTTTTTGGTAACAGCCTGTATCGGCATTATTTCTACCGGGCCGGGCTACACCTTGTTTGGATTGCTGCAACTGGCGCAACAGGATTCTGGCGGTATGTTTGGCACGGCAGCGGAAAAAGCCTATATTTTATTTGGGCTTTTAATTGGCGTTGCATTCGGACCGGTGCAGGCATCATCCCGATCATACCTGGCTCGCAGTGTCTCCCCTGAAGAAGCCGGACGTTATTTTGGTATCTATGCGTTGTCCGGGCGAGTGACCTCTTTTCTTGCCCCCATGTCGGTTGCTACCTTGACCTTGTATACCGATTCAGCGCGGATTGGTATGAGCGCATTAATTGTATTTTTATTGGCGGGCTTGTTGATGCTGTGGATTACTCCTTATCCGGCCAATCGCGCGCATTAGTGCACGCAATAGAGTAAGTAGCAATTCACCATCCAGTCACGCACGAGATAATCCTATGCTGTCTGATTCCGACGCTCGGCAATCTGATTCTTCCTCACCGGCAGTCATCGATGTCTGGCAATTTATTGGTCTTGAGGCGGCTGAGGCCAGCGCGCGCGAGCCGGTGTTGGCCAGTTTTTATCACGCGGCCATTCTCAATCACCCCTCTTTCGCCGCCGCCATTAGTTTTCATCTGGCGAACAAGCTGGATAGCCAGGCGATGCCCGCCATGATGATTCGCGAAGTGTTTGAAGCGGCTCTGGCAAATGACCCGCAGATCGAGCTGGCTATGCGCGCTGACATTTGTGCACATCGGGACCGCGACCCGGCTTGTAATCAGTATTCCATGCCTTTTTTATTTTTTAAGGGGTACCACGCGCTGCAGTCATATCGTGTTGCTCATTGGTTATGGCAGCGGGGGCGTCAGTGTCTGGCCCTTTATCTGCAAAACCAGATCTCCCAGGAATTCGATGTCGATATCCATCCCGCCGCCGTGATTGGCAGTGGCGTGATGATCGACCATGCCACCGGGGTGGTCATGGGAGAAACCACGGTAGTGGAAGACAACGTATCGCTGTTGCACGGCGTTACCCTCGGCGGGAGCGGTTGCGCCAGCGGTGATCGTCATCCGAAGGTGCGGCGTGGGGTTTTGATTGGTGTCGGCGCCAAGATTCTGGGCAATATCGACATTGGTGAAGGGGCGAAGATCGGGGCTGGCAGTGTTGTGCTGGAGCCGGTGCTGCCGCACACGACAGTAGCCGGTGTGCCGGCGAAGTTAGTGGGGCGACCTAAGGTAGAAGAGCCTGCGTTGGATATGGACCATCACTTGAGTGACGATGTGGTGGGAGATCCCTCCCCCGGAGCAGATGAGTGAGTGCGGTGTGAGTCACGCGCTGCGCTGATTGATAAAGCTGATACCTGCGTCATCTTCATCATGGCCGTGCATCAACCATTTGAGTACGGCGACACGACTTTTCAGCATTCCTTTATAAGTTTCAAGCACGATCTTGTTGGGGCGAGGGTGTTGTTCCATGCTATTGATGCGGCCCGTCAAAAAAGCGATATCCTGTTCAACTTTGGTGCGTACGGCGGAGGTATCGGTGAGCTGACCGGCTACCAGGATCGGTTGTTCGTTAGCTGTTTTCATGGTTCCGTCCTCGCTGAGATGGCTGCTGTTATGCAATAAAAACCGGCTGCTGTTTCAGGAAAATCGCTGTCTGTTACATGAAGCCGTTGGTTGCTTGGCCCTTGTGCTACAGAGTGAGGGGTTCTGCAAGTATGGATTTAGACGAGGGTGCCTGCCAGCCGGAAATCAGACTGTTTTGTAACAACCAGAAAACCTGTTATCACCAAAACCGGTAAAGCGGATGAGCTGTGCGTCAGCCTCTCCTGATGCTGAGGTGCTATCCTCAGGAGACACAATTGAATGGGTGAAAATTATGGAAACGAAGGAATTTGACATCATCTTTCGTGGCGACATTGTTCTGGGGCATCAGCTCCAGGATGTGAAACAACGTTTGCAGCAGCTGTTTAAGGTTGATGCCACCAAGGTTGACGCGCTATTTACCGGTCGGCCTGTGCCGCTCAAGCGCGGCCTGGACGAGGCGACGGCAAACAAATATCGCGAGGTGCTGCTTAAAGCTGGTGCCCAGGTGGAGGTTTGTCCGGCAGGGAGCGTGAAGACGGCGCCGCGCGAGGCACCGTCTTCCGCTCCGGTGCCAGCACCGGCCCGTCCGGCTGGATGGAGTCTCGCTCCGGTAGGCGCTTACCTTTTGACGCCGACTGAGCGGCCGCGAATAAGCCCGGTATTTGTCGATACGGGTGCTATGAGCCTGCGCCCCGCCGGGGGTAACCTTCTGGATGCCAGCGAGGTAACAAAGATTGAGCCCGCCCAGGTTACAACGCCTGATTTTGACGTGGCGGAAGTCGGTGCGGACCTGGTTCGCGCCGAGGAAAAGATGGACCTGCCTCTGGTGGAGGTTGACGTTGAAGATTGGGGATTGGCAGACATTGGTGCTGACCTGATTGCACCAGAGGAGCGTCCCGTTGCGCCGGGTGGACCGGTAGCCGTTGGTGATTTCGGCTTGGCACCGGTTGGCAGTGATCTTGGACAAATTAAGCCACAGGTTAAACCTGTTACACCGGATATCAGCAAGCTTCGCTTGGCTGAATAACGATTTGATTCATCTCTGTTAAAAAAGGAATCTTCGGATTCCTTTTTTATTGCCGCAAGTTCCGCTCTCTTGAGTTTTTCACTTCTGCTAAACCTGGTTTTGGCTTCATGGCTTTTCATTTTTACCGCATAACGTCTGTCAAATTTTCCGACGTTTAATTGTTGCTGCTTTTTTATTTTTCGATTTTCGTTTAACGTAATCCAACGTGTTTTTTTATTTCATGTTTTACCCAAAAAAGTGTCGATAAACTTTCCACTTTTTTCTGGCATAAGCCGCACGATACCTGACGGAATGTAAAGTTCTAAAGGAAACAGAGCGCTCCCCTAAAAAGGACTTTTATGCCACTCGCAGGTCTTTTATACTGCGCACGCTTTACTCAATGATTTGCGGGCAACCTTGGTTAAGCAGGTATCAATGCTGTTCGACCGTACATTGCCCGGGAACGAATTTTATTTGCCAGGGAAACGTCTTATGTATGCCGAAAAAGTGCGTGAAATTTTAGCCAAGCACAGCCGTCTTGATGTCGATGTTAATAACCTTAAAGAAGATGACGACCTGTACGATTTGGGGCTGACCTCACTGACCACTGTCAATATCATGCTCGCCATTGAAGATGCATTCGATATCGAATTTCCTGACAGCAAACTAAACCGTAAAACCTTTAACAGTATTGAATCGCTGGTAGACGTTATTGAAGAGTTGGTCGATTGACAGGATTCAATTGACAAGCCCGGCGAGTCATTGGGTTTGTCGTAGTTCGAGGTAATGCATAAACGTTTCTGCGACAACCATTAATGAATATGTTTGATACTAACGCTGGATAACAGCCGGTTAATAAAAAAGGGACCTGATGATGAGCGCACCTGCCAATTTGGATGAAATCAGTTTTGCAGCACTTCTGGAAGTTGTTCACGCACTTGGGCGTGATGTAGTCCGACCCGCGGCCGTCGCTGTCGATAAAGACGCGCGGTTTCCCCACGAAGCCTTTACCGAATTTAAAAAACACAAACTCCTCAGCGCTTACGTGCCGCGTCATTATGGCGGTATGGGATTGAGTATCACCGAGATCTGCAAGATCTGTGAAATCCTCGGCGGTTACTGCGCTTCCACCGCGATGATCTTTGCCATGCATCAGATTCAGGTGGCCTGCATTGTCCATCATTGCGACTCGTCAGAATTCTTTCAGAATTTTTTGCGTGAACTGGTGCGCGAACAATACCTGCTGGCTTCCGCTACCACCGAGTTGGGCGTGGGTGGTGATTTGCGCAGCAGCCTGTGTGCTATAAAGGCAAACGACGAACACTTTACCCTGGAAAAACAAGCGCCGGTTATCTCTTACGGCGTTGCCGCAGATTATGTGATGGTTACTTGTCGTCGCGCTGAAGATGCCCAATCATCTGACCAGGTTCAGGTGCTGGTTAACAAAAAAGACACGACGCTTGAGCAATTGTCCGGATGGGACACCCTCGGTTTCCGCGGCACCTGTAGTGCCGGTTTTGTATTGCGGTCAACAGGCCATGTTCAACAAATTCAGCCGGCGCCTTTCGCGGATATTCTCGCGCAGAGCATGCACCCGGTATCGCACCTGGTTTGGGGCTCTTTATGGCTCGGCCTGGCTCAGGATGCCGTATCCCAGGCGCGCGCGTCAGTGCGTGCAGCAGCGCGCAAAAACCCGTCTACTCCCCCTATCTCGGCGATGCGGCTGACAGAGTTGGATGAAGTGTTATTCAGTATGCGTGCCGGTTTGGTAACGGCTATTGCGGAATACCAGCAAAAACTTGATGCGGGTAATCGGGAAGCGTTTTCTGATTTCGGTTTTTCTATCCGTATCAACAACGTCAAACTGCGCTGTTCGGAACTGGTGGTAGACATTGTGTCCGGTGCGCTATCGATTGTCGGCATCATGGGTTACAAGAACGACACACCCAACAGTTTATGCCGTCATGTGCGCGACGCCTATGGTGCTGCGTTGATGGTGAACAACGACCGCATTCGCGGGCACAACTCCGCCATGCAGATCATGGTGAGAGACGCGCAATGAAGCAGGTCAAGGCACTGAGCACGGCAAGTTATGAACGGCATCTGATCCACGGCGCGGAGCGCACCTGGGCCGAAACCAATTGTTATGTCGATGTGCTAGTGGAGTTGTTGCACGGTTTGGGTTACGAACCGGCAGCGGCCTTGCCTTTCACACTGGGAATTGATTTTGAAGGCGACCAGTGGAGTTTTTTCAAATTTCCCCATGAGGATCTTTTTGCGCTCTACGGTATGGAGATTCAGGAGTTCAATCCCTGGCGCTCGCTCGCGCAACATGTTGAAACCCAGGTAGGCCTTGGCCGCCCGGTATTGGTTGAGATGGACTCCTTTTTTCTGCCCGATACCGCCGGCACAGCTTATAAACTGGCGCATGTGAAATCCACCATTGCCGTTAATGCCATTGATATTGAACAGCGTTATCTCGGCTATTTTCACGGCCAGAGTTATTACGAATTAACCGGCCAGGATTTTATCGATATTTTCCAGCTCGGAGGCCTGGTGCATGAACGTATGTTGCCGCCCTATATCGAGTATGTGAAATTGCGCAACCTGCACGAGGTGCCGCGCGGTAAAGCCTTGGTTGATGCGTCGCTTGTGCTGCTCAGAAAGCATCTGCAACTTATTCCCCGAGACAATCCGTTTGTGCGTTTCAAAGACGCTTTTGCCCGGGATTTTGACTGGTTGTTAACGCAGGAGATGGAAACCTTTCATCTCTACTCCTTCGCTACCTTCCGCCAATACGGTGCATGTTTTGAGTTGGTGGAAACCTACCTGAAATGGTTGCAACAGCAGGGTCAGCAAAATCTGGATGCCGCCATCCAGGCCTTTGCAACAATTTCGAACAATACCAAAGCATTTCAATTTCAACTGGCGCGTGCCATGGCAAGGAAACGTCCGATTGATTTGGCTCCGCTGGATGAGATGGCTGCTGCCTGGCAAACCGGCATGTCACAGTTACTTGCGCTGTATCGCTAACAGGGATGGATGCTATGGAAGTGTCTGCAACTGATCACCGGATTCCCCTGAGTGCCGATTGGCAGCTTGTGCGCACGGCGGCCAATGCCATTGCGAATCCGGCTGAATTGTTGTCACAGGTATTAGCCTGGCAATCAGCCTGCGTACCGGGAACCGTGGCGCAAATCATGTTGAAGGATGCAGCACAGCCAATCGACCTGGATGCAGACGACTGGTGGTATCGCTGCCACTTCACTTCTTCATCCGCCGAGCACGGCACCCCCTCATTATATTTTGGCGGGCTCGCCACCATTGCCCAGGTATGGCTCAACGGCGTGTTGATCCTGCAATCGCACAATATGTTTATCACGCATCAAATTGATGTGGCGGATTATCTGCAACCTGCCAATGAACTCGTTATCTGTTTTCGTTCCCTGGCTCAAACACTGGGACAAAAACGCCCGCGCCCGCGCTGGAAGACCAATCTGGTTAATCAACAACAATTGCGCTGGGTACGCACTACCTTGCTCGGCCATATTCCGGGATGGTGTCCGCCGATTACGCCGGTGGGGCCATGGCGTGACGTTGCATTGGTATATCGTCCTCACGTGGAGTTGGTCGCATCACATATTCAGCAGGTGCTGGCAGTGGACGGCGACTTTGCTGCGGAGTTTGTTGTGCGGTTGCCTTCAGCAAATAGTATTTCGACAGCAAGTTTAATTGTGGGCGATCAATCCTTGCCGCTGCGCGTGAACCAGAGCGATGGCGTTATCACCTTGATGGGCAAAGGTGCTATTGACGCTTCACAACAATGGTGGCCTCACACGCACGGTAAGCCCAGGTTGCATGCTTGTCATTTGGAAGTAATGGTTGCCGGGCAGAAATATGTTTGGGATCTCGGCGCGCGGGGTTTTAAACAGCAACGTCTTTTAGCTGATGCTAATCAGGTAGCGCTGCAGATTAATGGTGAAATAGTATTTTGCCGCGGCGCCTGTTGGACAGTGGCCGACATCGTGACACTGGATGGCAGCCAGGAAAGTTTACTCCGCTCACTGACGCTCGCGCGAGACGCTGGCATGAATATGCTGCGCATCGGCGGCACTATGATCTATGAGAGCGATATTTTTTATCAGCTCTGCGATGAACTGGGAATTCTGGTATGGCAGGACTTTATGTTTGCCAATATGGATTACCCCGTTGAAGACGCTGATTTCCATCAGCTGATCCTTACCGAAGTACAAACGCAACTGCGGCGGTTATCGCGTTTCACCTGCGTCAGTGTCTATTGTGGTAACAGCGAAGTTCAGCAGCAGTCCGCCATGATGGGCATGATGCGCGACGCTTGGAGCAATCATTTTTTTGATGTTGAATTGCCTGAGCTGTGTGAGCAATTACATCCCGGTGCCATCTATTTCCCCTCGACACCATGCGGCGGTGCCTTGCCCTTTAGTCTCAACGAAGGACTTGCGCATTATTACGGTGTCGGCGCTTATAAGCGCGGCGTGAGTGATGCCGCTTTGTCATCGGTCAAATTTACCCCCGAGACCCTTGGCTTCTCGCATATTCCCGAACCCGCAAGTATCGATAAGATTTTTAATGGCGCTTTGTTTGCCGCGCATCATCCGGAATGGAAAGCGCGGGTGCCGAGAGATTCATCCGCCGGGTGGGATTTTGAAGATATTCGTGATTATTATTTGGGGTTACTGTTTCAGGTGGACCCGGTCACATTGCGCAGCCATGATCCACAACGGTATCTCGAATTATCCCGTGTGGTTACCGGCGAAATTATTCAGCGTGTGTTTGCCATCTGGCGTTCGGCGGAGCACCCCTGTCAAGGTGCATTGCTGTGGTTTTATAAAGATCTGCTGCCCGGTGCGGGCTGGGGAATGCTCGATAGCGATAATCAACCCAAGGCGGTGTATTACGCGTTGAAGCGAGCGGCAAAAAGCGTGGCTGTGTATTGCGTTGATCGCGGCCTGGATGGATTGTCTCTGACCTTGATTAATGAAACAGCAAGTGAACACAGGGTTACTCTAGAGCTTGCCGCTTACAAATCCGGTTATATCGAAACACTGAAAGCATCCCGCGCTTTAACGCTCGCGCCGCGCTCGACAACTACTGTGAATGTGGATGAGCTATTAGGTTATTTTGCCGATTTGACCTACAGCTATCGTTTCGGACCAAAGCAGCATGACCAGGTCAGTGCTCGGCTGCGGGATGCGCAGAGCGATCACCTGTTGCATGAAGATTTTTATTTCCCCACCAGCTATGCCACATCGCCCCAAAAATTTGAAGGCGTTTCTGTGGAGGTGATTGCGCGAGAAGATGGACAGCCTGCGGTTAAAATTTTTACGCCGCATTTCTTGCAATCGGTACGTCTGGAATTTAAATCCCATCGCGCGGAAGACAATTATTTTCATCTTGCGCCGGGTTGTACCCGTGTGATCGGGCTGGAATCGTTCGACGATAATGCGTCTGCGGTGAAAGGTTACCTTGAAGCACTTAATTTGCTGGAACCGATCAGGGTTCGTTGAGTTCAGACACCGCTACTATGACGATTGTATCTACCACTGCGCAACGCTACCCCGAGGTGACTCGCGAGGCGTTTTATGTTGCCTCTCTCAATTCCTGCATCTTCGTTTGGCAGCATCAGTTACAGGCTCGCCAATGGCGCAACCAGGTGGTTATTGTGTGTGGGGCCATGGGCTATGAGTACACGCACAGCCATCGCACCGTGAAACACCTGGCCGATTCTTTCGCGCAGCAGGGATTTATTGCGTTGCGTTTCGATTGGCACGGCTTGGGCGATTCGCCCGGCTCAGAATTGGACGACGGGCGTGTCGGTATCTGGTTGGCCAACATTGCCTCACTGATCAGCTACGCACAAACCACCTGGCCTGGCTGTGGAATTTGTTTGGTGGGGTTACGCTTCGGTGCGACTCTGGCATCTCTCACGGCGTCCCGCCTTAAGGTAAATCATTTGTTGTTATGGGAGCCTGTGGTAAAAGGGCGCGCCTATGTGCGCGAGATGACGGCGCTCTCCCGCTTTTCTGCGCAAGCGGAAGAGCATCAGGATTATATCGAAAGCGCTGGCTTTTTAATGGCGGCGTCTACCGCAGACGATATTAAAAAACTGAATCTATTGACCGAGTCAGTGCAGGTTAGCGGTAATGTCCTGATTGCTGTGCGGGATGATCGTCCGGCGGACGATGCATTGTTACAAAAAATGTTGACCGATGGTGTGGATGTGTTGCAAATGTCCTTACCCGGTTATGCCGACATGATGGCGGAGCCCCATGACACCATCGTGCCTTTCAGTGCGATAGATAGCATGGTGCAATGGCTGGTAAACAGTCACACGGATTTAATCGAAAAAAATGACGCGTCGATAGCGCCTGTGCGATCAGTAATTCTCGACAGCGCTACACCCGGTGTGCTGCAAATTCAGGAGCAGCCCCATTGGTACGATGACAATCGTCAACTATTTGCTATCAGCACCTGTCCGGCGGCGGGCTGCAATCCCTCGTTGCCGGCTATTATTTTGTCCAACTCAGGTTCGGTCCATCATGTGGGACCGAACCGCGTTTATACACAAATCGCGCGAGCGCTTGCGGCCTTGGGATATTTTGTGCTGCGACTCGATCTCGAAGGTTTGGGTGATAGTTGCAAAGCGGATGTAGCGCGGGAGAATCATCCCTACCAGCCGGCGGCGGTAGATAATATTTACCAGGCCATGACGTATCTGATGGAGCAGGGGATCGCCAACCAGTTTATTGTCGGCGGGATTTGTTCCGGTGCGCACACCGCGTTTCATTGCGCGTTACGCGCGGTGGAACAGAATCGTCGTAGCCTGGTAAAAGACATTCTGTTGATTAATCCATTGACCTTTTATTGGCACGAAGGCATGTCCCTTGCGATTCCGGCTGAAGCGCAGAATTTACATGATACAGCTTACTACCGGCAGTCAATCCGTAATCTGGATAAATGGAAAAAACTGATCAGTGGAAAAGCGGAGACAGGTTACATCCTGCGTTACGCGGCAGAACGCTGTAAGCAGTTGATGCAAGAGCGCATAAAAGGCATCAGGGAAGTGCTGTTTAATCAGCAAAGCCAGTTGGCTGCAGATGTTAAACGCATTACTGACCTGGGTATTCGGATTCACTTTTTGTTGTCCTCCGGTGATCCGGGCTACGACATCATCAAATCCCAGGCGCGTCGAACCTTGCGTAAAGGTATAGCCAATAAAACCCTGGCACTGGATGTGATTGATGGCGCAGATCATACGTTCTCCAGAAAAACCAGACGCGACGACATGTTGGCCGTGATCAGTGAGCGCTATCGCAACATAACTTCCGATATTTAATTGATGGGCCATAAGGAAACAGGAAACCATTGATATGATTACGCTTGTACAACATTATTTCTCTGCATCGGCACAACGCTTTCCGGATAAACCGGCAGTGTGCTGTGAAGATGACGTATTGACCTTTGCGCAGCTGGAGGGATTTTCCAATGCCTTTGCCCGAGCCTTACAGACGGCGGGCGTGAAACGCGGTGGTTTTGTGCCGTTTTTTATGCAGAAAAGCGTGCGCTCAATTCAGTCGATCCTCAGCATCCTCAAGGCTGATTGTGCCTACATTCCTATCGATATTAATTCCCCCGCGCAACGTCTTGAATCCATCCTCAAGGCCGCCAATGCGACGGTGTTGATTGTGGATGATCACAGCGAAGCATTGTTCACAGAGCTTTTGCCGGAAAATCAGATTCAGTTGATCAACATCAAGCAGTTTGCCGGTGGCGATGAATCACCCATTGAGTGTAAAAATCTCTCAATCGATATTGCTTATGTGCTTTTCACCTCCGGCTCAACCGGTACACCCAAAGGGGTGATGATTCCGCACAAAGCGATCATTGATTATATTGACTGGTGCGCAGAAACCTATGAGCTTACTGATCAGGATGTGATTGCCAATCACGCTCCGCTATATTTTGATAACTCAACCTTTGATCTCTATACCGCATTCAAAACCGGTGCGACGTTGCATCTGGTTCATGAGGAATTGAATGCGGTAATTCCTCTTCTGGTGCGTTGGTTGCGGGAACGTGAGATCACCACCTTTTTCTGTGTGCCTTCCGTCTTGACGATGTTGTTGAAATCCCGTCGCCTTAAGGAAGATAGCTTCCCCAGGTTGCGCCATTTGATTTGTGCGGGCGAGGTGCTGCCGGCGGAAATTCTGGCGGAGTGGATGCAACGTTATCCGCAGCTGCAATTTACCAATATGTATGGCCCCACTGAAATTACGGTGGACTGTAGTTACCACATTATTCGCGAACGACCCGGCGCCGATACGATGAGCATCCCCATCGGCAAAGCCCGCGCCAATATGGAGTTGTTTGTGCGATTGGAGTCAGGGGAATTATCGACGGCCATCGGTGCTGAGGGAGAACTGCTGGTGCGCGGTACCTCGGTAGCTTATGGCTATTTGGGTGATGCAGAACGTACCCAAAAAGTATTTATTCAGAATCCCAACAACCCTTATTTTCACGACCCTTTATACTGCACCGGCGATCTGGTACGCATAGACCCCAAGGGTGATTTTCTGTTCCTGGGGCGTGCTGACGACCAGATTAAATTTCTCGGTTACCGCATCGAGTTGGGCGAGATCGAAGCCAATCTTATGGCGTTGCCTGGCGTAGAAGAGGGGGTGGTGGTCTTCAATAACAGCGACAAGGAAGACGAACGTGAATTGGGCGCGCTGGTGAGCCTGGCTGATGGCTACACACTGGAAGCGCTCAATAAGGATTTGAAATCACGCCTTCCACCATACATGGTGCCGACGCGTTTGCGCCTGGTCGACGGTGAATTTCCGCGCACGCCCAATGGCAAGTATGACCGCAAGGCGACTAAACACATCGTCTTTGCAGTGGTGGAATAATGACTATCCCGACGCAGGACCATCAACGTTATCATCTGGTAGATCTTATTCGCTTTATCGCAGCGATGATGGTGTTAATGTATCACTACACGGCGTCGGGCATCGGTAATGTCATGAATGACCGATACAAACTGCTGGCGACAAAAGATTTGTATCCGGAGTTTTTCTGGTTTACCAAATACGGTTTCCTCGGCGTACATCTGTTTTTTATGATCAGTGGTTTTGTCATCCTGGCATCGGCACTTAATCGTAGCGCGATTGAATTTGCGATTTCCCGCTGGACGCGGCTCTATCCGACATATTGGGTCGCCGTCATCTTTACTACCGGGGTATTGTTTATCTTTCTCGGGCAGGACTTTGATGTAACACTGACAGATTTTCTCGCCAATATGACGCTGCTCAATGACTACGTGGGCATCACCGATATCGACCCGGTGTATTGGACGCTGCACGCGGAGTTACAATTTTACGGCTGTGTATTTCTGTTGATCCTGTTTGGTGTTGTTCAGCATTACCGTATCTGGTTGAGCATCTGGATTTTATTGGTCATCGGCTACGCAACATTCCGTCAACCCTTTTTTCTGCCTTGGTTTATTTCCCCGGCATATTCATCTTATTTTATTGCTGGCGCCGTGTTCTACCTGGCTGCCAAAGACGGGTACCGAGCCTTTCACGTGGTGATGCTACTCGCCTCGCTTGCCCTTGGTTTGTTCCATATATTCCCTCAAACGGATGAATATATTCAGGGGCACCAATTGCAGGATCAGTTGATTACCTCGGCGATGATTATCAGTTTTTACGCACTTTTTTTTCTGATTTCCAGCGGCCGGTTGAGCATCAAACGTTCAGCGACGATTGCGCTATTGGGCGCGCTCACCTATCCCCTATACCTTACCCATCATGTAGCGGGTCGTTATCTGATTGATTACCTTGACCCCATCATGAACAAATACCTTATTCTCTTTGGCTTGATCATTGCCGCACTCTTTGTAGCTTATGTGGTGACGGAGCTGATTGACAAACGCTTTGCCGGCTTCCTGCGCAAAACCTTGACACGATTACTGGTATCCAGTCGAACCGGTACCGCTCGGATATCGGATACACCGTCCTGAGTCATAGCAGGACGCTTTTTATTTAATTGACGTAGAACAGTTTATGAGTGAGAGACACCGTTACCACCTGATTGACCTGGTTCGTTTTGTTGCTGCATTTATGGTGATGGTGTTTCATTACACCGCTCTCGGAGCAGCCGATGTGATGGAAGGGCGCAAACGATTACTCGCACCCATGGAGGTTTATCCGGATTTGTATCCGGTGACCAAGTATTGGTTTCTGGGCGTGGAATTATTTTTTCTGATCAGCGGCTTCGTGATCCTCGCCTCGGCGTTAAATCGCAGCGCACTGGAGTTTGCTATCTCCCGTGGCACACGCTTGTATCCGACGTTATGGGCGGCGGTTCTCTTTACCACGGCAATTTTATTTTTATTTCACGGTCCATATTTCAACATGAGTCTGGTGGACTTCTTCGCTAACCTGACCCTGCTGAATGACTATGCACGTATCAGCGATATTGATCCGGTATTCTGGACCTTGCATATGGAGTTGCAATTTTATGGCTGTGTGTTCCTGTTGATTTTGTGTGGTGTTGTGCAACGGGTCCACTGGTGGCTGGCCGCATGGATGGCACTAACGATTTGTTATGCGTTGTTCAAACAGCCTTTCTTTATGCCCTGGTTTTTGCCGCCGGCCTACTCAGCGTATTTTATCGCTGGCTGCATATTTTATCTGGGCGGCCAGCAAGGCTACCGTTTGTTTCACTGGTTCATGCTTGCTTTGTGCGTGTTGCTAAGCCTGTACCACGTACCCGCTATGGTCGGGCAATTTATTGAGGTGCAGCATACTGCTGACCAGTGGATTTGTATGGGCATCATCCTGAGCTTTTATGTGTTTATGTTTTTGATTTCAATCGGGCGACTAAATATCAAAACCTCCTCGACGATTGTATTGCTGGGTGGGCTGAGTTATCCCTTATATCTGACGCATCATATGTTTGGCCGCTATCTGATAGATCTGTTAGCGCCGGTAATCAATGCTTATTTATTGCTATTAGGATTAACAATCCTTGCCCTTGCATTAGCGTTTATCATTTATGTGGCAGTGGATAAACGGATGGCAAAAAGTCTACGAGCGCTTTTAACCAAATTGCTGATTCGCTCCGAACCTGAAGCAACCGCAATCGCAAATAATTAATATCTTAATCACGCGATGATGTTCGGGGAATTGGGTGGCAGCTTCTGAGACCGTCAGCGGCATGGATGCCGCTGTCGAGCCCCCAGGGAAGGGTTTACGGCGTGTCTCAGAAGCTGCCACCCAATTTCCAACGCTGGCATTCTATTTAATCGCTAAAACGAGAAACGCAGACATGACAGAAACCATGCTTGAAAGCCTGAAAGATATTTTTCGCTTCGTCTTACAACTACCTGAGGATGCAAGTGTAGAAAAGGTTAGCCAGGACAATACACCCAAATGGGACTCCATGGCACAGGTCTCGCTGGTGGCGGGTATTGAAGGTGAGTTTGATGTGCAGCTTGAACTGGTGGAAGCTATGCAAATTACCTCCTTTGAAACCTGCGTGAAGCTCCTCGAAGAAAAACTCAGCTGATACGTTCGAATCAACAACCGGAGTTGCCATGAAATTCCTGCAAGCCCACAGCCTGTTAAAAGGATTTACCTCCGATAAAAAGCAGAAGCTGACGTTGGTGATGTCGGGCCAACCAGAGAACCTGTGCTTATTTATCTGCGCCGAGTATGCGCAACGTGGGGTGGATTGCCAGATAGGCACTATTCCTTTCAATACGCTGCATCAATACCTGTTAACACCACAAGAAACGGAGGTTGATGAATGCTTTTTGCTTTTCCCCTGGGATTTCTTGCCTTCGCTTGACTGGCGCTCCGGTATTAATGAAGCCTCGCCATCCTTTGAAGGTACGGCGCAGCAATTGGAAAAAATGAATGCTTTATTTCAGCAGCGGAATGCGCACTTTTTTTATATTCAGGCTCCCATTCCGCCGCTTTACGCCAATGCGACGGATAATCGTCGGCTGGAAAAAAACCTGCTGGCACTGGCGATGCAGCTCGATGCCAGTATCCTGCCCGCCGATGCTTTTTCGCTTAACAGCTATTTGAATTTCGGTGTGCCTCTTGCGAGCAACCAATGTGGTGACCTGGCGGAAATAATCTGTCGTGACTTGCAAGGCTTGGTGTGCCAGCCAAGGAAAGTGTTAGTGACAGACCTCGACAATGTTATGTGGGGTGGTGTGATTGGTGAAGATGGTATCGATGGTATCAAAGATAAACCTGAAGGTGAGGGGTATCCACATTTTATCTATCAAACACTGCTGCGCAAATTAAAACATCAGGGCGTGCTATTGGCCGCCGTGAGCAAGAATGATCCTGATCTGGCACTCGCACCGTTTCAGCGAACGAACTCGGTATTGCGTGAAGAAGATTTTGTTACTGTGCTGGCGAGCTATGAAAGTAAAGCCGCGCAGATTAGCGCATTGGTTGCCCAGCTCAATGTGGGGTTGGATGCTTGTGTGTTTGTAGACGATAACCCAGTGGAGATTGCGGCGGTTGCCCAGGCGTTACCGACAGTCACCTGCGTCACTTTTCCTGCCAAAGTTGATGGCCTGGTGGAAACGGTGGCGCAACTGGAACAGTTATTTTCCACGGCGACCTTAACCGATGAAGATAAACAACGTACCCTGTTATACCGAACCCGTCTTGCGGGTATGGTGCCTGTTGCATCCGCAGAGGTAAATCTGGAAAGTTTTTTGCGCGAACTGGATATGGTACTGCATGTTTTTGATCGCACCACGGCACAGCAGGAACGGGCAATCCAGTTAATCAATAAAACCAACCAATTCAACCTCAATGGTATACGTTACACAGACACAGAAGTAAAAGACGTGTTGGCGCGTGGTGGTCGTTTGCTGACGGCCCATTTAAAAGATAAGCATGGCGATCACGGGGAAATTATTGCCTGCCTGATTGATCGGGATGAAATGCTGTTGTCGATGGTGATGTCCTGCCGTGTGATGCAACGCAAGGTTGAACAGGCATTCCTGGGTTGGTTAGCTGCGCAAGTTCTGCGAAAAGAGTTTATCTCTATGCGTTACCTCAAAACGGAACGCAACACACCCGTGCAGCAATTTCTGGCGGCAGAACAATTTACTTTGGATGATGAGCTGGCCACGACACCACGGCAAGACTTTGCACAGCGGCAACAAGTCGCTATGTCATGGTTTACGCTGGTAACGCAGGAATAATATTAATGGCAATCCGTTCCGATATTCACCGTCAGGCGTTTTGGTTGCAGGGGACTGCGGGTGAGCAGTGCTTTGCATGGCTGCATCAGCCACGGCGTTCTACGATTAAGCGCGTCGGTATACTCATCGTCGGCCCGGTTGGGCCGGAATACATGCACAGTCATCGATCCATTCGGTATTTGGCCGATGAGCTGGCAGCTCAAGGTTTTGTCAGCTTGCGGTATGATCCGTTAGGCATGGGCAACTCATCTCACGATCTGGCGGATGACGCAATCGCTGATGGTTGGCAGGAAACATTGGTCGCTGCCAAACGCTTTTTTCAGGATGCATTGAATATCACCGATATTATTATTCTCAGCCTGCGTTCCGGTGCGTTGTTGGCCAGTGAGTTTATGGCCGCTCACCCGGTAAAAGGCGCAGTCTTTTGGTATCCCTATCTGAAAGGTTCAGCCTTTGTGCGCGACCTGCAAATTATCGATTCGATGTTGCATATGCAAACTGTTGCTGCCGAATATATCGAAGCTGGCGGCTATCCTCTCTATCCCGCGACCCAAGCCCGCCTGGAGGCTATTGATGTGTTGGCGTTGCAAGCCAAGGGCCTGCAGCAGGTATTGATCATCAATAATGCCGCGCAACCACCCACTAAAAAATTACAGCAGGCACTGGCTGCGCAAGGTGTTGTGGTGACGCAGCAGAATTTATCCGGGCTTGAACGGATGATGAAGCAATCGGAAATTACCCAGGTACCTGAAGATAACATTGCAGCGATATTGGCCTGGCTGCAAACCACCTTTGTGGAGGAGCAGGAGCATGTGATTTTCGATCATGCGGGCAGCGAGATAGCCGGCCAGAATTTTTGCGAGCGTGCATTATCCATCAACACCGAACGTCCTATGTTCGGTGTTATGACGGAGCCGACTACACCAGATTACACAAAGCCCTTGTTGCTTTTTATCAACGGCGGTTCCGGGCACCATGTCGGCCCCAATCGTTTGTACGTTGATATCTGTCGTCGTCTGGCGAGCGATGGATTCAGCTCGGTGCGTCTGGATTTGAGTAACCTTGGCGATAGCGCACAGGACATTACACCGGATAGCCACAATCCCTACGCCCTGACGGCAGCCGAAGATGTGACGTCCACCCTCGCATTCCTGCGCGAGAGTACCAACTACCACAACGTTGTTCTCAGCGGTTTATGTTCCGGCGCCCACAACAGTTTTCAGGCCGTCCTGCATCGGCAGTCACTGGGCGTGCGCGAAATTATTTTGATTAACCCCTTGGCGTTTTACTGGAAGCAGGGTGATTCTTTATTGGCCCCTGAGGACAGTCAGCATGAAGCCGATGCAGCGCATTACAGTGGCAATGTACGCAGCCTGCGCAAATGGATCTCGTTATTTACCAATCCGCAAAAACTCCGCAACGCATTTTCTTTTGGTGTGCGGTTGGTGCAAAAAAAGTCACATAAGCTGGGCAAGCGATTGGCGGGAGCGGTGGGTGTTGTGCAACATTCACAACTTGAAAAAGATTTATTGCTGATCAATCAACAGGGAATCAAGGTAACTGTGCTGATTGGGGAAACAGAGCCGGGTTATCGTTTGCTGATGGCTCAGGCGGGTAACACGGTAAAACAGCTGGTGGCCAAGGGTGAGATGCACATTGCTATCATCAAAGACGGCGACCATACTTTTTCTTCTCGGGCCAGTCGCTGTTACCTGATTGATTTATTCGTGAAACAGTTTACACGTTATACCTGAATCCGAGGGGAAGATGTTGCGTCGTTACCTTCCCCTTAAGGTGTTATTGCATTGGCTTCTGAAACAGAAAAATAAACTTATCGGTTTTGTTCATGATGTCTTTGGCCCAGATGTCCTTGGTGTAATCGTCGGCCGGATTGCGCAAGATATCTAATGATTTAACAAACACAAAACCCTCGCTTTCAAAATCCGCGCGCGCAAACTCTTCATCAATCCGGTGTAGCGTCTGCGCTGCCTCTTTCCCCGTGCCCGACGTTGCCGCGTGATCAATCACCAGAATCATGCCTCCGGGTTTCAATGCAGTTTTGATCTGTTCAAAAAAAGAATCCCGGTCTGCTTCAAAGCTGGGATCATTGGGCCGTTTAACATAGATATCGTGGTAGGCAAGGGACAACCAGATAAGATCAACCTCTTCCGGCAGGTTCATCTGCGTCCACTCACCATCCACCCGCGTAACATTTTTCAGACGATTATTCGACAACCGCGCTTCCATTTGCGGTTGCGTAAAATGCAGAAATAACGGGGTATTGGCCAGATAAACGTGGCCTTCATCGCCGACGACCGCCGCCAGTAATTCCGTATACCAACCGCCGCCACCCAATAGATCAATCACCTTCATACCCGGCTCTACGCCGGCAAACGCAAGAATCTCCGCCGGCTTGCGCTGAGCATCATCACGTCGGTCTTCTTTAGGGCGCAGGGAATTAAAGTAAACAGCGGTCTGGTAAATATTGGCATCATGCTCAGCCACCGGCGGCTTTTCGCTACAGCCCACCAGTACCGCCAGCACGCTGAGAAGAGAACCCAACTTGATCATGTCATATCCCTCGAAGAATGAAATATCTGCTGATAAATAGTGGAAAGCTGGAATATTCGCACAATGCGAGTTTGGCGTTAGCGCTTGTGTTTCGAAACCCTCAAGTCAGGGACGACTTGAGGGAGCTACAGGGAGGATTCATTCGCCACATCCATGTGGCTCACCCTTCGGGCAGCTTCGCTGTGCAAATTGGCCATCCTGCCAATTTGTTATGCGTTTTCGAAACACAAGCGCTAATGACAAACAGATTCCGAAGCGCTTCGTGTAGTAAATCGAAAAACCAATTTATTTCGCTGCTTTATAACGCTCAGCCGCATCCATAATTTCCTGACGCGCCGCATCAACACCAGCCCAGCCTTCCACCTTCACCCACTTGCCTTTCTCCAGATCCTTGTAATGCTCAAAGAAATGCTCGATTTGCGACAACACAACCGGCGGCAAATCATCAGTGGATTGCACCTTGCTATACAAAGTCGTGAGCTTATCGTGAGGCACAGCCAGGATCTTGGCATCACCGCCCGCTTCATCGGTCATCTTCAACACACCGATCGGACGGCAGCGAATCACTGAACCCGCCTGGACCGGCTGTGGGAACAATACCAACACGTCGGCCGCATCGCCGTCATCGCACAAGGTATGAGGAATGTAACCATAGTTGCAGGGGTAATACATGGCAGTGCTGACAAGGCGATCGACAAAGAGGGTATTGCTGTCCTTATCAATCTCATACTTGATTCCGCTGTTCATCGGGATTTCGATAACAACATAAATGTCATCGGGCAGGCTTTTACCGGAGGGAACTAGATCAAGGCTCATATGTGTGCTCACCTGGTTGAGTGTTGAAATTTCAGGGGCGCGATTCTAACACAATCCCGAGGGGGCTCAATGTGCGGCAGCTTACGTGCCGGGCAGACGCAAGGTGGGTTAAAATCAGATAGGCAATTCGGGTTAAATCAAATAGATAGTAGCGATTAGTGCAACCACGATGACGATCAATACCAACCACCAAAGACCACTTTTTCGCGGATCATTGTAGGTGGGTTCGATGCGGTTGCCGGGTGATGTGGGACGGGTTTTCCAGCGCTTGGGCTCCTGGCTGGCTTGCCGCTTTTCCACCGGTTTGGTCAATGCTTCGATGGACGGGCGGATACGGGTCTTATGTTCGACAGTCTCCGGCCCCACGAGCCGAAAGCTGTAGACATCAATGCGCAGGCGATCGCCACTGTAGGCCACCGATTCTTCAACACGGCGTTCGTTAATAAAGGTGCCATTGGCGGAGCTGAGGTCTTTAACCCGCAGGCTGGTGCCCTGGACGCTGAGTTCGGCATGTCGGCGGGAGAGGTGGGTGCCGGGAATAACAATGTCACATTGGGTGCCGCGTCCGATGATGACTGACTGGTCGCGGGGGATTTCAAAGCTTTTGCCCGCGAGCCAGCTGCTGTCAGATACCAGGCGCCACGGCGGGGTATCTTCCCGACTTGAGGGCTGGGCGCCGGCGCGATGCGGGTCGAGCACTTCAATTTCAACCGCACCCAGTTTAATGACATCGCCGGGGATGATCTCTTTGTGGGTGACGCGCTGGCCATTGACAAAACAGCCACTCTGGCTGTTGTTGTCTTTCAGGAACACTTTGTTTTCGCTGCTGATCAGGCGCGCATGCAATGCGTCTATCCCCTCATCGCCCAACACCAGGTTATTGTCCGCCGCGCTACCGATGCTATAAAGTTTCTCAACCACCCATAACGGGGGATGACGATTGTCCTTGAAATGAATTTTCAGCATCTTGCAGTCCGCGCGCAGGTCCTGAGAGGGATGGAAGTAGAGGCATTATATAAGCGATACTTTTTACTAAAGCAATAGACTCGGAGCGAGATCATGACGTCGGACAATCTTTCTGCCCCACCCCAGGCCACCCATCGGGTGGTTATTCATTACTGTAACCTGTGCCGCTGGATGTTACGCGCCGCCTGGCTTGCGCAGGAGCTACTGAGCACCTTTGACGGGGAGCTGGATGAAGTAGCCTTGCATCCGGGAACCGGTGGTGTCTTTGAAATCTGGCTCGATGGCGTGCTGGTGTGGGAGCGCCAACGGGATGGTGGCTTTCCGGAAGCCAAGGAACTTAAACAACGCGTTCGGGATCAATTATGTCCGGATAAGTCGCTGGGCCACAGTGACGGTCATAAACGCTCTTCGTGAAGTCACCTCTCATCCAGGGCGGAGTTTTGTTTGCAAGGAACCACCTGTGCTTCATAATAGCGGCCTTCTGCGCCCGCTTGCCCAACTCAATAAGGCCAACACATGCTGCAAAGATTGTCATCGCTGTATCAGGTTCTGGTTGTTAAACGTCCCGTTATCACCCTCAGTGTCCTCTTTCTTCTCGCCGTGCTGGCGGCAGCAGGATTGCCCAATTTTAAACTGGATGCCTCCGCTGACTCCTTGACGCTGGAGCACGACACCTCGATTGATTATCTGCGCGAGATCAGTAAACGCTACCAGCGCGGCGATTTTTTGGTGGTGACCTTTACTCCGCACGAAGACTTGTTCACGGATAAGTCCATCAATCTGCTGAAGCAATTGAGTGAAGAATTTGCACAGATTGAAGGGGTGGAAAGTGTTTATTCCATGATTGATGTGCCCTTGCTGTACAGCCCCATGCGTTCTTTGGCGGAGCAGCAGGAATCGACACGCACATTATTGACGGAAGGTGTGGATCGCGAACAGGCCAAGCAGGAATTTCTGACCAGTCCGATCTATCGCGACATGCTGCTGGGGCCCGATGGCAAGACAACGGCCTTGCTGCTAAACCTCGAAGTGAATAATAAATACATCGAGATGGTGCGCCATCGCGATGCGCTACGCTGGAAGCGTGACACGGAAGGTTTAACTGACGAAGAACAAATTGAGCTGGAAAAAGTCAGCAAGGAATTTTTGGACTATCGCACTGCGCAGGCTGCAAAAGATCACCAGCGGGTAGATACAGTGCGGCAGGTCATGGATAAATATCGTGATGATGCACAGTTGTTCCTCGGCGGCGTGAGCATGATTACCTCGGACATGATCACCTACATCAAGAATGATCTGGTGATTTTTGGTATCGCTATTTTGTTATTTATTGTGGTGATGCTCGCCTTTATTTTTCGCCAGTTGCGTTACATCGTTTTGCCCTTGGTGACTTGCATCATGTCCGTTCTGTTGATGCTGGGATGGATCAGTTGGATCGACTGGCGGCTAACTGTTATCTCGTCCAACTTTGTGGCCTTGCTATTGATCCTCGCCCTGGCGTTCACCATTTATATCGTTGTACGGTATCGCGAACTCCATGCGCAACATCCTGACTGGACGCAAGCTGAGCTGGTATTGAAGACCTCCCGCATGATGGTGGTGCCATGTTTCTATTCGGCGCTGACCACCATGGTGGCTTTTATGTCGCTGCTGATGAGCGGTATTCGTCCGGTCATTGACTTTGGCTGGATGATGACTATCGGTTTAGTTGTCGCGTTCTTTTTATCGTTTGTGTTATTGCCCGCAGGTTTAATGATTTTGCCTAAAGGCGAACCCAGGGATCGCGGCGACCAATCAGCAGCTATGACGCTACGCTTTTCCCGTCTCGCGGAGCTTCATGGCGGAAAAGTTTTGCTGGTTGCGCTATTGGCAGGTTTGATAAGTGTCTTCGGTATTACGCAGCTGCAAGTGGAAAATCGTTTTATTGATTACTTCCATGAAGACAGTGAAATTCATCAGGGCATGAAAGTTATCGATCAGGAGTTGGGTGGTACAGTGACCCTCGATATTATCCTGGATGCAGATCCCGCGTGGATGGCGAGCGAAGAGGAAACGCTGGAAGACGATCCGTTTGCCGACCCTGAAGCGGAAGTGGAGGACGACCCGTTTGCTGATGACCCTTTCGCGGATGAGTCCACTGAAAAAGCGCCGGAGAGTTATTGGTTTACCCTGAATGGTCTGGATGAAATCAGAAAGCTGCACAACTATCTGGAGTCATTGCCGGAAGTCGGCAAGGTGCAGTCGCTGGCGATTACCTATCAGCTGGCGCAGGATATCAATGGCGGTCGTTTGAATAATTTTGAATTAAATGTCATGCGCCGGATGCTGTCCGATGACATCACCGATTTTCTGATCAGACCTTACCTTTCCGATGAACATCAACAGGCGCGCATCAGTCTGCGCGTTAAAGAAACGACGCCGGACTTACGTCGTGCTGAGTTGGTGGAAAAAATTCGTACTTACACAATTGATGAAGTTGGATTAAAGCCGGAGCAGGTTAATTTCACTGGTATGCTGGTGCTATACAACAACATGTTGCAAAGCCTGTTTCAATCCCAGATCGCCACCATCGGTGTGGTGTTCGTGTCGATAATGTTGATGATTTTGTTACTCTTTCGCTCATTCAAGATTGCACTCATCGCGATCCTGCCGAATATGTTGGCAGCGAGTGTGGTGTTGGGCGGGATGGGATTGGCCGGTATTCCGCTGGATATGATGACCATTACAATTGCTGCCATCACCGTGGGTGTGGGAGTGGATCAGGCGATTCAGTATTTCTATCGGTTCCGCCAGGAGTTTGCGCAGACGGGTAGTTATGTTGAGTCGATGCATAATTCTCATGCATCGATTGGCCGCGCGATGTATTACACCTCGACAACGATTATTGTCGGCTTCTCAATTCTGGCCTTGTCGGAATTTATTCCGTCGATTTATTTTGGTTTGTTAACGGCCTTCGCCATGTTTGCAGCTGTGCTTGGTTCGTTAACCTTATTGCCGAAATTGATCTTGTTGTTGAAGCCGTTGGGGCCGGAGCAACGTAGTGCGGAGTAGTTTTTTCGAGGGGAATTAATAAAGTACTTGTTATAAAAAAATCCCGGCGGTTAGCCGGGATTTTTTTTGGAGACGAAGGATCAAGGAGCGAGAGTAACTATTACGCTGTTAAGTAAAACCGTATCATCCGCTGCTGCTCCTGCTGCTGGGCCGTTTAACTGAAAACCGATGCGCTGGATGATTTCAATATTATTATTTTCATCATCTTGCGGCATAAAGGTTAACGTGTTTTCACCGGCAACAGGTGTTTCTATCGCGCCGTAAAGTCTTGCATAGCCTGGGTCACCAGTTTGCACATAACCTTGAACCTGCATGCCTGCATCAACCTGCGCCTGGGTTACGGTATAAACATACTCTATTGTTGCACCGGTAAAGTCAGTCGAATCAATTTCTTCAATGACATTCTGATATGTTGTCGACCAATCAGGTGTAATTTCCACAGCCGATGCATCTGCGTTATGTGCGACTGTTACAGGGTTGTCATAGTCATTGCGCCAACCTTCCACGCCCGCTGAAAATGTATAGGAAATTACATTGGCAGCTGTGCTGCTTGAAGAAGAGCTGCTTGATGCTGAGCCCTCTTCAGGAAGATCGATCAGCACACTTTTTACCAGAATTGCATCCAGAATGGCGGTATCGGTTGGAGCGGTGCTTAACTGAATTCCAAAGTGGGTAACGCCCGTTGCGTTAGCTGGGTCTTCCGGGGCCGGGCTCCATTCGATTGTATTTTCACCGGCAGCTAAATCTGTTACAGGATTCCAGGAGTCGGCATATCCTGATCCTTGAGCTACCAGTTGCAGGACAAAGGTTCCATCGGTTTTATATGATTCGGGCACATCAATGACGACGGTCACAGTAGCGCCAGTAAAGTCTGTTGTGGAAGGTAATGCAATTCTCGCTTGACGCCGGTAGTTATCACCAACCCAGGTTAATGGTTTGATCGACAATGCCGAATTAATTTGATCATGTGCTAATTCCAACTCTGTGGTTACGATAAGGTTCTCCGAACCATTCACGAACCAGCCTTCAATACCCTCTTCAAAACCAAAACTCAAATCGGCGGAAGGCGTTGATGAGGCCGCTGAACTTTCGCTCGACGAGGCTTCACTTGACGCAGGTGCGCTGGATGATGCGACGCTTGACGGTGCTTCGCTGGAGGCCTCGCTACTGGATGCGACACTGCTGGAGGAGGGTGCCGGTGCGCTGGACGAACTTGTTGAGTCGTTGTCATTATCACTGCCGCCGCAACCGGTAATTAATGCGGTGACGATTACAGCAAGGGAGATTTGCTTGATCATGTGGTGTTCCTCTTATATTTATCTTTGAAACCGCTTTTTTATTTGAACGTTGTCGCTGTGTTTCAACTACCCGAACAATTGCGCTGCATCTTTATTATTCAGTTCAATCGCGGGTGGGAGATTGACTGCGTCTTAACAACGAATTTCATGCGTGCTCGCTTGCCGGTAAATTCATTTTTAGGGATGAATATTCGGGCAGTTCGAGCCAAGGTACTGCACATGTATACCAGTGAAACTTTGCTGAGGTACATGTGTACAAGCAAACATAGCACATAGATATTCATAAAGACTATAAGTCGAGAAGGATATTTTGCGCGCCGGGCTTTTTTGATTCCATCTGGATGGATGGCGCCGAATTTTATGAAGAAGAATTATTAAAACGAGGGGGAAGCGTACGCCTGTCGCCCAGGCGTATGCTCAGGACTACCAATGCATGATGCGTTTCAGGTGAGGGGCCAGGTCTTTTGCCATAGCAGCGTGTTGT
Organism: Cellvibrio sp. PSBB006; assembly: GCF_002162135.1. Taxonomy (NCBI): domain Bacteria; kingdom Pseudomonadati; phylum Pseudomonadota; class Gammaproteobacteria; order Cellvibrionales; family Cellvibrionaceae; genus Cellvibrio; species Cellvibrio sp. PSBB006. The sequence continues at coordinate 2,297,506 of NZ_CP021382.1, read as the reverse complement.
GCTTTGGTTGGGTGTGCATCACAGGTATCTCCCGGGTAATGGTTGGACGTTACCAGATGAAGCCGGGGGCTGGCGACGCGTTGCTGAACTTCCGTCAAGTACGCCGTGAGGGCCGCCTTTTTCTCCCCGCTCAATATCGCGCCCTCAGTCAACACGATATGTGTTTTGGGGTACAGCTCAAATAAGCGCTTGATTAACGCCACGTAGGTGCTGACATAGTCTTCCCGTTCGGGAATGCCCTGGCTGAAATCATTTGTACCTATCGCACTGAGGATCAGGTCGGGCGTGTAATTTCCATGGTCCCACACCACTGACGATGCCGGGTCAGCGATTGTCAGCTCGGCGTAGTCCGGCAGGTTCAGTTCATCGGTTCGACCATTCCAGCTGCGCACCAAGCCGCGCCCACCGTAACAAACCAGGTTCACTTGTGCGTCCAGAGCAGCCGCCGTGAGCATGCCGTAGGACAACCGAGGATTCCACCAGCGGGTGGTTTTCTTGCAATCAGCGGTGCGTTCAATGGCTTCACCGCAGGTGACAGAATCGCCCAGGATCAGCATCCGCTTGTGAGGCAACGGGGATGGATCGAGCAAGCCACCGTCGGCAATTTCAATATGCTCAAGGGTTACCACACCGTGCCAGGTTTCGCCGCGGTGGATGATGGCCACCTGGTGCGGTGAGGGTGTTTCAAAAACCAGGGGAATGCGCTGACTTTGACTGGAAAGCTGAATAACCTGCGGCTCTGTGTTATCAACAATAATTTCCAGATAACTTTGATCACTGGTGCTGCGCGCTTGTAACCAAAATGCTTTACCGCTGACGTTAAAGCGAGTGGTAACACCTGGGTAGGCAAAACGCACACTGCCATCGGCGAGCGGTTCTGTCCGCCCTATGGTTTGCACGAGCGGATTGGTCATTGAAAAGCGGGAGATAATCGTATCGTTCATGGCTTTGTCAGTGGTAGGAGAGGTTGTTGCGCAGCCAAGGCAGGACATGACAATTAAGCTTGCGTATCGCCTGCTCAACAAGGCTAAATTTTTAAACCAAAAAGTTTGCATAGAAACGCTCGTCTGAAGTCGAAACAATTTAATCCAGCCATTTCCGTAGTGTCGGCATCATCGCATCAGCCCAGATTTGATAACCGGGCTCGGCGGGATGTAAAAAGTCAGGCATGATTTCCGGGGAAATCGAGCCGTCGTCTTGCAACATCAGATGACCATAGTCATGAAAGAAAACATGCTTGCCATCATCCAGAGTGTTAATGAGCTGATTAGCTTTAATGATGGGAGCACGCATGGGGCTTTGCGCGGTTTCCTGATAAGGGAAGATGCCGTTCACTAAAATCTTTGCATCAGGAAAGGCCGTGCGCAATGTGGTGACCACCGCTTTCACACCTTGGAAGACTTCTTCGGGGCCTTCGTTGTTGAGTCCGAAGTTATTGATGCCAATCATCAGCACGACGACTTTGGGATTCAATTTTTCGATGTCGCCATTTTCCAGGCGCCACAACACATTACCGGTTTGATCGCCACCTACGCCGAAATTGGCCGCTTTGTAAGGTGCAAAATATTTTTGCCACAGCGGCGCTGGCCAACCCTCTGTGATGGAGTCGCCTACAAACAATAAATTCACGTCGCCCGCGCGCGCAACCGCCACATCCTCGGCAAATTTCTGGTGCCATTGCTCTACGGACATCCAGGAATACTCAATGGTGCGTGGAGCCGGGATGGTCGATGCCGGTGCGGGTTTATCGTCGGCGCAGCCGGCAGTTGCAAACAGGACTAATAATGTCGTGAGTACAATGTGATGTAACCGGTTAGATATTAAGATTGTTTTTATCATCGGGTAGCTCCAGTGGTCAGGTTCTCTTTTCAATGGAATGTTTTGTGGGTGGGCTTTTTATTAAACGTGTTAAATCTTTAATGCGAGACGATCATTGCTCGGATGCAAGCTGTGTACGCCAGCCAGGTTCAAAATTAAATCCAGCAGTTCATCCCAGGGTTCGGCATTGCGCATACCTTTGACTGCTTTATCGATGCCATTGGCTTTGCGCAATAACTGTTGCAACTGTGCGGGTTTTAAACGCTGCAAGGCTGCTTTAATTAAGGGCTGGCGTTTATCCCAAACACCGGCTTGCTTTGCCGCCCAATCAAAATGTTTTCCCTGGCTTACCGCGAGCGAAATCTGCACCAGGCTGCGAATATCGCGTGTAATAGCCCACAAGATATTGATTGGTTCAGTCCCTTCAGTTTTTAGCCCGTGGAGTGTCTTGACCGCCGCGCGGGCATCACCATGTAGAGCTTTATCTGCAAGTCCAAAGACATCGTAGCGCGCACTGTCAGCAACTACAGAAGCCATCAATTCATAGCTGACCACTTTGTCATTGGTCAGCAGTTTTAATTTTTCAATTTCCTGCGCAGCGGCGAGCAGGTTGCCTTCAATACGCGATGCCAGCAAATCAATGGCGCTGCTGTCGGCACGCAGGCCGGCTTGTTGCAAGCGTGTGCCGATCCAGCGCGGCAATTGTGCCGGTGTAATCGGCCAGACTTGAACATGAATACCGGCTTCGTCGAGCGCCTTAAACCATTTGCTTTTTTGCGTGGCGCCATCGAGTTTATCAGTGACCACGAGTAGCAGATTATCGCTGGCGGGTGACTGGGCGTATTCAATCAGCGCTTTGCCGCCTTTATCGCCAGGTTTGCCGTTGGGCATACGCAGTTCGATGATTTTTTTCTCGGCAAACAAAGACAAGCTGTTAGCTGCCGCGAGTAACTGGCCCCACTCAAAACTGTTGTCGACATGGTAGAGCTCGCGCTCGCTAAACCCGGCCTGGCGCGCAGCCTGGCGAATTGCGTCACAGGCTTCCTGGATCAGCAGTGGTTCATCGCCGCTGACGAGGTAAATCGGAGCCAGTTGTTTGCTGAGCGCCTGGCTCAGCTGTTCAGGGCGCAGTTTGGCCATCGGTGGCCTCGGCTGCTGAGTTGACACTCACGGCCTGCAAGCGGCGTAACATTTGTTGTGCAATATCGCGGCGCATTTCGCGCAGCAACAAAGCCTCTTCCTGAGAGGCGCTGCTGGCATTGCCGGCACTGTAGTCGTAGGTACGCGCATTGGTGGCGGTGGTCATGGGCGCGAGCAACACGCCTTCGCGGTTGCGGATTTCGTAATCCACAGAAAGGATGATCTGGTAGGCGCTGGTGAGCGCATCGCTGCCCACGCCGGCAGTGCGGCGGTCATCGCGCTCTTCTACAATCACCAGAGAATAAGGCGCTGCGCTTGCTTCTTCCGCCGCGGTTACCTTGTTGGCTTTGAGTAATTGTTTGACTTCGGTAATCAGTGCGCCGTGAGCGTCTTCAGCGGTGACAAAAATGCTATCGATATTAGTTGGCAAATTGGTGGAACCGCGTAAATGCCAACCGCAGGCGCTGATCAGGCTGGTTATCAGTAAACAGGCGATAATTTTATTCATAACATTCCTGATCGGGTGTGGAGTGGGCGGCGCTACGATAAATAGAAGCCGCGATAAATAGTTGTCGGATTACGCCTGTGGCTAATCCGACCTACGATCAAACATTTAATTGGCGACGATATTGACCAGTTTGTTGGGCACGACGATCACCTTGCGCACGGTGATGCCGTCCAGAAAACGTTGCACGTTGTCCTGGGCCAGCGCCATCTCTTCCAGGGTCTTTTGCGGCGCGTCTATGGGCGCGTCTAGTTTGCTGCGCACCTTGCCGTTTACCTGCACAACAATCTCGATGCTTGAACGCACCAGCGCGGACTCATCCAGTGTCGGCCAGCTGGCGGTCAACGGAATGTCGTTATGACCCAGAGAATGCCAAAGTGACTGGGTAATATGCGGCACGATAGGTGCGAGCACCAGGATCGCCGTCTCCAGCGCTTCGCGCTCCACCGCCAGACCTTGCGGATTGGCGCGGTCGGCCAATTTGCTCACTTCGTTAAGCAGCTCCATGGTCGCTGCAATAGCGGTGTTAAATGTTTGGCGGCGACCGTAATCGTCACTGACCTTGGCGATGGTTTCATGGGTCTTGCGGCGCAGATCTTTCTGCGCCTGCGACAGATTGGTGGCATCCAGCTTGCCGGGTGTGCCAGCGTTGATGTGACCTTCTACCGCTTTCCACAATCGCTGCAAAAAGCGATAGGCGCCGGCCACGCCGGAATCGCTCCATTCCATGCTCTGTTCTGGCGGTGCCGCAAACATGGAAAACAGGCGCACAGTGTCCGCGCCGTACTGGTTGATTAATTCTTCCGGGTCCACCGTGTTGCCTTTGGACTTGCTCATCTTGGTGCCGTCTTTCAACACCATGCCCTGGCACAGCAAACGCTCGAAGGGCTCGTCACAACTGACCAAACCTTCATCGCGCATCAATTTGTGAAAGAAGCGGGAATAGAGCAAATGCAGAATCGCATGTTCGATGCCGCCGACATATTGATCTACCGGCAGCCAGTAATCAGCGGCCGCTTTATCGATCATGCCCTCAGTGAAATTCGGGCAGGTGTAGCGTGCGTAATACCAGCTCGACTCCATAAAGGTATCGAAGGTGTCGGTTTCGCGCTCAACGGTTTTACCGTCCAGCTCATCTTTACGCCATTCGGGATCGGCCTTGATCGGCGATTGCACGCCGTTCATCACAACATCTTCCGGCAGCATTACAGGCAGTTTGTGCGCCGGCACGGGAATCTCACCGCCTTCGGGTAAATTGAACATCGGGATGGGCGCACCCCAATAACGCTGACGTGAAACGCCCCAGTCGCGCAAACGGTAGTTAACTTTTACCTGGCCTTTTTTGGCTGCTTCCAGGGTACTGGCAATTGCATCAAAGGCAGCGTTGAAGTCGAGACCGTCGTACTCGCCTGAATTAACCAGTAACCCTTTTTCCACAAAGGCGGCTTTATTCAAGTCGATCTCTTCGCCGTTTTGTGGCGCGATGACCTGCTGAATTGGCAAGTTGTATTTTTGGGCAAATTCGTAATCACGCTGGTCGTGGGCCGGTACTGCCATCACCGCCCCTGAGCCGTAATCCATCAGCACATAGTTGGCGACCCACACAGCGACCGGTTCGCCGGTAATGGGATGCAGGGCTTTGATGCCGGTATCCATGCCGCGTTTTTCCATGGTGGCCATATCGGCTTCGGCCACAGATTGCACTTTGCAATCGGCAATAAACTGCGCAAGTTGGAGATTGGTTTCAGCCAGCAATTTGGCAATAGGATGCTCCGCTGCCAGGCTCACATAGGTGACGCCCATCAAGGTATCCGGGCGGGTGGTGTAGATCTCGAAGCCGTCAAACTTGCCGACCGGTTCGGTCAAGTCAAAGCGCATCTCCAGACCGCGGCTTTTGCCGATCCAGTTGCGCTGCATGGTTTTCACCTGCTCAGGCCAGTTGGGCAGCTTGTCCAGATCTTCCAGCAGCTCCTCGGCGTAAGCCGTAATTTTGATAAACCACTGGGGGATTTCCTTGCGCTCCACCAATGCGCCGGAGCGCCAGCCGCGGCCGTCGATCACCTGTTCGTTGGCAAGCACCGTCTGGTCCACCGGGTCCCAATTCACCGTCGCCATCTTTTTATAGACCAGACCTTTTTCGTAGAGGCGGGTAAAGAACCACTGTTCCCATTTGTAATAGTCGGGCTTACAGGTGGTGACCTCGCGGGACCAGTCAAACCCAAAACCTAATTGCTTGAGCTGACCGCGCATGTGATCGGTGTTGGAATAGGTCCATTTGGCGGGCGCCGTGTTGTGCTTGATAGCCGCATTTTCGGCCGGCAAGCCGAAGGCATCCCATCCCATGGGGTGCAGAACGTTTTTACCTTGCATGCGTTGGTAGCGCGCGATCACGTCAGTGATGGTGTAGTTGCGCACATGCCCCATGTGCAATTTGCCACTGGGGTAGGGGAACATAGCCAAGCAGTAGAATTTCTCTTTGCTGGGGTCTTCCACGACCTTGAAACTCTGGTGTTCCTCCCAGTATTGCTGGGCGTCGGCTTCTACTTGCGCGGGATTGTATTGCTCTTGCATGCTGGTTTACGGCCTATACTTAAGAAGGTAAAGAAAGGCGGTGATTATAGAGGTTGAGCCGCGTTTTTGGGTATAACCGCATGTGAATTACGCTTTTTTATTGTTTTTGCTGTCTGAGTGTCGAGTCCCCTGAGTTAATCATGCCAGAGGTAATCGCTATGAAATCGACCAGCCACTATCACAATCCCTATCATTCCGACGCTGCACAAGCCGACAATGAGGCGGGCGTTATGGTCACCTTGCAACAGGCTGTTGAACATGAGCTGGGTGATCTGGTTGCCCTTGAGTTGACCGCAGAACGTATGGCGGAAGACGAGGCATCCTTGCTTGGCGCCTATTTGTCAGACGATGCCGAAAAAGCCAAAGGTTTTTGGCACGAGTTGAAAGATGAATTGGTGATGTGGGAAATCAGCACCGGTCAGCTCCTGCTGTCAGCCGCCGACCCCACCCGCACCGATTGGCATCGCCACGGCTGGTGGCAATCTGATCAGGATCTTGATCTGCACTAAACCCCTGCCGGTGTTATCCTCACCGGGCCACGAGCTCCTTGAGCCGGAGCGGATGGTTGTCATCCTTAAAATACAATAAAGCCCGACCGGCCTCTGCCGGCGCGGCCCAGGTGAGAGAAGTCTGTTATGTTTCCACATCATAAAGGCAGGGCCTGCGCCCACCTGCTGGTCTTGTTATGTCTGTTTTCCTCTGGAGTGATTGCCCAAGTGTCTGCGTTGCCTCGTGAGCCCGTGTATCTCTGGTCGGAAAAAGCCCTGGTAACGCCCGATCGTGAAGCAGTTCAAAGTGAGCGGGTGTATGCGGTGGATAATCCGTCTATCACACCCTTTTGGCCGGAGCCAGCATTGGCCAATGGTGCCGCAGTGGTGATCTTTCCTGGCGGTGGCTATGTACGTCTGGCGATTGAGCACGAAGGCTACGATATTGCGCGATGGTTTAATCAGCAGGGCGTGGCGGCCTTTGTGGTGAAATATCGAATGCAGGAATACGGTTTTCCCGCGCCCTTGCTGGATGGCTTGCGGGCCGTGCGCTATGTGCGCGCCCACGCGGCGAACTGGAATCTGGATGCGGAACGAATCGGGGTGCTGGGCTTTTCAGCCGGCGGGCATCTCGCAGCCAGTGTAGCGACACGTTACAGCTTTCGCTCTGCGCAACTCACCGATGACCCCTGGCAGAACGTCAGTGCCCGGCCGGATTTTGCGATTTTGGGTTATCCGGTGATTACCCTGGAAGGCCCGGATGCTCATGCCGGTTCGCGGCATGCGCTGTTGGGCGACAATCCCACGCCTGAATTGGTGCGCGAAAACTCCCTGCAATATCAGGTCAAGGCCAAGGTGCCGCCGATGTTTATCATCCATGGTGCCAACGACAAAGCGGTGCCGATCGGAAATAGCCTGGCGCTGTTCGCGGAAGTACAAAAGCATAACAAACAGTCCGAGTTGCATATCTACCAGACCAATGTCCACGGTTTTGGAATGCGCGAAGGCGAAGGTACGGCTTCGGACTGGCCCGATGCCCTGCTGAGTTGGTTGCGCCACAACGGATGGCTTGAGAAACCTGCCCGCCAGCGGGAGGTTCAGCCGTGAGACCGTTTTCTGTATTCCTGATGGCCTGCCTGCTTGCCGCCTGTGCCATCCAGCCTGACACGTCCAGTCATCCAACGCTGTTCCTGGTGGGCGATTCAACTATGGCAGACCAGCCTGAACACAAATACCCGGAACATGGCTGGGGGCAAATGCTGCCTGAGTTCCTGACGCCGGGAATCCGATTGCAGAACCACGCAATGAACGGTCGCAGCACCAAGAGCTTCCGCGATGAAGGGCGTTGGCAAACGGTGGTGGATCAGCTCAAGGCGGGGGACATCGTCGTCATCGGCTTTGGCCATAACGACCAAAAGAGCCAGGACCCGACGCGTTACGCAGAGCCCTGGACGGACTATCGCGCGAATCTGATGCGCTATATCGATGAAGTCAGAGGCAAGGGGGCAGAGGTGATCCTGGTGACCTCCATTCGCCGTCGCCACTTCGATGATCAGGGCGCTCTACAGAAAACCTTGGGTGACTACCCGATGGTTGCTCGCCAAGTGGCGAAAGACATGTCAGTACCCCTAGTGGATTTGAATCAACTCACCGCCCATTGGCTGTCTGAGGCAGGGCCTGCGGCAAGCAAACAACTCTATATGCATACTGTTCCAGGCCAATACGCCAATCTGCCGCCGGAAGGTAAACAAGACAATACCCATCTGCAAGTCGAGGGTGCGCGCCAGGTAGCGGGTTTGTTTGTGGCAGACGTCAAGCGGCAGCAGCTGCGGCTGGCCAGGTGGTTGAAGTGACCTACGCCGATGCGACACTGCGCGAGTGCGGCGGTTTTTCAACCATCTCCGGCTTGTACTTTGGCCTTGCCTGACTTACAATCGCCGCCCCTGAAAACCCATACGACGCTAGTCCCAAACGCCAGAGCATATCGCTCGGCTACTTCGTGTCGTCCAAGCGTGTATTGGAGCAACTATGTACGCAATTTTTGAAAGCGGTGGCAAACAGCACCGTGTAGTGGAAGGCGAAACCCTGAAGCTCGAAAAGATCGAAGTGGCCACTGGTGACACCATTGAGTTTGATAAGGTTTACCTGGTAGGTACTGGCGGCGACGTTAAAATCGGTGCTCCGGTAGTAGCCGGTGCTAAAGTGACTGCTGAAGTTGTAGCTCACGGTCGTGCAGACAAAGTGAGAATCATCAAGTTCAAGCGTCGTAAGCACTCCATGAAACGCCAAGGTCACCGTCAATGGTTTACCGAAGTGAAAATCACTGGTATCCAAGGTTAAGAGGAATAGAAAATGGCTCACAAGAAAGCTGGCGGTAGTACCCGCAACGGTCGCGACTCACAAGCGAAACGCCTCGGCGTTAAAGCCTTTGGCGGTGAAGTGGTTCCGGCGGGCAGCATCATTGTTCGTCAACGCGGCACCCGTTTTCATGCTGGTGTGAACGTAGGTATTGGTAAAGACCACACCTTGTTTGCCAAGGCTGACGGTCAAGTGAAATTTGAGGTTAAAGGTCCAAACAATCGTAAATTCGTCAGCATCGTTGCTGCCTGATTGCGATTGCGGATCATAGCTTGCGCCGGTTGACTGGTGCTGGCACCTGAGAAGAATAAAAGCCCTGTCGTTGTCGTCAGGGCTTTTTTTATTCAGGAAGCTGCTGCAAGAAGTTTGATCGTTTGTTTAAGATTGATTGGTTTAAATATTTTGGTTAACGCCGGGAGTTCACCGTGAAATTTGTTGATGAAGCGCCAATCCATGTTGAAGCAGGAAAGGGCGGTAACGGCATGATGAGCTTCCGCCAGGAAAAGTTTATTGCCAAAGGTGGCCCTAACGGCGGCGATGGTGGCGATGGTGGCAGTGTTTTTCTGGTTGCGGATGAAAACCTGAACACGCTGATCGACTACCGTTTCCAGCCCAAATACAAAGCTGAAGACGGCCAGAAAGGCGGTAGTAAAGATTGTACCGGGCGCAAGGGTGATGACCTGTTTTTGCCCGTGCCGGTGGGCACCACCGTCATTGATACCGACACAGAGGAAGTATTTGGTGATCTGACCAAGCATGGTCAGCAATTGAAAGTCGCCCAAGGTGGTTTTCACGGCTTGGGTAATACCCGTTTTAAATCCAGTACCAACCGCGCGCCGCGCCGTTTCACTTACGGTACCGAGGGTGAGGTCCGCAACCTGAAGCTGGAGATGAAAGTGCTGGCCGATGTCGGCATGCTGGGGTTACCTAACGCGGGCAAATCGAGCTTTATCCGCGCCGTTAGCTCAGCCAAGCCCAAGGTGGCCGACTACCCCTTCACGACCCTGATTCCCAATCTCGGCGTGGTAAAAGTGCAGCAGTATCGCAGCTTTGTGATTGCTGATATTCCCGGTTTGATTGAAGGTGCAGCTGAAGGGGCGGGTTTGGGGGTGCGATTCCTCAAACATTTAACCCGCTGTCGTTTGCTGATGCACATGGTTGATATGGCGCCGGTGGATGATTCTGATCCGGCAGACAATGTGCGTGTTATTGCTGAGGAATTGCAGAAGTTCAGCTCAACCCTGGCAAGCCGGGATCGTTGGTTGCTGTTGAATAAAATCGACCTCTTGCCACCTGATGAAGTGGAAGCGCGCTGTCAGGCGGTGATTGATTCACTTAACTGGACCGGCCCAGTATTTCGCATTTCCGCCTTGCACCGCGATGGTACGACACAGCTTGCCGGCAGGATCATGGATCATCTGGAAGCCGTGTGGGAAGAGGAAAGTGAGAACCCCGAAGCGCGCGAGCGTGAGATGCAGTTGCAGTTGCAAATGGCCCAGGAAGCCCGTGACCGTATTGAAGAACTGCGCGCAGCACACCGCGCGGCCAAGCGTGCACTGGGCGAAGATGATGACGATGACTTCGATGAAGGCGACTATGATGTTGAAGTCGAATACGTAAGGTAAATTGATGAGCAAACGAGATCTCATCCCCCAAGCCAAACGCTGGGTAGTCAAGATCGGCAGCGCGCTGCTGACCAACGACGGCAAAGGACTGGATGCGCAAGCAATCGCAGGCTGGGTTGCGCAAATGGCCGCGCTGCGTCAACGAGGCATTGAACTGGTATTGGTATCTTCCGGTGCGGTAGCAGCGGGTATGCGTCGCCTGGGTTGGTCGTCCCGCCCTACGGAAATCCATCAACTGCAAGCCGCCGCCGCCGTTGGACAGATGAGTCTGGTGCAGACCTATGAAGTGGAGTTTCAGCGCTACGGTTTGCTGACCGCTCAGGTATTGCTTGATCACGATGATCTTTCTTCGCGTCAGCGTTATTTGAACGCTCGCTCCACGTTAAAAACCTTGATTGGATTAAGCGTTATTCCCGTTATCAATGAGAATGATACGGTGGTGACGGACGAAATCCGGTTTGGTGACAACGATACCCTGGGGGCGTTGGTTGCGAATTTGATTGAGGCGGATTTGCTGGTCATTCTTACCGATCAATTGGGTATGTATGACAGTGATCCGCGCATTAACCCCGAGGCACAATTGCTGAGTGAAATTGCGGCAGAAGAACCTGAACTCGAAAAAATGGCAGGCGGCGGCGGTGTGTTGGGCCGTGGCGGTATGATCACCAAAGTGCGTGCGGCGCGCGTTGCAGCGCGTTCCGGTGCGGATACGGTGATTGTCGGTGGGCGCATTGACAATGCGTTATTGCGTTTGGCTGAAGGTGACAATATCGGCACCTTCCTCTGGGCGCAACAACAACCTCAGGCCGCGCGCAAGCGCTGGATTTCCGGTCAATTGCAAACCCGTGGTACTTTGGTGCTGGATGATGGTGCCGTGCGTGTTGTGCGCGAGCAGGGCAAGAGTTTATTGCCGGTGGGCGTAAAAGAAGTGCGCGGTAATTTTACGCGCGGTGATATGGTGATTTGTGTCGCGCCTGACGGACGCGAAGTTGCACGCGGTTTGGTTAACTACCACGCGGATGAAGCACGCAAAATTATCGGCAAGCCCAGCAACAAAATTGAAGCCTTGCTTGGTTATAAAGACGACGAAGAACTTATCCACCGCGACAATCTCGTCCTCTCCTGAGCCGCCCTTAAATCGAACCATAGGTCGGATTAGCCAAAGGCGTAATCCGACACTGCCCCTAGTTCAGAATCTCGATTTAAACTTTCGATGAGACTATCAATTTAATAGTACCGCAGCTCCGTAGCCTTCCCCCAAAACACCCGATACGAAAAAATCGTGTAAGCAATAATCGCCGGCAACACAATCATCACGCCAACTAAAATAAACCACAGCGACTCCGGCGCGCTGGCGGCCTCCCATATATCCATCTCACCCAAAACAATATAGGGAAAAAAGCTGTAACCCAGCGCAAAAAAGCACAGGATAAAAATAATCGCTGCGCCAATAAATGGAATGCCGCAACCGAAATCATTTTCATACGGGAATTTGCTGAGGTAACGCTCCACCATCATAAAGGTAACGAAACACACCGCCGGAATGATCAGCAACAACAACGCCCAAGGGCTGCCAAACCACTTTTCGAAAACATTGTGACTCATCAACGGATTTACGGCAGACACGGCGATAATCCCTAACGCCATAAACCACATGCAAATTCGCGCCCAGTAAGCCGCGCGCAGCTGTAATTCACCTTCAGTCTTCATGACTAACCAGGCCGCGCCGATAAAACTGTAACCAGCAGTCACACAGATGGCGCTGAGTGCGGCAAAGGCGAATGCAGCAGGTGTTTCTTCAAATCCCATGACAAACATCCCCAACATGTAACCTTGGGCCAGGGTCGCGAGCAGGGAACCGAATTTAAAAATCCTGTCCCACAGTTCCTTGTGATCTGCCGGTGCCTTTGCGCGAAAATCAAACGCCACCCCGCGCATAATCAGCCCAGCGAGCATCGCTGTTACCGGCAAATAAAAGTGATACAGAATCAAGCTGTGTGCGCTCGGAAACGCAATCAATAAAATCCCGACACCCAGGACCAGCCAGGTTTCGTTGGCGTCCCAAAATGGGCCGATAGAGGCAATCATCGTATCGCGTTGTGGATCGGAATCTGCCGGCAATAAAATGCCAACGCCGAGATCGTATCCATCGAGCATGGCATAAATCAGAAATGCCAATCCCATCAAACCGGTAAAAATCACCGGCAACCAATAAGCTTCACCTGTCAAATTCATAACAAACCTCAGTTATGTCAGTACGGTTGTCTGCCGTGAATCGGGTTGTGTTGCTCCTGCAGTGTTGGCATTTCATCGGGGCGGTCAACCAGCACAGACTTGCGAGCCATGACAAATAAGGTGCGGATGTAAGCGATTAATAGCACTACATACAAGGTTAAATAAATACTGAGAGAAATACCCACGTTACTGCTGGCTACGCTGGTAACGGCATCGGCGGTTTTTAACACTCCGGTGACAAGGTAAGGTTGACGTCCGATTTCGGTGACATACCAGCCAGCCAGTGTGGCGATCCAACCGGAAAAACTCATGGCGACCAATATGCGAAGCATCAAAGGTGGGAGACTTTTTCTGCGTAACAATAGCAAGCTGGTAGTCCAGGACACGACCAGCATCAACAGGCCAATGCCGACCATCAAACGAAAGCCGTAGAACAATGGTTTTACCGGGGGATGCTCGCCATCGAATTCGTTTAATCCTTTCAACTCACCGCCAATGTCATGGGTCAGGATAAAGCTGGCAAGGTGAGGCACTTCCACGGAAAACAAATTTTTCTTTTCGGATTCATCGGGAATCGCAAATAACACGAGGGGAACGTGGTTATCAGTTTCCCAGATAGCTTCCATCGCTGCGATCTTGGCTGGCTGGTGTTTGAGTGTATTTAACCCGTGTAGATCTCCCATAAATATTTGCAGGGGAATCAATATGGCTGCAGCAAAAATTCCTACCTTTAATGCCAGGCGCGGTGCCGGCTTGTGATCACCTTTTAGGATGCGGTACGCCGATATACCTGCAATCAAAAAGGCGGCAGTTAATCCTGAGGCCAGCATCATATGTGTGAGCCGGTACGGCATGGAGGGATTGAAGATGATGTCCCACCAACTGAGCGGAAAGGCCACGCCATCGCGCATTTCGAAACCGTCGGGCGTTTGCATCCAGGAATTTAATGCAAGAATCCAGAATGCCGAGAGGCTGGTACCAATCGCGACCAACAGTGTGGCGAGTGTATGAACGCGCGGGGAAACACGATTGATGCCAAATAACATGATGCCTAAAAAAGTGGCTTCAAGGAAAAAAGCGGTTAATACTTCATAGCCTAACAAGGGGCCGGCAATGTTGCCCACAGTCTCCATATAGCCAGGCCAGTTGGTGCCAAACTGAAACGACATTACCAATCCGCTGACAACACCAATTGCAAAACTCAGTGCAAAAATTTTTACCCAGAAACGATAACAGCGCATCCAGACATCGTCGTTGGTGCGGTTGTATTGCACACGGAAGAAAAACAGGAACCAGCACAGTGCGATGGTGATGGTGGGAAATAAAATGTGAAAACTGATATTGGCCGCGAACTGGATGCGGGAGAGGAGGAAGGTATCTAACTCCATATGGGGTACCTCTAAAAAGCGGCTGAGCGGTTATGTGTAAATTGTCGGTGTTAATACATTCTTCATCGGATTACGCCTGCGGCTAATCCGACCTACAGATTCTTTTCCTTTGTTTGATTAATGCTTCGCTGTACTTAACCATTTGTCTTTCATGTCCAGGACTTTACCGATGCTGTTACCTAGCTTGAGTAATTTGTGCAAACGATCGCTATCGAGCCGTTGGATTTCTGTTGTCCAGAGCGTCAGCATTTCGATCAGGTCGTGCATTTCCTGCATGCGTTGTTGTGCGTATTGTTCATCGGGGCTGGCCGCTTTGTTCATCAACAGACCGCGCAGGGTAGAAAGAGTTGGATCAATTTCGCGTTTGCGGCGTTGCTCGATCAGCGTTTTGGCAATTTCCCACACATCGGCTGGCGCGGAATAATATTCCTTCCGATCTCCGGGGATATGCTGGAGTCGTACCAACTCCCAGGATTGCAATTCCTTAAGCCCCATGCTGACGTTGGAACGGGAGAATCCGAGTGTTTCGGCAATATGGTCGGCAGTGAGCGGTTCCGGGCTAAGCACTAGCAGGGCATACATCTGGCCGACGGTACGGTTAATACCCCAGCGACTACCCATTTCGCCGAAGTGAAGGATGCAGGCCTGAATCATGGGGGTTAGCGAGATGGGCATAGGTATTTCCTGTGTTTTCAGTAATTACTGAAATTACAGAAATTAGTGGAAGGCGTCAAGTTAATGAAGTCGCCATTTTTCTTACTTCCCGGACGATTGGGGAACTAAGCCCTTCATACGGCGGGAATCGATGACCCGATTTGAAGTGGTTCGCTTGAAAGTAAGGGGCGCCAAAAATCACCAATAGCATCACTTAAGGTGATGCTATTGTGCTGCACGGAACAATGTAATCGATAACATTGAAAATATTTTTGGTTTGGGCCACTGTGATTTGAGTAATAAGGCTAGGGTGCCGAAATGACTTTTCCATCGTAAAAATAAGGGAATTATCTGCCCAAGCATGCAAGCTTTCCCGCGAACCGGGAGCCAGCCAGGGAGCCTGTTAACGGCGATTTTCTGGCGGTGCTTTTGTTGTGTTGGGGCAGGAAGATTAAAATTACGCCATTTTGTAACCGTTTTCATTCGGGGTAATTAAGGTGGTGTAACCGCATTTTCACCTCTTGGGCATTGTCCTAAATCCCTGAAAAAACAAGGGTTTCAGGGCTGGATTGATTCATTTTCCGGGTGAATAATAGGGGCTGAGATTGGCGATCAGCGCGACTTTCTCTTCAACTGAATTTCTGGATCTACGCAATTAAGTGAGTAGTGGACAATGACGCATCAACGCAAGCCCATCGTAATCGCCAACTGGAAGCTCAATGGCGGCCTGGATTTAATTTGCACCTCTGTGGCCTCGTTTATCGGTAAGCATTTTGAAGCGCAGATTGTCATTTGCCCGCCTTACATTTACATGCGCGACATGATGACGTTTTTGCAGTATTCCGAATTGCAGATCGGCAGCCAGAACGTCAGTAAATTCAAATCTGGCGCTTATACCGGTGAAACCTCTGCGCAAATGCTCAAGCAAGCGGGTTGCGCACTGTGTTTGATCGGCCACTCCGAACGCCGCGCCATGTTTGCAGAAAACAATCCGGGTTGTCGCACCAAAGTCCAATTGGCCCTTAACCATGGTTTATTGCCTGTGCTGTGCATCGGTGAAACCAAAGAGGAGCGCGAAGCCGGGACTGCAAAAGACGTTATCTTTACCCAGTTGAGTGAAGGCTTGATGGATATCGATCTGACCGGCAAGGACTTATGCATTGCTTATGAGCCTGTGTGGGCAATCGGCACCGGTTTAGCTGCGACGCCGGATATGGTGCAGGAAATTCACCGCTTTATCCGCGACAAACTGGAAACGCTGTATAACCCGACGATTGCTCAGAGCGTCCGTATTGTGTACGGCGGCAGCGTCAATAAAACCAATGCCAAAGAATTGTTAAATCAACAAGATATTGATGGGTTGCTGGTCGGCGGTGCGAGTCTCGACCCGGATCATTTTCTTGAAATTTGTAAACAAGCGAACAATGTTGCACAGGTTTAGTAACACCAAATAAATGCTTTTAAATAACAGGTTAGTTCAGAAATATCTTTGGGTGAGAGCAAAGTGTTTTCGTTACGCGAGAACAACGTTTTTGAAAATAACCGAGCGGAAAAACATTTCCGAAGATGTTAATCAACCAACAAGCGGGAGTAGATGAGATGAACGCACTCGTGAATAAAACGCTGGTACATGCGGTGGCGCCCGGTGTGGCAACTGGTGATCAGGTGCAAGCCCTGTTCGATTTCGCGAAGCGAGGGCAGTTTGCATATCCGGCTGTCAATGTGGTGGGAACCAACTCCATCAACGCTACACTTGAAGCCGCACGTCAGGTAAATTCGCCGGTCATTGTGCAGTTATCTCACAGCGGTGCCGCTTTCTTTTTAGGTAAAAGCGTAAAGCTGGATGGGCACCAGAGTTCCATCCTCGGTTCTGTGGCGGCCGCGCAATATGTGCACACAGTAGCCAGGGTTTATGGCGTGCCGGTTATCCTGCACACCGACCATGCCGCCAAAAATTTATTACCCTGGATTGATGGCCTGCTCAACGCTGGCGAGGAATATTTTGCACAGAATGGTCGGCCATTATTCAGTTCACACATGATTGACCTCTCGGAAGAGCCCTTGCATGAAAACGTGGAGCTGTGTGCGGAATACCTCAAGCGCATGAGCAAGATGGGCATGACGCTGGAGATTGAGCTGGGCTGTACCGGCGGTGAAGAAGATGGTGTGGACAACACCGGCATGGATAGCTCGGCGCTTTACACGCAACCCGAAGATGTTGCCTACGCGTATGAGGTGTTATCAGCCATCAGCCCGAAATTTACCATCGCGGCGTCCTTCGGTAATGTGCACGGTGTGTATAAGCCGGGCAATGTAAAACTGACCCCCAAAATTCTCAGGAACTCACAAACGTTTGTGAGTGAAAAATTCGGCGTGGCAGAAAATACGTTGAATTTTGTTTTTCACGGCGGCTCCGGGTCGGAGCCTGCCGACATCGCCGAAGCCATTGATTACGGCGTAGTGAAGATGAATATTGATACCGATACACAGTGGGCAACCTGGCAGGGCGTAAAAGAATATGCCGAAACCCACCATGCTTATCTGCAAAGTCAGATTGGCAACCCGGACGGCGATGAAAAGCCCAATAAAAAATACTATGACCCGCGCGCCTGGTTGCGTAAAAGTGAGGAGTCGATGGCCAAGCGTCTGCAACAATCTTTTGCAGATCTTAATTGCCTCAATCAATACAGGTAATGATTCATGCACGATGTAAATGACGTTCTGCAAGCGGATGGTGCCAAACCTGAGTTGGTTGCGCTGGTTGAAATCATTCTGGGCGCGGCAAAGCATATTGCCCATTGCGTCCGTCAGGGCGCACTGGCCGGCGTATTGGGCTCAACAGAAGATGAAAATATTCAGGGAGAAACACAAAAGAAACTGGATGTGATTGCCAATCAGATTCTCAAGGATGCCTTGCTGGAGAACCGACAGGTCTGCGCTATTGCATCCGAAGAGGAAGATACCTCCGTTGCAGGAAATCCAGCCGGTACTTATCTGGTGGCTTTTGATCCGCTTGACGGCTCTTCAAACATTGATATCAATGGCCAGGTGGGAACGATCTTCACCATCTATCCGGCGCGTGCGGATGTGGCCTGTGACAGCGAGTTGCAGTTCCATCAACCGGGCATCCAGCAACTTTGTGCTGGCTATGTCCTTTACGGCGGCTCAACACTGTTGGTGATATCGGTGGGCGGTGCAACGCGGTGTTTTACCCTGGATGCCAACGGCAATTTTGTGCTCACAGAAGCAGAATTACAGATCCCGGCAGATACCAGAGAGTTTGCTATTAATCTGTCCAACCAGCGTTTCTGGCGTTCGGCCTTCAAGCGGTACGTCGATGATTTAATTGCCGGCGATACCGGGCCCCGCGCAAAAAATTACAACATGCGCTGGAATGCGGCCATGGTAGGCGATGTACACCGTGTGCTCATGCGTGGAGGCATATTCAGTTATCCCTCTGACAGCCGCAACCCCAGCCAGCCCGCAAAGCTCCGGTTGTTGTATGAAGCTAATCCGATGGCTCTGCTGATCGAAGGGGCCGGCGGCAAAGCTTTTACAGAAACGCAGCGTATCCTCACGCTTCAACCTCAAACACTTCACCAACGTGTGGCTGTTATTCTGGGTTCCGCGAATGAAGTGGAGGCCTGTCTCGCGTATCTGAAATAATGTTTAAGACCTGAACCATTTCAGCGTTCCTGCCTCGGAAGTAAGCAGTAGCCGTCGAGAGGCTGCTACTGTTATAAACCCTCATTTTCCCATCGCCTAAAATGCATTTATGTGACAGGATGCGCGATGCGTAGCATTCGACGACACGGAGGTGGTTGTTATGGTTGATACAAAGTGAGGTCGACATTCTTAGATCAAATTTGAATCAAATTGGTCATTTTTTATATGGCTTCGTAATCAACACTGGTATATATTGCGCGCGTTGAAGTACCCTTCCAACCCCTTGTGATGGATCACGTTGTTCACTCAACAAGGTACGCACCTACATGTTACAGGCCGTTAACAACGCTATCCCATTTTCTCCTGCCAAAACTGACTCGCAACCACACGCTGTCATTACCCCAACCGGTGCTGATCTCATCGTGGGTTATCTACAGCAATTGGGTATAGAGGTGGTTTTCGGTGTTCCAGGCGGGGCGATTGAGCCCTTGTTAAACGCACTGGCGCGCAGCGAGCGGCACGGTGGTCCGCGCCTGGTCGTAGCGCGCCACGAATGCGGTGCCGCGTTTATGGCAGATGGCTATTACCGTGAAACCGGCAAGATGGGCGTGGTATGCAGTACAACCGGGCCGGGAGCTACGAATTTAATTACCGGTGTGGCATCCGCCTTTGTTGAAGAGATTCCCATGCTGGTCATCACCGCGCAGACGCCACTGCCCAAATTTGGCAGAGGTGCGCTGCAGGAATCCAGTTGTACCGCTATCGATACAGTAGGTATGTTCCGCTATGTCACCCGGTTTAATACGCTGATATCGCACCAGGAACAACTGGAAAATAAATTGGTGTCCGCCATCATGAGCGCGCATCAGGGAACCTGTGGTCCGGTGCACCTGAGCATTCCTTCGGATGTGCTTCGGTCTTCTGTCGACACCCGTCGGATACAAGGTGATTTACTGGTACCGAATTTTTCTATGGTGGATGATCTTGCCATCGGACGCTTGTATGAAAAGCTGGCCCGGGTTGAACGCATGGTGATGTACATCGGTAGCGGTGTGGGGCGAGCGGCCAAGCAACTGGTGGAATTTGCCGAACTCACCAATACCCCTTTTGTTACCGGCCCTACCGGTAAATCCTGGGTTGATGAAACCCACCCGTTATACCGCGGTGTTTATGGGTTTGCTGGCCACGACAGCGCGAAGCATTTGTTGCGAAACCCGAACGTGGAATTGATTTTAGCGGTGGGAACAGCGTTGGAGGAGTTGGGGACCAGTGGTTGGAAGGAAGATTTGCTGAACAATAAACTGGTACACATTGATTCGTGCGCGGAACATTTTACGCGTTCGCCAATGGCCTGCTTGCATGTCTTCGGCAATATTGACTGCATCTTTGATCGGCTGCTGATGCAAGTGAAGACGGCGCGCCAATGGGGGCGTCAATGGCAGTCCCTGGCGGGGCGCGGCAAAAAGAATATTTTCGACGGCTACGCCACGGTGCAGGAACCTGAGAAATGTTTATGCAATGAAGCACCGGTTAAACCGCAACGATTGATGACTTATCTCTCCAGGGCTTTGCCGGATGACACGCGTATCTTTGTTGACGCGGGTAATGGCTGGTCATGGGCCACGCATTACCTGATGCGTCGCAATAGCGAAGGCTTGTATCGCATCGCGATGGGATACGGTTCCATGGCGTGGTCTATCGGGGCGGCGATTGGTTCCGCCATCGCCAATCGCCGGGCACCGACGGTCTGTATCGTCGGCGATGGATCTTATTTGATGAGTGCGCAGGAAATTACCGTTGCGGCTCAGCAACAGCTGCCGGTGGTATTTGTTGTGCTCAACGATGCGGCCATGGGCATGGTGATGCACGGTCAAAGACTCGGTCAGCAGGAATCCATCGGCTGGCAGTTAAACGACGTGAATTATGCTGCTATGGCGCGTGCCATGGGTATCGACGGCATTGTGATTGAGCGTCCTCAGCAATTGGAGTTGCTCGATATGCAGGCGCTCTTTGCGAAATCCGGTCCGACATTACTGGATGTGCGTATCGACCGTGATGAAGTACCTCCTATGGGTGACCGTATCAGCGGCTTGGCGCAACAGGGCTCGGCGACCCCCGGTGGTTGACGGCAAGTTTGGTTTTTATCGGGTTAACCCAAAGGGTTTGCTGGTATATGCTA
Organism: Cellvibrio sp. PSBB006; assembly: GCF_002162135.1. Classification (NCBI taxonomy): domain Bacteria; kingdom Pseudomonadati; phylum Pseudomonadota; class Gammaproteobacteria; order Cellvibrionales; family Cellvibrionaceae; genus Cellvibrio; species Cellvibrio sp. PSBB006. The sequence continues at coordinate 2,276,879 of NZ_CP021382.1, read as the reverse complement.
GGCTAGAAAGGAGCTTAGCCGGGAGTCTCGTGCGTGTCGTCTATTACCACTAATAACAACCAAGCCTCATCGCTTCCCTCAATTCTGATTGTGAATAACGATCCGGCAGCGCTGGAACAAATTAACGCCTGCCTGACAAAAGCCGGTCATTCCCGCCTTACGTTAGTGGACTCTGCTACCAAAGCGTTGCGTTATCTGCGCCACCATCCTGTTGATCTGCTGGTTCTCGATGTCGACACGCGCGACCTTGACGGTTGGCGGCTGTCGCGTCTGGTGCGCAGCGGTATCCTGAACTGTCGCGCGGACCTGCCGATTATTATTGTCACCAGCACTTGGTGTGAACGTATTGCAGAAGTGACGGCGCGTGAGTACGGCATCAATTATCTGGTGCCGCTGAATCACCTTTATCGGTTGCCGGAACTGGTTAAACACTTCGCCACTGAGCACAAAGGTGAACTGGCGAGGCCACGTTTGCTGGTGGTAGAAGACCAGCAGGACACCTCAGATTTAATCAAGCGCGTGCTGGCCACGCCTTTTGATATTGAAGTCGCTGCTGATGGTGAAGCCGGGTTGCACGCCTGGCAAGCGCGGCGTCACGATCTGGTATTGCTCGATATCATGCTGCCTACCATCTCGGGGCGCGACATCCTGATAGAGATCCAGCGCATCGACCCCAATCAACCCGTGGTCATCATGACCGCACACACCACCATCGATCAGGCCGAAGAATTGATGTTATTAGGCGCAGTGGATTTTTTACCCAAGCCATTTCGCGCGGAGCAATTGCGCAAGGTTTGTGATATCGCCATCCACCGCGATGACTTCCTGGTCAGCAACGCACAATTTGCCGCACGCGTAAGATCCCTCGAAGCCCGCGAGCTGGCTTATCGTAATTTATACGAAAGCCATCACCAGTTATTGGATGACCTGCAGTCGGTGGTGATGGAATTGGATAAGGATTTTAAAATTTGTTTTCTGAATCGGGCGTGGGAAGGCATGATGGGCTTTTCGATTGAAGAATCCCTCGGCTCTTCGCTTGAGATGTTTATCGCGCCGGAAGATGCCGCTCATTTTACGCTGTTCAAGGAAAAAATTAGCCTGGCCTTGCTGCAGAAAAAACCTTGCCCTGAAATTGAGTTGTGTTTGTGCAACAGAAAAAAGCAGAAAATCTGGACGCAATTAAAGCCCAGCCGCTCGACCCGCTCGGAAAATTTATCCACCCTGACGGTATGTCTCGACAATATTACTGAGCGGCGCGAAACCCAGGAACAACTTAAATACCTGGCCATGCACGATTCATTGACGGGCTTATTTAATCGCCACTTTTTTGAATCGACGCTGGAGCAATTGGCCGCTGACGCGCTGCGTAATAACCGCCATCACGGTCTGGTATATATTGACCTCGACCACTTCAAAGTCATCAATGACACCTTCGGTCATCAGAAGGGCGATGATGTGTTGCGAGAAATGTCATTGTTACTGGGTAAACGTATTCGCAAACCGGATTTATTATGTCGTTTGGGTGGCGATGAGTTTGCTGTGTTATTGCATGATATCAGTGGCGAAGAAGCGAACCATTTTGCGCGGGATATCCAGACGATTATCGGGGATTTCGGTTTTCAATTGCATGATCAGCGAATGAACCTCGGTTGCAGCATCGGTCTCTCGCTGATTGACGGTAGTACCGCCAATTCCGAAGAATATTTGATGCGTGCAGATATCGCATTGTATGTAGCCAAAGGCCGCGGCCGAAATCTGATTCATCAATACGATCCGCAGGATAACGAAAGTGATGAATTACGGCGCTGCATCAATGTGTCCCAAAAGATTCGCCGGGCAATTGCCGAAGACCGCATGGTGCTGTACTTCCAGCCAATCTTTGATGTTAAAAAACGCGAGATCTCCTATTACGAAGCCTTGATTCGTATGCGCGACAGCGACGGGCGTATTATCGGCCCGGCAGAGTTTATTCCAGCATTGGAAACGTCAGGCGAAATGCATTTACTGGATCGCTGGATTATTAAACTCGCCAGCAGAACCTTGAAGGAATATCCGGAGCTTAATCACATTGCGATTAACCTGTCTGCTCAGGCGTTTAAAGATGAAAGTCTGGTGCCGTCCATCCTTGACTGTTTGCAGGAAACCGGTGTGGATGCCAGTCGCATTACCTTTGAGCTGACGGAGAGCGATAGCCTGTTCAATCTCCATATCACGCAACGGGTCATTGCTGATTTGCATGCGTTGGGCTGCAGTTTTTCGGTGGATGATTTCGGTTCCGGCTTCAGTAGTTTTGCTTATTTGAAAGACTTGCCGGCGGATTACATCAAACTGGATGGTTCATTTATTCAAAACCTGCACCGCGATGCCGTTGATCAAACCCTGGTGCGTTCCATTATCCAGGTGGTTCAGGCGCTGGGTAAAAAAGCCGTGGCCGAGTATGTTGAGAACCAGGAAATTCTGGATATCCTGCAAGAGATGGGTATCGACTTTGTACAGGGATTCCATATCGGTTATCCCTTACCGATAGAGAAAATATTTACCCGCAATCATGTGGGGCATGCTAAAACGAACTCTACGCTATTGAGCCGTTTTACGCGCTCCTGATGTCAATCTGCATCTGGCACCGTACGCGGTGCTGCACCCTGATAATCGATATCGTCACAGCGCAATGGCAAAAAAGTCTCCGGCGGGCGATGGTAGGTGTCGAGATAACAGGCGGTGACACCACTGGCGACCATGCCTGCGAACATCCGATAAACTTCATCAGCAGTGAATCCCTGGTCAGATAAGAACGCTGACATATATCCATTGATATTCATGCCTTCATCAAATCGGCGCATTAAAACCTGTTCTATTTCATAGGCTAAAGTGAGGTGCGGTCCGACCTGAAATCCGAGCGTTTTGCTGAGTTTTTCCATTGCTTCCAGGCGCTCATCGCCTTTTGCAATAGGGCGTATGTAGCCAACAATGTAGGGCTTGCCACGATTTGCCGCTGTTATTTTTTCAACAATATCTTCCGCTGTTGCACCCGCCTGATGTTGACGAAACGCATCTTGAATAAACTCCACTCCACCCAACAGTGTATAAGGACCATAGGAGCGAGAGTCTGCTGCCAGCGAGCCGATGGTCGTTGCTGCTACCACCGAGGTGCGCGCCGCACCGGCTAGCGCGCCAATTTGATTGCACCAGATCCGTGGATCTGGCCAGCTTAAACAACCGTAAATAGCTTCAACCCAATCGGCCAGAGGCTTTTCAATTAATTTGCCGGTTGCGTTCAGTACCAGAATTTGAAAATAGGTTTTTTTTCCAACCAGTTCCTCAAGCATCGAGTAACCATGGCAGAACACGCCTTTGCCGGGAAACCATCCACCGGTTTTGCTAAAAATCTTTCCTCGCTTTTGCTCAAGCGAATCGATATAGGAAATATCGCTGTGTGTCGCTAGCGTACTATCGTTCGATAACATAATTTTCATCGCTCACAAAAGGCATCGCGGTAATAGGTTTATTAGCCAATTCAAGGCCGTGTGCCACTAATCCGGGTGCGCCAAATAATTGAAACAGGCAGCCTCCCGCACGCGGATGAAAGCCGAGGTCTGCAAATACCGCAGCGGCGATGCCTGTGGTTAACCACCCAACGCCATGAGGCTCCAGAGCCGCTGCAAATTGATGTCCCCAACGCAAAGCATCACCGGCGGCATGCATGGTCAACATTTGCTGGGCGATAGCGTTGGTCATGAGATCGACACCACCATATTGCTTGCCAAAACCTGCGTAATTGTTCTCGTGCTCCTGCTCCTGTTGAGTATTGATCATCTCATTTGCCACGAGTGCGGGATCTTCATGATGTCTTTTACGGAGAAAGCGCATGGCACTTTCTATTTCGCCGCCACCGAGATGCGCTCCGCCAAGCACGGCTGAAGCGATAGGCAATATATGCAAAGGATCGGTTTTACCGACACCGACGTTCATGGCTGCGCGAGTGGCGGCATGGCGTGGTCCCGGATTAATTAATGCAATCATCAGGCTTTGCAGCAGTTGTGCTTCGGGCTTCGTGGGGAGTTCGCCGCGGAAGAGCAAATAGAAGACATCAATGAATGAGCGTTTTTCCATCAGCTCGATAAGGTCGTAACCGTGACAAAATGTTTTGGCCGCAATATAAGGATTGTCTTCGCTGGGTTGCTCTGACCAGATGCGGGTTGCGGTTTTTTGGGTAAAGGGTTCGTTGCGGCTGCGCACCTGATCGTGCTTGGGCTCTTCTGACATGAAAAAATCTCGCGGGAATTAATACCAGGCTGGTCAGTTGATTAGTTGGCTGATGGTCAGTTGAAAAGATACTTCAGCTCCAGCCAAACACTGCGCGACTCCAAAGGGTAGTCATCGGCAATGGCACCGTTACTGGGCTCGCGGGCATCCTCGTCGGTCAGATTACGCATCGCGATGGAAAGATCCAGATCGGGCACCACATTTTTGCGGCGCAAGGTGAGGTTTAGCAAGGTGTAATCATCAATTGCCGGTCGAGCGTCTCCGACAGCACGTTGACGATCACCCACCCAATAAATTTGGCTGTTGATTGACCATTGTGGTTTAAATTCCCAGTTGGCGCCCACCTTGAATTGTTGGCCTGGCGCATCGGCCACGGCTTGGCCTGTCTGCGCATCTTTGGCATCTTGCCAGGAATAGTTGCCGTTCAGGCGCAAGCTGGGAATGGGTTGCCAATTCAGTTCCCATTCAAAGCCATCCCCGTCCTGATCGCGCGCATTTTGTGCGGTGCTGGTGGTGGCGCTGTCGTCAGGAATAAATTCAATCATGTCTTGGGCTTGATAAGTAAATAGTGTCAGTGTTGTCTGAAAATTGGCATTCATACGGTAATTGAAGGACAGCTCCAGGGTATCAATATGTTCAGGATCGAGATCCTGATTGCCAAGTGAAACGGGATTGTTTTTGAACCGTTGTTCAGAAAAAGAGGGTGCACGAAAAGCGCTGCCGTAGAGCAATTTGGTGGTCAGGTTTTCGCTTGTGGCCCAGACGAGTGCAATCCGGGGATTGGTGGTGCCGCCAAAGTCAGAGTAATTGTCGTAGCGCACACCGGCTGTCAGCGTCAGGTCGGAAACGAGTTGCCATTCATCCTGGACAGAAAGGTAATGAATGGTGCGTGAACTATCATCAAGATAAACGAAAGGTGTGTCGCTCACATCGGTAAGCGTGCCGTCAACAACGGTAGAGGAACCATCGATAACACCCGGACCATAATTTTTGCTTTCGTGCGATGCCAGGGTTTGTCGCCTGGTACCAATCGCGAGGCGTAAACGATGCGTATCCCAGCCGTTGTAGATGGAGATAAGATCAAACTGCGTATCTTCAGCTCGTTGCCCGGGATTGCCGAGCAAACCGTCAGGAAAATAAACCTGTCCGGCCGGATTGGAAAAGTTCAAATTGCCGTCGCTGCCGATAGGTAAGATCGAATCTTCGGGCATAAGAACGAAGCGAGCCTGGAGATCGTAGTACAAGTAGCTGAAACGTAGGCTGTGGTCCCATGTATCACTGTCATCATTGAGACGATAGGTGATATCAGCCATCCATAACTCGCTGTCATCTTCGCCTTCGAAATCGAGCGCCTGGGTGGCGCCTGCACCGATGCCTGCATCTTTGGATATCCAACTCCACAAATTGAATTGTAAGGTTTCGCTGCTGATCGCCAGATGGGTATCAAGCAGTTTGTAACGGGTCGATAAGGGGCCGGGAGCCAGAGACGCATCGGTATTGAACGAGTCATCAAGAGAAGACTGTAAATCTGTCGTAACACGGCGGTCTTTGTCGCCGTCACTTTCCTGATACGCGAGATTAAACGCAATACCCCAGTCATTCCAACTCGTTGCGCCTTGCAACCAGAAATCACTGCTGTTGAACGATCCATGGCGCGCACCGATCTCCGTTCCACTGATCGCGGCAGCATCTTTGGTGATGACATTAATGACACCCGCATAGGCATCCGCACCATAGATGGCTGAGCCCGGGCCGCGAATAACTTCTACCCGTGCGATGCTGGCAACCGGAAGACGAAAGAGCGACGGTCGACCACCTTGCAAGCTGGACTGCACCGGTATCCCGTTCATCAACAACAAGACCTGTGGATTAAAGCCGGTGTGAATACCGCGAATAGAATAGACGGAGTCGAGACGGCTGAGCGTGGATAGAGAAACGTGCAAGCCCGGTACCGTCTCCAGCACCTCATTGAGATTCCGGGCGCCCATGGCTTCGATTTCGGCGGCATAGATAACAGACGCAGTGGCCGGTGCTTTATCCAAAGGGGTGCTGTTCCCCGTTGCGATAGAGATCTCGACCTGGCCCAGTTCTGCCAGTGACAGGTTGTAAATATCGTTCGGTGTCGTTTCGCCAGCGGATTGCGCCATGGTTGCGGCTGACATCAAGAGTGGCAGCAATCCCGAAACAAACACACGAACATAAGGTGACATCATAATGACAACCTATTCATGAAGTGCCGCCAAGCACACAGAAAACAACCTGTGCAGAATGCAACGGATTATTTGCGAGAATGACGATCTGTTGTTGCGCGCCGTGCGACCCTGGTAGATCAGGGTAATGGCACATGCGACGAAAATCTTATGATCAACACCATCTTATGTTCATAGAAGGTAAAGATAGTTTACCCGGCGGGGAAAGCCAAGTTTGTTCTATGGGTTTATGTGCTTTTGACTGTGAGGGTATAAAGCGCGGTCAGTTTTTTGGTACCAGCCGTTGAATGGCGAGCTTGAGTGTTTCCCGGCGAATCGGCTTGGTTAAATAATCTTCAGCCTGGTGTTTATGGGTTTGCTTACGCTCGTCCATGATGGAGATGATGATAACGGGAATGTCCTGTAACGCCGGGTCTGCCTTGATTTTTTCAAACAACATCCAGCCGTGTTGGTCTGGCAACAATAAATCCAGGGTAATTATGTCGGGTTTGACGGTGTGCAACAAACGCAAGCCCGTCTCGGCATCATGGGCGGTATGTACCAGAAAGCCTTCGGATTGCATGGTGCGCGCCATGATATCCAGAAACGCCGGGTCATCATCAATCATGACAATATGCTGGCCGTTACTGGCGATGTCAGAATCGTGGATGGCAACGTCAGCATTGGCATCCACACCTGGACCGCCAAAAGCGGGTGGCAGTTCGATCGGTAGGGGCAGGTCGACAATAAAGTTGGCCCCTTCGCCTAATTTACTTTCCACCTCAATGCTACCGCCCATCATCTCGCACAGTTGGCGGGTAATCGACAGCCCCAGTCCGCTGCCCTGGAATTTGCGCGTGGTGCCGCTATCTGCTTGTCTGAACGGCTCAAAAATTTGCTGTTGCTGTTCTGCTGACAGGCCAATACCGGTATCGGCGACACTGATATAAATGCGGTTGGGTTGATGCAGTGCGGTGATGGTTATGGTGCCCTGTGGAGAAAACTTGCTCGCATTGCCTAATAAATTAATCAGGATATGCAGGATTTTTTCCGGGTCGGCCATGGGTAGAAAACTACCGTCATCCACGTCGACATTGAGGCGGATCGCATTCTTTTCCAGCAAGGGAGCAACTACGCCCAGGGCTTCGTCTACCAGGCTGGAGAGTTTGACTTCTGTCAGGTCCAGCTCCATACGGCCGGACTCAATCTTCGCCAGATCCAGCACACCATTGATCAGCTTTAATAAACGTTCACTGTTGCTGATAACGCGCGCTAAATCGTTAATGTGGTTTTCATCATCCGCCAGTTTCAGTTCTTCGATGACCACTTCGGTATAACCGATGATGGCTTGCAGTGGTGTGCGCAGTTCATGGCTCATCAGTGACAGGAATTCGCTCTTCGCCTGGCTGGCATCTTCCGCTTTGCGTTTGGCGATGGCGAGGCGATCTTTTGCAATCTGGAGATCCTTACTGTGTTCCGCCAGCCGCTGATTGTCGCGGCGCTTGATGGTGTAGCCGATCAGAATGGTAATAATCAACAACACGCCCAGACTCACCAAGCCCCACAAATAGGTCAGTGCCGTTTTTTGCGCGTCCACTTTTTCGTCGAGGCCGGCGATTGCCTGGCGTTGTGTCAGTATTTCATTTTCCTGGGACTTGATGGTGGTGTTCAGTTCGGCAAGGCGTTTCTCGCGGCGATCAATCTGCTGCACGATAGCATCAAGCTGCTGTTGCTGGTCGTCCAACTCTTGCGTGCGTTGTTCCACCTCTTCCAATAACCGGAGGCGTTCCTGTTTGCTGCGCTCTATTTGGTCGAGCTGGTTTTGAATCAGGCGGTTTTGGTCAGCAATCAAGGCATCACTTTTTTGAATGCTTTGATTAAGTTCCGTCAACTGGGTTTCCAGGCGCTGGTTTTTGGCTTCCTGAGCCTCGATCGCGCTACTCAATTCGTTAAGCGTTTTTTCGCGGTTCTGTAATTGTTTTTGCAGGGTGACCAGCGATGCCTGACCTTCGCGATACAGCCGAGCCACATCAATCTCGGTTCCTCCGTTGAGGATCAATTCCGGCAGGGGTTTCAAACCATGGTTGATGATATTGGAGCGGTTAACCTCGAAACGCAGGCGATCATTGTCGGTAATCAGGTTGATCATCACCAGTTGCTGGTTGGGATATTCTGCGGTAACCAGTAATACTGGCTGGCTGCCCAAGGCATCATAGATGTCGGACACCATATTGTTGTTAGCCTGCTCCACATACACCAGATGGAAACGCGACAGGGCATTCAGGGTGCTAACCTGGGTGACCGTAATCGGCAGGCTTCGCAATTTAACGCTGGTGGCCATCGTGCGGATTTCATTTAACAGCAGGGGATTGTCGCTGCCATAGAAACCGATGTTGAACGACGTCATCGACTTTTCGTTGGGCCACTCAATATTTTTGGCGAAGTTATACAGGTAGGAGGCCGTAATTTTTTGTTTATTCAGGGCTTGAGCTTGTGCACCGTAAGAAAGCCAGCATAGCAGCACCAGTGCAAACAACGACCACAACCGTGCCGGTGTACCGATACCCGTAGTTGATCGGGCGATTTGATGTAGGGTTTTTTGGTTCATCAACGTGCAATCTGAGGCCGGCTGATCACTTCCCTGATACGATTTTTAACAATGCTTACAGCATAGCCGCTCAATAGAAATTTTAATAGCGCAACGGGTCTGGGGAAATGGCACATGATTTTTATTTTTTAATGAGATGTGGCAATGAAGTCGTCCCTGAACCTATGGTTTTCCCGGGTGTCCATTTTTCACAGTAGGATTTCAGTTTTTATAAACGCAATAACAGGAGATTAGTATGAGCGTCGAAGTCAGTGGTTTTTTGGGTTTTATCTTATTGGTCTGCGTGATCTACGCTATTGTTAAAACCTTGCAGAGTCGCGCCAGCACTGGCACCAAGGTGATCTGGATTCTGGTATTGCTATTCCTTCCCTTCCTCGGTTTTATCTTGTGGTTAATCTTTGGTCCCAAGTGACACCGGTCCCAACTCACAATCGCTTGCTCGAATAACCTAAAGTGCCAGTTACCGAACTGTCCCGGAAAGCTGGGACAGTTCGGTCGCTGTCTCCCGTCATAGGGTGATGATCCTGATCGATCTATGCATCCAGCGTTGGTTGACTGCCCGCTTTATGTAAGACCGCCGCATGTATCTCTTCAAGACGGCGCCCGCGTGTGTCGATGCCGCTCTTCAGCAATAAGCCGCCAAAGATAATTAATGGAATTGCGATGAGCAGAGCGGATAGCGCCAGGTCATTAAATACTCCCAGCACGCCGCAGGCGGCGCCGAGGATGCCGCCGAATTTGGAACTGGCGGCAACTACTCCTGCCCCGGTTCCGCGCAGATGTACCGGATAAATCTCGGCCGCATAAGGAATCAGCATTGCGATAACGCCGCTGGCACTGATGAGCAGCAGCGCGGTTGCTGTGATGATAGCGAGGTGGGCGTTGACCTGCAGAAGCCCCAGTATAAAAAACAACACCAGGCTGGCCGCCGTCATACCAATAAATAACACCAGGGTTTTGATGCTGCTCCAATGGTGATAAAACCAGATCACCATCAGGATACCGGGCAGCGCCAGAAAGCCTGATTGCGCCAGTAGTCCATTGGCTGCTTCCGCACTCATGCCCATGTCGCGCAGATTGGTTGGCAGCCACAATAAAAAGCCAAAATTCACCAACCCCCAGGCAACCCCCGCGCCAACGAGCCCTAATGTAATGTGCGCATAAGGGCCGCGGATCATATTGCGAAAGCCGCCGGCCTGCTGGACTTCTTCGGCCGCCGTCTGTTCATCGGCGTCATGATCAATGTGCGCGTTGAATTTTGTGAGGATGGCGCGAGCTTGGCGTTTTAAACCGGCGCTGGCGAGGAAGCGCGGTGACTCCGGGATGTAACGATTGAGAAATATGACCAGCAAACCGGTGGGTAATCCCAGCATCCATAGCACGCGCCAGCTGAATAGTGGCTCCAGAACCGCGGCGGAACCGGAAGCCAACAGGTAACCAGCAGACGTTCCCACGCCGCCTAGCGCCACGAGCAGCCAACCGCGATGCGCGGCCGGGATCATTTCAGCCATCAGCGTAAAGGTGATCGGAAGCAAACCGCCGGCGGAGGCACCCATCAGAAAACACATAATCAGGTTCCACTCGAATGTCGGCATAGCGCCACAGATTGCGGTGCCGATAAACATAAGTGCAGATAATAAAATAGCGGCGCGGCGACCCATGGTGTCAGCCATTCGGCCCCAGATGATCGAGCCGACTGTCGTGCCGGTGAGTGCGACCAGTGCCAGGGTACCGGCGGCTTGCTTGCTGATTTCATATTCCAGGGTCATACCCGGCATGACAAACCCGAGTGTGGCTGGCTTCATCACATCGACAGCAACGGCGACAACCAGGGCTATAACCAGTTTCCAGTGTTCCCAATTCAGCGGCATGTTGTCTGCCACATGGAAATGTATAGTGCCGTGATCACCTTGGCGCAGTTGAGCCAGGCGCGGCATTAATCCATACCAGGCCATAAGGATACCCAGCGGAATCAATCCCATGCCGGTGAGCATGGTGGTATCCATAGGCATACCTACCATGCGATAACCCATGTGCGAGGCATGCATGAACATGGGCACATGAGCGAGCACGCCGGCAATAATAAAGAGACACCCAAACCAGAATGCGAATGGATGATGAAAAGAGATGCCTTGGGAATTCATACTGCTGCGCCTGTAACAACCATCGTTATGTGTGTTTTAACGATTGTTCTACCCGGCGAGGAAAAACGAGGCAATCAAAAAACCATAAATTTTGGCTATGAATCAGATCGAGTGGTTCTTGCGATTGCAGAACCGGGGCTGATGTCTCAGCCCCGAACGCCTTAGGCACACGCTGCTTTGGCGCGATCAAACAGCGACCGGGTTTTCTCCAGTCGCGTTAATTGCGCTTGGATGCCTTGGTCCATGACGGCATCAATGCGTTTTTGCAAACGTGGCACAGCCTTGCTTACATCATCGCGCAAAATCTTCGCCGTTGTGTCGTCGTCATCAGGCAAAATGTCTGTCATCTCGGCCAGTAAGCCGCCCAGCACACCATTGATAAATTCATCGCGATCAACAGCGGTTTCAGCCAGTTCGTCGCTGCTGAGCAGGTCTGCAAAAGGATGATTCGATTTGCTGTCCAGCAATGCATCCTTCACTAACTCGGTCGTAGCTTGTGACCCGAGCGCCAGGTTCAGCACGCGTCGCGCCTCAGCCCCCAGAGCAACAAAGTCTCGCCAGTTTTTGAGTCGTGGTACTTCAAGAATCTCCTCCAGTATCAATGGATGAAAACGCAATTCAGCCAGCGTCCAAAACAGATGACACCAGATGCGATTGGCGGGCTGTAACCAGTTCAGCATGTTGCGGTAAGTGGTATAAATTTTCTCCAGTGCAGCCGACGGTGTGAACACACCATTGCCCGGTGCGCCACCACTCCAATTACCCAAACCGTTGCGGCCGCTACCTCGTCCGTCAAGGTTGATGTTGACGTAATGGTGCCAGGTGGAGTCGCACACAATGCGTCCCGGCCGTTGGCTTTTCCCAGCATAAGCCTGGGCTAGTCGACCGTCGTAGGCGGAGAGAACGCCAAACATGCGCGGTTTTACTGGCGGTTTCCAAACACCATTTTGAACGGAGCGTCCACCGGATACACCGAAAGCGACAACGTCAGCACCTATGCGTTGTGCCGGTGCGGCAGCAGAAGGTTGGAACTCGGCAAAGTTGAGGCCGGCATCGTTATAGTTTCCGTTGAGTACCGCGTTGCTTGTGACTTCATAACAGACGCTTTCGTGGGGGTGATCCGGATGTACATCAATATCATTGGTGAAACCCGCCGCCCCATTTGCCTCGGGGCGATTCAGCATGGCACCGGGCAGCATCAGAATCGGATGTATACTGGCCGTCCATTGATTCCCGCTGGCGGTGACCTTGTAGTTAGGGTAAAGCCGTTGAGGAATATCATCGGATTGATCGTCAAATTCATAAATCCCGTTAGCGCCGGGATTAACTACCGTATCAATGCGCATGACTGCCTGGTTGGCGTCATTTTCGGTGCCCATGGGCACGTCACTCCATTCTCGCATATGGCGGATACGTGGCAGGCGACCGCTGACAGTACGACCCAGAGTGGCGTGATCGCCTGTTGCGAAGACACCGCCGCCGCTGTTCATGAACTCGGCGATTACCCCGATCTCGGCATCCGTAATACTTCCTCCACCTTGTATACCGAAGATCCATATTTGATCGTAATTCTGCACGGTAACGGCAGGTGATGCTGTTTGAAAATTGAAGTTTGTCTGCACGTTATAGCTGTCCGCGCCGACACTGATGGGACTGGTATGACCGTTGCGATGTGCGAGGGTGAGAACAGGTTTGTTGGACACACCGGGTGCGAGGGTTATCGCGTGGAGGAAGCGCCACAAACCAAAACCGCTGTTCTCATTAAAGCTGAGGCTGCCATCGGTAACGACTAATACCTTTGGGCGGCAACGACGGCGCCAGGCGACAAGATCATTGATATCAAAACGGGCGAGTCCTGCTTCAAGCAGGTTGACATTTGTACGAATCAGTTCCATTGCATTTCTCCCTGGGGCTTTCCACGAAAGGACGGCGATACTGCCCCGAGCGTCGTAAGGCCATCCTTGATTGTGTTGCTAGCGTTATTACGCTACGCCGCTTTGGGTTCAGCTGCAATCCAGGTAAACGACTGTTTTTAGGTTATATATTGTTTAAAAAAATGTTGTTTACAATTGATTTAAAAAAACCACCGCACCCGTTGAGGCAGGTGCAGTGGTAAGAAAGTCACCATGGCTGACATGGGTAACTTTGATTGGAATTCTGGAGGTGGTGAGAGTAATCAGGGTGTAAAACAGCATCCTTGCTGATGAGTCCATAAACCGATGATCGGAACCTGTGTGGCGCTGGGAGAAGCCTGGCAACCGCCAGCTACGCCAACATCAGACCGGCAATACTTTATTGGTTGGCAGCTAGCGACGTCACTTTGTTATCGACCGCTTTGCTGTCTGTCTCTTTATCGACGGACTTCAAGCCGGGATTGACCATACCCTTGGGTTGGGCGTCGGCCTGAAAGGGTTCAAGCAGCTCTTCTGGTTTACCCTTACAGGCTTTGGCTAATTGCTCGCGTCGCTGGGCCAGCAGCAAACCTATGGCTTCGCTGTGTTGATCGCTGATCCCGGGAATCTCGCTCTCAATCAAACTGGTGATATTGGCGGCCAGCTCCAGATACTTATCATGCTCTTCAGCTTGTTTTTTATCTTCAAACATACTTCCATCCCGATCGCATTGCCAAACGGCGATAACTGCCATGATCTTGCCCTCGTGTTTTTGCTTGCATTTCAATAATGTTTAACAGCTCACCGTGATACTGTTTTTATATACAGTATTCTCGGGCGGAAGGATTGTCAACGATTAAATGGAAAAGCTCTTTTGGTCGGATAGGGGAGCGGGCTGTATCTCCGCAGGAGAAGCATGGATAATGGCGCCTCCTTAAGATGACGATACAGGGATACAAACTTTGTCCGAGCACGCTTCAGTCCCCAATAAACCCCGAGCCGGCCTGCTGCGTTCCAGCCTTGTGACAGGCTCTATGACTATGATGTCGCGGGTATTGGGGTTGGTGCGTGACCAGGTGCTGGCTCATGTGCTGGGGGCGGGTGGTGCAGCGGATGCTTTCTTCCTGGCCTTCAAGATTCCGAATTTCTTCCGCCGATTATTTTCCGAAGGTGCTTTTTCCCAGGCATTTGTGCCGGTGCTGTCCGAATACCGCCAAAACGGCAGTCATGCTGCTGTCCAGGCATTGGTGGATCGTGTGGCGGGCTGCCTTGGGTCAGTCTTGTTGTTGGTGACGGTGCTGGCGGTGATTGGTTCACCGGTTGTGGCCGCCATCTTTGCCTCAGGTTATCTGAATGACCCGCTTAAATTTGCGCTCTTGAGCGACCTCATCCGCATTACCTTTCCGTATTTGTTGTTAATTTCCTTGACCGGTTTTGCTGGCGCGGTACTTAACAGCTATGACCGCTTTGCGATTCCTGCATTTACGCCGGTATTGCTGAACATTTGCATGATCGGCGCTGCCTGGTTCGCGGCGCCGTTCTTCTCTCAACCAGTATTTGCCCTGGCGTGGGGGGTATTGTTGGCGGGCGTTTTATCACTCCTGTTCCAGCTGCCGTTTTTGCGGCAGATTCACTTGCTGCCGGTGCCCAGGCTGGATTGGCGCGATCCAGGTGTCAGGCGCATCCTGACATTGATGGTTCCGGCGCTGTTTGGCGTATCGATCAGCCAGATTAACCTGATGCTCGACTCCATCCTGGCGTCGTTTCTGCCAGATGGCAGTGTGGGCTGGTTGTTCTATTCGGATCGGCTTGTAGAGCTGCCATTGGGTGTATTTGCGATTGCCGTAGCAACGGTCATCATGCCCAACTTGTCGCGCCAGCACGCCGCCCAATCCGCCGGGCACTTTAATCGCACCCTGGATTGGGCGATTCGGATGATCATGTTGATTGCCTTGCCGTCCTTATTGGCTTTGATGATCCTGGCTCAGCCGATCCTGTTTACCCTGTTCCATCACGGCCAGATGACCGTGCGCGACATCCTCATGTCCTCATACAGCCTCCAGGCTTATGCCATGGGTTTGCTCGGATTTATGCTGATCAAGGTGTTGGCGCCGGGATATTTTGCGCGCCAGGACATGAAGACCCCGGTCCGTATCGGCGTTATCGCGGTGGCTGCCAATATCGCGATGAAGGCGGTGTTTGTCGCGCCGCTGTATTTTCTTTTCAATCTCGGGCATGTCGGTCTGGCCCTGGCTACTGCCTTGGCCGCCTACGTCAATGCGGGTTTGCTCTATCGCGGGTTGCGTCGCACGGGTATCTATCGTCCCGAACAGGGCTGGCGGATGCTGCTGGTGCGCTACGGCATCGCAAATCTGGCGATGGTGCTGACGCTGCTGGGCCTGCTTCAGGTATGGAATGACTGGGCCGCATGGGATTGGCTTCAGCGCGCTCTGCGCTTGGGTGGATTATGTGGGGCAGGTTTCGTGGTTTATATCGTCGCTTTATTGGCGGTCGGTATGCGCTTGAAAGATCTCCGCCACGTCTAAATATAGCGATAGCGGCGGGCGCTGTCTGCCGGGGCGGCGGGGTAGGCTGGCATTGCCTGCTCCTGTATACTCCCGCGTTCGTTTTAACACCCAATCGAGGCAATGTGGCAGCTCTGTGACTCTGGCGCCCCCTGTATTTATTCGCGGCCTGCATAACCTGCGTCCCTGGCATCGGGGCTGTGTCGCCACAATCGGTTCTTTTGACGGCGTCCACCTTGGCCATCAGGCGATTCTGCGTCAACTGGCGCAAGCGGCTGAAGCGCACCAATTGCCCTCGGTAGTGATCATATTTGAGCCCCAGCCGCACGAATTTTTTTCCGGTGACAAAGCGCCCGCGCGCTTGATGCGCCTGCGTGAAAAGATTCAGGCATTATTTGCTGCCGGTGTCAGCCGCGTGTTGTGTATAGAGTTCAACGAATCCTTGCGTCGCCTGTCGGCCCAGGAATTTATTGATCAGGTGTTGGTGCGGGGGTTGGACATCAAACATCTGGTGGTGGGGGATGACTTCCGCTTCGGATGTGATCGCAAGGGCGATTTTAATCTCTTGCAAGCAGCCGGCAGCGAACGAGGCTTTACCGTAAGCGATACCTGCACGCTTCTGCTGCATGGTGAGCGTGTCAGTAGTACACGCATCCGGCATTTGCTGGAGCAGGGGG
Organism: Cellvibrio sp. PSBB006; assembly: GCF_002162135.1. Taxonomy (NCBI): domain Bacteria; kingdom Pseudomonadati; phylum Pseudomonadota; class Gammaproteobacteria; order Cellvibrionales; family Cellvibrionaceae; genus Cellvibrio; species Cellvibrio sp. PSBB006. The sequence continues at coordinate 2,260,581 of NZ_CP021382.1, read as the reverse complement.
ATTTTGCGCAGGCCGAAGAATTACTGGGGCGTCCCTACAGTATTACCGGCCGCGTGGGCTATGGCCAACAACTGGGTCGCAAGCTCGGTGTGCCAACGGCGAACATCCACCTGTGGCGTTATCGCTCGCCCTTGCATGGTGTCTTTGCGGTGTCGGCCAGATTCAGGCAAGGTGATGTTCATCCGGGTGTGGCAAACGTCGGCGTGCGCCCAACCGTGAGTGGCGATAAAAAGCCCATTCTGGAAGTTCACCTGTTTGATTTTGCTACTGCTATTTACGGCACCATGATTGATGTGGTGTTTCACCAAAAGTTGCGCGATGAACAGCGCTTTCCTTCGCTGGACGCCTTGCAGGCACAATTGCAGCAGGATATTAACCAGGCGCAGGATTTTTTTAACTCTCAAACGTTAAGTTGACCGTGGATCATGACTGATTACAAAGCGACATTGAATTTGCCCAATACCGACTTCGCGATGAAAGCGAATCTTGCGCAACGTGAGCCCGAAATGCTCAAGCAATGGCAAGGCAACAATATCTATCAGCAAATTCGTCAAGCCCGTGCCGGTCGCGAGCAATTTATCCTGCACGATGGTCCGCCCTACGCCAATGGCGATATTCATATCGGCCACGCCGTCAATAAAATTCTGAAAGACATCATCGTCAAGAGCCGTACCTTGAGTGGCTTTGATGCGCCTTATGTCCCAGGGTGGGACTGTCACGGGTTGCCTATTGAGCACAACGTGGAGAAAAAAATCGGCAAAGCTGGCGATAAGGTTGATGTAAAAACCTTCCGTGAAAAATGTCGCGAATATGCGGCTAAACAAGTGGCTGGACAGAAGCAGGATTTTATTCGCCTGGGTGTGCTCGGGGATTGGGATAATCCTTACCTGACGATGGATTATAAGTTCGAAGCAGACATCATCCGCGCTTTGGGCAAGATTGCTCAAAATGGCCATCTGCATAAAGGTTTCAAGCCGGTCTACTGGAGTGTGGTGGGTGGCTCTGCGTTGGCAGAAGCAGAGGTGGAATACCAGGAAAAAACGTCCTTCTCCATCGACGTAAAGTTTGCGTTTGTCGATCAAGATGCCGTTGAAAATGTACTGGGTAAATTAACCGGGCGCGGACAGATATCGCTCGTCATCTGGACTACAACGCCCTGGACATTACCTGCTAACCAAGCCGTCAGTGCGCATGCCGACATCGATTATGTTGCGGTTCAGGTGGGCGAAGAGCGTCTGTTAATAGCGGAAAACTTATTGCTCAGCGTGATGGCCCGCGCAGGCATCGCCGATTTTAAAGTTGTCGGTTACTGCAAAGGTGCCGTATTGGAGCACTTGCAGGTGCAACATCCTTTTTACGCGCGCCAGGTGCCGATTATTCTGGGCGACCACGTAACCACAGAAGCCGGTACTGGCTTTGTTCATACTGCTCCTGATCATGGTGCAGATGACTTTGCGGTTGGTTTGAAGTACGACATAGCTACGCTCAACTATATCGACGACAATGGGTATTATCGCCCCAATGTTGAGATCTTCGCCGGCGATCATGTGTACAAGGTTGACGAAAAAGTTATCGCCTTGCTGGTAGAAAACAAAGCGTTGCTGACACAAGGCAAAATCACGCATAGCTTTCCACATTGTTGGCGAACCAAAACGCCGTTGATCTTCCGTGCGACGCCGCAATGGTTTGTCAGTATGAGTAAAAACCATTTGCGTGAGCAGGTTGCTGAAGCCGTAGAAGGGGTGCGTTGGGTGCCCGATTGGGGTAAGGCGCGCATTGATGCCATGCTCGCGAGCTCACCGGACTGGTGTATCTCCCGGCAGCGCACCTGGGGTGTTCCCATCGCGTTATTTGTGCACAAAGAAACCCAGGAATTGCATCCGGAAACCCCGCGCCTGATAGAGGCCGTTGCGCAAAAAGTTGAGCAAAACGGAATGGATGCCTGGTTTGACCTGGATGCGGCTGAATTGCTCGGCGCTGATGTCAAAGATTACACAAAGGTTACCGATACCCTGGACGTCTGGTTTGATTCCGGTGTAACGCACTACGCCGTACTTGCACAACGTGTCGGGTTACGTTTCCCTGCAGATTTATATTTGGAAGGCTCTGACCAACATCGCGGCTGGTTTCAGTCGTCATTGAAAACGTCCATGGCGATCAACGGCGTGCCGCCCTACAAAACCGTATTGACTCACGGTTTCACGGTGGATGCGCAAGGGCGCAAGATGTCCAAATCCATTGGTAATGTTATCCCGCCGCAAAAAGTCATGAATGATCTGGGCGCAGATGTATTGCGCCTGTGGGTAGCGGCAACGGACTTCAGTACCGAGATGAGTGTGTCGGATGAAATTCTGAAACGCACGGCAGATTCTTATCGTCGTATTCGCAACACGGCGCGTTTTATCCTGTCGAACCTCAACGGTTTTGATCCATCTGTCCATGCGGTGGATATGCAGCAAATGCTGCAACTGGATCGCTGGATTGTTGGTCGTACCGCTGCACTGCAAAAAGAGATCATCAAAGCTTACGACAATTATCAATTGCACCTTATTTACCAAAAGCTGCACAATTTTTGTGTGGTCGAGTTAGGGGCGTTTTATCTCGACATTATTAAAGATCGTCAGTACACCACCAAAGCCGACAGTCTTGCGCGCCGTTCAGCACAAACGGCGTTGCATTACATTATCGAGGCCATGGTGCGCTGGATTGCTCCCATTCTCAGCTTTACTGCGGATGAAATGTGGCCATTGATTCCCGGCGAGCGGGATAAAACTGTGTTTATTGCTGAGTGGTATAACTTACCGTCCATGCCCTCCGACTCATTTGCTGATAGCTATTGGGATTTAGTTGCTCAAGTGAAGGATGAAGTCAATAAAGTGCTGGAAGCCAAGCGCAACAGCGGTGAAGTAGGCGGTGGCTTGGGCACGGAAGTCACGCTCTATTGCGATGAGGATTTACAGCAGAAACTGCAAGAATTAGGTAACGAATTGCGCTTTGTATTGATTACCTCAACGGCTGAAGTTCGTCCCGCCAGTGAAGCAAATAATGCAGAAGCCACGGCGCTGAGTGGTTTACGTGTAGCAGTAAAAAAATCTGCCCACACCAAGTGCGCGCGCTGTTGGCATCATCGTGCCGATGTAGGGGCTAACGCCAATCACCTGGAAATTTGTCTGCGTTGTGTTGAAAACGTGGATGGCAAGGGTGAGCAACGCCAATTTGCATAGTCTCAATACTTAATGATGTAGCCTCACTATTTAATGATGTTACTAGGGAAAATTCATGTTGAATAAAGTTCCTGCTCAAGCCTGGCGTTGGTATGGCCTGGCACTCCTGGTGATTGTGCTGGATCAAATCAGCAAGCACTGGGTCGAAGCCGTATTGACGTACAATGAGCCGGTGGTGTTTACCTCGTTTTTTAATTTTACCTTGCGTTATAACCCGGGCGCAGCCTTCAGCTTTTTGAGTGATGCCGGTGGTTGGCAGCGATGGTTTTTTACGGCGGTGGCCATTGTTGTAAGTGCGGTACTGGTTGTATGGATTGCGCGCATCGCGGCCACCAAAAAACTGGAAGCTTTCGGTTTAACGATGATCCTCGGTGGCGCCATTGGCAATGTTTATGATCGTGTTGTCTTGGGCCATGTTGTCGACTTTATTGTGGTGCATTATCAGGATTACTATTGGCCTGCTTTTAATCTGGCAGATTCTGCCATTACCCTAGGCGCCATTCTGTTGATTGCCGATATGATTTTCACCAAGGAAAAGCCAGTCAATGCGTGAATTAACCGTCGGACCAGGTACAAAAGTCACTTTGCATTTTTCGCTGACGCTCGCGAATGGGGATGTAATTGACTCCAATTTTGAACGCGATCCCGCTACTTTTACCGTGGGTGACGGCAGTTTATTGGTGGGGTTTGAAAAAGCCATCTTCGGCATGCAGGAGGGTGATCGCGACACTTTTTTGATTAAGCCGGAAGAGGGCTTCGGCCAGCGTAACCCTAACAATATTCAGGAAATCGCACGGGATCAGTTCAGTGAGGATATCGAATTAAGCGAGGGGCTGATGTTGTCATTCGCTGACGCGCAGAAAACTGAATTACCCGGTGTTGTACAACGTTTTGATGATGAGCGGGTTATTGTTGATTTCAATCATCCACTGGCGGGCCGCGACATCCTGTTTGATGTGGCCATCTTGCGTATAGAACCTGCACAGGTACATTGACACTATGCAAATTAAACTTGCCAATCCGCGCGGCTTTTGTGCCGGTGTTGATCGAGCCATCGACATTGTGAATCGTGCGCTCGACGTGTTTGGCGCTCCGATTTATGTGCGCCACGAAGTGGTACATAACAAATTTGTGGTGGATTCGCTACGCGAGCGCGGTGCTGTGTTTGTCGATGAGCTGGATCAGGTGCCGGATGATGTCATTGTCATCTTCAGTGCCCACGGTGTTTCACAAGCAGTACAGCAAGAAGCGAAGCGGCGCAGCCTCCAGGTTTTCGATGCTACCTGTCCGCTCGTCACCAAGGTGCATATGGAAGTGATGCGTTACAGCCGTGAAGGTCGTGAGTGCATCCTGATTGGCCATGAAGGCCATCCGGAAGTTGAAGGCACCATGGGGCAATACGACAACAGGAACGGCGGCGAGATATACCTTGTTGAAGATGAAGAGGATGTTGCTCGTCTGCAAGTAAAAAACCCTGATGCTTTGGCGTACGTCACTCAAACAACATTGTCCATGGATGATACAGCCAAGGTTATCGATGCCCTGCGTGAAAAATTCCCCAGCATCCAGGGCCCGCGCAAAAATGACATCTGCTATGCCACCACCAACCGCCAGGACGCTGTACGTCAGTTAGCTTTGGAGTGCGACTTGGTATTAGTTGTCGGATCGCCCACCAGCTCCAACTCCAATCGTCTGCGCGAATTGGCGGAGCGGTGCGGTACCGAGGCTTATCTGATTGACGGCCCGGATGATATTCGTTGCGAATGGTTGCAGGATAAAGCCAGTATCGGCATCACTGCGGGCGCATCCGCCCCCGAAGTTTTGGTGCAACAAGTCATCGAGCGGTTGTGCGCCCACGGCGCCAAGGCGCCGCAAGAGCTGCCGGGGATTCCTGAAAATATCAGCTTTTCATTGCCTAAAGCGTTGCGTAGTCAGGAAGTCGGATAAATCCGGCATAGAGCTTTTTTAGGGTGGGGCTAAAAAAGAGGCACCGGCTCAACGGGATTTCTGATTTGTGCAGCATTAATTAAAAGCTACACATGTATCAGCTGAAACGGATTCGATACGCATCCTGCCGCTACGGGCAAGTACCAGTTGGAAGCCATCACCTTCGTTTTCAGGGCAAACACGCAGGGTCCCAGCTTGAAAGCTGCCACCATTAGCGCGGCCAACCTTCCTGCTTTCGCCGGTGCCGATGAAGGAAATGTAATCCCGAACTGGACCATTGGAATACACTTTTACTCCTTCCGGTTGTGTTCCTTCAAAAATAAGTGCCTCGTTGCCATCGCGTATTCCGTTATTGTTTGCGTCAATAAAAAGCTCCCATCCATCCCCCCAGCTTCCTTTATGCACTAATGTCGCGCGCTGATTCTGGCTGACAGCGAGTGTACGGGCGTGCTGCACTGACTGAAGCAAGTCCTGTAAAGCAGCTTGAGTACGGGTATTTTGAATCTGATGCGAGAGGCTTGGCACACCTATCGTGAGAAGTAATACCAAAATAAGGAGGGTGACTAATAACTCAAAAAGCGTAAAACCGCGTGCCGGCATAAGACAATCATCCTTGAAAAAACAGTAAGTTACGAGACAATTTAACCGCAGCCTATCCACAGCCCGTGGTCGTCCTGCCGTTCATTCATCCCTGTTGACCGCGTATCGTTGAAACTGCTCTACACCAAGCAGCTTGTGATAGCGTGGGCCAATATAAACATCGAAGAACCATGCGTCCAGCCTTTTTCAGCAGGTTTTATGACGGATTCTACATAAATTGGTGACAGGTTTATTCTTTAATTTCTGTGTGAATGGGTATAGTGGCGCAGTTAAAAACCGGGTTCCAGACTTTAGGTGAATAGAGTTTATGCGTAAATATCAAGTGGGTTTTACGATAATTGAATTGATGGTGACATTGACTGTGTTGGCGATTGTCATTGCCATAGCGGTGCCTAGCTTTACTGGAATAATTCAAAGGAATACTTCAGTTGCTATTGGAGAAGAGTTTGTGACGGCTCTTAACTTTGCGCGTGTTGAAGCGCTAAAACGTCGCTCATCCGTTTCCCTTTGCCCAAGTAACGACGACGGTACAGCATGTGGTAACAACTGGTCAGATGGTTGGATTGCATTCGTTGACGGGGCAACAGAGACCGCAGATTCAGTAACTGTATCGGAGGTATTGCGCGTATGGAACGATATGAATCGAAATGCCGAAATAAATGTTAGTCGAGACAATGCAGCAGTGAATTTTATTCGGTTTGCTGGTATGGGTATTCTTGCGAAGGTTAACGGCTCTACAAATCCTATAAGCGCAACGGCCAAACAAGCCAATTGTTCTGGTGAGGCTGCGCGCACTATCACCATTGGTATCTCAGGTATGGTGAACTCAAAAGCAGCCTTGTGTGCGGAGGCCGAAGATGAACAGTAAAGATAAAAACTCTGGTGTGAGTTTGATTGAGGTATTGGTTACTGTTCTGATTCTTGCGACTTCGCTTCTCGCTATTGCAGCACTTCAGACACGCTCGCTTGACTATAACCACAGTGCCTATTTGCGATCACAAGCAAATATTATTGCCTACGATATGCTCGACCAAATGAGAATCAACAGTCCGGTAACCGGCGCTGTTGTTGAGCCTGGTGAGAGTGACAGAGCTGCTATGGTTGCATCTCTTCCAGGCGGTGTCGCAAATGTCGATTGTGATGGTCGCGTATGTACTGTGACTATTACATGGGCGGAGCAGGACGGGCTAAATGAAGGTGGTGAGAGTTCAACTTTTACTTACACAACGCGTATCTAAGAGATTCCATTTATGCGGAAGCAAGCAGGATTATCATTAATTGAATTGATGATTGCAATTACGCTCGGGCTAATACTGATGGCGGGAGTTATTCAGGTATTTTTGTCCAGCAGAGTGACTTTTGCTACTCAACAAGCTATGTCTCGTGTTCAGGAAACCGGACGTCTGGCTGTGGAGTTTATGGCGCGAGATATAAGAATGGCGGGATACATGGGATGCACGAGTCGTTCGGGGCTTTCTCTGACACAGCAGGTAATGTGGCAGGATTCCACCGAGACTTTGCGGAGGGCATCCAAGGGTTTGCCACTGTGCCTGGGGGTATCAATTTGTCTCCTGCCCCGATTGCAGGGTCCGATATATTAGTGGTTCGCACAGCAGATCGAGTACCACTATTAGCGGCTGGCTCTAACGAAGTAAATAGTTTTTCCGCTCAAGTCATAGATTCAGATATAGAAGATAACTGCAGTAGTGGGATATGCGTAGGCGATGTTGTCGCAGCTTCAGATTGCATCGACACCAGAGTTTTTCTGGTTAACCAGTTAACATCCAGTGGTGAGACAACATTAAAGATTGGTGGTGGTGTTATAGCAGCAGATAATTTTACTACAGGCGCAGAGCTCGTGCCGGTAAGGACTTATGTATATTACATTGCACCCAGTACCGCTGATGCAGCTAGACCCAGTTTATGGCAGAGCGTCGACGGTGAGGATGGGCAAGAGCTTCTTGAGGGGGTGGAACGATTGAGGCTTACGTTTGGCAGCAATAGTGCACCAGGATATGTTCCGACTACACCAGCCCCAATGTGGTCTGATGTTAATAGTGTGCGAATTGAAATGGTGATAGCGAGCGTGGACGATAATGTTCTGGAGCAGAGACAAAAATATAGCTTTGCTGGTGCCGAGGTAACAGCACCTGACCTGCGGTTGCGGCAAGTGTTTTTAAACACCATTGCGATTCGAAGCAATATGCAATAAGTTTCAACAGAGAGTATGTGAATGAAAAGCCATCTTTTTATTAAACAGTGCGCCTTAAAAAAAGAGCGTGGAGCAGTACTAATCGTTGGATTAATTATGGTGCTGCTGATTACTATCGTGGGACTTGCTGCGGTACGAGGTAGTGGCATGCAGGAAATTATGGCGGGTAATATGCGAGACATGAATTTGTCATTTCAAGGGGCTGAAGCGGGGCTTCGAGTGGGTGAGTCGACAATAAATTCGGTATCAAAAACGTCAGCATTTAACGGCGATGGATTATGGACTGACTTGCAGCTGCCGACCTCAACCAAAGCCCCTATACAGGATTGGGATGCGGATGATTGGGTAGCTGAGGGTAGTTCTATTGCTGCACCTGAAATTGAACAGGTTGGTACACCCCGCTATGTAATAGAACGGATTATTACTCCTATAGGGAAAATAGCGGGAGCGGATAGCAGCGGAATTGGTGTGGGTAGTATGGAGGATGTTCCCGAACCTGAATTTTTCCGCGTCAGTAGCTACAGCACGGGGATTTCTTCCACGGCAGAGGCTGTGGTCCAATCCACCTATAAAACACTGAATTAAAACATCGGAGCACCTTGTATGAGTTGGCAAAAGTTTTTCGGAATCGTCAATCATAAGTTCGGGTTGTCATTGATGACGGGCCTCTTATCCATCATAACAACACATGGTGTGATGTCTGCTCCTGCCCAAGACCCGTTGTTCCTGGCGCAACCTGTGCGTCCAATTATGATGTTGAACATGTCACGTGACCATCAGTTATTTTTTAAGCTTTATGATGACTATTCGGATATCACTAATGCTACGGGTGGGGTGAGAGATGGAAGGGCGGATACAACTTATATCCACGCCTACGACTATTATGGATATTTTGATAGCGCGAAGTGTTACGTTTATAACTCGAATCAGAATCGCTTCAATCCGACTCGATTCGCAGATGATGATAAGTATTGCAATTTTTCGGGCAACACCAATTCGGGAAGCGAGTGGAGTGGTAATTTTTTAAACTGGGCGACTATGACACGAATGGACGCTGTACGAAAAATTCTATATGGCGGCATGAGATCATCTGATGGCGATACGGCTGACTTAACTGTGCTAGAGCGAGCCTTTTTGCCGCAGGATGCCCACTCATTTGCAAAATATTATAACGGCACCGATATTGATAAATTAACTCCATTTGACTCAAGTAACAGCGTCACTATGGGTGCCGATAACAATAATTCAGGTATCACTATTTGTAATACAACAGAGCCAACAGATCGTGACAATTTATCACAGGAGGACACAGGCCTGCCTCGAATGAGAGTTGCGCGAGGCAACTATTCGTTGTGGGCAAGTAACGAAAGATGGCAATGCCGGTGGGGTACAGCAAGCAATGACAACGACCCAGATTCAAGTGGTATTAAGGCGCATACATCTAGTCCGGAGGGTAGTGGAGATAACAGTCGACGTCTAGGCAGTAGCGACTTCAGAACTCGAGTTAGGGTATGTGTGGCGGGCTTGATCGGTGATGAAAATAATGAAAATTGCGCTGCGTATAATGGCAAGTGGAAACCCATTGGGCTCTTGCAAGAATACGGGGCGACTGGCCTGATTCAGTTCGGCTTGATGACTGGGTCTTATGTAAATAATAAGTCGGGTGGTGTGCTGCGCAAACAAATTGGTGTTATGACAGACGAAATAAATGCGAATGGCACTTTTGTTCGTCCGGACAATGACGAAACACATTATGGAATAATTCAAACATTGGATTTGCTGCGGATATATGGCTACCGCTTTGACGATGGGACCTATCATAACGGTGGTCATGGCGTTGATTCAGGCGGAAGCGATGGTTGTTTATGGTCCCGCAGCTCATTTAATAATGGGCATTGCACTAACTGGGGGAATCCTCAAAGTGAAATTTTCTTGGAGTCACTGCGATACTTATCAGGTCAATCGGTAAGTGAGGATTTTTCAGCGGATGATTCTGATCGTATCGAAGGTCTTAATACGGCAGCATGGGGAACGCCGCCCATTACAAATGATAACTATTGTGCTCCACTGAGTGTTATTCAATTTAATGCATCTACCAGTTCATTTGATGGGGATGAACTGGATGCGGAGGATATCGGTTTGGCGGATGTGTCGGCAGCTACGAACGTTGTTGGTACCGCCGAGGGAATAAATAATCAGAGTTACTTTATTGGCAGTAATGGCACCAATACAGACCAGTTATGTACAGCTAAAACTGTCGCAAATTTAGCCAATGCAAGTGGAACCTGTCCGGATGCCCCTCGCCTAGAGGGTAGTTACAAAATAGCAGGTTTGGCGCATTACGCGAGAACTACTGGCATTCCGCTGGAGGGTGTAACCCGAGGTACAGGGCGGCAAAAAGTGAGAACTTATGGCGTTGCATTGGCCCCTGCTGTACCTCGAGTAATCGTCAAAGTTCCAGGCACTGGTGGTTCAAGTGGGGTAGCTGAAAAAACTGTCACTATTTTACCTGCTTGTCGCAATATCAATTCAACTTTGACAACACCAGCTAACTGCGCATTGGTGGATTTCAAAATTGTAGATCAACAGTTTGATGTTGAAGTTAATGATGAAACAGCTAATACAGGCAAGCTATATGTTAACTGGGAGGATAGTGAACAGGGAGGCGACTTCGACCAGGACATGTGGGGCGTAATTGATTACGTGGTAACTAACACGGAGGTAACTGTTACGACCCAGGTAATTGCTCAATCTACTGGCGATCCAATGGGTTTCGGTTATGTTATCAGCGGCACAACAAATGACGGCTTCCATGTGCACTCGGGCGTAAACAGCTTTACCTATGGTGAAAGCTGTACAACCACAGATGGATCTCGCTGTACCTGTCGTACATCTGGCACTGCTGGTCCCTGCAATAGTTCACATGCTGATGCGCGCCATCAGGAATACACGATAGGAACATCTACCGCCAAGCTACTGGAGCAACCGTTGTATTATGCTGCCAAGTGGGGTGGTTATGTTGATGATGCGGCAACAAACGAACAAATTGCTGCAGCTTCACCAGAAACATACTTTTTTGCAACTGACCCCAGGCAACTGGAGGCATCACTCCGTAATGCATTTGCAAGCGTCGCAGATAGCATTGGTTCAGCATCTGCTGTTGCGACAAATTCAACCCGGCTTAGTGAAGGATCGTTTTTATATCAAGCTAGATTCAATAGCAAAGATTGGTCTGGAGAATTATTGGCATATGAATTTGATGAGCAGGGTGAAGTGGATGGTCAAGCTATAAGTACAAATGACACGTTGCATTCTGGTGTTATTAATAGTACGACTCGAACAGTTTTTACCTATGACGGAGCAGAAAAAGTAAATTTCGAATGGGCTAACCTTAGTGATACACAGAAGAACTACTTACAAGATGGTGGCTCGGAAGAGCTTGGTCAGTCGAGAGTTAATTGGCTGCGTGGCGCGGTAGTAGATGGTTTGCGAGTGAGGGAGAAGTCGGGAAATAATGAACGCTTGATGGGTGATATCGTTAATTCAAGCCCTGTTTATTTGGGCGGAACGGATATGCGTTATGATCGGTTACCTGGCACAGCAGGTTCTTCTTATAGAACGTTTTTAGCAGCCAAAAGAGAGCGGACACCTCACGTGTTTGTCGGGGCGAACGATGGAATGTTGCACGCACTTAACGCCACCAATTTACAAGAGACTTTCGCTTATGTTCCCGCTGGTGTATACCCCAAGCTTGCCAGCATTACCAAGGTCGGATACGGTCGAGGCGGTACAGGTAATCCGCACCAATATCTCGTCGACGGGCCTATAGCAATTGGCGATGCTTATTTGGATGGTGAGTGGAAAAGTATAATCGTTGGAACGCTCGGTGCCGGTGGTAAGGGTGTGTTTGGGTTAGATGTTACTAACCCCGCCTCTCCTGAGGTGCTTTTTGAAATTAATAACATACCCAACTTAGGTTTTGTAACCGGTAGTCCTTTCATTGTGCCTTTAAAGAGCGGCGACGGAATTCGATGGGCCGCAGTATTTGGAAATGGCTATGAAGCGGGTTCATCTAGTTTATTTTGGGTCGACCTCGAAAGTGGTGAAGCTAACGCGATTATTGCATCTGCCAGCGGCAGTGGACTGTCAGCTCCGGAGCTATTGCCCAACACTAGCGGTGTGGTGGTTGCAGCTTATGCCGGGGACTTAAATGGGTATATGTGGAAATTTGATCTTTCAGATGCCGATTCCGACAACTGGGATGCAGTAGCATTGTTTCGAGCTATGACGCCTGGGCAAAATCCTCAACCCCAACCCATAACTGCACCTCCTACGTTAGGGCTTAATGCAGTAAAGAATAACTCTGTAATGGTTTATTTTGGTACGGGCCAGTACGCCTACCAAAGTGACAATACTGCTAATGTACCCGTACAAAGCTTTTATGCAATAGTCGATAAAGGCGAGCAGGTTACAGGCCGTGAAAGCCTTCATCAAAAAACTATAGTGGCTGCGAACGGTAATCGCACAATAGCAAATAATGAGGTTAGCTGGTCTACTGTTGATGGTTGGTATATGGACTTTCCTACACAAGGGGAGCGCATTACTACCAAACCTTTACTGCTTTTCGATAAATTAATCTTTGCCTCGTTGATCCCTTCAGCTATACCTTGTGAATTTGGTGGTAGTAGCTGGATTATGGAAGTGCCTGCGGTGGGTGATAAATATACGAGTCACACAATTCTCGACGGGAATGTTTTTAATCAGTTCCTGATTCTTGGAGATTTAGGCTTCGGTGTTCTTAATCCACAAGATCCGTCCCAAGAGCCTGGCGAAGGTGGAGAAGTCGGAGAAGGAGAAGTAACATCATGTGGGTCAGGAGAGTTCCCGGCGAAGATTTTAGCGGTAGGCTCAAACGGGGAGCTTACTAGTGAAGATGGTTGTGGAAGTATAGCAATGCTGGGCCGTATGTCTTGGCGACAACTACGTTAATAAACGACAGGTTAAAGCATGAATAAATGTCAGAAAGGTTTTACGCTGATAGAGGTTATGATTGTTGTAGCGATCCTCGGTATCTTGGCTGGAATTGCATATCCTAGTTATATGGAATCAGTTAGAAAGAGTAACCGTTCCGATGCGAAAGTCACATTAAATGACATTGCGCAACGATTGCAGCGGTGTTACACGGCCTACAGCGAATATAACAATGCAAATTGTGGTGTGGCATCTGATTTGGATGACGAAGCTACTATTACTTCTCAGGAGGGTTTTTATACAATTTCCGGGAATATTACAGCGACTACATTTACTTTGAGGGCTGAGCCAGCCGGTGCCTCTCAGGCAAAAGATAAATGCGAAGCATTAATACTTACTCACACCGGAGCGAGAGACGCTGCTGGAGCGAGTGTAGATGAATGTTGGTAGTTTAATCCTCATCCAACCCCAACTTCTGCAACCGATACCGCAACGACCGAAAACTAATCCCTAGCTGCTTCGCAGCTAGGGTTTTATTCCATTTCACCTGTTCCAGCATGTTACACAAAATATCTTTCTCTACATCCTGTAAATAATCATCCAATGATGGGTACTCAGCGCAGCGGGCCGGGTAGTCGACGAGATTGCTGCTTGAGGGCTTATGGGATAAGGGATGTATCTTGAGTGATTGCTCGCCATGCAGCTGCAAGTCTTCCGCCTCAATAACATCGCTGTCGCTTAACGTGAATGCACGTTCCAGAATATTTTCCAATTCGCGTACATTGCCGGGGAATGCATAATCATTCAGCCGTTTTAACGCGTCGTTGGATAAACGGGGCGTTGGCAAATTGACGGCCTCAGCCAGCTTTTGCAGCAGGTGGTTAGCTAGTAAAGGAATATCCTGCCGGCGTTCACGAAGTGCGGGGACAGACAGTTGAATCACATTTAGGCGATAGAATAAGTCCTGGCGAAAGCGGCCATCCTGGACTTCCCTTTCAAGGCTCTTGTGTGTAGCGCAGAGTATGCGTACATCGGTTGCAATTTCTTCGGCGGAACCGACAGCGCGCACGGACTTTTCCTGGATAGCGCGCAGAAGTTTTACTTGCATGTCGAGTGGCAGATCGGCAACTTCATCGAAGAATAATGTACCGCCTTCGGCTGCTTGAAACAGGCCGGGTTTATCCTGATGTGCGCCGGTAAAACTGCCTTTCTTGTGACCAAAAAACTCACTCTCCATCAATTCGCGAGGAATCGCACCACAGTTGACTGCAATAAAGGGTTTGTGCGCGCGAGGGCCAAGTTCATGGATTGAGCGTGCCACTAATTCTTTGCCCGAGCCGGATTCACCGCTGATATATACTGGCGCCTGGGACCTGGCAAGCTTTTGGATGCTGCGAGTAAGGTCCTGAATAGCAGAAGATTGCCCGATAATTAAAGTATCGTTGGGCATCTTTGCTGGCGGTAATTGACTGGATTGAATCGCGGTGGAAACGAGTTTGCGAAGTGTGCTGAGGTTTACCGGCTTGGTTATAAAATCAAAGGCACCGGCCTTCATCGACTCAATAGCGGTATCCACACTGCCATGGGCGGTAATGACCGCAACCGGTAAGCGAGGGTGGTGTTGCTGAATAAATTCCACCAGTTCTAATCCGTTGCCATCGGGCAGGCGCATATCGGTCAAACAAAGATCATAGTGTTGCTGAGCGAGATGGTGCCGAGCCTCTTTAACGCTGGCGACACTATCGGTGTCGATTTGCATTCGGCCCAAGGTGATTTCCAGCAGTTCGCGAATGTCCGGTTCATCGTCAATAACCAGTGCGCGTTTGTTGCTCATAACAATACCATCGTGTAATACGTTTATCTTTGCCCTGAAAATTATAGAGCGCGTTCGTGGTGTGCAAGTTGAATATGAAAGCAGCTACTGCCGTCTTCTGTGCGACGGTAGTGTATAAAAGCCTGGTTTGCTTCGCAAAGCTCCTTACAAATAAACAGTCCCAGGCCTGAGCCGGTATTCTCTGTGGTAAAAAACGGTTCGAACAAATGTTTCAGGTTTTCCAACGCAATACCAGGGCCGCTGTCTATCACATTAATATAGGGGCGCTGTAATTTTTCATCGACACCAATTTCCAGTATGACGCTCGCTTTACCGCCAGCGATCTTGCTGTAACGTAAGCCGTTATCGCACAGGTTGGTAATGACCTGGTGTAGCTGGCCGGGATCAAATTGGCCAACAATATTGTGTTCCAGACAAATAACTTTGATATCGACAGGCTCTGCCCGGCTATTTTTATACTCCTCCATAAAGTGCTCGATCCAGGTATTCAATTGCACTTGCTGAGGTTGAGCCATGCGGCGGCGAGAGAGTTGTAAAACATTTTCGATAATTTGGTTTACCCGTTTGCAATGGTTGTCGATAATTTCTAATAGCCGTTGGTCATGGGGTGACAGTCCTTCAGACTCCCCTAATAGTTGGCTGGCATGACTGATGGCGCCCAATGGATTGCGGATTTCATGGGCTATACTCGCCGTCAAACGGCCGAGCGAAGCCAGTTTAAGTTGCTGTGCCTGTTGTGCAATGGCCCGGTTGTCTTCCACAAAAATCAAAGTATCCGTATTTTCATCGGATTCCAGCGGAGCAAAGTTAATCTTTACTTCATCGCTCAGTCCGTTATCAATCTTCAGAATGGGGGAGTACTGTTTTTTGGCCTGCTGCCACTGCGTTACCTTGTGATCCAGGGCGGGCACATCGCGTAAGGTCAGCCGTGATGTCTGTTCAGGCGGTAATCCCAACAGGTTGCGGGCAGAATTATTAAGCAGTTCTATACCACGATTTTTGTTGAATACCACTATGCCAGTGCGCATACGCTCGACGATCATCTGTGCCAGTTTCTGCAAATGTGCAACATGTTGTGCCTGTGCAATGGCTTCTTCATTACTACTGCGAATTTTGCGCGTGAGATATTGAAACGCAATGGCGATGATGAAGATCAACGCACCGAGCGACCCGGCAGAGAAAAACGCTTTATTGTCGAGCGATGAAGTGAAATACCGGTACGTGCTTTCCGAAATAACAGCGATACTGGCCAACGCTGCAAAGAATATAGCGATCTGCCCTCGCAACAACATCCCGCCCGCCGCGACAGCCACCAAAAGCAAATACCCGAGTCCGTTGAGAATTCCTCCACTGCTATACATCAGCAGGATAATGGCTACAAGATCGATAAATAATAGGCTGAATAGTTGTTTCTGCGATGGCAGAAATTTCACCCGCCAGAACATGATAAGGCTGATGAAGTTGATCAGGGTATAGCTGGCGGAGGTATAGAAAAAAATGTCCGGGTTATCATTCCCCAGAACATTCCGGGCGATATCGCCTTGAAACATTAACAACAGCACGGCGCCCAACAAGGTCCGATAGTAGGTGTAGACCCGCAACAAATCGTAAGGGTTATAGGTAGGCGAGTTAATGGCGAATACGTTCATCGAATGTCATCAGTCTTATGTTGGTATTTCTAATGGCTTTGGCTGCGCAAATCATTTTTGCCTAAATGGCAGGATTGTTCGACAATGCGCTTCCCTGCGTACTATACCCTTGTTACTGGTTCTGTATCAGTCGCGCCATTCATGTATTTGACGCCATCTGCTTTGATACCTTTGGGAGCCTTTATCTTATGCCACGCCTGACAATCACATTGGCCCAAATCAACACACTGGTGGGTGATATACCCGGTAATACCGAGCTGGTCATTGCCAGCGCGCGTCGGGCTATTGATGAACACAAAGCGGATGCCATCATTTTCCCGGAACTGACATTGACGGGGTATCCGCCGGAAGATCTGCTGTTGCGCCCAAGCCTGGCGCCGCGTATTGAGCGCGCGCTTGCCCATATTCAGGCGCAGAAGTTACCGATTGCCATTGTTCTTGGCTACCCGCGCGTAAAGGGCGGACGGGTTTTTAATATGGCAGGTGTGATTCAGGACGGTGAATGGCTCGCAGAGTACGTAAAGCAGTGCTTACCTAATTATCAGGTATTTGATGAAGAGCGCTATTTTGATGAAGGCAATCAACCGATCATTTTTCACCTTGGGCAGGTTCCTGTTGCACTGAGTGTCTGTGAGGATATCTGGCATCCCGAGCCAATGGCGCAAGCTAAAGCAGCGGGTGCAAGGCTTATGTTTAATCTCAATGCATCGCCTTACCATCAGGGTAAGCAACAGGAGCGAGAGCAATTGTTGGCCATTCGCGCCCGACAGGGTGATATGCCGATTCTCTACACCAATCTGGTCGGCGGTCAGGATGAACTTGTGTTTGATGGTGGCTCTGTGGCCGTGGATGCGCAAGGCCAGGTCTGTTTCCGCGCGCCGAATTTTGAGGAAAACCTGTTTGCACTAAGCCTGGATGTGATCGATACCACTACATCGATACCGCAGCAAACCCTGAGCCCCTTATTGAATCCATTGGCGTCGGTGTATCAGGCACTGGTGTTGGGCATGCGCGATTATGTGAATAAAAATCGCTTCAAGGGTGTGGTGCTGGGATTGTCCGGTGGGATTGATTCTGCGCTAACACTCGCTGTTGCGGTCGATGCCTTGGGTGCTGAGCGGGTCGAAGCCGTGATGATGCCATTTCGCTATACATCCGACCTCAGCAAAAATGATGCTGCGGAACAGGCGCGCCGGCTGGGCGTGCGTTATAGCTCCATCAGTATCGAGCCGATGTATGAAGCTTTTATGGCTGCCTTGAACGATGAGTTCGCTGGCACTTCCCGCGACACCACCGAAGAAAACCTTCAGGCCCGCTGTCGTGGTGTGTTGTTGATGGCTATCTCCAATAAAAAAGGTTATCTGGTCCTTACCACCGGTAATAAAAGTGAGATGGCTGTGGGTTACTCGACCTTGTACGGCGATATGGCGGGTGGTTTTGATGCCTTGAAAGATGTACCCAAAACGCTGGTGTTTGAATTGGCGCGTTACCGTAATACGCTCGGCGAAGTCATTCCGCCGAGCGTTATTAGTCGTCCACCATCGGCCGAGCTGGCGCCCGACCAGAAGGATGAGGACAGCTTACCGCCCTATGAAACACTCGATCAGATTCTGGCGTTGTATGTAGAGCAGGATTACAGCGCGGAAGCCATCATCAGTCGCGGATTTGACCGGGTTACGGTGGAACGGGTGGTGCGTCTGGTGGATATCAATGAATACAAGCGTCGTCAGGCACCTGTTGGTGTTCGTATTTCTCAGCGAGGTTTCGGGCGTGACCGCCGTTATCCCATTACCTCCGGTTGGAAGCCGGGCGAATAATCGCCTCTTGTAAACCACGCTTTAATGATGGGCGAAAAAAATCCGGGCAAGCCCGGATTTTTTATCAGCTGCGATCAGGTCGCGCTGGTTTTTGGTATTCGGGGTTATACAGTTCCCGTGTATCAAAGCCCGGTGGATCGCGCTTATCAAACAAGCCAAAGGTCAGGCGGCTAACCCAGGAACGTTCATCGCTGCCATACCGGAACCTGTCGTTAAACTGGCCGTTGCTGTCGAGTACGGGGTGATTCGGGTAATTGGTGCGCAGGATGGCGAGCATTTGTTCGGCTGCATCTTCCATCTTCAATTCTTTATAGCCTTGCACCATCACAGCCAGAGCATCGGGGATGGCCGGTGTACGGGGATAATTCTCCAGTACATAGCGACCCCGAGCTGTGGCGGCCAAGTAGGCGCCGCGCTTGAAGTAATAGTTGGCGACATGGATTTCATAACGAGCCAGCAGGTTGCGCAAGTACAGCATCCGCTTTTTGGCATCAGCAGCGTAAGCGCTATCGGGATAACGGTTCAACAATTGGGAAAAGTTAGCCAGGGATTCCCGCGCAGCACCGGGGTCGCGCATTGTCAGGTCGGTGGGTAGAACCCGCTCAAACATGCCCTTGTCTTTGGTGAAAGAGCTTAGCCCCATCATGTAATAAGCGTAATCGACGTTGCGGTGCTGGGGATGCAAGCGGATAAAACGATTAGCCGTGGCGATGGCTGCATCCGGGTCGTTGGACATATAGTAGGCGTAGATCAACTCCAACTGCGCTTGCTCTGCATAGGTACCGAAGGGAAAGTTTTCTTCCAGCGTCTGCAGGTTTTTAATGGCAGTTTCCCACTGGCTGCGATTCAACTGGGTTGTCGCTGCGTTGTAGAGGTCTGCCTCCGTGGTGTACTCGGGCTCTTTCGGGGTGCTGGAGCAGGCTGTCAGCAGGATCAGGGCGCTGAGTAGCAGGAAGTGCATAACACGCATAGTGGTTTAAACTCGCATCTCGTTTCAGGAAAAAGGCCGCAGTCAGGCTGGCGGCGGGTATTTAAACACAGAGCTTGCCGATACCAAAGTGGCAATCACTGTTCTGTGCTGCCTGCCTTGCTGATGCCCGGCGATGGTTTTTATTCCGGCCCCAGCTTTTGGATCGCTCATGGTGTAAGCTGGGCGACTTTTTTGAGTCAGAGGTTTTGCTACGCAATGAAAGAAGTGCTTGAACATAGCGCCCAGGTACCGCTCAACATGGGCGGCATGCGGTTCGACCAAGTGGCCTCGGAGTTGTTCCCCGATTTCTCCCGCTCGCGCCTGCAATCCTGGATTCGTGATGGTCAGTTGACCCTGGATGGGCGGGTTGCCAAACCCAAGGACAAACTGATCGGCGGCGAGCATCTGGCGTTGCGGGCCGAGTTGGAAGCCCAGGGCACCTGGGAGCCGGAAGCTATCGATCTCGATATTGTTTACGAAGACGATCACCTGATGGTGATCAACAAGCCGGCTGGTTTGGTAGTGCATCCCGCAGCCGGTAATCAAACAGGCACTCTGCTGAATGCGCTGCTGAATCATTGTCCGGACCTTATTAATGTGCCGCGTGCTGGTATTGTTCATCGCCTGGATAAAGAAACCACCGGTCTTATGGTCGTTGCCAAAACCCTGCAAGCCCACGCGGATCTTGTTGAGCAACTGGCAGATCGAACCGTCAGTCGGGAATATGAAGCGGTTGCCGTCGGTGCGATGACTGGCGGCGGTACGGTAGACGCGCCCATAGGACGCCACCCCACGCAGCGCAAACTGATGGCGGTGTTGAGCCACGGCGGTAAGCGAGCAGTTACTCACTATCGGGTATTGACCCGTTTTCCCCACCACACCCATATTCGGGTTCGCTTGGAAACTGGCCGCACCCACCAGATTCGCGTCCATATGGCGCACATCCAGTTTCCACTCGTCGGTGATGCTACTTATGGCCGACGGTTCAAAATTCCCAAAGGCGCCGATGATCACCTGATCAGTGTGCTCAAGCATTTCCCCCGCCAGGCATTGCATGCAGCGACCCTCGGGCTGGAGCATCCCGCCACGGGCGACTATTGCGAATGGTCCAGCCCCTTGCCGGAGGATTTCCAGCAACTACTGGACGCACTTAAACATGGCTATAGCAATGAAAACTAAGGCGGCCTAATGATTCCCGGCAAAAGCACTATGTCGCTGGACTGGCCTTTGCCACCAACCGTGCGAGCCTGTATCACCACGCGTCAGGGCGGAATCAGTCAACCGCCTTTTGATCACAATAATCTGGCGCTTCATGTGGGCGATGACCCTACGAGGGTAGCCGCCAATCGCCAACAGCTGTGCGAATCCCTCGAACTGGGCAAAACACCCCAATGGCTGGAGCAGGTTCACGGTGTGAAGGTAGCCATGGCCAAAGCGGATGGCCAGGTTAAAACAGCGGACGCCTGCTATACCACAGAGCCGGGATTAGCTTGCGTGGTTATGACTGCTGATTGTCTACCCCTTCTGGTATGTGACCGAGAGGGCACTCAGGTCGCTGCTATTCATGCCGGATGGCGCAGTCTTGCCAAAGGCATCATTGCTCGCACCCTACAAAAATTCTCTGGCCCAGGCTCGCACCTGCTCGCCTATTTAGGGCCGGCTATTTCCCAGCCGCATTTTGAAGTGGGTATTGAAGTACTCGAAGCATTCTTCAAAATGGCCCGCCATTCACAGCAGAGCGATGAAATCGCCCAGGCTTTCAAGCCCGGTCAGCGCCCGTTACATTTTTATGCGGATATCTATGCATTGGCCCGCGCGGAATTGAAAGCGCTGGGAGTGAAGGCTATCTACGGTGGCGACTTTTGCACCTATGCCGATAGCGACCGTTTTTTACTCCTATCGTCGCGATAAAACGACAGGTCGTATGGCCAGTCTTATTTGGTTAACTGATCACTAGTCCGATTTCATTGCTCATTGCTTTTCTATTTGATGTGTCGCAAAGACGCTGCAACTGCCGCCATTCATGATACCCCTTGCTTGATTTCATCAGCTGCGTCCCCATTTTGAAGTCATTCTGTCCTGACTTATTCATTCGAGGTAAGCATGCGTATCGATCGCTTAACCAACCAGTTACAAACGGCCTTGTCAGATGCACAATCGCTGGCTATTGGGCGCGACCACAGTCAACTGGAACCGCTTCATCTACTCCAGGCAATGTTGGATCAGCAAGGTGCGGGAACCGTGCGCCTCCTGCTTAGTCAGGCAGGCTTTGATGTAGCAGGTCTGCGTAATGCCTTGCTTAAAACCTTGGAACAATTACCACGCATCAAAAATCCGACCGGGGACGTCAACATGTCCCAGGAAATGGTTCGCCTGTTAAATCTGGCGGATCGTCGCGCGCAAAAAGCGGGTGATAAATTCATCTCCAGTGAGGCAGTATTGCTGGCCGCTATGGATGATAGTGAGAGTAAGGCTGGCAAGCTCCTGAAGGAGTTTGGTAATGCGCAGCGGCTTGAACAAGCCGTTGCCAAGGTGCGTGGCGGAGAAACCGTGGATGATCCGGAATCCGAAGGTAATCGTCAGGCACTGGAAAAGTACACGGTAGATTTAACTGCACGGGCAGAGGCAGGAAAACTGGACCCGGTTATCGGGCGTGATGACGAAATTCGCCGCACCATTCAAGTATTGCAACGCCGCAGCAAGAATAATCCCGTCCTTATCGGTGAACCGGGCGTGGGTAAAACCGCAATTGTGGAAGGCTTGGCCCAACGCATTATTAATGGCGAAGTACCGGAAGGTTTGAAAAACAAACGTTTGTTGTCCCTGGATTTGGGTGGTCTGTTGGCTGGCGCGAAGTTCCGCGGCGAATTTGAAGAGCGGCTCAAATCAGTCATCAACGAACTCAGCAAACAGGAAGGGCGCGTTATCCTGTTTATTGATGAATTACACACAATGGTGGGTGCAGGTAAAGCGGAAGGTGCGATGGATGCGGGCAATATGCTAAAGCCGGCGTTAGCGCGCGGGGAGTTGCATTGTGTCGGAGCGACCACCCTGGATGAATACCGTAAATTTATTGAGAAAGATGCAGCACTTGAGCGACGGTTCCAAAAAGTGTTAGTGGATGAGCCGAACGAGTCCGACACCATTGCTATCTTGCGCGGTTTGAAAGAGCGTTATGAAGTTCACCACGGTGTCGATATTACCGATTCTGCCATTATCGCCGCGGCCAAGCTGTCACAGCGTTACATTACTGATCGTCAGTTACCGGACAAAGCTATCGATTTAATTGACGAAGCGGCCAGCCGTATTCGTATGGAGATCGACTCCAAACCGGAAGAGTTGGATCGTCTTGAGCGCCGTTTGATTCAATTAAAAATTGAACGCGAAGCGGTAAAAAAAGATGAAGACGAAGCGAGTAAAAAACGCCTCGAAAAGATTGATCAGGATATTGCGAAGTACGAGCACGAATATGCGCATCTTGAAGAAATCTGGCGCACTGAAAAAGCCGCCCTGCAAGGCTCTCACGAAATCAAAAGTCATTTGGAGCAGGCGCGTCTGGATCTGGAGTCGGCACGGCGCGCAGGTGATCTTGCACGCATGTCGGAATTGCAATATGGGATTATTCCGCAGCTGGAAAAACAGTTGGACATGGCCAGTCAGGCTGAAATGATGGAGATGAAGTTGCTGCGCAATAAAGTTACTGAAGAAGAAATTGCTGAAGTCGTGTCGAAATGGACGGGTATTCCGGTCTCCAAGATGCTTGAAGGGGAGCGTGAGAAATTACTGCGCATGGAGGAAGCCTTGCACAAGCGCGTTATCGGTCAACACGAAGCTGTGGTGGCTGTAGCAAACGCGGTGCGTCGTTCGCGCGCTGGACTCTCTGACGCCAATCGTCCTAATGGTTCTTTTTTATTTCTCGGACCAACCGGCGTCGGTAAAACTGAGCTGTGTAAATCCCTGGCAGAATTTTTATTTGATACCTCTGATGCCATGGTGCGCATCGATATGTCGGAGTTTATGGAAAAGCATTCCGTCGCGCGCCTGATCGGTGCGCCTCCCGGTTACGTGGGTTACGAAGAGGGCGGCTATCTCACGGAAGCGGTGCGACGTAAACCTTACTCGGTGTTATTGCTGGACGAAGTGGAAAAGGCGCACCCGGATGTTTTCAATATCCTGCTGCAGGTATTGGAAGATGGGCGTTTGACCGATGGACAAGGCAGGACGGTGGATTTTCGTAATACCGTTATCGTCATGACCTCCAATTTGGGCTCTGATCGTATTCAGGAATTAGCGGAAGACAAATCCTTCGACACCGTAAGCTTTGAAGGCTTAGTCAATGACGATGCCAATAACTCCATCAACAATGAAAATCGTTACAACGCCATGAAGGATGCGGTGATGGAGGTTGTTACCGGGCATTTCCGGCCGGAATTTATTAACCGTATTGACGAGGTGGTTGTCTTTCACCCCTTGGGTCGTGACCAGATCCGTGGCATCGCTGATATCCAGCTGGACTTGTTGCGCAAGCGTTTGGTTGAGCGCGACCTGAGCCTGGATTTGGATGATGAGGTCATGGACAAACTGGCGAAGGCCGGCTTCGATCCGGTCTATGGCGCTCGTCCGCTAAAGCGGGCAATTCAGCAACAGATTGAAAACCCACTGGCCCAAGAAATCCTCGCTGGAAAATTCATGCCGGGCGATACAATCTTTGTCGGGTTGAAGGGCGACAAGCTGGTTTTCTCTCGCAGCAAGGCGGAATTGCTAGGTGAAAAGCGGATGCACTAACAATAAAAAGGCCATCGCGTGATGGCCTTTTTTGTTTCTGCGCGTTGGTCTTTAGCAGCTTTCATCAATCGCTTGTTGAGTTGACTGGATACGCTCCTGCTGTTCCTCTGGTGTCAGGAAATGAAAGGAACCATCTTCGCCTTTTACCTTCACTCGTCCGAAATTTCGCAAGGTCTCCATATTTTTGCGTGCCGCTGCGCAACGGGTGGGGTCTTTTAATGCTTGGGCCATTGCCTCATCTGCCTGCTGTTGTCCAGCAGCAGCGCCATCATCACCTGCCGGTGCGGCTGATTCATAATTGACCGGTTCGCTGTGGCCGGTCTTGGGCTTAATGACTTCGGTTTGTGTATTTTTAGGCGGATGTTCGCTGAAGTGCGTTACTCCATCCGCATCGACCCACTTATACACCTTGGCGGCGAAGGATTGGCTTGCCAGTGTGAGACCGGCCATACAAAGAGCGAGGACAAACAAACGTTTCATGGATAAGACTCATTGTTTTACGGGGAATGCATCAACTATAGCTGCTAATACCCAAAGAGCGGAACAGGAAAGCTGCAAACTGTGACAGTTTGCCCGTCAATTATCGTCGGCGAGAGCAACCTATTCAGGATTATCTGGGCAAATCTCGGCATCTTCCCTTGACTTTAGCGACTATCTTGCCAAAATTGCCAGTTCGCAAGATGGCTTGTAGATCCAGTCGATAACCTCGGCACCACAGTCTGCTTCCGGTAAGTCACCCGCTTATCGAACCATTCGCAATCGCGAAGGCGCGTCCACCGACGACGTCTGCCCTGCTGGCCACCGCAATCGCTACCCGCGCGGGGGCAGGGGAATCTGGTTAATCACACTGTCGATGATGCACAGGGCGACTCCCTTTTGGGGTAAAGTCGGGCCTGTGCGTTGCCATTTCTGTTATCGCGCAATCATTACTCTTGTAGCTTGCGCAATTTATGTTTTTAAAGGGGAATCAAAGTGGAAATGCTCTCAGGCGGAGATATGTTAATCCGCGCGTTGCGAGATGAAGGTGTTGAATACATCTTCGGCTACCCGGGCGGTGCTGCATTGCATATCTACGACGCTATTTTCAGGCAGCAAGATGTCAAGCACATACTGGTGCGCCACGAACAGGCCGCCACCCATATGGCGGATGCGTATTCACGCTCTACCGGCCGAGTGGGCACCGTGCTGGTGACATCTGGTCCCGGCGCGACCAATGCCATCACCGGTATTGCCACAGCTTATATGGATTCTATTCCGATGGTTGTGATCTCCGGTCAGGTGCAGAGCCACCTGATTGGTGAGGATGCGTTTCAGGAAACCGATATGGTCGGTATCTCTCGCCCGATCGTGAAGCACAGCTTTATGGTTAAACACGCCAGCGAAATCCCGGAGATCGTCAAGAAAGCCTACTTTATTGCGGCGACTGGTCGGCCCGGCCCGGTGGTAATTGATGTGCCCAAGGATATTACTCATCCGGCACAGACCTTTCCCTATGAATATCCGGATAAGGTCAAGATCCGCTCTTATACACCGGCTACACGTGGTCACTCCGGCCAGATTAAAAAGGCTGTGCAGTTATTGCTGGGTGCTAAACGGCCGGTCATTTATACCGGCGGCGGTGTGGTTCAGGGTAATGCCTCCGAATTGTTGACCCAATTGGTTCAACTGCTCGATTTTCCGTGTACCAATACCTTGATGGGCTTGGGTGCTTATCCGGCGACGGACAAACGCTTTCTTGGCATGTTGGGCATGCACGGGACTTTTGAAGCTAATACGGCCATGCACCACAGCGATGTGATCCTGGCTATCGGGGCGCGCTTTGATGATCGCGTGACTAACACGGTGAGCAAATTCTGCCCTAACGCCAAGATTATTCACGTGGATATTGATCCAGCATCTATCTCTAAAACGGTTGTCGCCGATGTGCCGATTGTCGGCGCCGTAGATAGCGTGCTGAGTGAGATGCTGGCATTGATCCAGGAGACTGATGAGCGTCCGGATGCCGAAGCGATTGCTGCCTGGTGGAAGCAGATTAATGAGTGGCGTGAGCGTCATGGCATCTATGCCAAGCCGCGTTATGACACCACCAGCAATGTGATCAAACCGCAAGATGTGATTAAGGCTATCTGGGAAGTCACCAACGGCGATGCTTTTGTTACCTCGGATGTAGGCCAACACCAGATGTTTGCGGCGCAGTACTACAAGTTTGACAAGCCGCGCCGCTGGATCAACTCCGGTGGTCTGGGCACCATGGGCTTTGGTTTGCCTGCTGCCATGGGGGTGCAGATCGCCCATCGTGATGCGACCGTGGTTTGCGTCACTGGAGAAGGCAGTATCCAGATGTGTATCCAGGAGCTTTCAACTTGTACCCAATATCATCTGCCGGTCAAGGTTATCTGTTTGAACAACCAGGCGCTGGGTATGGTCCGTCAATGGCAGGATATGCAGTACTCCAGCCGTTATGCAGAAAGTTTGTATGAGGATTCGTTGCCAGACTTTATCAAACTGGCTGAAGCCTACGGCCATGTCGGTATGCGAGTAACCAAAAAGGAAGAGCTCAAGGCGAAGTTGGAAGAATGTTTTGCATTGAAAGATCGCGTGGTGTTTATGGACATTATGGTTGATCAATCTGAACACGTTTATCCCATGCATGTTGCACCGAACGGTTCAATGCGTGACATGTACCTGAGCAAGACGGAGCGTACCTGATATGAGACGTATTATTTCTGTATTAATGGAAAATGCTCCCGGTGCCTTGTCTCGCGTTGTGGGTTTATTTTCCCAGCGTGGCTACAACATTGAGAGTCTGACCGTGGCGCCGACGGAAGATCCGACGCTGTCGCGGTTGACACTGACGACCTTGGGCGATGACCACAAGATCGAACAGATCACCAAGCATCTCAATAAATTGATTGATGTCGTGAAATTGGTCGACTTGACGGAAGGTGCTCATATCGAGCGTGAATTGATGTTGGTAAAAGTCAAAGCGGCTGGCGCGCAACGTGCTGAGGTAAAACGTTGTGTTGATATTTTTCGCGGCCAGATTGTGGATGTAACGAGTTCGCTTTACATCATCCAGATCACGGGTGCTAGCGATAAACTGGATGCTTTTTTACAAGCCGTCGGTGATGCAGCCATTCTTGAAGTGGTGCGTACTGGGGTTAGCGGAATATCCCGTGGTGAAAAAGTATTGAGTTTGTAAATTCACGCAGCTATGTAAAAGCCGATCAGTTAATGCTGGTCGGCTTTTTTATTCTTTGGGAGTCAAATCCTCGATGGGTAGTTGTTGCCAAAAAGCGCTGATGATCGGACTCTTGAGGCGCTTTTCCATCACGCAGATACCCAGGTCATAAGGCCCCAGATCCGGTTGATGGTGCAGAGGTTGCACTCGATCCGCCAACGGGCTGTTATCCAGCACAATCTTCGGCAATACCCCCACACCAAATCCCAGGCTAACCATGCTGACAATGGCTTCATTCCCTTTCACTTCTGCATAGATGTTGGGGCGGATCTGTTGTTCGGCAAACCATGAATCAAGGCGCTCGCGAGCAAGGCCTTCTTCGGAGATGATCATTGGAATCCTCTGCCAAAAATGCTGGGCGGAGGCGGCGGGTGGCTGCCAGGTTTCATCATCGCGCGGCGCAATAAAAATGAGGGGAGAGCGCGCGATCAATTTAAAGCTGATACCGGCCGGCAGTTTTTCCGGCTTGGCGGCAATCGCAATATCCTCATTGCCCGCCAATACCCGCTCGATGGATTGGGCCGGATCGCCAGTATGTAATTTAATGGCGATGCCCGGATGGCTTACACGGAACTCGGTCAGAATGTCGAATAAGAAGCTGTAACTGGCGGTGACGGAGCAATAAATGCTTAATTGCCCGCGCAATTGATCCGCATGGGCCAGCAGTGATTCCTGGTAAGTGTCCCATTGCTGTAAAACCTCCCGCGCGAAAAACAGAAAGCTTTGCCCTTCATGGGTTAAGACGACTGAGCGATTGTCGCGCTCAAACAGGCTTGTCCCTAAATCCTCCTCCAATTGTTTAATACTCCGACTGACCGTCGAAGGGCTGACATGGCATGCTGCCGCCGCCCGGCCGAAGTGGAGGGTATTGGCGAGGGTGCAAAAGAGCTTGAGTTTGGTGATATCCATAGTATTGCAGCTATTGCATCATTAGGTTGCGAATATATCATTTTACGCCATAAGAGAAATTTTCTACACTAGCGGCCTTTTTAGCGCTACGACATCTTTGGATGAGCGTGGCAATCTCAGGTGCTAATGTCATTCAGGAGTCAGTCATGCACGTTTATTACGATAAAGATTGTGATCTTTCTATCATTCAATCCAAAAAAGTAGCCATTATCGGTTACGGTTCGCAAGGACATGCACACGCATGCAACCTGAAAGATTCAGGCGTTGACGTGGTCGTTGGTTTGCGTCCAGGCTCTGCAACGGTCAAGAAAGCAGAAGCGCATGGTTTGAAGGTTACTGACGTGCCATCTGCTGTGGCATCAGCAGATCTGGTTATGATTCTGACTCCGGATGAATTCCAGTCTCGTTTGTATAAAGAAGAAATTGAGCCAAACATTAAAAAAGGCGCTGCCCTGGCTTTTGCTCATGGTTTCGCCATTCACTACAACCAGGTTGTACCTCGTGAAGATCTGGATGTGATCATGGTTGCTCCTAAGGCACCGGGTCACACCGTGCGGTCTGAGTTTGTTAAAGGCGGCGGTATTCCTGATTTGATTGCGATATACCAGGATGCTTCCGGCAAGGCTAAAGACCTGGCGTTGTCCTACGCGTCAGGTGTTGGCGGTGGACGCACGGGGATTATTGAAACAACGTTCAAAGACGAAACGGAAACCGATCTGTTCGGCGAGCAAGCTGTGCTTTGTGGCGGTTGTGTTGAGTTGGTCAAGGCTGGTTTTGAAACGCTTGTTGAAGCGGGTTATGAACCGGAAATGGCCTACTTCGAGTGTTTGCATGAGCTTAAGTTGATTGTGGACTTGATGTATGAGGGTGGTATCGCCAACATGAACTACTCTATCTCCAACAATGCTGAATACGGCGAGTACGTGACTGGCCCGCGTGTTATCAATGATGAATCGCGTAAAGCCATGCGGCAGGCGTTGAAAGATATTCAGGATGGTGAGTACGCCAAGAAATTTATCATGGAAGGTGCGACCAACTACTCCTCAATGACGGCATATCGTCGCAATAATGCGGCGCACCCGATTGAGCAAGTAGGTGCCAAACTGCGCGCCATGATGCCCTGGATTCAGGCCAATAAGATTATCGACAAAACCAAGAATTGATTCTGCGGTCATAATCGGTGTCCAATAAAAAACGCGGCTATAGCCGCGTTTTTTATTGGATGCGTGAGTGCATCACGTGTGTACAATGTCGCTCTTGCAAAATAAGAGGTTAAGTATGACAAGCCAAGAGACAGAGCAAACAAAGACTCAGGAACCGAGTGAGGACGACAGCTTATTACCATTTGATGAGCATGTTGAGGAAGTGTCGGAGAATGGGCAAAAAGTTCGGCATCGCGGCGTATACCTGCTGCCCAACCTGTTTACAACCGCCGCACTATTTGCCGGCTTTTACGCCATCATCGCGGCTATGCACGGCAATTTCGACAGCGCGGCCATCGCAATCTTCATCGCCATGGTGTTCGATGGTATGGATGGGCGGGTTGCGCGTCTGACGAATACCTCCAGTGCATTTGGTGAGCAGTACGATAGTTTGTCGGATATGGTCTCCTTCGGTCTGGCCCCGGCTTTGGTTATGTTTAGCTGGTCGCTTCACGATTTAGGCAAGCTTGGCTGGGCTGCCGCATTCATTTATGCGGCTTGTGCTGCTTTGCGCTTGGCTCGGTTCAATACGCAGATTGGTACTGTGGATAAAAAACATTTTGTCGGCCTTGCTAGCCCGGCTGCTGCAGCGATCATCGCCAGTATTGTTTGGACATGGCACAACAGTGACATGGGTGAGTTAGCGGCAATACCGGCCGCATTGATCACGGCCCTAACGGGGCTGCTGATGGTGTCCAACTTCCGCTACAGCAGCTTTAAAAATATTGATTTTCGCGGTCGAGTACCGTTTGTTGTGATGCTTCTGATTGTTTTTGTGTTTGCTGTCTTGCTTATTGATCAAGCGAGCGTCCTGCTCACTATGTCAATTATTTATGGTTTGTCAGCTCCGGTTTTGTGGCTATGGCGGAAGCGCAGTTTGATTTTTAATCGCCGGAAAACTGAAGGCGGAGAATAAACTGTTGGATAAATATGCAAAATGCTTGGTCGTTGAGCGGTTTTGAATATTAAACGTTCGCTGTAAAAAATAATTGCAAAAAGGAGTTGCGCGGAGAGCGAAAGCGGGTATTATGCGCGCCTCTCCAGACGGGGAGCGGTTGAGAAAGGATGTGTTGACCGGCTTGTAAAACCTGAGTGAAATGAAGTGTTTACAAGCGAAAGCGAATGTGTATAATGCGCGCCTCCTCGGAGAGAGGGGAAGGGAAATGGAGCGGACCGCTGAGGCGGAAAGCGACGTGACCCGGCAGCAAAAAAAGTTAAAA